>JAJCYY010000036.1 GCA_029262735.1 Chloroflexota bacterium | reverse complement strand
GACAGTGACGATTTTGCTGACTGAGTCGAGCCCTCCAGGTCCGTTGACCGTGAGAACGACCGTATAGGTCCCAACTTTGGTGTACTCGTGAATGGCAGACGTTCCAGATGTGCCGTCTCCAAAATCCCACTCAACCGTGTCTAACTGGCCCTCAGACGTATCCGTAAATATGACCTCAACCGGAGCCTGCCCCGAATCCACATTCACCATAAATGATGCATTGGGCGGTACCGCAGTCGGAGTTAGCTTAGGAGTGGGCGACGTAGGAGAAACGGAAGTTGGTGTAGCGCTCGGAGCAACGGTGGGGACTGGTGCAGTGGATTCGGTCAGACTCACTCCAGGGGTAGACGTTGCCTGGTCGCTACCGCTTGATGAACATCCCGTTAGCATCATCAATGTGGCGACGACAAGGATCAGTAGATTTGTTCTGTAAGACCAGCGGGTTCTGTGCCGCATGACAGTTTCTCCTGGTGTTTCAGCATCGATATTCATGACGAAACTTAGTTTGACATTTCTTACTTGACCATCTGTGGGCTTTAACTTCTCTCATAGCATCGCGAGGACGATCATCGTGGCGAGAGACACGGTCACCACATTGGCATTGTCGTCCCACCAGGCGCCGAGCCTCGGCCGCTTTCGCTCGGCCATGGTCGCCGCAACTGCACCGACAACACCAATCCAGTAAGGCGCGTACAAGAGCGCAGCGCCCAGGCAAATCAACATCATGCCTAATGACGGCCACCAGCTGCTGAAGTTCGACCGATAGTAGGTCGCCCTCACAAACCCTGAAGTACTGTCTCCCCATGCCATAAACGCGATAGGCAAGAAGCCCAGCCACGGGTCGCCAAGCAGACCCCAACCAACGACAAGGCTGGCTGTTCCGGCAAGTCCGAATGTGATCTCGGACCACTTCTGCGAAGCGAATTCGCCTTCAACACCGCGCAATGCAGTTCGTCGCAAGCCTTTGAGCGTAACCATCATCACGGTCAGCACCGATGCGAGCGTGATAGCGACAACCGGCTCAAGCCACAATACCGCCATTAAGAACGCCCCCCCCGTAGTCCAGGGGGCTACGTAGCGGGCTAGAGGTCGTGGAATTTCCCGGTCACGCAGGAGGTTTGAAAGGCCCAGGCCGGCACCGACCAGCATCGCAAGGCTGACTGCCACTGAAACTTGATAGGCAAGATTCACGTTCCTCTCCCGGTGATCCAATTCGGGTTCCAGAGAGCACGCCCACCTTGATCGTGAGCAGGGGTTTTCGTCTGATTGACGACGCTGGTCACGACCTAGCCGGAGTTCGATTCCGTCCGGTCAGAGAATCCCTTGTCGATGCCACCGGAGATCGCGCCACCCTCGCCAAATCCAAGGCGACGTTGGTCCACTGTCGGCGTAGTTGGGTCCTTGATTCCGGTCTTATCTGGGTAGCCGTCTGCAGTGCTCTTGGTGCTCTCAGGCATCCCGTGTTTAGTAACCGTCCACTTGAAGAAAAGGAACGATCTTGGCTCCTGGCAACGCTCAATAGTCCCTTGAGTAACTAGCCGATTAACGATCCGGTCGCGCATCTGCCCCCATGGATCCGCCAACTCCTCCTTTCCTATCCAGTTCGCCACAAGGTCTCGTACTTTCACAGGTGTTTCCGTCAACCTCTCCTGCAAACTCGATTCGATACTGCCTGCTGGCCAGTCCTCAGATGAGTGCCCCCTGGAGATCCAAGACGTGACACTGGAAAATAGTCCGAAGAAGGTGGTGTCTGTCCTAACGGAGAACTGAGCTACCCGCGCATCCGCCATGGCCAATAACGCAGCGAGCAGAGCCGATTTTGTCAGCTTGCGAGCCATTAGAACCATGTATCCCTCACCTGCAGCTTCGAGCGCAGACCAGCGAGCCAGGATCGCGTATTCGGATGGAGCCACTTCCGACCATTGGACCTGCGCGGGGATTCCTTTGCCCATCGCATTGCCGCTTTGGTACTTGTCGGCAATGCGTTCACTTACAACCGCGTCAATCCCCAGAGTCTTCGTTGTGGTTGTCATCGCTTCGTACCTCCTTGCCTCGATGTTGCCACTCTTGGCTTCCTCTCGACGGAATACAGACTAGCGACGCTTTCGGTAGTTGCCATCGCCTGCATTGACTAACTTGGAGAAACGCTAGCGTAGTCAGAAGTGACCATAAGAGTCGACGAAAACTCAAATGCACGAGAGGCGACAGGCGATTGTGCATCGAACTCAAGAGCACTGCGAAAGCTCAGTTCTGTGGACAAACTCTTCACTTCCATTCCAAACTTCGGCACCCGTGTCGCTGTCCTCGCTTAGATACCGCTAAATGCAAGAACGGTCGCAATGACGACGAGTCCGACTAAAAAGCTGATCGCGCCGGGATCCTCTTCGCTTGGATTCTCCATTCGATCGTTGTCGGAAGGGGCCATCCCTGACCGGGCGCCCGTGATTGCTGCCCCTTGCATCATCTCGGTTCGCTGCTTTGGATAGCTGCGCAATCAGCTCACTCACAGACGTCTCCGTCCCCTTCTTTGTGGTAGTCGTCATCGCTTCGCACCTCATCGCGTTGTTGCTGCCTATATTGGCTTCCTCGCGACAGATCGGAGGCTAGCGATTCCTACGGTGGCTGCCATCGCCTGCGTTGACTAACTTTAAGGAACGCGCTCGTAGTCAGAGGTAATCAGAGGCGCCGAATGGCGCGCCGACCTGCGACTCGGCGACAAACGACTCAGCATCGGTCACATGGGCTTTCAAACCTTGATGGCATCACGATTCTCTCCTAAATCTAGCGAATGCTGATATCTGCCGATGGCCTAACCGACGCTCAAGCGTCCCTGGGCCTACCTATCCTTCTGACTCACGTGACGAAACGAGGCCGTGGTTGATTGCCCATAAGACCAATGAAACACGGTTCGTACAATCGGTCCTCTTGTAGATGTCCCCCACGTGCGTGGCTACTGTGTCAGTGGTAATCACCAACTCTTCAGCTATGTCTTTGGTAGGTCGACCAGCCAAGATCTGCCGGACGATTTCGACCTGACGGGGGGTGAGAACTTCCTGATACCGAGGCTCCGGAAAGTTCTCGCTGATTACCTCGGCAGCAATATTCTCTTCTTCTGGAGAATGCTGAACTTGCTGCCGTACCAACGAGAGGAGGCCTTGAACGATGCTCTTAGCTCGCTGTACCTCTTCAAGAATCTGAAGAGCATCGTTTCTGAGGGATCCTTCTAATTTGTCCGAAAGTAGTTGAGAAGTGCGCAGGACGCTGGTCAAAGGAATATCTATTTCGTGCGCGATGCCGGCAGCTATTACTCCCGTAGCGGTGAGTTGGTCCGAACGTTTCAGCGCCCTCTCCATTCCGTGCTTGAAGAGAGCGACCTCAACAGCGGTATGTAAGGCACTTTCCTCGACCGGTTTGATCAGGTAGCTATAGGGCCCAGTTAGCTTCGCTCGCTGCAACGTGGCCTGATCTGCATACGCTGTCAGATAAACCACCGGAATGTCGTAGCGAACCCGAATCTGTTCGGCGGCCTGGATACCATCAATAGCCCCAGCTAGCCGAATGTCCATCAGAACGAGATCGGGACTCAATTCGGCGGCATGTACGATCGCCTCTTCTCCAGAAGCGGTCACGTTGACGACGGCGTATCCCAGGTTTTCTAATCTGGCCTGTAGGGCCATTGCCACGATGGCCTCGTCTTCGACGACCAGGATTCGTGGAGCATTGCTAATCACGTGGTCACCTCAGGCTTATTTGCTTCGAACGTTATCCTGAAAGCTGTCCCGCTACTTTGATCCACCTCGATATTTCCCTTGAGTTGGGCTGTCAGGGCATTGACCAGTTTCAGGCCTAACGATTTTGTATTGCGAAAGTCCAGACCATCGGGTAAGCGAACTCCGTTGTCACAGACGGCAAGCTGATACCGACTATCTTTATCCAGCCGAAGGGAGATGCTTATTTCGCCATGTCGACCCGCCGGGAACGCGTGTTCCAGCGCATTTGAAACCAGCTCATTGATGATGAGACCACAGGGAATCGCCGAATCGATGCCCATGAATATGTGCTCGACATCGAACTTAACATCTACAGAATCGGGACCGGTCCCATATGCATTTTGCAGATTGGCCACGAGGTTCCGGAGGTATTCGCCGAAATCAAGTTTCGCAAGGTCTTCGGACTGATACAGCTGTTCGTGGATGAGTGCCATAGACCTGATCCGGTCCTGACTGCGTCTGAACAATGGGAGTGCTCGTTGGTCCACCAGGTCTGCTGCCTGGAGATCGAGCAAGCTTGAGACAATTTCCAGATTGTTCTTAACCCGGTGGTGGATTTCGCTCAGCATGACCTCGCGTTCGATCAGTTGACGCTCCAGCCGGTCTCGGTGGACGGTCGTTTCCTCCAGCCTCTCTTTCATCCAGTTAAACGACTGCGACAGCTGACGGATTTCATCACCCGTGCCAACCGGGACCTCAGTTGATCCTCCCGCGTACCTAATGCCAAACCGCTCAACCGATTTCTTCAGCCGCCTGACGGGCGCTCCGATAGAACGGGCGAAAACCAGACCCATGGACGCAGCGAATGCAAAAGTCAGAGCGGACGCCAGAAAAATATTTCTGACCGTTTCATCGGAAGCCGTGGAGACGTGAGCGTCGTTTTCCTCGATGTGAGCCAGCTCATCGCGAATCGCTTCGTCGATAATCCGCTTCAGGCGAGCTTGGGCTTTCTCCAAATCCTCAACACTGGCGTCCAGCACATCTCCCGATATGCCGCGCTCTTTTAGCCCGAGCAACTTGAATGCGTTAAGAATCACGTCTTCTTCCGCAGTCTTCACATTCTGACTAAACACTAATCGCGCGTCCGCCTCGCCGGCTATCACAGCACGGTCGTACCGTTCCGACCATCTGACCAGTGTCTCCACCTTTCCAATCAATGCACTCTTTTCGTCTGCCGTTTCAGTACCTGCGGGGAATTCACCAATCCGGAGAGCGATTTCGTTTTCCGCCCTCTTGATCTCTTCCAGTGCCTGGATTGCAGGAACTGAAGAGCTTGCGGCCTCTTCAAAGGATCTCTGGATCTGTCGTGTCTCACGGACTCCGATATAGCCGGTGACCGCCACAAGGAGGGCGATCGACATGAACCCGACCAGGAGCTTCTTTCCGATTGTGATATTTCTAATCGAAATTGACATGGAGCCCCTATCCTGGCCCTGCGATGCCCGGTTGGAAGAGGTAGTCCTCGTAGCTTGGATCGAAATTTAAGCTGCTCATCGGTTCAGCAATCCTGAGACTTTCCAGACCCACCTTTCGCCCCAAGCTCGCGCCCCTTTCGGGATCCATCGGGTAGTGGATGCCGGACCAGACTCGGGAGTCACCGATCTCTTTTGCGAAGGTGTTCCACTCGTCCGTATTTTCAGGAAAGTAGAAAGACATGATGGTTGCCGCCGCGGTTGCGACAACCATGCTGGTCGAGGGGTAAGACGGACTGTCAACCGTCGGCATGATTGTGTACAACGGGTCGTCCGTCCCGAGTCTGGGCGCGGGCCGCTTCACCAGATAGGTGTACTTAGAATCGTCGACAGCAATACGGGTGTCGATGACGGTCATCATTAGCACTGAGCGGATCTTGAGCGCCTGCGCCAAATCGCTGAACCCGGTTCGCCTCATGTACTTTGTCGCCAGTTCGGGCCACAAGGCGTTTGTGCCAATGGTGTAGGGGCCACCTGACCAGCGAAGGACGGCCAGTATCTGGTCGTCCGTGATGTTGTCCAGGGCATCCCTCACCATCTGGACCTGAGCCATATCTGCTTCAGATCCGATTTCAGGTGGTGGCGCGATCCTGTAGCCCTCCGGGGAGTCGATTAACCACGTCTCTTGCGAAACAACCTTTGGCTTGCCATTGTCCCAGTACTGGTCCTCGGACCTCATCTCGTACGCCCGGGTGTTGTTTTTGGCTGCAAGTATTCTGGCTTCAATCTTCGGGAGTACGATTGCCGTTAGCCGCTCTGAATACGCGTCGGTTTCGACCGGTATCTCCTGGCAGACCTCTGGGATGAATAAGCAGGCGACATCCCTTGACACAGGGTCGATGCTTCCCCGGAATTCCTGGTGGACGTTGGATGACAGGTACGCTGCGTCTCTCTGGGCGACGACCAGATACGCCAGCATATTTTTGGCAGAACTTCTCGTGATTCTCTGATCACTTACCAGATCGAATAGCGTGTCCTCCCAATCAAACAGATCGTCGATAGACATTTTCCGGTCCGAACTCAGATCGCGTAACGAGTCCAGTTCGTCCGATGTGTAGGTGAAGTAGGTCAAATGGACAGCCCGGGGCGGCTGATCGATCGATTGATACAGCACATATCCCCCGCCGCTAAGGACGGCAGCGACGGCAACAACCACTAAGAGGAAGGATTTTCGGTTCATCTTCACCAATGAATCTCGACTCCTTGACGGGTTCGACTACGCGCCCCGTTGACCCCGCCCCGCTCTTCAGCACTCATGTCTACTTGCCTTCAGGGGGGACATGATGATTCTCAGCGAACGACTCGCTACGTCAAGCATCATCACAATAGACCATAGACTAACGATTCAATCTGTCGCAGCCATCACTCGCACTGATTAAATTCGGTTGATGCCCGCGTAGTCAAAAGCAACTACGGGCGTAGGGCTTATGTCGAAACGGGATGGTATGCACAGCCGGCACCCACATTGGACTCCGAGTCGGTATTACAGGTTCTGTCAGGACTCAGATTGAACTCAAAGACGGTATTAGGATGCGTGGAATCCGGGGCTGATTTTGCCTCGCTCCCTAAGTTCTGACATAACCGTGCTACTCTGCCCGAGTGCCGAGATCTTACAGATCCGTGCTGTTATACCTTGATGCGAAACCTTGCCAAAATGCCATATGCAAAATGACCAGGAAGAAACCGACCGACTGCTTGAGGAAGCGGACCGTCTTTTCTCGGCGGAAGACTATGAGGCCGCCGCTGCAGCCTATGCCCGTGTGATCGAACTCGACCCGGAGAATCCGATCGCATGGCGCGGTCGTGGCAGAGGGCTTGTCTATCAAATCCGGTACGAGGAGGCGCGACAGATCCACCATACAACAACGCCTGATGTAGATTTCGATCTCGCCAATCGGGACTGGTGGGAGGAGGCGTACGAGGCACTTACCCGCGCGACCGAACTCGACCCGGGGGACCGCCTCGCTCGGCATGACCGCGGCGTTGCTTTTCTCGAACTGGAGCGAGAAGACTTCGGTTTCATCGCCTCTGTCCGCGCAGCCAAGCTCCAACTCGAATCCAACACTCGTGCTACCGAGCTCGACCCCGAGAACGCCATCGCCTGGTACGGACGCGGCGACGCTTTTGCCAACATGCATAGGTGGGAAGAGGCACTCGAGTCCCTCACACGTGCTACCAAGCTCGACCCAGAGTACGCCGTCGCATGGTATCGCCGCGCTTTTCCACTTCGCGAACTGAAGCGGCACGAAGAGGCGTTCGAGTCCCTTACCCGGGCTACCGAGCTCGACCCCGAGAACGCCGCCGCATGGTTCGACCGTGGCAGTGCTCTTGCCAAAGCCGAGCGGTGGGAGGAGGCGCTCGAAGCCGTTACACGTGCAACCGAGCTCCGCCCGGACGATTGGATGGCCTGGCAAACCCTCGGACAAGTTCTCCACACCCTGCAGCGGTTTGAAGAGTCGCGCCAGGCATTCAGCCGCATGGCCGAGCTCCATTTGCACGATTGACACGGGATCTATCAGAACTCGGTTCACACACCTGACCTGAGTTCTGACAGAACCTGACAGATCCGTGCTCACGTAGTCAAAATCAACTAAGGGCATCGGGTATTTGCCGTAACAGGATGGTGTGCCCAGGCGATACCCACAGGGACTGACGAACGGTAAGCTTCTAACCTCAGCTCTGTTGGAATCTCGTCCTGCTTTTGGCAGTAGGCTGCATAGTGACTCCGGCGGCGAGGCAGATTAGCCAGTCTGGTGGACGCTATGAACAATAATCGCCTTGAAGAGAATTCAAAGTCATCTGCCCCGCTCCTGGAAAATTACATCCGGGGAACCAGACTTCTTGAGTTGCCGACGGAGCGACAGAAGCTCAATTTCGCTGACGACGTGGCACACGAAGGCAGCTCGTATAAATATATGGATTGGTCAGCACCGGGAGTACCGATCCATTTCTACCTTGATCCGACAGCTGGCTATGAGATTGTAAGTAGAAAAAACAACATCTGGAAAGCGCTGAGAAATGACGGCCGCAATTACTCTACCGCCGAATACAGACAGAAGTTTGGATTTCTGAGCGTCAGCTCCTACCGTAGGCCGTTTGTAGTGTCACTAGATCGACACAATATGCCCCAATCAGAACCAAACATGATGGCCATGCCGAAATCGCTGAGCGGAACCGGCGTGAAACTCGCCACAGAAATCTCGGAAGCCGGCATGGCACGTGTTACAGGATTGATGCATAGTCGAACTGTCACAATACTTCCTAGGTTGATGAACAACAAGAAACGCACGAGGCAGTTGCTATCACACCAGTGGGGGACACATGTCGGAGGCGCATCGATTATTGGACGCATCGTCGAGCGCTGCGCCGAGATCGTTGACCAGCGCGGCGACCGAAGTGAATCCTGGAACGGCCTTTCGCTCAAACACCTTCAGGTTGTTGCGCCTGAAGAAGCCAAATATCTAGAAGGCGCTGACCCCGAAATCTTCATGTTGATGTCGAACATCAGACTAAATGAAAAGCGGGGAATGATCGAAGCGATGAATCGAATGACAGAACTGATCGACTACTACAGGAAGATCTATTTGTGATGTCGGTTGGTGGAGTGAACCTCACCTCTGCACCACTTGTCGTGTTCATCCGCGAGTTCGACTCTCCCCCGTCTCCACCATGAACACAGACTGCAGTTGAAGATCGAGCCTTTTTGTCTTAGGGCAGGACTTACTGCAGCAGTTTAACGCCGGACTCGGTTCGCATCGTCGCTAACCGGAACAGCGGACGGAACGCCGGTTTCGGCTTGATGGCGACCACAGAGCGACTCGCCTTCATGTCGACGTAAACGCCATCCATCATCCGAGTCAACAGATCGTGCCGCTCTGCCAGCGTCGCTCGATCCCAGAGCTCAGGCAGTTGCGACAGGAGCCGACCTGCCTCTTTCGTGGCGTCTATCTCCGGAATCACCAGTGACTCGAGTTGAGTCTCGAGCGACTGCTTTTGACGGCGGTACTCGTCTTCCGGGAACAGGCCATCCAGGTAGACACGACCGAGTCTGCGGAGTCGTTCTTTCACCCGCTGGCGTTCCTTTTTCACACTCGCCACTTCGTCTTTCTCCGAGATCAACTCAAAGGCACGTTCAAGCCAATCCGGTGGTAGTTCCAGAACTGTCACGATCCGGGCCACCTGCTCGTCGGGTATGTCGCAAGGTATTGACCCGCCCTTCGCAGGACACTCTCCTGTTCCGCTGGATGCGCGCTTCTCACGGTAGTACCCGTTGCCGTTTCGGTACGTCTGTGCCCAGGTGACCTGCCCCCCAAAAGCTGATCCAGAGTGAATGTTAGAAACTCTGGTGAAAAAGGGGGAAGAGATGCCGAGAAAGAGACACAGTCCGGAGCAGATCCTGGGCAAGCTTCGTGAAGTGGAGGTCGCCCTGGCCAAGGGGCAGACAGTAGCCGTTGCCGTCAGACAGATAGCAGTTACCGAACAGACCTACTACCGCTGGCGTAACGGGTATGGCGGCCTGAGCATCGACCAGGCGAGACGTCTGAAGCAGCTTGAGCAGGAGAACGCCAGGCTCAAGCGAGCCGTTGCGGATCTCACCCTGGACAAGCTGATCCTGAAAGAAGCGGCCGAGGGAAACTTCTAAGCCCTTCACGTCGCCGCAAGTGTGTTGATCACGTCAGACGCCGCCTTCGGGTTACCGAGCGAAAAGCCTGCAGAGTGCTTGATCAGCCAAGAGCAACTCAACGTCTACGGGCGAAGATACCGGATGACCATGAACTCCTTACCAGGGACGTCATCGACCTTGCAACTGAGTATGGCAGGTACGGGTACCGCAGGATCACAGCGTTGCTCAGGAACGCTGGATGGCATGTGAATCACAAGCGTGTTGAACGTATCTGGCGACGTGAAGGGCTGAAGGTCCCGAAGAAGCAGCCGAAGCGAGGCAGGCTGTGGCTAAACGACGGATCGTGTATCAGGCTGAGACCAGAGAGACCGAACCACGTCTGGGCATATGACTTCGTCGCCTGCAGGACGGAGGACGGAAGAGCGGTCAGGTTGCTGACGGTAATCGACGAGTTCACAAGGGAGTGCATGGCGATCAAGGCAGCGAGGAGGATCCGATCAGATGACGTGATGCATACCCTGACCAGTCTCTTCACATCGAACGGTGTGCCGGAGCATATTAGGTCAGACAACGGGCCGGAATTTACGGCGAAGGCAGTCAGAGAATGGCTGCCACGGGTGGGAGCACAGACTCTGTACATAGAGCCAGGAAGTCCTTGGGAGAACGGGTACTGTGAGAGCTTCAACGGGAAGCTCAGGGACGAGCTGCTGAACGGAGAGATTTTTTACAACCTGAGGGAGGTGCAGATACTCACGGAGCGATGGAGGCAGAAGTACAACACGGTCCGGCCACATAGCTCACTCGGGTACCGGCCACCAGTCCCGAAGACTGTCAGGCCACAGCTCAAAGTGGCCGTTGGACTAACATTGCGGGTGGTACATGTTCTGGGGGCACATCACTCTTCGATGGCCGGAGATTTCGACTTCTTACGTTGGTGGACAACTTTACGCGTGAAAGTCTCGCCATTGAGGTCAACCAAGGCCTTGGAGGGAGACATGTGGTCGACGTACTACAGAGGGTGTCTGAGCAGCGTCCGTTACCGAAGACCATTCGTGTGGACAACGGGCCTGAGTTCACTTCAAAGATCCTTGACCAGTGGGCCTACCTCAACGGTGTTGAACTGGACTTCATCAGGCCGGTTAAGCCAACTGAGAACGCATTGATCGAGTCATTCAACGGACGAGTAAGGGAGGAGTGCCTGAACGAGAACTGGTTCCTATCGGTCGAGGATGCCAAAGAGAAGATCGAGACCTGGAGAGTCCATTACAATCACGACCGGCCACACAGGGCTCTTGGAACCCTTTCACCGGCTGAGTTCGTAAAAACCCTGAAGATCCCGAAGACCGCAATCATTCCTTGAGTCCTACATTCGGACTGGTATCAAGATTCGGGCAAGGTCAACTGGCCGTTGGACTAACATAGCGGGTGGTACATGTTCTGGGGGCACTTCAGATCGCCGTCAGCTGGTCGGTAAATGAGGTTGAATTCATTGGTTCGATTTCGTGGACCGGCGACCGCGTCAAGTCTTATTCGGAATGCCGAGGATTCGATCGGTGCGTAGATCGGATCTTGTTGAGTCGTGGCTCCATGTCGCACGAGATTTCTCGACCCCCGGCTCGCCTGATTTCGGCCGAAGCAACCATCGCGTTAACAATCATCGTCCATTCCGTCGCACAACTTTTCGCGCCAATTTTTCCTTTAGATTCTGTTTAGTTGGCGCGGCTCTCGCACGAAAAAAAAGTGTAGTCCCAACGGCAAAAAAAACCGGAGAGCCGCGCCAATTATTACAAACGATGCTCCGCGTCTGCAACATTCAGTCAGTAAGTTTCGCGCCAGGTATTTTCACTAACGCAGCTCGATGTTTTTTCGCAGCCGGTTGCACACGCGACAGACAAAATTGTCGGGTTCGATTCCACACGCGACCACAACCAACCCCGAACTTTCTGCAACCACTGCCGTGGTGCACAACCCCATAGATTTAAGACCTGGGACTGCAGTCAAACACTTCGCCTTACTGGGCGAGCAATCTGACTGGGAGCGTCCCATGGACAGGAAATTACTTGTCTCACTCGCCCTGACGGTTTCCGTCCTCGGCACACTTTTTGTAAGCCCGCTCGTGGCGCAAGGTGACGGGGGATCAGGGCGTGGATACGGCTACGGCTACGGCTACGGCAGCGATGAACGCTGTTTCGGCCATGAAGCGACGATCGTCGGCACCAAGCTATCCGAAGTTATACACGGCACACCGGGCGACGATGTCATCGTCGCCCTGGGTGGTAGCGACCGCATCTTTGCTGCCGGTGGTAACGACATCATCTGTGCCGGGTCTGGCGATGACACCGTTTTCGGTGCCCAGGGCAACGACACCGTTGATGGCGGCAAAGGGGACGACGCACTTTTCGGCGGGGTCGGAAACGACCGGTTGATCGGTGACAAGAACCGGGACTGGCTTGTCGGCGGTCCCGGCGATGACATCCTGAAGGCCGGTAAGGGCAACGATGTCCTGCAGGGCGGGCTCGGCAACGACATTGCTCACGGCGACGACGGTCACGACGAAATCTCTGGTGGTCCTGGAAATGACGAACTCCTTGGAGGCGACGGAAATGATGTGATCGTCGGCGGAGCAGGCAATGACGAAATCTCCGGTGGTTCCGGTCACGACGAGATCAAGGCAGGTGCTGGCAACGACTCAGTCGAAGCTGGCAAAGGCAATGACGAAGTTGTGGCCGGACCTGGCGATGACAAAGTCTCAGGCGGTGACGGCAAAGACCGCATCACCGGAGGGCAGGGTGAAGACCGTCTCTGGGGTGGCGACCGAAACGACAGAATCCATGGTGGGCCAGACGACGATGAGATCCGCGGGGGCAACGGTAACGATGAGCTGGCCGGTGGACTCGGAAGTGACCGAATTGACGGCGGAGAAGGCAGTGACGAGATCACCGGTGGTGCCGGTAATGACAACATAATCGGCGGTGACGGCAACGACCGGATCAGCGGCGGAGTTGGCAATGACACGATATTTGGTCAAGGCCGACACGACCGAATCGAGGGCAATACAGGTGACGATCACATTGATGGCGGAGAAGGCAATGACGAGCTTTCTGGCGGTGCCGGAAATGATGAGATCAAGGGCGGTGATGGCAATGACGAAATCAACGCCGGTGCTGGCGAGGACAAGGTCGAAGCCAATGGCGGTAACGACAGGATCCGCGGTGGAGCCGGACCTGACGTGATCTACGCCGGTGCTGGCAATGACCGCATTGACGGCAATGCAGGACAGGACGAGATTCATGGTGGCTCAGGCCGTGACGAAATCACGGGCGGCCCCGGAAACGATGAGTTGTTCGGCAACGATGACCGAGACAGGCTCGAAGGTAATGGCGGAGACGACCACCTCGACGGCGGTGACGACCGTGACCGCTGTGACGGTGGAACCGGCACCAACACCCTGGTCGCCTGCGAAATCGTTTAGTACCTGAAACAAAACAAAATAGCCGAAAGGCGGCTGCGGAAAATTTCCGCAGCCGCCTTTCTTATCCGGTAACGGGCGTGATCGCTGCAGGAAAGCAGAACCGTCACACGCACTGCACTCTTCCGGTCAACCAAAGCCTTTGGTTTCAGTCTGCACAATGCAATTGTTGATTCTTTGCCATGGGACTGGCGTGACTGTATTTCGAAATTCCGCGGGATTTCGCGCGCTATTCCATCCGACTTAGTCGGCCCTTACGAGGTGCTAACGCATGGCAAAAATTACGGTGATCGGCGGCGGCTATGTCGGACTTGTAACATCAGCCTGTTTTGCCGAACTAGGACATCATGTCCGATGCCTTGAAGCAGACCCTGAGAAAGTTTCTAAGCTTCGCTCCGGGTCCATACCGATCCAGGAACCTGGTCTCACAGAGATGTGGCGAAGGCATTCTTCGGATGGGCGACTTCAGGTAACCGAAGATCCCGCCGAAGCTCTCTCTCTGACGAACTTCATTTTCGTCGCTGTCGGCACGCCGGAAACGTCGGACGGCTCCGCAAATCTCAGTTTCGTAGATTCCGCCGTAAACACAGCGCTTAGCCATTCCGATCTGTCTCGAACGATCTGTGTAAAGAGCACCGTACCTCCGGGCACATGCGCCGATCTGCAGCAAAGACTCAACCAGGAAACAGGCACCGACGAAGGTTGGACAGTCGTATCCAATCCTGAATTTCTAAGCCAGGGTCGGGCCATTCAAGACTTCATGAACCCTGACAGGATCGTCGTCGGATCGACCAGTCCTGGCGTATCGGAGATGGTCGCCAGCCTCTACTCATCGCTGGGGGCACCGGTGGTAAACGTCGACTCAACTGCGTCTGAAATGGTGAAGTACGCGGCTAACTCGTTCCTCGCGCTGAAGATCAGTTTCATCAACGAGATATCTCGTCTTTGCGAGCACAGCGGCACGGACGTTGGCCAGGTAGCTACCGGTGTCGGTCTCGACAATCGTATCGGCACCCGATTCCTGGAGGCGGGGATCGGCTGGGGTGGTAGTTGCTTCCCGAAAGACACCGCCGCGCTTGAGCACCTGATGCAGACCGCCGGAGTCGAATCGCCAATTGTCAGCGCAGCCCGCACGGTCAATACGAACCAGGTCTCTCACATCGCAGACCAGCTCAAGCAAATGCTCGAACCAAATACCGGTCAGGAAGTCGCAGTTCTTGGGCTGACATTCAAAGATGGTACCGACGATCTCCGAGGCAGCCAAGTCGTGCCATTGATCGAAAACCTTATCTCCAACGGGCTTCGCGTACGCGTCTTTGATCCCGTGAAACCGCAACTGCCGGATCGGTTGGCATTGGCTGTCATCGTCTGCGAGTCACCGCAGGAAGCACTGTTCGGTGCGTCAGGAGCGATCCTCGCCACAGCATGGCCGGAGCTGGTCTCGCTCGACTACGCAGCAGCGGGCGAAATGATGCGCAACAAAGTGTTAGTTGACGCTCGCCGCGCGCTAAATCCGGAACGCATGCGAAATCTTGGTTTTCGGTACTTCCGACCAGGAGACGGACGAAAGGCCCGCTCAGTTATTCAACAGACGGCTCAGAACAACACGCTGGTCGCCGCTTAATCAAGGTCTGAAATCCCGACAGTCTTAGCGCCTTCAGTTAAGCAGCGCCAGAGGAACGATGTGATGCAACAGAGACAGGTGACCAAGTACGACGAGTTTGTCCGAGTCGCCGCTTTGGTGAATAGCGAACCAATTCCCTTTCTACCTGAATCGAATCAGGTCGTTGAGCAGGTGGAAGGCAAAACACTGGTTGTCACGATTCCCGCACTAAATGAGGAAGAGACTCTTGGAGCCGTTGTTCAGTCGATCCCTCGGGCGATGGACGGTATCAGCGAAGTGAAGGTGCTTGTCATTTCTGACGGCTCGCAAGACCGAACCGAAGAAGTCGCGGCTGACGCAGGTGCTGACGCCGTCTTCAGATTCGCTCGCCGCCAGGGTCTCGCGAAGGTTTACAAGACTGCACTGTCCGAGGCGCTGAAGATGGGCGCTGACGTCATCGTAAATATCGACGCTGACGGCCAGTACGTGTCAGACGAAATGCCATTGCTCGTCAGCCCAATTCTGAGCGGTGATGCTGATGTTGTGATGGGCTCCCGTCTCGCTGGAAAGATCGAGGAGATGTCGAAATCGAAACGAATCGGCAACCACTTCGGCACATGGGTGGTCAAGAAACTTTCTGGTGTCCCAATTACCGATGCTCACACCGGCTACCGGGCAATCAGTCGGCACGCGGCACTCTCCATGAACGTGCTGTCTCAGTACACCTACACGCAAGAAACCATTCTGCAGGCGGGGTTTAAGAAGCTGCAGGTGCTAGAGGTGCCGATCACGTTTAACCGCAGAACCGCAGGTGAGTCGAGGCTTGTAAGCAGCTTCTTCAACTACAGCAAAAAGGCTGCTTTCACCGTCGGGAAGATGGTCGGATCACAGCATGCTCTTGGCTACATGATGCTCGCTGGAATGCTCTCGATGCTCATCGGAGTCGGGCTTGGAACAAGAGTGATGGTGCACTTCGCCATTACTGGCCAGGTCAGTCCACTGCTTCCATCCGCAATCATGGCTGGATTTGGCTTTGTGTTTGGACTCCAACTACTGGCACTCGGACTCATAGCCGGATTATCGACAGATAACAGATCCCTGATTGAAGACGCGCTTTACGTGATTAAAGACCGCAGAAAATGATTAGCACCGCTCGAATGACAGAAAGGGTTCAACTCCCTGTTTGGCTGACTGCCATCTCACCGTCGCATTTTGCAGCGGTGAGTCTGGCCGTTGCATCGGTTGCGATATCTGCGATCGCGGGAGCTGGTCTGGAGCCTTCCGGCGATGGCGCCCTGCATGTGAACCTCGCCACTCAGATAGCAACTCTCGGAAGCCTGGATACAAGCGTCGCCTCGCACTATCCGCCCTTCTACCACCTGCTCGGTGCAATCGGGTACATCATTGCCGGACCTTCAGGTGTTCAGGCCATCTCATTCGTAGCGTTTGGGCTAACTAGCATTTTCACGTACATGTTTGCGAGAGAGCTGACCGGAAGCGAGAAAGCAGCGATTGCCGCGCAGGCGCTTGTGACTTTCAGCCCAGTGATGCTGTGGTACTCATCGCTGACATTGATGGAGCCGACTCTGACGGCAGCAGTAATGGCGGCTCTGTACTTCGTTCTCAAGGCGAGTAATGACGCCAGTACCAGGAACGTCCTTATCGCAGCGGTGGGCCTGACGGTTGTTGCTCTTACCAAGCAGACAGGGTTACCCGTTGTTGCTGCTGCACTTGTGTATTTCCTTGTCACCGGATACGGAATCAAGCGTACGACCTTGATTGCTGGAATTGTGGTGGCAGCGTCTGCGGGGCCATATCTCTTCGTTTACTCACAAACTGGAGCGTTCACCGACCCCGGTCAGCTCCCGGTCTCCGAGATCCTGGAACAGGACGACAGTTTTCCGGGCTCGATCATGACCGGCGGGATCATCGATCAAGTCGAGCCCTGGTCAAGAGAACTCGACCTGGAGATAGACGGTGCGGATCTGTATAGCCGCGGCACGGTTTTGCATGAAGCGCGGCACGTCTACTGGCGCAATCTGATTCAGTGGAACCGATTCGAGTGGATTCACACGCTGTATCCAGCTTCGTTCAATGGCTATGAAGGGCCATCGTTCAAGCCGTTCCACTGGTTGATAAGTCTGAGTCTGATCACCGGTCTTGGTGCCGCGTTCTATGCAATCAGTCGAAGTAGAGGCTGGTTATTCGTCCTCCTGGTACTGGGCGCCTCCTATGTAGCAATGTCATGGGGCACGGACACCAAACGCCTGTTCCTTTACGTGCCGGTTGTGGCATCAGTACTCGTGGTTTTGCCATATCTGCTACTTCAGCCTGAGTTGGCACGGCTTCTACGCACCCGTCTCTCGCGAAACGACCTGGCAAAAGTTGTTAATCCAACAGCGGCCATGTTCGCATCGCTGATCATGCTGTTCTCTGTCGCACCTCTCCTGAGTGCGCAGTTCGGCACGGTTGAAGATTCTGAGTCAACTCAGGGCGGTGGGTTCGACTCAGTCGGCGGAATCAACTCGATCGCAGAAACAGGTACCTGGCTCAACGCGAACCTGGGCGAAAGCGATTCCTTCGTCGCTGCGAGCGTTTACGAGTGGGAGTACTACTCGAACAGGCAAGATCTGTGGGATGAAGGGCTCGATTACCGCGCCTATTTCCTTCCGTCTGATCGAATCGACTACTACCTGCGGCAGGCTGGCGCGAAGTTCGTTGTGATCCGTCAAAATCAGATCGTTGATGACAGCGATTGGAACCACATCGAGCTCATTCCAGCCAGCTTCGTCGAGAGTCTCGAAGCGAACTACGAAGTTACTTACACAAGCATCTATGGCGACATACGTGTATTTGAAATTCCACAGATCAGCGGTGAGTTATCCGTGCAGTTCCGTAGTAGCCGATCTACCGAACCCACCGGCCAGAACGCCGGTACTAGAAGTGCGAGGGCATTCTGATGGTCGACGCTCGAAGCAATTCCTCATACGCGATAGCCACCGAAAATCCGACATTCCTAAGGCGGATTGCCGACTCACTGTCTGACCGTGATTCGTGGCAGCGGCGAGCACGCTCGTTGCAAGTCTCACTGGTTGCCGTCGGGGCAGGCATGAAAACCGGCACCATCGAATCGTGGGCAAGGCGAGATGAAATTGCGCTCGCGAGATACGAGGCTCTGAAGGGGCTAATTACTCGAAAGAACGCCCTCATCGCTCTCCCGTACATAGCTTTGTTCCTGCTCGCATTTCTGCCGGCGGCGGTGCTCGGTACTGGCTTCCAGGCTGTGTTCAACAGCCCGGACGAAACGACTCGCTACCTGGCGGGTGAAACGTTCGCAGAAACCGGCGAACTCTATATCGAAGACGACATCACGCTTTCTGAGCCCTCTTATGCAACTGGCCCGCGAGGTTATGCACAACACAACGGGCGTTCGATCCCAACCTACTCACCTGCACCACTGCTGTTCTTTGGAATCCTGAGCTCGCTTTTTGGAAACGCAGCGCCGTTCATACTGGCAATCGTCCCCGGAGCACTCTTCGTGACTCTCGCCATTTTTATCCGACGCCTACTTCCCAGTGCTCCTGTTTATCTACCCTGGATTTTTCTTGGCGTCACGCCCCTGTGGTATTGGACTTCTCGGGTCTACATGGACCTAGCACTGACTTTCCTATTCGTGGCCGTCGCGCTGGTGTTGCTCACTCGTGCAATTCAGAGCAAGTCAGAGCGCCATCTGTTCTATGGAGGTGTAGCCCTGGGATTCGCCGCGCTCTCTCGAATCCCTGAAGCTCCTATGCTGTTCATGTTCGGTGGAGCGTTCGTTCTCGGCGTTGGTCACCAGATGTCAGCCGATCGCAATGGAATTCTGCGACTCGGCGCGGTCTACGGAGCAGCGCTGATCGCTTCCTTCATCGTTCCTCTGATGATCCTCAACTGGTGGGTCAACGGTTCGCCAACCACGGTCAGCTACACGTTGCTGTTCGAACAGCACTTTCCTGAGCTGGTCGCTCCTGCGTCAAACGTTCTCCTTGAGCCATTCAGGATGGTCTGGCTGGCGATGTTCCCGCAGCCGGTCGATTTCCGAGTGATCTACGCGACTTTCACTTACCAGGTCCTGCTGCAGAATCCTTACCTCTTCTTCCTTGGCACGGTTGGCGTGGTGCAGTCTGGTGGATTAGTGGCAAAAAAATTCGGCGGCTACGGCGCCGGCGTCCTTCTGATCACGTTTGTGTACATGTTCCTGAGCAGAAACGCACCGGGAACGTTTCTGGCGGGGATCGAAGAACCCGATATGAGAGCGTCTCTGGTTCGTTACTGGATGCCGCTGTACATGCTGCTTGGAGTTGGCGCTGTCCTTGCGCTTCATCGGATGCCGCATCGAGTCTCGCTTCTGCTGGTGGTCGCATTCGTCGTCTCAAGCGCTTACGGCATCTGGTACACGGGTCAAGAATCGATCTCGAACCTCGAACGGAACTACGGTACAAACGCGGTGCGCTACGAACGGTTCTATGACGAGAACACTGAGTCGGACGCCCTCGTGGTCGCGGGCAGTAGCTTCGACAAGTTCACTGTTCCGTACCGACGGACGATCGGTATCTGGCCTGATACCGCATCTGAGTCCAACCTGCGCCATCTCGCAGACACCGGGGCTGATGCGGTAAGGCGAGGAACGCCGGTCTACTACATGTTCGGGCCGAACGAGCCAGACAACGCAATTGAGATCCTGACAGAACAGCTGGATCCCCAGTTCCTTGGCCTCACGCTGGTTGCATCGCCTTCATTCGCAGGCGATCTGTGGAAGATCACAAGCAATCCGCAAGCTCTAGAACTCTCAGCAATTGAACAGGAACCGGCGAATGACTTCGTTCCTCCGTTCGGAGGCGGTTTCGGTGCACCGACCGAGCCTCCAGGTGCTGAGACTCCTGGTGTGACCGAATTCGAGACGTCCTTCGTTGCCCCCGGCCGAACATTCACTGTCGCTGTAATCAACGACGGATCGGCCCGGAACCTGATCGCAAATCCCTCGTTCGAAACGAGTGCTGATCTGTGGGGTGGTCCGAACGCCCAGGGACCGGTTGATGTGTCAAACGAGGTTGTCATTTACGGCAACTCGTCTCTCCGGATGGAGCTTTCACCGGCGCCGAAGGCTGGTGAGCGGGTTCG
Source organism: Chloroflexota bacterium (assembly GCA_029262735.1). Lineage (GTDB taxonomy): Bacteria > Chloroflexota > Dehalococcoidia > Lucifugimonadales > Lucifugimonadaceae > JAJCYX01. The sequence continues at coordinate 108,446 of JAJCYY010000036.1, read as the reverse complement.
TAGAACCCACAGTCTGACACTTGACGATCTTCGATCTGGCGAGTGGAACCTCAGAGCGATGGTGAACATCCGGGAACTATCGGACGCTGCGGTCGAAATGATCGTGTTCATCGATCGCACAGACGGCACAAGAATAGATCGAGTCAGTGCAAAGCTCGATACGGAATCAACCCAGTGGCAGGAGCTGGTTATTGAAGGTCCTGCTCTCCCGGACGCGGCGAAGTTATCGATTCAGATCAGCATCGTTGCCAGTGCAGAGGGTGGCCACGGAGTCGCCTACTGGGACGGCATCGAATTGATCGACGGATCCAGCTTTGCGAGCCAGTACTGTGACGGTGATCACTTCGGCTGCACGTGGGAGGGAGAGCCTCATGCCTCTGCCAGTTCACGATCTGGCGGCGTAGCCGAACTCACTGCAGTTGGTTCCAACGTTGAAATCGACATTGTCGAACCTCTCAGGTCGGGCGATCAGATTCTCTTTGAGGACGGGTTCGCCATGGTGCAACGCGTTGATGGAGCGACCGACTCGTTGGGCTTCTACGGTGAGATCGATCCTGAAGAGGTCATTGAACTGACGATCGCTGCCGAGTCCCGACCTGTCATCGCGGTGCTTGGTCCATGAGCGTCAACTCTCACAACGCAGTTCGAATCGGCTCGGCAGTACTTGGCATTGCAGCACTCGTCGCAGTCGGTTGGTACACCTTCTCTGCGTTCGACTCGGGTCTATCGCTCACCAGCCTGCGATTGAACTGGCTACTGGCTGCTTTCGCGGTCCATGTGCTGCTCATCGCCGCGCTCCCAGTGATCTGGATTCGCGTTCTAAACATGGTGCGATCAGATTCCGACGCCAAGGTCAGATCCCGTGATGTGGCCGTGTACTCAATGTACGCGCGAAGTTGGCTTGCCAGGTATGTGCCGGGACGTGTGTGGATGTTCGGCGGTCGAGTGCTATACGGAAGACGTGTCGGCATTTCCGCTCGTGCCATCAGTTCAGGCTCATTTCTCGAAGCCGCAATTTCGTACAGCGCCATCGGAATCCTGGGATTCGCATTCCTGCTTGGGGCATGGGTGCACTGGTCGCTGGCCATTGCGGTCGCAGTTGGCGGGTTTGCCGCAACCTGGTTCGTTCTGAGATCGGCGATGAGTATGGCCGAGACGGCAGTTAGCGAAGGACGAGTCACCTCACTGATTTCAAGAATCTCTCCCTGGGTAACAGGAGATGGCCGGCCGAGTAATCGCGAACTGTCCGGAGTCATCCTGGTCTACTGGCTCCACTCACTGGTTCAGCTTCTGTTCTTCGTTCTCGTTGCTCTGTCTGTGGGTGACTACTCGGCGAACGAGTTCATGCTGCTGGCTGGAGCCTGGGGAGTTGGCGCTTCGGCTGGATACATCTCGATCTTTTCTGCCGGTGGACTCGGTGTCCGTGACGGTGTTGCGTTGGCCTTTGTAGGACCAGCACTAACCGGCCCGGTTGGGGCAACCATTGTTGCGGTAGGCCGCATCATTCTCGTGCTTGCTGACCTGTTCATTGTCGGTGCAGTTGAACTCACAGCACTCGCCATCAAACGAAAACGAAATCACTCTGACAGGTCGTCAATTGTCGCGCCGGGAAAAGGAGCTGAAAGAGCATGAAGCGTGTACTGGTTATGGCATCGACGTTTCCGCGATGGGAAGACGACACGGTCCCGCCTTTTGTGTTCCAACTTTCCGACCGTCTTTCAAGTCTCGGGTATGAGATGCATGTTCTTGCGCCGCACGCAAAGGGAGCTGAGAAGCGTGAACAGTTGGGCTCTCTGAAAGTTCACCGATTCCGCTACGCACCGCCCTCGATGGAGACTCTGGCGTATGGCGGTGGAATCCTGGAAAACCTTCGGACAAATCCCTTCAGATGGGGGCTTGTGCCGTCTTTCTTTGCCTCTCAACTTTTCTCAACATGGTGGCTAAACAGACGGCTGAAGTTCGATCTGATCCACGTCCACTGGTTGATTCCGCAAGGGCTCACGTCATCCATTCTCCCGGCCTGGATATCGACTCCGAAGTTGCTTACGGCTCACGGTGGAGACGTATTCGCAAGCAAGACCGGCCTGAAGAAACACATCATCAAGTTCGTCGCGGACCGACACGATGCGCTGACCGTCAACTCAACAGCGATGGGAGAGGCCGTTACTGACCTCACCGCCAAGTCCTCAACCGTCATTCCGATGGGTGTAGACCTCGACAGGTTCTCTGATTTCGGAGGCCACCGATTCGACGCTGACCAGTCTGGTGCTCAAATACTGTTTGTAGGGCGCCTGGCAGAGAAGAAGGGTGTCGAATACCTGGTGCGGGCAATGCCGGCTATTCGTGCGGCGATTCCGAACGCGAAGTTGACCATCGTTGGTGACGGACCGCGCCTCGAAGCTCTGAAATCGGAAGTTGCGCAGAGCAATCTTGGTGAAGTCGTGACCTTTGCCGGTGCACGTCCGAATGACGAACTTCCCGACTTCTACCGTAAAGCGGACCTTTTTGTTGCGCCGTCAGTGGTAGCAAGCGACGGAGACACCGAGGCGCTCGGCGTCGTTTTGTTGGAAGCCGCAGGCTGCGGGTTGCCAATCGTCTCTACTCGAGTCGGCGGAATTCCGGATGTCATCAGACACAACGAAACGGGACTACTCGTAGATGAGAAGTCGCCAGACCAGATCGCTGATTCATCGATTCAGCTGCTGAGAAACCGATCATTTGCCAGGGAATTAGGCCGAGCGGCGCGTTCTCACGCCAACGTTAACTACGGCTGGGACAGTGTCGCGCGTCGGTTTGCGGATGCGTACGAGCAGCTGGCACCTGAGACAGCTGCGCCAGACGAATCATCAATTGCGGAAGGAAAAGCAGCGTGACAGACGCTTCACTAAGCTCATTCGCCAACCAGGACTACGCGGCACGGCTCGCGAAGGCAGAACCGATCGCACGTTCGCTAAGCGCGAACAGCAAGCCGGTCTCTGGCAAGAAGCCACTTCTCCTGGACATCGGCACAGGTTCAGGCGTGACAGGTAAAGCGGTAGCTGAACAACTCGGTGCCGACTACATACTCATGGACACGACCGCAGACGCCATTGTTGACCGTTCTCATTTTGTCGTGGCCTCCGGCGAGTCAATGCCATTCCGGGACGGTATGTTCAATTTCATCATTGCCAACCACGTAATTGAGCACGTCATTGACCAGACACAACTGCTTCGTGAGATCCACAGAGTTCTCACTCCAACCGGTGTTGCATACATGGCAACCCCGAGCAAATACACAGTGCTCGAGCCACACTACAAACTGCCTTTCCTGTCTTGGATGCCGCAGCGGCTGGCAGACCGAATAGTGCGCGCTGCGAAAAAGGGAGACTCCTTCAAAGTGAGTCCATTAAGGCGTGGTCAGTTGGTCAGAAAAGCAACAATCGCCGGTCTTCGTGCAACTGACTGGACAGCCAACTCTATCGTTCAGCGGGCGGAGTCAGACAACGCCGCAATCCTCACGAAGTTGGCAAGCAAGCTACCGTCGCCACTGATGCGAGCGGCCTTGCCAATTGCCCCGAGTCACATATGGCTTCTGTCGAGAAGCCATGAAAACCTTGCCGCTGCCTGAGTCTTAGCGGAATCTCTCTACCGAAGAAAATCTATGGACAGTGATCTGGTTCAATACCTGGCATGTCCAGGTTGCCACGGTGAGATTCGGTTGTCGGCGTCTGAAACCGTTGGCCAATCGGTCGTGCATGGAACCCTGACCTGCAAAGAATGCAGCTCGGAATTCTGCATAACTGATTCGGTGGCAGATCTGATTACTTAAAACCCGCACTCTGCGGCAAAATAACGCATCGAACACTCTGATCCAGCACGCCTCTTACCGCGTGGTGTAGACCGTGGTGCCTTCCAGCGTAGCTTCGAGTTTGAACAAGTCATGGCTTGAAGATACCGCTTCCTCGAACAGGTGAGGGCTGTCGGTGGTGTCCCAGTCAGTGATTACCAGATAGCGAGTGGCTTCTCGTCCCATGATCCCGTGCAACTCGGCCGCATCTACCTCACCGAGCCATCCCATCAACCTGTAGGCACGCACGTTTCGCCAGTTCTTTGCACCCTCGTCGTACCAGCCGTCCATGATCGGCACACCGGCTCGGCCGGGAATCCAGTAGCCGTCCCAGTTCCGGTACCCGACCGCTAGAACCGTTTCGTCGGCTGGAACGTTCTGCTCAATCCAGGCAATTGAATCAGACACGATCTGGGGCTCTTCAACAGGTCTCAAGACATCACGCGCTGCCAACGCGTCCACGACCGGCACCAATAGCATCACCACCGTCAGGACGGCGGGTGCTGCACTAAATGTTGCCAGCCGCTTGTGTCGCGAAAATTGTTGAACCAGGGATGCGGCGAGAAGAGCGAACATTGGTGCCACATAGAATGCGAATCGGGACACGTCCAGCCCGCTCAGCGGGTATACCCGTACAAGTGGATTCAGGCTGGTCCCGGTTGAAAACCAGAACAGAACAGTAGCAACAACCGCCAGTCCTCGAAGCCGAGATCGGTAAACGAAGGCGTAAACGGCGCCTGCGATGCCAAGACCTCCCTGGACAAAACCGATATAGGAAGGAAAAGTCTCGATTCCTATCTTGGTGCGATCAAAAACGGAGGAGGCAAAAGTGGCCGCTTCAAACTCCCAGTTTCCTGCAAGCTCCCTCTGAAAGCCGACCGAGATCGTATTGACCAGGAACGGGATCGCCCACCAGGCCGACACGACAGCGGTAGTTACTGCGATGGTTCCAATTGCCCTTGTCGTGGATCTGACTTCTGACGGATGATCGATCGAAAATACTGTTAGCCGTACAGCGATTGCAAGACCAAACGCTATTGCAGTCATATGGTGTGCTATCAGCGCCAGCCCAAGCAAGGCACCTGCGTAAAGCAGCTTTCGTCGTGTCTGTTTCGAAGTCCATTTCTCGACTGCGATATATGCAGCCATCGCGAACGGCATCGACGCCAGAGTCGGGAGCCATCCGAATATTCCAACTCCCGCAATAACCGGATAGGAGAGCACCAGTAGTGCAGCCGCGAGGAACGAGAAAATCGGAGTAAGTCCGAGCGTTCGCCCGAGCCAGTACGTTGTTGCCGTTGTTGAGATCACGGCAACAGCCATCACAATCTTGAACGCGCCAGCTACCGCAAAAGGTGTGATCGCACCTAGCAATCCAACAGCGCCGTACCCGCCCGGTGAATACGCCTGCAGATACGGCAATCCGCCGTACCACCAGCGGTCGGTCAGGGATGAACCTTCAGCACCGGTGAGTGACTGCTGGAATACCCATCCAAAGTGGAGAAATGAGGGTGAGTCAACACCCGGCGGATCTCCGGCAGCGAAGTATGGAATCAGCACGACAAACGCTATGGCCGTGGCAGCGACTAGCCACCTGTGACGGATTGCGGATCTGGTCGCCGCGATCATCAGGAGCTGACCTAAATCCCACCTCAGAATTTCAGTGAATGAAGAGTCTGAGAGACGTTTTTGCCGAATGGTTCGCATCTATTCCATTAGTCGTGTTAGTCCCACCTCCCATGGTGAAGGTCCAACGTCGAAAATGCATCGGTGGCCGCATCTAGAGCGGTTGAAAAATACGCATATCACACCCAATTCAATAGCTTAGTACCGGACTCGATACCCTATCGCAGCAAGTCCGACGCCAGGCTTATTTTGTGAACGTCTGCGTACTCGGAAAGAAATCTTGCTCAATCCGGCTTCCGGATTGGCTTCAGTCCGTGTTCATCGCCGAGTTCGACTCTCCCGCGTGGCCACTGAATATCCATCATCGGCTAACTCGAACCCGGCACTGACTTCGAGCCGAGGGCTTTTAATAGTTGCTGTTTAGCGCCGAATCGGGCGGTGTTCAAAACATCGGCCTCGATTGTCCGCAAACTTCTCCAATAGCTCAAAAAACTACCGGATAATCCAACGGCATCTCCGCAAGAGACCGCCCGGCAAGCACTTTGCAGAACTCAACCGCATCAATTTCGATATGAGGCCCTCCGGTTCCGCGATTGAACTCGCTACCGGCTGGTCCAGTTAGCTTCAGTGCGAACGGCGAATCATGCTTAGCCGACCACTCGGCGACCACATCTTGGACAATCCTTCCATCGTGGTCGGTCGTCAACTCAAACGGCTTGCTTACTGCAGTTGCCAGGTCCCACCGATGCATCCACTGATCCCGGGTGTACGCGACGTCCATCAAACGACCAGCGCTCACCCATCCGCCGGCCGGATTGGGGACACGCAGTAGCCGCAGCAGACGCGGAAAGTTACGTCTTCCGGAAACCGCTCGTTCGGATATTTCTTTCATTCGCTCGGCGAGTTCTGCAGGTTCAAGCTGACTGCGTGCGCCCACCTGCACTGAGCTGACACCATCGGCGAACTTCACGTCCCGTTTTCGCGCCTTCCAGGTGCCACGGATTAGCTGGCCAATGTTCTCAATTAGCGACGCGTTCGCCTCCGACGCGCCCAGCATGTGGGCAACTAGCACGCGCACAGACCACTCCGAACACGGCGTCGGCTTCGCCCAATCCGCATCGGTCAGCGTTGAAATCAGTCCGATCGTTCGCTGGAACTCGGTTCTGGCCAGCGGCACCATTTCATCGCCCTTTATCGGTGGGATATCAGACGGATCCATGTACGGCTCCTGTCCAGCAGGCCTGCTATGCGGCGCAACCCTTAAGACGTTTCAGGTTGGTATCAGTCACGGATTGTACGATGATTCACTTACGTGACACTTTTTACCGTTTCTTTCAGCAGCAACGTCCCAGGCACTATTGCCTTAGAATCCGTCGAGGGCGAACCAACTAGAGAATCCCTCGATGGAATTACCTGCAACAACCACTGTGCTATTCGGACGAGATGACGAGTTAGCGCAGATATCCGAATACCTTCACAAGACCGACTGCCGACTCATCACGCTCGTGGGGCCGGGCGGGATTGGGAAGACTCGACTTAGTATTGAGGCGGCTCGACGCCACGAGGAGCAGACCGGAAACACTGCAGCCTTTGTTGACCTCCAGGCGGTTGATTCACCCGAGCTGGTGATCACTGCAGTAGCCGAGGCGCTCGCAGTAGCCGTCGGGGATCGGGAAATGGCCGTGGCCCAGGTGGCCCAGTACCTTTCGGGCAAAGAAACTCTGCTACTCCTCGATAACTTCGAGCAGGTCGTCGAGTCAGCAGATTCGATTGGAGAGCTGATCGAACAGGCCCCCAGTACAAAGCTGCTGGTGACCTCTCGAACGCCGTTACGGCTAACTCAAGAGTGGTTGTTTCACGTCAACGGCCTGCCTGTGCCCCAGGCCAACCGGCCACGTCAAGCAATCGGTGTTGCATCCATAGAGCTATTCGCGGACCGAGCAAGACGCATGCGCCCCGATTTCCAGGTAGATGACGAACTGGAGGCGATAGAGCGGATCTGTCAGGTCACCGAGGGTATGCCGCTCGCCCTGGAACTAGCTGCCTCGTGGACTCGAATGTTGAGTTGCGCCGAGATCGCCGCAGAGATCGAACACAACCGCCAGTTTCTGACCACTGACCTGAGAGACGTTCCTGAACGGCACCGGAGCATGCAGGCGGTATTCGACCAGGTTCTTCGATTACTCGAAGAAGAGGAACGCCGGGTGTTCAGTAGGCTTTCAGTCTTCAGGGGCGGATTTTCTCGGGATGCCGCTGAACAGATCGCGGGCGCAACACTGCCCGTACTATCGGCACTCGTCGACAATTCGTTGGTTCATCGGGTTCAGGGCGACCGCTACAGGATTCACGAGCTTGTCCGGCAACTGGCGCAGGATCAACTTGCTCAGTCCGAAACGGAGCTTGCAGAAACCAGGTTGAGCCACGCGCGCTTCTACACAAATTTTGTCGCTAATTGCGCAATCGACATAAACACGAACCGGCAAGATGAGGCAGTTCGCACGTTGGAACCAGACCTGGAAAACCTTCGCGCTGCCTGGATATACGCGTCAGCCGAAGTACTCGATGATGCGATAGCCAAAGCCACACAGCCGTTGGCGGCTTTCCTGCAGCACCAGGGCAGGTTTCTGTTAGGCGGTGAACTGTTCCAGACCGCTGTCGACTCGTTCAAGCATGTAGAACGACACATCGATGGCACCGGTCTAATGGTCGATTTGCTGGTGTGGCACGGTTGGTTCAGTTTGCGCCAGGGGCACATAGACACGGCTGAAGCGGCCTTTCAAGAGTGTTTGGAGATTCAACGAAAACTCGGTCGAAAACCACCCCCCGGATTCGCCACAGACCCTGAACTGGGCCTTGCATACGTGGCCTCGACTCGGGGTGAGATGGATGCAGCAAAAGCCCATGCTCGTTCGACTTTGGAGCGAGGGATCGAACAGAAACACATCCACCATGTGATCATGACCAACCAGCTCCTCGGGCATCTCGCTCTGAGGAACGGAGAGCTTGATCTGGCGGCCGATCACGCCAGGACCAGCCTTAAGGGGAGCAATCAGATCGGTGATCGATGGTTTTCCACCTATTGCCACGACATCCTTGGCGAGATAGCGGTCATACGCGACCAGCAAGACGAGGCAATTCGGCACTTCGAGGTTGGCTTGAAGATTCGCGAGTCGTTTAGGGACAAAGCTGGCATCGGTGTGGCGCATTCTTACCTCGGGGAACTCTCGATGCTGTCCGGCGCATATCGAAAGGCTCGTTACCATTTTGAAGCCGCCGCCGAGGCCCACTCACAGGTCGGTGATCGAGGGAGCGTTGCCCGTGCGCGTGCAGGGACTGGATTGCTCGACGTTGTCGACGGTAATACACCGTCAGCTTGTGATGTCCTCGATGAAGTGCTTGAGACTGCCGCTCAGATGCAATTTCTCGGCCTAATCTTAGATGCATTGTCAGGGATCGGGCAGTTGGCGTTGAAGAACGACCTACAGGCTGAAGGGGCGCATTTATTGGGATTCGTCTCAACCCATGAATCGACCGAGCCGAGAACTCACTCACAGCTACAACGACTTCTTGACGAAGACGCCACCGCTTTCTCGCCTCACGATGGCGATGAAGACATTGACGAGTACGTCGAACTGGCACGCAAACTCATTTCGCGTATCCGAATCGCCGCTCCTCAACAGAGTTCAATAGTCAGTGGCGACTCGATACCGGCAAATGGCTCACTTCTCGAAGCCTTGACAGAACGAGAGGTCGAGGTTCTGAGCCTCATCGCGGCTGGCCACTCGAACCAGCAGATCGCGGATGACCTGATCCTGTCGCTCGGCACTATCAAGTGGCACAGCAACCAGATCTACATGAAGCTCGGCGTCCGTAACCGCACGAGCGCGGTTGCAAAAGCCAACGAACTGGGACTCATCTCGGTCACAGGCTGAGCTCGGGGCACGATCCCAAACCAGTCCACCTCTCTCCAACTCAGGTTGGGTTGGTTGGTCGCACAAGAAACAAACCCTCTTACCTAACTTTGGTTAGGTCCGCATCCTGCTGCCGCTCTCCAGACTGTGTTTATCGAGGCTCACGAGCAAGACACATCGTCCGTCAGAAAAGAAGGAACCCGGAATGGGCAAAGGAATAGAGATTCGCTGCAAGGACCTCGGTGTCGACCACGACGCATCCATTTCCGGGACATCTCTGGAGGATCTGATCGACTGCGTCGAGAGAACGCTTCGTGAAGCAGGCGTTTCGGCCACCAGCACTGATCTAGCTCAGCTAATTCGAGATACCGCTCGCAGTGCCGTCTTGCAGGCAAGCCGCCCGGAGTCTAAGCGGAGCGTGAAACTCTCAAGACTTATCGCGTCCCTCATGCCAGACCACCCCCAAGTAAGGAGCAAGTCTTGGAAAGTAACTGCATGAGATAGACGAGCTCACTAAACAACACCGTTGCCAGAAATGTAGGCGAACTACACCATCAGCGAACAGAAAGAACAATTGACATGACTACGACAGCAAAACCAACCACCGTCGAGACAGCTCCGCCCGCTCAGCCCGCTCAGCCAGAGATTCAGCAGCAGGCAGGCAAGTTGATCATCCATGTGGCCGGACACATCGCCTTCAAAACGATCACTATCGGCCAGGAGAATGGACTGTTCTCTGCGCTCAAACGTCACACCGAAGGGCTCACCACTAAGGAACTAGCAGCGATCGTTGAAGCAGATGAGTTCTACGTTGGCGTGTGGGCCCAGGCAGCATACGCAGCCGAACTACTCGAGGTCGACGGACAGAACCGTTATACGCTGGCACCGCATATCGGCACCCTTCTCCTCGACAGTAGTCATCCCGGCTACGTCGGTGGTATGCCGGTTGTCTTCAGCCAATCCGAGATCCTGGACGACTTTTCAGCAAACCTGAAGAGCGGCAATCGGATCTGGTGGAACGACACCAGTCCCGAGTTCATCGACGCGGTCAGCGGCACGGGGAAGCCGTTCTACACCAGGCTAATTCCATCCGGTCTGGACAAAGTGCCAGGACTTGTTGAAAAGCTGAACAACGGAGCCAGGGTGCTTGAGCTCGCCAGCGGAGTCGGCAACGGCCTCGTCAGGTTTGCAAAGACATTTCCGAACACTACGGTGATTGGTGTGGATGGGGATGCGCACTCGGTCGATCTTGCTTGGGAACGTGTGAAACAGGAAGGCGTAGATAGCCGCGTCTCCCTGGTCCAGAGCACGCTTGAGAACTTCATTGATGAAGAAGGGTACGATCTCGTTTACATCAACATATCGATGCACGAGTGCCGTGACATCGACCGCGTGACCGAAAACGTGAAGCGCTCGCTGAAGCCTGGTGGAGTGTTCGTCATCTCCGACTTCCCGTTCCCTGCAACGCACGAAGGGTTGCGAACTCCGGCAGCTCGAGTGTTGACGGGAATCCAGTACTTTGAGGCGCAGATCGACGATCAGCTGGTGCCGACCGCCGTGTTCGTTGATCTCCTCGACCGCCACGGTTTCGGAGATGTGACAGCGTTCGACATAACGCCGGTCCACAACTTGATCTTCGGAACCAAGTAGCGGACCGGACTACCCGTCACAGAGGCCGCTGATTCAATAGTCAGCGGCCTTTCTGGGTTGTTCCCAGATCGAAGTTAGGTCGTATTCGTTATCTGCGGAGTTGTGGTGAGGAGCGGACAGAATCACCGCCCTGAAGATCATCAATGTGACGATACTCTGATCATCTGAGTCTAGTTGATCGTTACGCTCCCGCTCCCAGTTCGTGTTCATCCGCGAGTTCGACTCTCCCCCGTCTCCACCATGAACACGGATCATCTGAAATCACGGCGTTCTCCGTAGCGCCGCCTGCCCGTTGTATTTCGGACCTAAGATTCCTGAATGACGACTTGGCCGTTCGCCGACGGTCATTGCACCTCGTGCCGGCATCACCGATCGGGGCTCAGGATATTCAGCCAGAACCAGCAGTGCGAAGGCACAACGAGTTCTTCCTACACTGAGTCGCTATCGTGAAGTTCCAGGCGTTTGATGCGCAAGTTCAGATACGGTGAAAAGTGTCCTGCGTATCGTGATTGCAGATCCTGCTTCTTCCAATCGTCAGTGGTTAAAATTCCCCGGCAGACATTTGATCCGCACTCACAGCACTCAATGTTCCAGTCAAGCCTGGAACTGAACAGGGCATAGTCGATCGTTACATCTTCTCCCGGCGCGATGTCCCGCCGCGCTGCGATCGTCACTTCATCGACCAGCCAACAGTTCGGGTCGCAAGAGTGGTTTATATAGTCGTTGGGGCTCTTGGGATCCGCGTGAGTACCGGCTAGATAGAGCCCCTCTCCGATTTCCGCGATTGAATCTAGTCTGGCCAATCCCTGTTCAATCTCTGGAGTCGTGAACAGGTAACCTCCCCAGACGACGACAACCTCGCCCGCCTGAATCGTCGCCCTGGCGAGCAATCCGACCCCATGAATGTCGGACGCACCAACCTCGAGGCGAGGATCGATCCAAGATTCGAGCTCGTATGACTGAGTATCCAATCGTCGCGCCATGGCTGCCCTACCCTGATCGATTCTCGAACCAGATGACTCTGGCAGCGGTGATGGTCATCACGATCGCGATGATTGGGGGACTGGCTTAGTGACCGTTGTATCATCGGATTGCACGGCTTCTACCTCAGTAGCAGCAAGCGGCCGCTGCACAGAAACAGGATCAATGCCTGCACGCATGGCGATCATCATTCCGGCGGCTTCCCAGTAGTTCTCGACGATGTGCAACTGGCCTCGTGCCCATGGCAGTTTGGTCAGATCGTTACGCATGACGTTCTTGTTTTCGCGGACCGCTATTACCGGGATTTCCTGCTCCAATGCCGCTAAAGTCGGTAGTCCGATGCACTTGTCCGGTATCACCAGGCAAGAAACATCGGCAGCGGTGAGTACGCTGGAATGATTCATGGCTGAATCGTCGGAAACTATCCGCGGGCTCTTCTGCAGACCCTTAAGAATGCACTGTAAGAACGTGAGAGATACAGCTTCAGCGGCCATTCGCGGATCCACAATACCGCTATCAAGATTCGCAACTTCGCGGGATTCGAGCATCGGTGAATGGGCCGACGGCACGTTTAGGTGCTGCGAAATAGCGTGAGTCAGCATTGCCTCGACACCGCCCCACGGGTTGATCATTTCGCCAGCCTTCTCGAAATAATCCTCGTGATAGTCGAAAGGCACGCTGATTTGCGACGAAATCGCCACAGCATCGTACGAGCCCGAATCCTTTGCCAAAACATCCCACAGTGAGTCAAGGTGATCGACGATCCCGATAGCACGTCTTGAGTCGGTATAACGTGCTTCCATCCTGAGCGGTGGGCTCAGAACCGCAACCTTGGCGTCTACGCCATACGAAGCTCTCGCCGCACTAACAGAATTGACCGCTGCATCGACGAAGTATTTATCCCTGTGGTCGTCGACGAGAACAAGCAGCCGATTCGCACGAACTTTCTGTAGGCCGATCGTGCCCATGAGTAATCGGGATATCACGCTCCCTTCAACGTAGAGGGTGTTTGGCGCAATCTCGATTACGTCTGATGCGTTCACAACGTTCGGATGAGTAATTAGGGTGTCGCAAGCCGCAGCCAGCAACGTTGCAGCCGGCATCGCATCACCAGCGTGGCCACCGATCTCAGACCCAATCCCTGTGGGGACGAGCATAACTGCATTGAACAAATCTGTCAGATCCCAGTGCATGCATCGAATTGTTGGCGAGTTGAATAAGGAATCGGATCCAGAATCATGCTGACAAATCGGCCGCTAGAGACGACCATCTTGTCCTGAACATCCGCTTTCTGGCTCGTGCCGTGATGTTCTCGACTTTTGATCCACTAACCCTCAAATAGGTTCTTTACTCATCGAACGCTGTGCAGAACCTGCTAGCTGATTCGAATCGTCTGAATCCTGGCATCGATAGTATCGCCGCTCGATATGTCGATGGTCCTGTTTCATCCAGGAGCGAGTACATCACCATCCTGCACACCGACTCTCGGTGAATACCGAACACTTGCGCCGCGACGCCCCTCGACGCCATTGTCCGAGGCGAGATCGGAATGCTGAAGGCGGCGATGCTTGAGGCGGGACTGCTCTAGTCCGTTGTCTCCAGTTCCAAACTGTTCAAAAACGTGGGACTGTGCTAAAACGTCGCCGTAGACTCTCCAAGCGCACTGTCACACACCAAAGTGGTATGGATCAGGACCGGATCAACAGGCACCAACGCCCCGGGGGACGAAAATGCAGCTTCCCGATTGGATGAAGATCGGCGAAAAGGGCACGTTCGAGACCCTGATCATATGGGGCTTGCCACTGCTCGTGGTCCTCGGGCTGGCGTTCGCCGTCTGGGGCTCTGTCGCAGATCCGTCACAGTCAAATATTGGAAGATTTGAGTAGAAACGTGTGCGGCGGTTTTACTCATGCAGCCGCTGAAAACTAATGGTCGAAGAAGACGATCAGATCTTTGCAGAAATTGAAAGATGCGCAGTCGGCTACGGAACTCTCCTTGGTATGGCCGCACTTGTTGCCGGTGTCGTCCTCATCTATCTACTTGGTGGGATCTGGATTGAAGATTCGGAAACTCCGGTCAACTACATTGACGTGAACATTCATTCTAATGACTGATAGTGTAATCGGTCATCGTTCGTTGCTATATTAATAACGGTATGTATATAAGCTACGGATAATGACCTACAGGTACTGAGTTGAGAGGCGCGTAATTTTTGGTATGGAGGCTCCGTTGTTAACTGCAGTCTGAGCACGTCCGGTTTTTTTGTACGATCAAATCAATAGTCAGAAAATGCAGAAAATGGTGTATGACGACCGTCGACCCGCAGAGTTCAATGGCATGGACCATTGCTCAATGGTCATAGGGGCAGTCATTGGGATGCTAACAGCGATGATACTCGGTGCCTTCATTATGATCACATGGGATGGGCAAATAAATGTGCCACCGGATCTGAAGATCGCTCCTCAATATGATGATGTCAGTCTCCACTCTAATGACTAGAATTAAAGACTTCTGGAAAAACGGAATAATTGTCGGTCTGACAAATCCGTATTACCTGCTTTATATAGCGCTGTTTGGAGTTCTTTACCTGGAACTCGGACACGTTATTCTCGACGAATTTGCCATACGCGGACAGCCGCTAGGAGACCGGACAGAGCAGTTCTTATCAACCCTTTTCGAGGCCGGAGTTACCTTCACTCTACTGGCTGGCGCAATCTCTATTGTCTATCGATTGATTGGTCAACAACCGGGTGCCACCCCATCTGAGTCGACGATCAAACAGAGGATCACTGGCTACGGCTCGAACCCCTTCAAGCTACTCACCATCGGGTTTTACGTCACAACGCTGATCGGACTGGGATCGATCGCCATCGCGACCTGGGAGTCAAGGGACCGTGGACCGATGCGCGCGTGGCGTGGCTGGTCAGACGAGAGTTTCGCGGTCCTTTCTTCCATTCTGTTGCTCGCGGCGATCGTCTCAATAGTCGCAGCTCTACGGAAGCCTGCTCCGTCCGGTGCCGCGGAGGACGTGGACAAGACGGAGGCCAACGAGAGGCCTGAGTCGCCGTCCGACGCGGAAGAATCCGGCGGCTGGTGGTCGGCGACGAAGGCACTGGTGGAAGACGATCATAGGAGGCTCATCTTTGGGCTTTACGTCATCGCCATAATCGGCATGCTCAACCTGACGATCGATATGGCGTTGGCCGTGGACTCGGCGACCAGTACGATCTGGCTTCGATTCTTTGGCGACCTCTTCCCGATCGCCGTCAACGTCGGCTATTTGCTTGTCGCCATCAGGATTCTCGGCTGGATCAACAAAACGGACAAACCCACAGAGATTTCGTCTAATTCCGGTCCAGTTCAGAGGGCGGTCAGCTACCTCGGCGACCTGCGGGGCGGTCTCACATTTGCCGTCCTGGCGATCGCCTCAACAGGCGCGGTGTGGTTCATGGTCAGCATGTGGATCGCAAGGAACGCTGGTGGCGCAGCCTTCTGGCGGCTAATCTCGTTCGACGCCCTGGTCCTGCTGGGAGCTTTGGCGCCTGTGCTCGTACTGTGGGCAGCGTGGGATCTGCACGTGCTGAAGACGAATCGGGTCAACATACCGGAGTTCCTACGAGAGCCGTATTCGCTGCTGAAACGCCTGCTGTACGTCATCGTGTATGTCGGAGTGTTGAGCACGGTGCTGCTGCTGTGGCTGGAACGACCTGCGGGGCCGTCGAGAATCTGGGCGGACATGTTCCACATGCTGGGTCTAGTGGCTACGCCGGTGGCGATCCTGGTTGGCGCCAGGGCGATCTACCTGGTGACAACCGGTCAGTTTGTCATGCCCAGTCCGACAACCAGTGCCGAATCTGCCAGCACCGAAACCGCAACAGCAACGGAAACCGCGGCCACCGACTGAGCCGCCTGCCGAAGATCATCGGATTCGTGTGCCCCAGTCAATCACGCCGACAATGAGCGGTCTGGCACGTTGCAGATGACCACCGTATTCGCGGAGTGATCCGACTCTCCACTGTCTCCATCAAAACAGTCTGTCTGCCTCGGTACTTACAATAGCTGATCAACCGACACCGGCTCTGGCCCAGGGCCACGTGGACGATTCCAGCATGAGAATCCAAATCTGGACGTTCAGAATCGGGGCAGGATGCCTCGGAGTTGTTATTCGCCAGAACAGACTGAAACTGTGTCGGGAACCCCACATTCTGTTCGATGTAGTTCTAAAGAATTGTGGCTGAGCTACCCTCTAGACATGTCATTGCCTCGCCAACAAATTCACCAGGAATACTCAATACCGTTGGTTGGGAGATCGAGCGAACTACATCGCCTGGAAGAGATGGTCCGTGATCCTGACTGCCGCCTTGTGACGATCACTGGGATAGGTGGTGTTGGAAAGACCCGACTGGCGACCGAGCTTGTAGTTAAATTAGCTCGCGAATTCGATGATGGCGCATACATTGTTCAGGCAGAGAATGCATCAAATCTCGACCGTCTTTACCATGCAATTGCAGATGCCGCTGGTCTCCGTTTATCCAGCAAGGCACCTGTTGAACAACGCGTTGCCGACTGGATGTCTCAAACCTCCGCTTTGCTGGTTCTCGACAATCTTGAACAACTGAGTCACTACGGGGCCGAAATAGCCCCGCTCTTCGGTCTTTCGCCTGGATCACAGTTTGTTGCTACGTCCCGAGCACCTCTCGGCGTAGCGGAAGAGTGGGTATTTCCGCTCGATGGATTGTCCTCTTCTCTAAAGATCGAAGACGGAGCTTCTCTCCAGTTGTTCGAGCGCATAGCTCGCCGAGTCAATCCGGGATTCACTGTTGAGACGGGATCCGATGTGGAGACGCACGTCAGCCGCATTTGCCAGATCGTTGGCGGTGTTCCGCTCGCTATCGAAATGGTGGCTCCATGGACTCGTATCCTGCCTGTCGCTGAGCTAGTGAAAGAACTTGAGAGCGATTCACAACTGCTGATCTCGGAAAGACGCGATCGACCGTTACGACATCAGAGCATGAAGGCCGTGTTCGATGGCTCGTGGCGAATGCTGTCTGATACACAGCAAGAGATATTTAGCGCTCTGGCTATGCTCCGAGGACCGTTCGACAGACAAGCCGCTAAAGCGATCGCGAATGCCTCTCTCATTGACATTGGCGAACTCGTCAACGCGTCAATGATCCATGCTGAGCCAGATGGAACATTCATCTGCCACCCGGTCTTGAAAAGATTCGCCCTTGAAGTCCAGCCCGGAACTAAAAACGAAGATCGGGTCTCGCGTCGCATTGCTACACACTACTCGTCGCTAGCGGAGAACATATTCCCAGGCCCAAACAGGAGATTGACTGAACTCGAACTGGCGAAGATTGCAGACCGACAGCTAGAGAACTTCAAGTTGGCTATGGAGATCGCAAGTGATCAGCTGGACATTGATCAGCTTCGCCCTCTTACGGCGTTCTTCATCTACTACCTGGAATTTAAGGCACGTTATCTCGACGGGATTGCCTTGATGGAATCGGTGGCAGCTCTACTAGAAAACAGTCCTGATAAGGCCGCCATCATGTTGCGAGCTGCAGCAATTAGCGATATCGGTTGGTGGCATCTGCGTCTCGGCAACACGGATCTGGCACTAAATAATGCTCATGAGTCGATCGCACTCTGCCAGTCGATCAACGCCAATATGGCCGAGTTCCCAAGCACCGATCCGACCCTGCTAAAGGCCTATGTAGCGTCTGTGAACGGCGATATGCCAAACGCGCGGAGGATCGCTGAGTCGAGGTTGGATGAGGGTCCAGATCACCTCAACTCATTCGCCAAAATGCTAGCCGAATACTTGCTGGCGACAGTTGAACTTCACGACGGCAATACCGATTCAGCAAGAAGTCATACAAATGCAGCACTGGATAGTGCAAGGAGCGCTGGAGAAACCTGGTTTGAGGCGTACTGCGTTAGCTTGATGGGTGACCTGGTGGCTATTGAGGGAGACTTTCCCAGGGCCGATGATTTCTACAAAGAGAGCTACAGCATTCGACTGAGCTACGACGATCCGGTGGGGATGGGTGAGGCATTGATAAAACGTGGAGAAGTTTCACTCATAACCGGTGATATAGACGCAGCGCGCAGGTCGTTCACCGACGCGCAATCCGCTCTGGAAACTACCGGAGACCGAGGTAATCTCGGACTTGCAAGTAGCGGCCTTGCGCTCACCTTGATTGACGATGGACGTTTCGATGAGGCGTTCAGCTTGCTTTCGCGATGTTTGACGACCGCCAGTGACCTCCACTTCCAGAATCTTCTACTCAGATCCATGGTTGGACTCGGCCGCCTCCATATTGCGACCGGTGACCAGGATCTCGGGCAGACCGCACTGCGAGCAATCGGCTCATATGGACATAGTGATTTCATTTTGCGAGCACTTACTGGCTCAGCGGAATCAAATCAGTTGATGGCCTCCGGTTCCAGGAACAACCAGGAAACGGCATCGGTAGGTGAGGAGTGGCTAAACGAGCTGGAGACGCGCCTGCTTGATCGAAGTCTCTTAGCGCTGCAGACCCCTGCTGATGCCACCGGTTCCTCCGGTGAGTTCTCTGAGAGAGAGATCCAGATTCTCACCCTGATGGCAGACGGGAAAACGAATCCAGAGATCGCAGAACATCTGATCATCTCGCCCGGCACCGTCAAGTGGTACTCATCACAGATCTACAGCCGGCTCGCTGTTCGCAATCGTGCTCAGGCTATCTCAGAAGCGCGAAAACGTTCCATCATCTAGACAGCCACAGCGCACAACTATCCCGATTCGCATCTAGCCGCCACCCGATGGTTGGTGCTTACGGCAACTAATTACAAACCGCGGTTCCAACCATCGGCAGGTGATCAAGGCACTCCTGTCGTTGAAACTCATCCTCGTAGTTATCAGTTAACTCGGGAGATGACAGGTTGGACATGAACGTACCAGTTGTTGCCGGCGCCATTTCGACGATCCTGTTCGCATGCAGTGCGATGCCAATGCTGTGGAAAGCATGCACGACACACGATCTGGCTTCGTACAGCTTTGGGAATCTGATGTTGGCGAACGCTGGCAACGCTGTCCACTCACTGTACGTGTTCAATCTTCCTCCCGGGCCGATTTGGTTTCTACACAGTTTCTACCTCCTGACTACCGGACTAATGCTCCTGCTCTATCTCCGATTCAGCACTGATAAGCAATTCGTCTCACAGGTCGTCAGGCAACCCAGAACACAACAGGAGAGTTGATTATGACGATGGAAACGATTGCGTTCGATGAGCGGAAAGCCGAGGTGTTCGCAGAAAAGATGTTTGCGGTACTCGATCATGGTGCACTTGCGCTTTTAACTTCCGTTGGGCATCGCACTGGATTGTTGGACGCGCTGGGCAACCTGCCGCCGTCGACCAGCACCGAAATTGCTTCGGATGCCGGCCTGGATGAAAGGTATGCACGGGAGTGGCTTGCAGGAATGTTTACTGCCGGGGTAGTCGAATACGAGCCCTCTACTGCTCAGTACTCACTACCAGCCGAACACGCATCCTTTCTCACTCGAGCTGCCTCACCTAACAACATGGCTGCTTTCACTCAGTACATTGGAATGTTCGGCACCGTAGAGGACAAGATCATTGAGTGCTTCGAGAACGGCGGCGGCGTGCCATATTCGGAATTCACGCGGTTCCAGGAAACGATGGCCGAGGACTCCGGGCAAACCGTATTGCCGGTTCTGATAGATAAGATAGTGCCGCTGGTCGACGGATTGAGCGACAGACTGCGGCAGGGAATAGACGTTCTGGATGTAGGTTGCGGCAGCGGACTGGCATTGGTTCTCCTTGCAGAGACCTTTCCGAACTCACGTTTCATTGGGGTCGACATCTCAGCAGAAGGACTGGCCACCGGTCGGAATGAGGCGGTTCGACGAGATGTGACGAACATCAGGTTTGAGCAGAGGGATGCAACGAAGATGTGGTTCGATGAGCAGTTCGACCTCGTTACGACGTTTGACGCGGTACACGACCAAAAGGACCCGGCCGCGGTTGTTCGTGAGATCCATAGAGCTCTTCGTCCTGGCGGCACTTACCTGATGCAGGACATTGCGGCATCCTCGAAGCTCGAGAACAATCGGAATCTGCCCCTCGGCACGTTCTTGTACGCGATCTCAACATTCCACTGTATGACGGTTTCGCTCTCTGATGGCGGCGAAGGCCTCGGCACTATGTGGGGGGAAGAGATGGCGATGGAGATGCTGGGGAAGGCGGATTTCGAACTGTTGAAAGTAACAAAACTTGAGCATGATCCGCAAAACAACTACTACATAAGCCAGAAGTAGCGACATCTGCTGTACGAGGTGAACCGGTGAATGAGGGTGGCGATTCTGGATCGTCACCCTCTTTGTATTCTTCGCTAGTATCCCGAACGATGGACAACATACACGTTGTTCGGTGTTCATGTCCTTCGCTCAGCAGTATTTCTAAGACACCCTGACAAAAGGCCCGCATTTGTCAGCTTGTCGGAAGATCGGTTCTGTCTCCACCGTGTTCAGCACAATCCGACTCGTCTTGGCAACACAGAAGAATATTAAAATCGGTCATACCACTATCTACTGAAGCGTATTCGGAGATCCATGGTTGACCTACTGGCCACGCCGCGGGGACCTCCAGTAACTCACCGACGACACCACGCCGCTGGCAGTAGTGGCATTTACCTTGACGGCCGCTTAATTGTTGTTCGATTCGCTCTCCGAATGATTTGGCCAACAAGTTCAGCAAACACCTGTTTACTCAACTGGTCTATTTCAGTTGTACACCGACAAGTTAAATCCGCAACTGGGTCTTCTCAACACGCTGCGACACTGCCGCCGGAACTGGATGTGTCTGTAGCTGTCGTGTCCCAAACAGTGACTGAATGGCACCGTCTAGCAAGGCCGTTCTCGTTCGCACCGTTGACCTCCACAGGGGAAGAATTGCCATTAACCTGAACAATCTCGGAACACCATTCCGCATAACGTAGCCCAGGACCTGAAGCTTGATAAAGTTGCGTGCCACCGGAGTCTGTAGGCAGTCCCGAACAAGACTGTCGCCTCGGCTCCATATTGAAATGAGCCAATCAGCTAGTGGTAGAGCTATCGTCAGTGCATTGTCAGCAAGGCCGAAGGACGATGAGTAGCAATCTAATGATGACTCGAAAGATGTGGGGTACGGTGATGATCGCGTTGATCGCAGGCGCATCGGTCGCGTGCGGTCGCGTGCGGTGGGGGCGACGTGAACGCGGCGACGGCGACGCCTACGACGCCACCAACCGCGACAGTCGAATTTACGCCTGAGCCAACCCCAACGAGGACTCCGACACCTCAGGCGTCAGCGACACCCACACAGCGACCGCCGACTGCGGTACCCGCCACTTTAGTTCCGACAGTAACGCCGACATCGTCCCCGACTCCTGTTTCAACGCCGACGCCGGGAATCGATCGAGCGACTTTAAGCGCATTGAAAGAGACGGTGAACAGGGCTGGGGCTATTCTCGTGGCTCTTCACGCGCAGAACGATGCACTGACTCCTGGCTGCACGGTGTTCCACACCGTTTCGGCGGGAGACACACTTTCAACGATCGCCTTGCTATACCTCGGTGACGTCCTACGCTGGCCTGAAATTCAATCAGCGAATGACATCGTCGACCCAAATTTAATCCTTGGTGGCCAGGTGCTTTGCATTCGTGGTGCGGTGATGGCCTCGGTAGACAATGTCGATCTGACAGTTGAGCATATCGTCAGCAATGATGAACTCGACATCTTTTCGGTAGAGTCTGTCGGACCGAAAATCGTTGTCAATCCTGAGGGCTTGAAGATGGACATCATCTTTCCTCAATCTATGGC
Organism: Chloroflexota bacterium; assembly: GCA_029262735.1. Lineage (GTDB taxonomy): Bacteria > Chloroflexota > Dehalococcoidia > Lucifugimonadales > Lucifugimonadaceae > JAJCYX01. The sequence goes on along the minus strand of JAJCYY010000036.1, from coordinate 86,583 downwards.
TCAGGAAACTATCGATGCAGAGTTCGTTCGGATCCTACGGGCAACAGTCGAGCAGATTGATGTCCTGTCTCTCCAAAACGTTTTGGGACTGTCAGATGAACAGTTGGACAACCTTGAGGATCATGATCGGGTCGCACTCAATCTCGTCATGATTCCTCTTGGTGGACCTGAGGTGATCGCCGTAGCTGCGAAACTTGAAAGCGCAACTGGAGTTGCTGTCATATCACTGTACAACTTGGAATCCTCAGCGACTGTCACAGGTGCGGATTACTCCGTCGTGGGCGTCCAGCATCAAATCACCAGTGAATTTGGCTTGTTTGCTGAAGTAGGTGGCGGTGATCTGGAGTACATCGAGGATGCTGTCGAGGTTGGTGATGCTCTTAATCTCTTTCTGAGTCAGTCTTTCGATTCGCCCGAAAGCAAGATTGAGTTTTTTCAGGCTGTGCTAGAAAGCGGCAAATTGGTACTAGACCGAGTCAACTAGTCCATCACATCAACCCGGCCGACCACACAAATCTGGCATCTTTATGGAACGATTCGGTCGAAGGAACTTCGCCCGGTTCTTAAGGAAACACAGGGAATGTCTTACTAAGGCTCGATGACCGTTTCGGTGGATGGCCTCGTACTCGAGGCTCCAATGACCTACAACACCAACAAGGACAGGTATCTGTACATCGTGAATACTGCTACCAGCCTCGTCGGCGACCGGGTGTCGTTTCGACTGTTGAAGGCGGTTAAGACAACGTCGATATCGAATAGTTGATGGACCGGAGCGTACGGACGATGGCGCTTTTCCATATTGGGAAGGCGCCATCGTATACTTGGCATCCCTTGTCCTATCGCCAGAAACAAACCGACAATTAGAATGACTTTCCACGTGGAAATGTCAGGCAAGAGCTGGGATCTGCGAGTCGATCCGGCCATGGATCAGCCTCCCAACGAGTCAAAACCGGCATGAGCTTGAGATCAATACGAGTTGGTTCGTTGAAGCTCAGGAACACAGCACCTGTTATCGACGTAAGTAAATGATGCCTGTCTCTAAGAATCGCTCGCGACCACAGCTCTGGTAGGTCCTGTAATAGTGGCGCAGCCTTTTTCGTCGCATCGATTCCCGGAATCACGAGTGATTCGAGTTGACCGTTCAGGGATTGCTTCGGCTGCCGGTAATCCGGCTCTCCCTACACTCCATCAACATATGCCCAGCCATCTCCCGGTTGCTCAGCGACCACCTCGATGAAGGTTCTGGCAAATCTCTTCCGGAGTTTTAGGGTGAGTCGATAGCATCGTATGCGCCTCCCAATCAGCCTGCCATGGGAGTATGGAAGGCATGATGTCTGGTGGCATATTTGCCACCAATAACCGAATCCGATCGCAGGCTAAGATACCGAGGGTCGTAGTTCTGTGTTCATCGCCGAGTTCGACTCTCCCCCGTCTCCACCAAACTAGCCTTCAGTCGTGATCTCTGATTCAAATTTGGTTGGACAACCGGTCGTCGCTCTTCGGCATCCGTGCTCACACAGATTGCGTTGCAATGAACTGAGTTGCATCGCTGACACTACATCGCACCCACGTCCTAAACTCGTGCAGGCCCACGAGTCGCCAGCTCTACTTGATTCTTCAAGTGATTGAACGATTGGTGCAGAGCATTCATTCGATCGCGACAACCACCTCGAAAGCCCTTGATACTGTCCCGTTAGGCCCACCCACGGGAGACTCGAACCGGGGAGCTGACGGAGAGTCGAACTCGCGGATGAACAGCGCTCGTTTCAATTGTTCTGACAGAGTCCGAACAGCCTGCGTGTGCCAGGGCTTAGCGCATACCCGACGACGATCTTGCTGATCCCGCCTCGAGAATCGAAGCCCACAAACGCGCCTGCATTCGGCTGGGTATCACTTGGCGGCCCGTTGAAGAACAGGATCCTTGCGGCGCCCGCGAAATCCTCGATGATGATGAATAGCGGTCTCGTGTCATCCACGGAGGAGATCGGTGGCTCGATGACATGCAGCCCTACGGCACCCGTCCCCTCGGAGAATTCGATCTACACCATTTGCATCCGAGTGTTCGACCAATCACGAGGGATGAAAGCAGCCTGCGTCACTAGGAAAACGGTAAACCGGATTCGTAGTACACGTTGTCGATGTTCATCGTTCCGGTGCAGCAGATCACGGGTGAGTGCCCAGCGGAGATCTTGCTGATGCCGTTTGGTGAATCGAAGCCGATAAACGCCCCGGAACTCGGTTCACCGTTGATGAAGATAAGCATCGCCGCGCCGGAGAAATCTTCAGCTATTACAAACAGTGGATTGACTGCGGCTGCACCATCAATGATATGGAGTCCGGCTGCGCCCGTCCCGGGAGAAAACTCAATGACCAGTGGAAAATCATGCGTAGACGGACCCGCCGAGCGTAGTGTCGGCGGAGTAGCTGCTGTGCCAGAGGCGTCAGACCTCAACAGATCCATAAACGTGATTGGATCTCGGTCTAGTAACGGGCTAGTGAATCGCACATTACCGTTCTCAATGTGTTCCGGACCAAGATTCCCGAATGGGCCGTCGAACGTGATGACAGAATCTGTCGTGGTCGAGGCTTGAAATTCACTCAAGCAAAGAAATACCGATATATCTCCCGGTCCTGAGGCATCGAACGACGTGTGGGGCAATCCTTCCGTGCCTAATACCACATCGGCAACTTCGCCGCTGGAACAGTTGGTCGCCGGTGGCTGAGGGACGGTCCATTCGGAGGAGCCTGCGCTATACGTGAGGTTGTCAATCGCTATCCTTGCCGTGCCCGTCCTGGATGCCGTGCCGATATAGATCTCCCTGATGCCAGTGGTGTTCGTGATGCCGAAGAACCTGGTGGCGTTTCCGGTCTGAATGAAGTAGACGTTCCTATCTCCACCGGAATCCACAGCAACAATGTACGCGCCGTCAACCGAAGGGCTAATGATGTCCATCCCCACCGCATTTGTACCCGATCCGAACTCGATCCGTATCGGCTGGTCCGCACCCGTAAAGGCAGCCTCCAACGCAGGAGCGGTGACCGCTTTGCCCAGTACATCGGAGCGCGTAAGGGATTTGACTCCAATCGGACTCACGTCGAGCCGCGGGTGAGTGATGCGGGCATTGCCGCCGGGCGTGATGAACGAAGTGCCGACGCTTCCTATTCGACCGTCAAATCCGACAAACTCGGAAGGCGGTTCCTGTGTTTCGAAATCGAACTTACAGACGTACGCAGTGAAGGTCCCACCAGCCGTTCCCACATCGGGAAATCTGAGACCGGTCGTATCAGCAATGAATTGAGTGTCAGTGCCCGCGCTACAGGGTTGAGGCGTTGAGATCGGCGTTGCTGTTGGAGTGGCGGTTGGCGCGGGACTTGGCGTTGGAGAGGGACCGGCCGTCGGAGTTGGCGTAGGAGTTGGCGTTGGAATGGGCCCAGGAGTTGGTGTGGGAGTTGGTGAGGGAATAGGTTCGACCGTAGGCGAAGGCGCGGGTGTAGCCGTAGGAGGAGGTGGAATTTCTTCATATTCCCACGGTTGGGGCCCGCTCGCGCCAAAACCGGCCACTAATAACGAGGCGTCTCTGCCCGTAGCAAAACCGTCACCATCGAAATCAACAACGTATCCAGCAACATTCATGCTGTTGCCGGTAGTCACTCCGAAAGAGTCGCCGATTATGAGTGCATCCGCTGTGTCAACAATCTGGTCATTGTTCGAATCACCGGGTACCAGTTGAACAGATTCCATCCTCACCGGCGTATTGCCGATGCGCACCGATTTCGCTTTTATTCGAAGATATCCCGGGGCGGAAGCTTCAATATCGAATACTCCATTTAGAGTTCTAAAAAGGATATTACCATCTGCGTCCACCTGACCAACCATTGCTGTTTCCGAATCTCGATAAACTAAAGATGCTTCGATTTTGATTAGATGCTTTTCCGCTGAGATTGCAGGATCGAGTCCAAAGCCGGTCACTTTACCAAGCATTTCAATCGACTCACCAAATAGCTCGGTACTGCCAATGAAAACCCCACCTCCCGGAACTCGGAAAGTCACCCCGTGTTTGCCCCACAGCCCAATATCATCGACAATATTATAGTACTTAGGTAGTAAGAACGACCCGATTAAATTACCGGTTGGCACGTCATACGTAATTAGCGATGATCGCTCATACTCGTCCCGCGGAGATTGCGTCCTGGCTGCATAGTGCACGCGCGAGCCATCATCACTTGAAATAACCGATGAGTCTAATGGCGCCGTAGTCCAAAAATTTGTTATCCCTCGACGAGTATCGATATCAAGGATGTCACCACTGCTGCCAAAAATTAACCCGTTATCTAGATCGAATTGAATTATTCGTGCCGCACCCAATACTTTGAAGCCTTCAGTACGGATTAGTGATGAATTGAACACTGTGTATGAAATTATTCCTTTGTAACCCACGAACAACTCACCATTAGGAGCAAATCTCAAATCCGTTGCAAAATTGTCACTGCTATGGATTGGATGACTATCACTATCAACCCACGTGCCATTAACGGACAGTGACGTCATTCCTCGGTGAGTCACCGCGAGGATGTCTGGATCACTGGGCATTACCGCCATATTCATCGGCTGGATGCCGGTCAATTGAAGGTCAACTATCACCTGGTCAACGTCAATCCGCGAGATAGACGATCCTCCAACTTTGCTCGCGTAGAGTTTTGACTCGTCGCTGGCGAGGGCAATACGATCAGGAACGAAGGTTGTAGTGTAGGACCACGTTTCTTCTAGCGTGAATGGGTCGACAGCAATGAGTCTATTTTCGGGCACTCCCCCTGTTGCGGTTACGCTCATATAGATGAGCCCAGAAGATCCGACCTCCAGATCATTTGCATCGTAATCCAGAATTTTGGACTCACGGCGAAGTGCGGTCCGTGATAGTGCGTTCGGTGCATCGAGCGATCCGAAACCAGACTCGAAATCAAAGCCTGTGCCCTCAATGTCAACTGCACTAGACGTGAAGGCTGCTCGAATTTGTCCAGGCGAAAGATGCGGATTGTCGTCGAGCATCAAGGCTGCAATCGCGGCAGCGTGAGGAGCTGCGGCGGATGTGCCATAGAACGGATTCAGATTAGTTGAAGTGCTAACGCCGTCAGATACAACGATATCTGGCCGAAGCCTGACAATCTCGGGTATTGGAGTTCCCTGGTCATCCCGAAGCACGGGTACTCCGCCGCGTGAACTGAAAACCTCAACGTCGTGCCGATGTGGAAGCGACTCCTTGTCAATCCTGAGTACATCATGGTGTTCAATTGCGCCGACAGCGATAGCGCCTTCGGAATTCGGATGTCCCACAATAGTTCCGGCACGATCGCCGTCTCGGCCGGCTTTAAGGCCGCTGCCACCAGAATTTGTGGTGGTGAAGATGTACTTGATCCTTGAAGGGATAGGCCCAGCTTCATGCACAAACGCGATTCCACCTTGGAAATCCCTGGTCTCTCCCGCTGGTGGGAGATAGATCACACTAAGCGCCTCGAACGGGTCATTTCCCATCGAAAGGGAGGTCGAGCCGGCGAGTACGACAGATCCGGTCCAATCGAAAATATAAACATCCATTTCGCTGGCGGCGCCTTTATCATTGGCCGACAAGAAGGCGTCATCCCATTGAAAATACAGGGTTAGTTCGTCTCCGGGATTCAGCGTGAAACCTCGCCGCCAATTATCGTCCTTGTTGCTTTGTGTAGTAGTGAACCAGTGCGGATACCCACCGAGAAACCTCGGAGCTCCAATGACACTTGGAAACGCATCCGGCGCCAAGAAATCTCTCGGGTCGAAATCAGCTTCGTAGGAATCAGATGCCAGATTCCCTGCCGATGAGAAATATGCAACTCCCATGCCTGTGACGGAATTGACAGCCTCACCTATGATGCCATCTTGAAAGAATGGTTGATTGAAGTATCCGATGTCGTCCACGATGATGTCGGCGCCAGCGGCGGCCAGCTCACGGATGCCATCAGCCATGTTTACCGAGCCATTGAAGCCCGTGTGGAATATAAGGTCCGCACCCGGCGCCAGGTCATGGATAATCTGCGCCATCGCACGTCCCTCATCGATCGCACCGCTACATGATGAGATCTCTTCGAGCACGATCACGTTCGGGGGTAGCTCTCCGGCCGTCACATCGGTCTGGTACTGGTTCAGACAGTCCCAGCTATCCGAGATCACGCCGACGGTCACACCTGTGCCGTCGACGCCGTAGAACGACCGTGCAAAATCAACGCGGTGGGCGGCATCACCTTGAGACACTACCGAACCCGATCTCGTAAACGGCTGTTCGATGGTCACGTGTTTTGCGCTGCGAACCGACTGCAACTGGCCATACGAGGTGAGGGGGATTCTGCCTGAAACAGAGCGTTCCCCGACTGTTGCGCCTGTAAGCCCCAGAAGTTCCAGTTCTGCAGCTAGCGCCTCAGGATTATCTGTAGCTGCGTGGATCAAGACCTGATTACCTGTCACCTCCGTGCCAGCTACATACAGTGGATTTTCGAACGTATCGAGCCTGTTGACAGGAACATCTCCTGCTGGTTTACCTCGTGGTGAGGTGCTAAGTCGAGGTCCAGAAACTATCGACGCTGTATGTTGAGCATCGAATGACTCGCTCGCCAACCGATCAAACGACCGGACTGTGTGTGCGGATGTGTCGCCCGGGATCATTGCCTGGGCACTGAACGCCATAAGCAGTAGCGTTCCAACTACCACACCAGTCTTGCGTCTGCGCCACACAGCTAAACCGGCAGCTGTTCCCGCTGTTCCAACGATAACCACCACCACTACTACAATGATGCTGCCTCCTCCACTGTCTCCACTGATACCGGGGAGCACAGGTGTCGATACCGGCAGGGGCAACGGAGTCGGAGTCTCTGCTGAAGGCGGTATCTCGGGAGCATTCGAGAGCGCAGCTATCGGTGTGGCCGTGGGCGTTGCTGTCTGTGTCGCAGTAGGTACGATGGTTGCGGTTGGGAACGGAGTCGATCTTGTGATCGCTTCAGGCGTCGGCGCAACTATTCGTTCGAAAGACAGTAGCGCGAATGATGAAAAGCCACCGGCCGCACCTTCGAACTTCGACGTACAGCTCGAGAAACCAGGCGAAACCTCAGAACATGCTGGCTCAGCTGAGTAGACAAGTCCATCGTCACTGATCTTGAGTATTCCAATCAGGCGTCCGAGCGCCAACTCCTTCTCTAGCCAGCTTGTCTCTACCGTGATGGACACGGAGTTCGAACCAAACACTCCGTCCTCGGTATCCATGGTCTCTACGTGCACCAGCAGGGCGATCTCTCGAAAGCCGTCGCCAAACTCGCTTCCTGCCGATTCAATGGGGTTCGAGAACTGAGAACTCGCCGGAAGATTAAGCTCTTCGAGAGAATCGACGACTGTTGTCGAGAGACTGCCTGGCAAGCCGACTATGTCTACGTCGAACTGGATACTTCTTCCAACCGGCACCTGTGTACCGGCGAGGGCAGGCGAGTAGAAAAGCGAGAGTTCCTTAACCTCAACCGCCAAATGACGGTCCCTGTTCCGCAGCTCTCCTATGCCACGGAGCACCATGTCGTCCGATATGGCAAGCTCGAACGTCCCGGTCCCGCTTGAGAAGTCCATCTTGAGATCGGACGTCGAAAGTTCGAGGTCTCCAATGACCGGACCTGAATCACTATCGAACTCGACAGGAAGGCTCAGGACTAAGCCGCCTGATTCCTTTCGCAGTTGTGCCGAACCCACGGATTCAGAAGGAGAGCCGCCGACTGCCCCGGCGATTGTTTCTCGGTCGTTTGCAGGTAGATCGATAGACGGAGCGGTCGTGTTACCGGACTCACCACCAGGCGGTTCTGAGGGGGCACCGACAGTGGGCAGGCCAGCGACCGGAATAGGATCCGACGGCGACGAAAGCTCTCCGCTTCCGGCCGTATTCGCCGCCGCAACCATGGCAGAGTAGCTACCCGGCGCCAGGTTTCCGAGAACTACCGAAAACGTTCCAGCGTCGACCTCGACAGGCTCGAACGGCGCACCTGCCGAGCTGACCGTGTACGACTGGATCTCCGCGCCGTTGTCCGATTCCGGTTCCTGCCAGCTGACCAGTATCGACTCACTATCCGGCATTAGCTGGGCGGTGACCGATAGCGGCGGCCCGGGCAGACCAAACGGAGTCACTGAGACCGGGCTCGAAGGAGGTCCGTTGCCAGCCGAGTTGCTGGCCCACACACGAAGCTGGACGGGAACCCCGTTCGGCAAACCTGTGAACACGGCTGTGCGTGCTGTCGACGGCAGGATCTGGGCCGCTGTGCCTCCGAAAATGCCGGCAGTGTAAGAAGTTATTGCAGAACTGCCGATAATGTTTGGTGGTTCCCAGCGGATGATTGCCAGCAGATCGCCAGCCTCCACCTCGATATCGAGCGGCGCACCCGGTGGGATCGCAGCAGGTGCTGGAGCAGGAGCGGGTGGAGGCGCGCCTCCACCCCCACCTCCACCTCCGCCACCTGTCGATGGCGTAGGAGTCGGTGATGGTGTGGGAGTAGGCGTCGATGTAGGAGCCGGAGCCGGCAGGTTCAATACCTCGAACGGGGCAGGGAGAACTGGCCCCACTGAATCGCCGGTTGCAAAAAAGGTGGTTGCATACGGCCCTGAACCCGACAGCTCGATCATGTCAGACCCGAATCCAATCCGCTCAACATCGAACTCGATCAGCGCTCCGGTGCCGGTCGCTATATGAGAGCTGCTGAAACAGACGAATCCGGACGCCGACTCAGAATCGATGCGAACAGCGTCTAATGGGCTGAAAGCGTCATCAAACACACCCTGGCAACTGGTGTTGCTGATAGACGTGACCAGCGGGTTGTGCTGAATGAGTACCTGGATAGTGTCGGCGCCGACTATCGGCAATGAATCTACGCTTATGCTTAATGTTTCGGTAGATCCAATTGCCTGCAGGCTGATCAGGTGAGTTGGCAGACCCAGCTCATCGATTATCTCTAGTGTCGGTTTCTCGACCGGGGGTATGGTGCCTCCTGTACCACCGGTGCCGCCCGTTCCGCCGGTTCCGCCAGTTCCGCCAGTTCCGCCTGTGCCATCCGTTCCGCCGGTACCACCAGTGCCGCCCGTTCCGCCAGTTCCACCTGTGCCATCCGTTCCGCCGGTACCACCTGTGCCATCCGTTCCACCGGTGCCACCTGTGCCATCAGTGCCCCCGGTTGAACCAGCGGCCAAAACATTTGTCCATGTGGACGAGGTGAGAGCCAGTGCGAGTGTAAAAGCGCCAACCGCGACGACCGCAACTAGCCACCAGCGCGACATATTTACCATGGCGTCAATGCTAGGAGTTGAGTTATGGACTCGATTCGAATGGATCTTGCGCAAATTTTCTTAACGAATGTGGCGCGGACCTTACAGTTTTCGAACAATTACCGATCATGATTGAGGACAGGATACTAACATGGTCTCAGAACGAATTTCGGCATCTGTCGTGAGCCATTCGTTAATATTTTCTGAGTTTACAGTCTCACTATTCACATGACGGCATGCACCACAGCACCGGTGCCATCTTTAGATTCTTCGAAACTAGACTTCGTGTCGTATGGCCGCTCGATGCGCTCAACAAATCCTGCATAAACAGGCGCGTACATATGGCAGCTATGAGTGTCCGTTGGAGTTCGTATGAATGAAAAATTCCGACCCACCTGGATCTGACCAGAATAGGCGCGCTTCCAGTCAACGTTCCGGCAGAAGGTCAGCGGCTTGCCGATGTCGACAGGCGACCTGTGGTGAGCCTAGAGGGATTCGAACCCATCTCTCTGCCCAAGGATTTGATTGGGACCAAAAGTATTACTCCGGAAGGGTTCGGATCTGAGCTCTTTCGGTGTGTAATTTTACCCGGCATTTTGTTCCACTCTTATGCGTAAGTAACGGTGCAGCATTTGCCTGGTTATTCCCAGAATGTCAGCGGCGCTACGGACTCCTCCCTTTCCTACAGCCCGCAACGCGTCGTGGACGATCCCATCGTTGAGGCGGGCTGTGGGCCGACCATCCATCCTGCCTGTTCTCCACTCTGCGTATCCCAGTGCCTCATCGAGTCGTCTGAACGTTGCCACGACCCGAGTGTTGGGCGAATCCCACTTCTCTTCGATCACCCACCAGCCCACATTGCCTAGCGCATGCATCACATTGAATTCGCTCATTCAGCCTCCAACCAATCTATCCAGTACGTACTAGACGACAGGATCGGAGCAATTTGGTCGGTTTGTCGGAGGTGGAGCCTTCCCCGTCTCCACCAAGCTTGACCGCTCGTTCAACTCACGAGGTACAGCGTCGGGTAGATGAAGACCCAGGCGACGTCTACAAAGTGCCAGTACTTGACCGCGCCTTCCACTCCCCAGTAGCTGTCCGGAGCGTAGGGCTTTGACTGGCCTTTGCGGTATACGAGTGCAAGCAGGATCACGCCGCTAAGCACGTGAGTGGCGTGCACTCCGGTGAGCGTAAACAGCACAGTGCCGTATCCGGTCGAGGGTGGAAAGTGTTTGAACGCCTCGAACCACTCGTAGCCGACGCCACCGATGAAGACAATTCCCATCAACATCGTGGCGAACATGTTCCACCTGTAGCGTGGCATGTTGCCGTTCGCCGCAGCCGTCTCAGCCCTGTAAGCAGTCAGGCTGCTGGCAAGCAACAGTATCGTCAGCGCCAGGCCAAGAGCCTGGTCAACTTCCTCAGGCGTGTGGAGCCCTTCTACGAAGTATCGGCTTGAGAGCAAGGCCAGGAAGAATGAAGCATCAGAGACCAGGAATAGCCAAAGACCCAGCCTGTTCAGCTTGAGACGAGCCTGCACTTTCTCGACGGTGTCATGGACCTCGCTAGTCATCCGACTCTGCCTCCTCACCATAGACAACTGCGTCCCAAACTTCGCGAATGCTCTCCCACAACTGGTGGAAATGCATGAAGTACTGAATTATCAGAACCGCTTTGATCACGGCGACCACCCCGAGCAGCGTTGCGAGCAGATTGCCGCCATCTATCGCTATGGCGATGATGAACTCGATAACCGTAAAGACCGCCAGGACAACGATTACCTGGATGCCTCTCCGCTGAGTGGGCTGCTCATCCCCGCCGTGGGTTTCTTGTTGGGATTCAATCATCCTGTTGACTCTCTTTAGTCGGCTTCAACGGGCGTCGCGCCATGGTGCTCAAAACGGACGTGGACGGCATCAGGGTCGCCATACCCGTAGGGGTCTCCGACGATAACCGGCTCACCATCGAAGTTCTCCAGCGGGGGAGGCGAAGATGTTTGCCACTCGAGCGATTTCGCTTCCCACGGGTTTGCGGCCGCCTGCGGACCAGATATCCATGACTTGATCATGTTGTAAGTGAACGGCAGGAACGAAGCGCCCAGAATGAACGCGGCGATGGATACGACCATATTTATGTCGCCAAACTCAGGAGGATAGTCCGCCACTCGCCGGTTCATACCGGCTACCCCGGGCATGAACATCGTCAGGAACGTGATGTTGAAGAATAAGAACATTCCAATGGCGTGGATCTTCCCCAGTGTTTCGTTGTACATACGCCCCGTGATCTTAGGGAACCAGTAGTACAGCGCAGCGAATATGGCGAAGATCTCGCCACCCATGATCGTGTAGTGGAAGTGAGCAACGACGAAGTACGTATCCTGCAGGTTCACGTCAGTTGCCACGTCTGCTAGGAAGATCCCGGTCAGTCCACCAATGGCGAAGTTGAAGACCATCGCCAGGGCGAATAAAACCGGGGTTTTCAATCGCATCCTGCCACGCCACATAGTTCCCAGGGCAGACAGGAACACAATTCCGGTCGGTATCGAGATCAACTCAGTTAGGATCATGAACGGGCCGTGCAGATCCTCGCCCATTCCACTTGTGAACAGATGGTGTGCCCACACGACGAAGCTAAGTCCGACAATCAGGAATAGAGCGCGCACGACCCACTTATATGCGAACACCGGCTTCCGGCTGAAGTGACTGATGATCTCCAACTCCAGCCCGAAAGCAGGCAGAATCATGATGTAAACGGCCGGGTGTGAATAGAACCAGAAGACGTGCTCGTACAGCAGAGCGTTTCCACCCGGTGGTGAGAAGAACACCATCCCGAATACTCGTTCAAACACCACCATCAGCAGCGCATATGCCACCCACTGGGTAGCGGTCAGAGATATCAGTGATGCCGCCAAAACAGACCAGGCAAATATCGGTAACCTGCTCCAGGTCATCCCCGGAGCGCGCATCGTCACGATGGTTGCGATGAAGTTGATACCGCCCAGGATCGATGAAATGCCAAACGTGAAGAACGCTAACAAGAAAAGCAGCGTTCCCGTATCGCTCTGAGTCGCAAGTGGTGGGTATGCGGTCCAGCCAGTATCGAAGCCACCGAAAACAGGCGTGAGTAACAGGAGGATGGCGACCGGTGGAACGATCCAGAAACTCAGTGCGTTCAAGCGCGGAAACGCGACGTCCTCCGCGCCAATCATCAACGGCAGAATGTAGTTTGCGAAACCACCCATCACCGTAGCCACGGCAACCGCGATCATGATGATTCCGTGCAGACTCATCGCGGTGTTGTACTCATCCGGTCCGAGGATGTTCTGTCCGTATTGAGACAGCTCAACCCGTAGCAACAACGCGCCGATCCCACCCAGCAGGAACAGCACAACCATCGTGACCAGGTACTGGACGCCTACTACCTTGTGATCCATGCTGAACGAGAAGTAGCGTCCCCAACCGGTGGTTGGTCCTGTACTGGTCGACAGCCCGAACCACTCCCTACCCCAGGTCTTCCACAGGCCAACGCCCATTATCCAACCGATCAGTGCAAACAGATAACCGAGGGTTATCACCGGGTCGGCGAACGATTCGCGACCGGTTATCTCAACCAGGAGCCATGCAAAGAGCGTTCCTATAGCCAGTCCGATGGATGCGAACAGCAAGCCTCGGCCAATGGGAACTAGCTTAATCAAGAGGGGTTACTCCCTGAACTCGGAATCGCAGCACGTCCCGATCTTTCCGCGATCCACTGATCGAATTCGGCCTCTTCAACCACCTTCACACGCGCAAACATGGTGCCGTGGTTAAGGCCGCAAAGTTCGGCGCACTGCACTCGGAAGTTCACGTCATCATTGAACTCACCGATTGCGTTTGGTGTCACATCGATGCGCGTGATGAGTCCCGGAACAGCGTCAATCTTCGTTCTGAACGCCGGCACCCAGAACGAATGAACCACATCATCGTCAGGGGCAGTGACGTTGAACCTGACGACTTTGTCGACCGGCAACACCAGTTCGTTGACGGTGGAAACATCGTCGTCCGGGTACTCGAAGAGCCAGACCCACTGAAGACCCGTCACATTGACCACAAGATCGGGATCGTGGTCGTTGGTCTCGCGTAGCTCAAGAAGCCCGGTGTAACCGGGGTGAATGATCACTGCGATCGTCAGAGCCGTAGTCCAGAACAGCCAGAACGGCACCCATTTGCTGTGTGTCCGAACGGGGGGACCGTCTGCAACTTCGCCGCTTTGCGCCCGGAACCGCCACATCGTGTATCCAATGACGGTTACGACAAAGGTGAATATTGGAATGGCAAGGAGAGTTAGAAGGAAGAACGCTTCATCGACTACATCGGCCTGCTCTGATGCCGCCACCGGGAAGATGTCCCATCCGAACATCAAGAGTTCGCCAATGATGGTCAGAACAGCCCAGATAATTCCGGCAGTAAGAGTGTCTCTGTTCAGATCGCGGCCCTCCGTGTCAGATCGAAAGGCGCTTGCAGGCGCCTACGTGCAATCGAACTTATCCGGCGCCCCAAACCATTTGTAGGTGCGGATTCATCAACCGTCCCTAGGCACAGATTCAGATCAGACCAGTTTGCATACCGATCGACACCGCTTGAAGGCGCGTTGAAGCTCCCAGTTTGTTCATTAGCCGCGTAATGTGGTTACGTGCGCTCACGGGCTTGACGCTCAGAGCCTCGGCGATTTCAGATGTCCCCTTGCCTGCAGCAAGAAGCTGCAGAACCTGGTCTTCACGCCTGGACAGTGGCAAACCAGCGCGCACGCCGTGCACGGCATCTTCCGGTCCTGACTGGTGGTCTGGTGCATCGTTCGCAACTACGGCCCGCTCAACAGATCTACTATCCGTAACATCGCGGAACAGGTGAAGAAGCTCGCTGCCGTCTTGGAGCGGCGTCTCAAACATGACGGAGACATTCAACCAGCGCCGAGTCCCGTCACTGGCCGTACAGGACAGGTCGAAATCACGAGTGGGCCGCCCGCGTCTGGCGTTCACGAACACCTGGCACTCGCGGTTACATGAATCTCTGCCCGGGCTGCCCGGCTGGCATAAGACTTCGTAGCATGTCTTCCCGATCACATCGCCGGCTTTCAAGCCGAGGATGCGCGTAGCCTCTGTGTTCCAGAATGTTATTCGCCGGCTATGGTCAACTGAAAATAAGCCATCCGCCGTATTCAACCTTGCTGCCAGGCCAGTGCTTTTGCCGTGACTCACCTGTACCGCCCTCTTTGCCGCGCGCGATGTTCGGTCTCGAATCTGGCAAAATGTTTCATAACCCAGAACTCGGGCAACGTTCAGTCGCGTGAGAGTTATCTGAGGATTCGGGTGCGCAAGCGGCGGCGGTGGCGTAATTTGAACGTTGGTGACCGCGCACCTATAGATGGCGTAGCCTGCCGCATAACCTTGCTGAATAGCACTCGGCGATCAGAGGCGAGTGAGTTATAGACGCGCCATTCAGCCATCCTGGCTGCAGAGGAAACGAATGCCGAGCGTATACAGTCGAAAGCTTTTGCTCATTTCCGTGCTGTTGACATTCTCAGTCGTTGCGGTTGCGTGCAGCGATGGCGAAACGCCATTCGCCACGGTCGAGCCCACCGCCACTACATCGGCCCAGCAACAGGTGACGCCGACGTCATTGCCGGGCAATGGTGGCAGCGGTGACGCTGCTAAAGGCGAGTCCCTGTTTGCGTCTAACAGCTGCAACTCCTGCCACTCAACAGGCAGCAACAGCGTGGTTGGCCCCGGACTTGCTGGAGTTAGCCAGCGCGGCGACGACGCATACCTGCGCCAATCGATCAGAGAACCGCTGGCGGTGATCGTCGAGGGCTTCGCACCTGCAATGCCGCCCTTCCCGGCGCTGACCGACGCCGATATCGGCGACCTCATCGCGTACCTCAAGACATTGCAGTAGCAAAGACGGTCGCGCCGAGAGAGACGGAGTGCAGGAGGGTTCGTTAACCCAACACTCGCTCAAAACGAGGAGCCGGCAGCCGAAGCCTCAATCGGTCGCGGCTACTAGCCGGACAAGCGGTCACCGCTGCAGGTGGTCGCCAGAGCTCAACATTCGACTCAAGTAGTCTGCGTCGAGGCGAATAACATCGTTTGCCGCTTTCCGTGGCGGATCAGGCGTGCTGTAAGAGTTGAAACGGCGAGCGGTCCCTAACAGACTATTTGCCGAAACGCAGTTCGTAACGTCGTCCCGACACCCTTGCCAGCGGTAGACGATCGACTCAATTAGATCGCATCTGAAACGATATACAGCTTCGACTACCTGACCACTCTGTCGATTTCTCCCTGCGGATCGGCGATGTAGCCGCAGCCGGAAACACAGGATTTGGCGATTGACTTCAACAGGCCGTCCGGCGTGTCGACTCCCTGGTTGCCGTGATCATGCTCAACACCCGTCGGGAAGTTCGTTAACGAGTTCTGCTCGGCCCTGTAGCCGAGCTGGGAGAGAAGTCTGTTGAGATCGGCAAGATCGTTTCCGTAATTGACGACATCGCCGCACAGACGAACTTGCTGGCGCTGAACGCAGCAATCGAAGCCGCCAGAGCAGGTGAGCAGGGGCGCGGATTCGCAGTGGTCGCTGATGAAGTCAGGCAGCTCGCGCAGCGAGTCAGCCAGGCAACAACCGAGATCGCGTCCTTGATCGACAACGTGCAAGTTGGGGTCGATGAGTCGGTCAAGGCAACGGAGACCGGAAGTGAACAGGTGGTCCAGGGTACGGAACTCGCAGACAAGGCGGGCATCGCGTTGCAGGAGATTATCACCGCTGTTGCTGAGGTCTCTGGAAAGATCCTGGAGATATCAACTGCCGCAGGAGAAGTTTCAGCTTCGTCCGCCGAGATGGTCTCCCACATAGACGATGTCGATGTGATCGCCACGCAGAACGCGACAACAGCATCAACAATGGGAGAAGGCGCGGACAAAGCCAGAGAATCTATGAACAGCGTCGCCGCAATCACAGAGGAGGCGAGTGCCACTGCAGAAGAGTCTTCCGCTTTAACTGAGGAGTTGTCTGCCCAGGTCGAGGAACTGGTTGCTTCTGCACAGTCGCTTTAGCAGATGTCTGACGATTTGACCAGCGGCGTCTCAGTCTTTGAGGTGGGTGACATAGTGAGTAATGAAACCGATCAGTCGGCACAGGTCTCGCCCGCCAGCTTTGCCGTTAACACTCCGACGGGCGATGGTACTCGGAACCAGCCACCACAGGACGATGCAGCATGATCGTCGGTCATATGCGGCTCAATCCTGGGTGCTTGAGTCCCAACGGCCGCGTTGACTGCTTGACCCGTTCATGTTGATCTACCGATTTATTGCCCGATTGGATCTCAGTGATCACGCAACTCCTATCTCAGACCGCTGAACGGCGAGCATGGACTGTTAGGTTCCCCCTTGCGGTCTCGATGCGTGACGCACCTGAAGCCCCCAAACTACAGGGTCCTCGCGGCTGGGAACGGAAGATGCTAGGACGGAGTCAGCGCAGGCGATCGGAAGACCTGGACTCTGCCACTTTCGCGATCTGCGACCAGAACCATTCCATGCGGCGTGATCGCGATTCCGGTAGGTTTCTCAAACTCACCAAGTCCGGTGCCAAAACTACCCCATTCAGTGATAAAGGTTCCGCCGCTGGTCAACATCTGTATGCGACCGTTTCCAGTGTCCAGCACATAGACGTTGTCAAAAGAATCAATCGCGATGCCACCGGGACTCGAGAATTCGCCCTGGCTAACACCTGCTTGGCCCCAAGCAGAGATGAATTGCCCGCCAGATGTAAATTTCTGAATCCGGCTATTTCCTTCTTCTACAATGTATACGTTGTCTTCCGAGTCAACTGCCACTCCGCTGGGACCACTTGAACTCCATTCAGTAATTATATTTCCACTGCCAGTGAATTTCCGGATCCGATTGTTTCCACGACCTACCACATATACATTGAGTTTTGAATCGGTCGCGATTGCGGTTGGTTCGTTGAACCCTGTCCAAACGCTAATAAAAGATCCGGTACTATCGAATTTTTGAACGCTATTATCTGTTCGATCAGCGACATACACGCTGCCAGAGGAATCAACTGCAATATCGTTTGGTCTCTCAAACTGGCCCACCCCCGTCCCAAACCGACCCCATTTCAACACGTATTGGTAGTCGGGGTTGTATTTTTGAACAATCCTCTCAGATTCGTCGACTATGAACACATTGCCGAAACTATCTGTTGCAACACCCACAGGCCTCTTCAGTTGTCCTACACCGAGTTCATCACCCCACTTTGAATTGAAGGCGCCAATTGATGAAAACACCTGAATCCTGCTGTTATTAACGTCCCCGATGTAAACCTTATCGGAGGCGTCAATTGCTATCCCAAACGGTCGGTTGAACTGACCATCAGCGGTACCTGAAGTGCCCCATTTCCTGATGAATGCTCCGTCAGACGTGAATACCTGGACTCGGTCGCTGGTCCCGTCGGTTACGTAGAGGTTCCCACCGGAATCGATCGCAACTCCCACAGGTTCTTCGAATTGCCCGTTCCCTGTGCCCGGGCTTCCCCATTTTGATAGAAACAGGCCGTCCGATGTGAATTTCTGGATTCGCTGATTAAATCGATCGGCTACGTATACGTTGTCGCTAGAATCGATCACGAGTGCTGTTGGCCAATGAAATTGACCATTGTCGCTCCCAATACTGCCCCATTTTGAGAGGAAAACACCATCGGATGTGAATTTTTGTATTCTACCGTTGTCGCGGTCAGTAACATACACGTTGCCGATCGAGTCGAACGCGATGTCAAATGGATTATTAAATTGTCCATCGGCGTTTCCCGAGCTTCCCCACTGTCGAACAAATTGACCATCTGCCGAATATTTAAGAATGCTATTCAAAATTAAATCGGCGATATACAGATTACCCTTTGAGTCAAACGCCACATCATAAGGTAATTCGAGTCGGGGACCCTCGGTACGCTGGTTCCAGGCTGTTAGAAACTGTCCGTCCGGTGCGAACGCCTGGATGCGCCGGTGGTTCGAATCAGCTACATGTATAGAGCCATCCCCAGCGAACGCGATGCCCACCGGGACATGGAACACTCCGTCTTCGAACTGCCCTCCAATCTGACCCTGAAAAAAGAACTCCGGCGCCGGGATGTTGACCGTTGAATGCCCAATCTTGGCGGTGCCGCTGAGGCCGGTTGCTGTCACGGTGTACGTGCCAACTCGAGTACCGGCGGTGAACAGACCGGACTCATCTATCTCGCCGCCTGTCGCATCCCAGGCAAAAGCGAGATCGCCAATGACATTCCCAAATCTGTCGCTTCCCGAAGCAGTGAACTTCCGGTCATGCTGCCAGATGACCTCGGTACCCGAAGGGCTGACCGTGACCGTTTCCAGGACATCAGGCTCGAGCACCAGGTCGGCTCTTGCAGACACACTCTGGCGACCGGACACAACACTCAACCGAACGGCTTCAGCGAAGAATCCGGCTTCTGTGCCCGAGCGAACCAGACCGGAATCCGTAATCGAACCGGCGTCTGAGTCGACGGACCACGATACCAACGCATCTGTGACCGCATTACCGAACTCATCTGTTGCGGAAAAAGTGAACTGGTGAGTGTCCTGCACGGTCAGCCTCTTTTGCGTCTCGCTCAGTATCACCGCCGTAAGCGGTCCTGTCGTGATCGTCACCGATGTGCTTGCCGTGCTGGCACCGGCGTCGGTCCGGGTTGAGGCTGATATCGCACCACCTAAAGTCAGCGCCTTCGTCCCGGCGGTAAACAGACCGCCGTCATCAAGCGCCCCTTCTTCGCCATCCAGCGACCACTGGGCTTCGATGGGAACGCCGTTGCCAAACTGATCCACGGCAAGCGCCTCGAACTTGACCGTCTCTCTGACGGCGACATTCGGGTGCTCTGGTCGGATTGACAGGCCGACGACAGCACCAGGGCTGACGTTGATGTAGCTTGTCCTCACCTCGTTGTCTGATCCGTTAGGTCCCGAGACGGACAGGCGAACGGTGTGGGCACCGGCCTTCGTGTACTCATGGACAGGGGATGCTTCGGTGCTGGTGCTCCCGTCTCCGAATTCCCACTCGACCGAGCTGACAGGTCCTTCCGTTGTATCGGTGAACTGGACCGTGAATGGGGCCGCGCCGGAGCGAGAATCAACATCGAACGATGCAAGTGGCGGAACAGGTGTCGGCGTTGGCGTGGGGACAGGAGTGCTGGTGGCGCTTGGCGTCGCTGTTGGGCCGGATCCGGGTGTGGGTGTCGATCCCGGAGGAACGGTGGGAACGGGCACAGCCGGATCAGCTGTCGCCGTGGCTGTTGCACCAGGGACAGGAGTGTCCGATGGATTGACAGTCGGAGTTGCGGTGGCGTTCGGGTCGGGTGTCGATGTGAGCCGAGTGATTACGATCCCTTCGCCTTCACACGCGCTCAATACGAACAGCGTGGCAAGAACGAAAACCAGGATCTTCATCCTGTTCGACAGCCTGACTCCGTAACGCATTTCATGCCCTCCTGCATTCTCGACACAAAAGGCATCTTAGACTCGCATACCTCGCGAAGACCTCGCGGAAACGTGAACTACGAGGCAGGCCCTGTCAACGCCGGGGAGGTATAGACACGCACTGCCCCGCCTCGATTGTCAGCCACGTATACGTGTCCGCTTGAGTCGACGGCTACTCCCCATGGTGCCGTCAGGTTCCTGGGCTCCACGTCCTCATCCCCCCAACCGGTCAAAAACTCGCCGTCAGACGTAAACATCTGCACTCTGCCCAGGCTCGCATCGGCTACATAGACGTTACCCAGGTGATCGAGGGCTATATCGGCCGGACCGATGAATTGACCGGGACTATCTCCCATTTCACCCCACATTGCGATGAAATCGCCGTCGGTGGTGAATTTCTGTATCCGACCATTCCCCCAATCTGTAACGTAGACGCTGTCGTCCGCATCGATAGCAATGCCGTTTGGCTGATCGAAGAAGCCCGCGCCCGTTCCAGCTGAGCCCCATTCGTGGAGGAATTCACCACTGGCCGTGAATACCTGTATCCGATTGATCTCCGGATCGACAACATAAACGCGACCGCGTCGATCTAACCCGATCCCTTCGATTTGCAGGAACTCTCCCGGACCTGTCCCTTCTCGACCCCACGAGGTGATGAAGCCGCCGGACATATCGAACTTCAGGATGCCCTGGCCAAGATCGCCTCCCCGAGAGCCGTCCACATAAATGTTGCCAAAAGAGTCGACTGCTATGTTCGTTGGAGTTTCCAACTGCTGGAACTCGAATCCTTTCTCACCGAACTCGGATAAAAATGTGCCGCTCGGGTCGAACCTGAGAATTTTTGCATCCCAGAAATCGGCGACAAGTAGGTTGCCATCCGGGGCGACAGCGACAGCCATTGGTGATCTCGAGCTCCCCGGGCCAGAGACGTCGCTTCCGATCTGCAGCTTGAATGATCCACCCGCCGAGAACCGTTGGACCCGGTGATTAAGTGATTCCGACACATATACGTCTCCACTCGGACCGACCGCAATACTCTCCGGCCAGAAGAACAGGCCGGCTGCAGCCCCCGCCCCACCCCACCGTCTCAGTGGCTCACCGATCGAACTGAATTTTGTAACGAATCCCCCATCTGCAACGTAGACGTTCTCATCTGCGTCCACGGCCACGTCGCTTGGAAACAATACCCTGTCTTCGGAGCTTCCCCAGAATGTGATGAGACTCCCGGTTTTCGTGTACTTTTTGATTCGATTGTTGCCCGTATCAGCTACGTAAACATCACCGGACGGCCCGATATCTATTCCGTTCGGCTGAGAAAACTGACCGGCGCCGCTGCCTCCACTTCCCCACGCCTGGATGAACGTTCCGTCGGCTCCGAATCTCTGGATGCGGTCGTTCATGGTGTCCGCGACGTATACGTCGCCGTTCGGACTCACGGCAACTCCCGTAGGTCGGCGTAGCTGGCCGTTGCCTTCCCCTTCGCTCCCAATAATCATCAGGAACTGGCCATCTGAAGTGAATTTCTGAATCCGGTTATTGTTTTGCTCGGTCGTGTAGACGTTTCCATCCGCGTCCACGGCCAAGCCCCACAGAGCGCGAAATTCTCCGGGGTTATCACCCTGGCGTCCCCACTTCGCTAGAAAATCGCCTTCCGGAGAGAACTTCTGAACTCTGAAATTAAGTCTGTCAGCCACGTAAATGTTGCCGTCGGAATCGACCGCAACACCCTTGTTGAAGACCATGAGTCCGTCGGCCCATCGCGCCTCCGGGTCACCCAGTGTCTGCGTTAAAGAAAACTGAGGTGGCGGAATCTGTACGTTCGTACTGCCAGACTTACTGACGCCATCAAATCCCGTTGCTGTAACCGAGAACGATCCTGCATGCGTTCCGGCTACAAACAGGCCCGTGTCATCAATTTCTCCGCCAGTCGCCTCCCAGGTAACGGCAATTCCTTCAATTGAGTTTCCGAACCGGTCTGCTCCCATTGCTGTGAACTGCTGTTCGTGTTGCCAATGGATTATGGCCATCGAAGGCGAAACTAGTACCGAGTCGAGCACATCTGGCCTGATATCCAGGTCTGCCGACGCTGATGCACGCTGTTGCCCGGAAACAACGAGAACGCGGATGCCGTCTTTAAACAGTCCGGCCTCCGTGCCGGTCTGCAATTCTCCAGTTGGCGTGATGCTGCCCAGGCCGGTCGCCAGGGTCCAGGTCGCAGCAGCGTCCGTTATCGGATTGCCATACTCATCAGCTGGTTCGTACGAAAACTGGTGTTTGTCCTGTACTCCGAGAGATCCGGCTGGCCGCTTGATGACGACAGTTTTCAGCGGGCCAGGAGCAACGGTTATGGAGGCTGAAGCTTTACTTTCACCGGAGTCGGTCATGGCCGTCGCAGAGATGACGGAAGTGAGAGTCTGGGCGGTTGTTCCGGCGGTGAATAATCCGATTTCGGTCAGAGATCCCTCTGTTGAATCAAGCGACCATTCCGCGTTCACTGGGACTCCATTACCGAACTGATCCACTGCGACCGCATCGAACTCAATGGTCTGATCAACTTCAACAACTGGATGCTCGGGTCTGATAGCTAATCCGACCACCACACCCGGATCCACCGTGATGTAGCTTGTCCTCGTCTCGCTGTCAGAGCCATTAGAACCAAAAACCGTGAGGCGAACTGTGTGAGTCCCGGCTTTGGTGTACTCATGGACAGGTGAGGCTTCTGTGCTGGTAATCCCGTCGCCGAAGTCCCATTCGAAGGTACGTGCCGGACCTTCGGTGGCGTCTTTGAACCGTACTGTAAACGGCGCCGTGCCAGAACGTGCGTCTACTTCAAATGAAGCGATCGGTGGCACGGGCGTTGGAGTGGCCGGAATGGCAGTTTTGGTTGGAGGCAACGGCGTTCCGGGTATCGAAGCGGGAAGACCCGGTGTGCCTGGAGAAGAAGTGCCGAGTGCGTCTACGTTTTCAGTTGTCTCGGGTGTGACCGTGACAATCTTTGGCGCGGCACACGCGCCCAGCACGAACAGCGCTGCAAAGACGAAAGCCAGGAGCTTCGTCCTGTTCGCCGACCTGAACCCGTTGCGCATTTCGTGCCCTCATGCAATCTCGATGAAAAAGGCATCTTAAGCCTGAAAACCACGCGGAGTCCTCGCGGAATCTGGTCACTGGTACCGCACGAGCTATCCGGCCACTTTCTTCAACGGGAGCTCTATTGAAAAGGCGGTGCCTTCCCCGGGCTTGCTCGACGCGTTGATCGTTCCGCCGTGCAGCTCAACCAGCATCTTGCTGAGGTAGAGGCCCATCCCTGTGCCGCGGCGAATGCCCGGCGTGTGATCGCGATTTCCTGGTTTGAACAGATTTCGCAGCTGCGTATCGTCCATTCCGGACCCGGTGTCCCGAATCAGCACCTTTATGACTCCATTGCTACTCCGAAGCTCGGCGGTGACTTCCGATCCGGCGCCGCCGTGCGTGACTGCATTTTCAAGGATGTTTGAGAACACCTCCCGCAATGCCGATTGGTCACCCGATACGATGCTTTGCGCTGCACCCGACGCGTCTGCTGCACTGCCAAGCACGATTCCTTTTTCGTCGGCTGCAGGAGCCAGCCCCATCATTAGCTCCTCAATCAAGCCGGGGATGTTTACCGGCTCCATCACCAACGGTTCGTCCGTCATGCCGATTCGCACCAGTATGTCGAGGCGTTCGACCAGTGTTGAGATCTGAGTCGCCTCGTCGAAAATGGTTCTCCGGGCGACCCTCCAGCGCTCAGCATCGCCAGGCAACTCCTCCGAAAATCCACGCAGGTGGCCGCGCACTATCTCGCCCGATGACTTGAGGTGGTGACTGATTCGGCTAAAGGCCAGATAGAGATTCTCATCGGTTGACGTAGATTCGGTAGATTCCAGTCGCAACGATCGCCTGTTCCTAATCAGAAAGCCGACGACCGCCCCGAAGGCGATCGCACCGATCAATATGCCAATGAAGGTCAGGATGCCGGACTGAAATACGAGATCGCCCATGGGTCATTCCGTGCTTTTATTGCCACCGAACCGGTAACCGATGCGGTGGTAGGTGAGAACAAACAGAGGGTTGCGGGGATCTGGCTCGATAAGTTCTCGAAGCCGGTAGATGTGACTCTGAAGCGCTCTATCCCCATCACCGTCAGACTGTCCTCCAGCGATGTCCAGCAGTGCCGTCTTTGTGACCCCTTTACCCTCGTTGATGGCCAGTGTTCGCAGGATCCGAAACTGTGCGGCGGACAGGTTAACTTTCTTCCATTCACCACTTTTTTGAACGTAAGCGTGCTCACTCTCGAAATCGATCTTCAGACCATTGTTGTATTCAGTTGTAGGCAGCTTCTCGGCAAGGTGTGCCCGGATACGGGTGAGCAGTTCGTCCACGTCCGATTTCCTCTCGAGGAACTCGGTAGGTATCAGACCCATTCGCTCTTCAATTCGGCGGAGCTCTTCGCGCTTCGAGACGTAGTCGGTTCCACCGACCGAAAACGCGCGTTTCATAGTTCCTGAATCGTCGGCGCGATCGCGGACCGTCAGGAATATGACGGGCACTTTGTGACCGGCCTCCCGAATCTTTTTGCAGACATCCAGGCCGTTGAGATTCGTGTCTCCCAGCATGACGTCCAGCACGACCATGTCGGGATGTTCGGTTTCGACCTTCGCGAGGGCTTCGGTGCCGGAATTGACAGAGACGTATTCGAATCCTGCTGCGATCAACTCCGGGCCCACGAATGACAGGACTCGTGGGTTGTCATCGGCATGTAGGACCTTTGGCCGCCTGGTATTCAATGCGAATCCTGTTCGACATAGTCGCGATTGCAGGCTGAATATAGCGCAGCGTTGGGCACGTGCGCGGTCGGAACGGACTAGAAGCGGATCGACGTGCGTCTGTTTTCAGTTCGCGGTCGTTTGCTCAACGCCGTACTGTCCTCCAGCTCTTCCCCGGTCCTTCGGTCAGTCCACACGAGCACGCATATGCCTCTTGCCGTGTTCTACCGAGTGACGGGTCGACGTGTTCAGAAAAGGGCGGGACGGAATACCGTGACGAAGGCAAACAACCGATGGGACGAATCTGGCGGCTATTTGGGCGTTGCGAATGCGGT
Source organism: Chloroflexota bacterium (assembly GCA_029262735.1). Taxonomy (GTDB): domain Bacteria; phylum Chloroflexota; class Dehalococcoidia; order Lucifugimonadales; family Lucifugimonadaceae; genus JAJCYX01. The sequence continues at coordinate 61,633 of JAJCYY010000036.1, read as the reverse complement.
TCGACTATCACATCGTCAACAGGATCAGCAGTGCAACGCTTTGATGAGCTGCCACGCGAGAACCCTGTGACTGAACTTGTCGCATTCACCCATGAGCGTCAGGTGAACGTGTATGTCGATGAACACCGGATCCCGTCATCTACCTCAGCTATTGAAAGACGACCGACCGACAGTACTACTTACAGGGACAACTGATCGGGACCGTCCATCGGTCAAGGGCCATCATCACTGTGGGCATCTTCACCTATTCCTCATTCGCCATAGAGCCCGTATATTGTTAGCCCTACTACAAACAGATCAACCGGCTGTCCTCGTCATTCCTCCAGGGGTGCGTACAGCCGGCGCTAACCAGGTGAGCTAACAGGCGGAATCAATGCCCAGAATGATTAGTCGGAAATCAGTTTTATTGTTCGCAGTTGCATCCTTTGCTGTCATTGCCTTCGCCTGCGGAGGCGGCGACGATGAGCCAGCCGCCACATCGACTAGCCCGCCGAACCCCACCGCAACGACAGTACAGGCAACCGCCACTTCGTCTGCCCTGACCGGCGATGCCGCTCGTGGCGAAGGCCTGTTCGTCTCAGAAACATGCGCCGGCTGCCACTCAACCGGGGACAATACAATCGTCGGTCCCGGCCTCAAGGGCGTGCGTGCACGTGCTGCTGCCCTCGGGGGCGATGCCTACCTGACTGAATCCATCACGGATCGGAACGCAGTGATAGTCGATGGGTTCAACCCGATCATGAGCGACTTCTCTTTCCTGGACGATCAGACAGTGGCCGACCTCGTTGCGTATCTGAACACGCTGAACTAAAGAGGCAGCAGGACAAAGAGTTCCGGTTAAGTCTGGCCGTGACTTTGCATCGCGTTGAGTTTTTCGCCGTCCGCCACGATCACGTGTCCGTGTTCACGAACGATCGCGCCGTTTTTTTCGAGATCTTTTAGAGAGCGGGCGACTACTTCCCGGCGGGCTCCCACAATAGAGGCGAGCTCAGACTGGCTCATCGGAAACCGGTTGTCGCCAGAGGACCGCGTGTAGACCTCCAATGCCCTCGCGACTCGGCCTTCGACGTCCATCAGCGTCAGGTCCGTCGCCAGCCGCGTGACCTGCCGCAAGCGTGCAGCCAGAGTCTGGAGTAGTTGTACGGCTACGGTTGTATGCCGCACCAACAGCTCACGGAAGACGGGAGCCGGCACGACAAGGACCTCGCTGTCCTCGACGGCGATGACGGTCGCAGGGCATCCGCCGCCATCGAATACCGGCACGTCGTTCAACGAATCACCTGTGCTCGCAATGCGAAGAATCTGCTCTCGACCGATTGGCGAGATTCTGCACACCTTCAGCGAGCCCGAGAGAACTATCAGCAGACCGGGCGATGCGGCGCCTTCGAGCAGCACCACCGCCCCGCGGTCTTCATGCAAGACCCGGCTATTCCGTCGTACCCATTCCAGCTCCGGCGGTGTGAGCTCAAGGAAATAGGACGAGACACGTAGCTGTTCTGAATCCATTAGTTCCATCCATGCGTCCCTCCGTTCGAGCGGTGTAGATCGAGTCTGCACTCGGCTGGCTCCGGACGCTGTGATCTAAGTTACTGACAGGGTGCGAATTAATACTTACCGTAGTTAATTGTGATGCATTTCACAACTTGTTGAAGGTGTGATTCAGCCCCAAAAAACAGATCCTCATCTTTTCTTCACGAGTTTGTGAACTTCATCACAGGCAGGCCACAGCGCCTTCCTAACAATCATAGATACGCCAGCCTGAGCGGGCCAGAACATTCGTGCCCTGCCCAGCATCCTGGCTCAAGGAGTGAGGGACAACAGATGAAATCGAAACTAGGTCCAGGCACCCAGGGCGTCAGCAAGGTCCGCAAGTTGTTCTGTCCCTGGAGAGTTGGGACAGCACTGGTGGTAATCCTGATGTTTGGCCTGGTTGCGGCAACGGCTTGCAGCAGCAAGGAAGACGCGACTGCCGAGCCTTCAGGCGGCCTGGCGGGCAACGCCAGCCAGATCGCTCAGACCCGCGGTCTAACAGAAGCCGACATCGAGGCGGCTCTAAAAACCTTCGTGCCAACCGGTGAGCATGACGAATACATCATGTTCGCATCAGGTGGCCATTCAGGCCAGGTGCTGGTAATCGGCATGCCTTCCATGCGCCTGCTCAAGGTGATTGGCGTTTTCACTCCTGAGCCCTGGCAGGGCTGGGCAGTCGGAAACGTCGATACGGACGAGGTTCTCGCCGCAGGCAACCTTCCCGACGGGACGGAGTTGACCTGGGGTGACACGCACCACCCGGCGCTGAGTGAGACGGGCGGCGACTACGACGGCCAGTTTCTTTTCATCAATGAGAAGTCAAACGGCCGTATTGCGGTTATCGATCTGAAGGACTTTGAAACCAAGCAGATCATCAAGAACCCGCTAATCCTTTCCAACCACGGAGCGACGTTTGTCACGCCTGACACTGAGTGGGTGATTGAAGGCGGGCAGTTCCCGCAGCCTCTCGACGGCAACTTCTCACCTATTGAGAACTACTCACAGGACTACCGGAGTGTGACGACCTTCTGGAAGTTTGACCGTGCAAGTGGACGGATACAGGAAGACCAGTCGTTCGCAATAGAGACTCCTCCCTACTGGCAGGACCTCTGTGACTCTGGAAAGAGAGTCAGCGCTGGCTACATCTTCTGTGGATCGTTCAACTCAGAGATGGCAACTGGCGGTATTGAAGACGGAAACCCGCCGCTTGAGGCAGGCATCTCCCAGGCGGACATGGACTTTCTGCACGTGTTCGACCAGGCGAAGGCCGAAGCTGCCATCGCAGCGGGGAAATTCGACACGCTCAAAGGAATGCGTGTGATCTCCCTGGAGACCGCGGCAGCAGAAAAGATCCTGACGCTCGTTCCAGAGCCGAAGAGCCCACACGGGGCTGACGTGACTCCAGGCGGCGAGTTCATCGTGGTGTCAGGAAAACTTGACCCGCACGTCACGATCTACTCTTTCCAGAAGATCATCGACGCAATCAACGCAGGTGCCCCGACGCAGGACCAGTTCGGCCTTGGCATCCTGAACTTCGACGATGTTGTCGAAGCCTCGGTTGAGGTTGGACTCGGTCCACTGCACACGCAGTTCGACGATAAGGGCTACGCCTACACCAGCCTGTTCCTCGACAGCACAGTCGCACGCTGGACACTTGGCGGACAGTACGAATCGCTCAATGACGACCCGCCCTGGGAGCTCATCACGGCGACCTCGGTCCACTTCAACATCGGCCACCTGGCCATTGCTGAAGGGGATACGATTTCACCGGATGGCAAGTACCTGGTGGCGCTGAACAAGTGGTCGATCGACAGGTTCGCGAAGGTCGGGCCACTGCTGCCACAGAACTTCCAGCTACTCGACATAGCCGAAGGCGGGACAACCATGCCCGTCATCTACGACATGCCGATCGGAATTGGTGAGCCACACTACGCGCAGATCATCAAGGCCGACAAGCTGGATCCGTGGGCCGTCTATCCGGAGGTCGGTTGGAATCCGAGCTTCCAGGGTATGGACCCCGACGCCACTCTGTCTGGTGAGGAACGGGTGGAACGCAGTGGAGATACGGTCGAGGTCTGGATGACAGCTATCCGCAGTCACTTCAACCCGGAACGGGTCAGAGTGAAGGTTGGAGACCATGTCATCTGGCACATAACCAACGTTGAAAAGGCGTTCGACGCAACTCACGGATTCGCTCTGCCAGGCCAGAACATAAACCTGAGCCTGGAGCCGGGTGAGACGGCGACGATGGAGTTCGACGTAACAGACGAGGGTGTATTCACCTTCTACTGCACGGAGTTCTGTTCGGCACTCCACCTCGAGATGGCAGGGTTCTTCCTTGTAGAACCGGCCTAGTAGGGGAAGAGTGGAGGTTCCGGCCAGCCTCCACTCACATGACGCGCGGCCCCGGGGATTACTACCTCCTTCCCCGGGGCCGTAATTTAAAGTAAAGAGTTGACACGGACACAGGGGCGGCACGGGACAACGGGAATGACCACAACAACACGGTTCGAAGATCTAAAAATAAGGGTGTTTGGCCCGCAGATCCCGCATGAGCTGGTCAGGAGAGAGCGTGCCCGCTTCCTGGCGCCAACGATCCTGATGATCGCTGCGGCAGGGATACTTTTGACTTCGATCTTCTTGCCATATTGGAAGATGGAGATGGACGCCCCGCAGTATCCGCAGGGTCTTGAGATGACCGTGTATGTGAACAAAGTCCAGGGAGACGTAGACGAAGTAGACGGTCTGAACCACTACATCGGCATGCGGCCGATCAGCGAAGCCGGTGAGTTCGAAAGGTCAATGAGCCTCATCGCCATTGCCGCACTCATCATGCTCGTCGTGGCAGCAATCTTTGTTCACAATCCCTGCGCCCTCGCGCTTACCTGGCCGGTGATGCTCTATCCGGGCATCTTCCTGCTCGATCTCTGGCTGTGGATGCGGGCGTTTGGACAGGACCTGGACCCGACAGCGCCGTTGAGCAACATCATCGAACCATTCGTCCCACAGATCATCGGCAGTGGCCAGGTCGCTCAGTTCAAGACAGAAGCAATCTGGATGCCCGGCCTCTACCTCTCGTTCTTCGCGTCCGTGCTGATAATCGTGGCTCTCTTCTTCCAACGCAGGGCATACAAGCCGTTGCTTGACGAGATGCGAGGAAAAACTTCCGAGTCGCAACCCGAAGTGGCGAGCACGGATGAGGCAGGTAGTTAGGCAATGCTCCGGCGCTGGACTCACATACCGCTGATCGTTGTAATGCTCCTCGTTGCAAGCGTTTCCGCGCTCGATTCGGGTTCGGCGCTTGCGCAGTCAGACGGCGTCATCGAGATCAATGGAATCGCTCAGCCCGGCTCTCTTTCAGACGCGATCGACGCCGCACAGGATGGCGACCGAGTCACAGTTAGGGGCGGATTCCACAGCGGTCCGATAGTGATCGACCGCAGCATCACTCTCACTGGCGAAGACTGGCCGATTGTCGACGGTGGAGGTACCGGCAGCGTCATATCCGTTCAGGCACCTGAAGTGACCATCACCGGCCTGATGATTCGCAACAGCGGTATCCAGCTGGTTAGAGAGGACGCAGCAATCGAAGTGCTGGAGGCTTCGGGAGCACGGATAGAGGGAAACCAGATAGAAGATAGTCTCTTCGGTGTCTATCTCAAGCAATCTCCGAACTCGATGGTGCACGGCAATCGGATTACTGGCAAGGACATCGCCGTCCCACGGCGTGGCGACGCCATTCGCGTCTGGGCCTCGCACGACACCACAGTCGAGGACAACATCGTTTCGAAAAGTCGCGACGTTGTCCTCTGGTACTCCGAACGGCTAACCGTACGAGGGAATGAGATCACGGACGGTCGTTACGGCCTCCACTTCATGTACGACGACGACGCGCTGGTTGAGGACAACCGCCTCATCGGAAACTCCGTCGGCGCCTTCCTCATGTACAGCCGCCGGCTCAACCTGCGGCACAACGTGATTGGCGACAACCGCGGACCAAGCGGCTACGGCATCGGCATGAAAGACCTGGATGACGCAGTTGTCACAGAAAACCTGTTCGCAGACAACCGGGTCGGGGCCTATATCGACAACTCACCGCGTGAGATCGACGGCTTCGTGAAGTTCAGTGACAACGTGTTCACGCTGAACGATTACGGAGTGAGGCTCATGCCGTCGGTGAGGCGTAACGAATACAGCGGAAACACGTTTGCCGATAACCAGGAACAGGTAGAAGCGGCCGGGGGCGGCTCGCTCGTCAACAACATGTGGTCTGTTGAAGGGAGAGGCAACTACTGGAGCGATTACTCCGGCTACGACTCAAACGGCGACGGCTATGGCGACGTTCCCTATGAACCTCAGAAGCTGTTCGAAAAACTCGTGGACCAGCGACCTGAGCTGCGGCTGCTGACGTTTAGTCCTGCCGCACAGGCGATAGATTTCGCCGCCGAGCTCATTCCGTTCGTACGCCCCGAACCGAAGCTCAGTGATGACGCGCCGCTCATGTCACCGGGTCGCCTTCCCGATCTTGCGCTGGACCGCTCTTCTTCGCCATTACCAATTGCGCTGGCTTCGCTGGGAATGATCGCTGGGGGTGCCGGTGTGATCGGATTTTCATTCTTTAACAGGGGCATTGTCGGCTTCGGTCCTCTGGGAGCCCGCCGTAGGAAGGAGCCGGACAGTCCCGGCGACCGCGACAAACCGATCATCCGTGTATCCGGACTGAGCAAGCGGTTCGGGGCGGGTCGCGCGGTGGACAAGGTCAGCTTCGACATCGCCGCCGGTCACGGTGTCGCCCTGTGGGGGCCGAATGGAGCGGGTAAGACGACAATACTGCGCTGCATGCTCGGCATCTACTCGTTTGACGGACAGATCACGGTGTGCGGACACGACATTGCGAAGTCGGGTAAGAAAGCCAGACGGTTAGTTGGACTTGTGCCGCAGGAGATCGCTTTCCATGACGATCTGACAGTTCGCGACACAATTCATCTGTACGCACGTCTCCGCAAAGAGCCGCCAGAAGTCTGCGAAACACTCCTGGAGCAGCTTCAACTTATCCGCCACCAGAAGAAGCAGGTCAGACAACTCTCAGGCGGGCTCAAACAGCGGCTGGCTCTTGCCGTCGCCTTGCTCGGTGATCCACCGGTGCTGTTCCTTGACGAGCCAACTGCGAACCTTGACGCCGCCGCTCGAACAGAGTTCATCGGCCTCCTCGAGCAGCTCAAGTCCGAGGGAAAGACACTTGTGTTCGCCTCGCACAGGCCGGGCGAAGTGAAGCGGCTCGCAGACAGGGTGATCTCGCTCGAAGACGGCAAGCTGCTAGCAAACGTGCCGCCTGGAGAGCTTCCTCAATTCGTAAGGTCGAGTGAAAGGCTTCGCATCGAAATCGGCGCAGAACGCGTTGCAGAAGCGCTGGACCACCTCAATACACAGGGCTACGAGGCATCCCGGAACGGCACCGGTGTCTATGTGAACGTCAACCCGTCGAAGAAGGCCGAACCCATGGCGATGCTGGTCCAGGCCGGCCTGCCAGTCTCGGACTTTGATCTTATGCGGGCAGTGAATCCAGACGGTCTGCTAGAAGGACTTGAGGACGCAGATGATTGATCAAAACACGGTCCTGATCCTCACACGCAAAGAGATTCGCGATGCCGCTCGCAACCGCTGGTTCGGCCTGTTCGCAGGTGGATTCACTGTCCTGACCCTGGCCCTTTCCTGGATGGCGCTTTCGGGCGTTGGATCCTACGGAGTCGCAGGCTTCGGACGCACAACTGCGGCCATGATCAACATGGTGCTGCTGATCGTCCCGTTGATGGGATTCACATTGGGCGCAATGGCCATCGCAACAGACCGTGAGCGCGGTGCGCTCGCTTACGTGATGGCGCAGCCTGTCACGTTGCTTGAGGTCATGCTCGGGAAATTCCTCGGGCTGGCACTTTCGCTCGCCGCCGCCCTTCTAATCGGTTTTGGACTTAGCGGGCTGCTCGTCGCCATTCGCGGCAGCACGTCAGATATTGGCAACTTCGTCGTTCTTACCGGCCTGACCGTTTTCCTGGCTATCGTCTCGCTCAGCGTTGGCATCCTCGTTTCCGCCGGCCTGCGAAAAGGCGCCACTGCGATAGGCATTGCCCTGTTCCTGTGGCTCGTATTCGCCTTCCTCAGCGACCTTGGCCTGATGGGCACAGCCGTCGTCTTGAGCGTCGACATCGAGGGCCTGTTCACGTTGGCGCTGCTGAATCCAATGCAGGTGTTCAAGATGGCCGTGATCGTTGCCATCCGGGACAACCTGGAGGTGCTGGGACCAGCTGGAACCTACGCGGTGCGCACCTACGGTGACGGCCTGCTACCACTTCTGCTCGGCATCCTGGCGGCATGGGTGGTTCTGCCGTTGGCAATTGGCGCCTACGTGTTCAAGAAGCGAGGTGCGGTGTGAGATTGCTTGCGATCCTCGTCCTCTCAGTGGCAGCCCTGAGCTTTGCGTGCAGTTCGTCCATTGACCTCGAAGCTACACCGGATGTTCGAATCGGCGAGGACATCTTCGAAGAGTGCGGCATGATCATTTCTGAGGAGGTCTACTCCGCTGCATACAGGCTGAGCGACGGTAAGCAGAAAGCGTTTGACGATATCGGCGATATGGTCGCTCACTACAGACTGCACGACGATGATGTCGCTGCCTTCTGGGTTCATGATTTCAACTCGGTCGAGTGGATACGTGCCGAGGATGCTTTCTTCGTCGCCAGCCACAATCTCGTCACGCCGATGGGACATGGGATTGCGGCGTTCGTGGAGCTAGCTCCCGCTCAGGTCCTGGCGGCTGACATAGACGGAGCGGTCCACAGGCTGAACGAACTGTTCGCCCAGCCGATTGGTGAATTGCCCAGGCATGAGCACGACGGGACGGCGGAAAGCCGACACGACAACGACGCCGACACCGCATCTTCCACAGCGAATGAGATGGACCGCGGTTAAGCGGGAGATCGACTGTATCGCATGGCTTTTATCACCAATCCTTCACGTATCGAAATGCAGCCACACCTGCCCCTCACGCGGTTTACGAGAGAATCCGGCAACGGGCGGAGGGACACGTTCACAAGTTTACGCGCAACGAAATCGGGAGCAACTGACTTGAGGGCTAGAGCCACCGTCCTGTTCATCAGCATTGTCGCAGCCGTCACCGTGGCTCTCGTTGGTTGCAGTTCTGAAACCGCGGAGACCGACGATTTCGAGCTAACTGACGAGCGGAGAGCCAGTCTTTCCGCGACAGCCGCTGCCTTTCAGGTGCAGTCGATCGCTGAGATGGATAACTCTGGCTCGCCGATAAGCCCGCCGCCGTTACTCCCACAATTTTCGCTGACACACCAGACAGGTGAGTCATACGGCTCTGCCGATCTGGTGGGCAAAAACGTTTTGCTCAGCTTTGCCTACACGCATTGTCCCGATGTCTGTCCGGCTCTTTTTGGCCACCTGATCCAGGTGCAAGAACAGATGGAAGACCGGATCGGGAATGACCTGGAGATCGTGATTATCAGTGTCGACCCGGAGCGGGACACGCCGGATTGGCTGCACCAGCGGACCACGGACATGGGCGGCCGCTGGCACTTCCTGACGGGATCCCGAAACCAATTGGAGAGCGTTTGGGCCGACTTCGGGGTCCGTGTCGAAAAGCAGGGAGAGTTTGTGGGTCACACCGGCGTGACGTACCTCGTCTCTGACGATGGTCTCATGACGACACGCTATCCGGCTTATGCGACGTTCGAACACTTTATCGATGGCATCGAGTCGGCTTCGGTCAACGGTTGATGGGCGCAGGAACACCCGGGGAAATCATGGCAGTGAAGAAAACATTCGTCGGTTTGTTCAGCCTGTTGCTGGCAGTCGCGCTGTTCGCAACCGCGTGCTCATCATCTGCCACCAGTACACAGACTCCTGATCCGATATTCGCTCTTTCTGTCTCCGACGCCTGGGTGCGGCCGGGAATCGATCCAACCGCTGTTTACCTGACGATCACAAACTCCGGCACCGAGTCGGTTACGCTCACCGGTGTTGAAGCTGCCTGGGCGGGTGAGATCGACATGCACGAAACCGTCAACGAGGACGGTTTTTTGGCGATGGAGCACATGCCCAGCCTGGCAGTCCCTGCCGGTGGATCTGTGACGTTTGCACCCGGCGGCATGCACCTGATGGCACAGGATGTTCACGGTGACATTTCAGATGGCGACGGTCTCGAGCTCGCGTTCTTGACCGACACCGGTAAAAGAGTGGGTTTTAGCGCGGTCGCCAGAGGCCAAAGCGGCATGGTCATGAACGACACCGAATCATCTCACGATCACGAAATGGACGATGACAACGACGAACAACCGATGGCGGCGGACGAACACGATCATGCGATGGGCGCAGACGGAACTGGCATGGAAGTTGAAAAGCACGGCGCTGTATTCGCCTCCGGCACGATTCCTCCCGGTAACAGCTTCAAGTTTGTCTTCGACCATTCCCTGGGCGGCATCAAAATCCCATATCACAACCACCTGGATGCCTCTTCAGGAACAGTAATGGTCATGGACGGCGAAGATAGCTCGGATGAGATCACCGTTACTATCAAAGAGGACGGCTATCACCCGGCTGATCTGCACATTGCGCCGGGCACCGAGGTGACCTGGATCAATTCAACCGAGGTTGCCTGGACCGTGATAAACGGCTATCACCCGGACGCAGAGCAGAGCGCGACTAACTCGGGTAGCTGATCATTTCGCATCCTCGCCCTGACTGTCTTCCGTGAACGCAGCCGCTTGAAACCCGCTGGCATTTTTACTCGGCTTAAAGTCGGGCGTTCCGTTCAACTTCTGAAATCTCATTCCGCCAGGCACGCGTGGTGTGACAGGTTCGCCGTCCCTCGGATCCGGGTGTAGATTGTCGATCTCCACCTAAATTTCTGCAGTACAGCGGACATGAAAAGAGACTCACATGGCTACCACCGGTTCAGCTCAGTTCGACAGCCTGGGACTTAAACGAGTTATCAACGGCAGAAGCTGGGTGACAATTCTTGGTGGTAGCCGCATGCAGCCAGAGGTCCAGCAAGCGATGGTCGAGGCGGCCAACACATTCATTGACTTCCACGAATTGAATCGGCGGGCGGGCGAGCGCATTGCGCGGTATACCGGCGCAGAAGCCGGACTGGTTGTGGCAGGCGCGTCAACCGGACTGCTTGTACAGGCCGCAGCGTGCCTTGCAGGCTCTGATCCTGACCGAATCCTGCAACTGCCGGAGACCACCGGGATGAAGGACGAGATTCTCATCTACGAGAAGCATCGATTCGGCTTCGAAATCTGCTACCGAACGGCTGGAGCAAAGCTCAAGGAGTGGGGGAAGGGTGAGGGCGATCTTGCCGATCAACTGGCGGCGGCGATCGACGAGAACACCGCGGCGGTGACCTATGTCTATGGCCCGTGGATGCCATGCGAACTGTCGCTTCGAGATGTCGTCGCCATAGCCCATGACAAAGACGTTCCGGTAATCGTTGACGGAGCAGCCATGCTTCCCCCGGCAGACAACCTGACGCGCTACATCGCGGATGGAGCTGATCTGGTGACGTTCTCCGGTGGAAAAGGCGTGCGCGGACCGCAGTCAACAGGCATCCTCGCCGGCCGAGCCGATCTTGTCGAGGCGGCGCGATTGAACATGTCGCCCTACGCATCGGTTGGAAGAGCGTGCAAGGTCTCGAAGGAAGAGATCGCAGGGCTGTTAGCGGCACTAGACCAGTTCGTGTCGATGGACCACGAGGCCGAGTGGGCCACGTGGCGAGCCTCGGCAGAAACGATCGCGGCAGCGGGCAGTGGCATCGCGGGGGTGCGCACCGAGATCCAGGACGGCGACCCGAACAGGCAAGGTCCCACACCGGTCTTTTATTTTGATGACGGGTGGGATGGTCCAACATCGGACGAGATACATGCGAGTCTGTTGGCCGGCGATCCATCGATCCAGGTCGCTGCTGGTCAGCACGGTGAAGACATATTCGTCAGTCCGGTAGCTCTTGAGCCGGGTGAGGCAGAACTGGTCGCCGCCGCGCTCCGGAAGGAATTTCTGCGATAGCGGTCACCACCTTCGATGTCGTGCAAGATGATCGACCATGAAAGGCGTACGAATCAGGCGGCGGTTCCATGTTCGTTAATCACGTAGTCGATGATGTGGACGATCTCAAGGGGTCAGCGTAGTATTCGTCGCTATCGCACGGGTGCGTCCCAATTAACGGGATAGGGCCGCGATTAGACTCCTGTCGAACGAGTATTTCCCGTTAGGAGGGTCCGTATGGTAAGGAATCGGAAATTGTTGAGGTATTTGGGGCTGACGAGCGTAATCGCCGTGATTTTCGCGATCGCGGCCTGTGGCAGCGGCGACACCGTCGTAGAGACGGTGATCGTGGTGGCTACTCCGACGCCGGGTGGCAGCGGGGCTCCGGGTCCCACAGCTACAGCGGTGACGGTAGACCCATCTGATCTGCCAGACTCCAAGAGCTCGTCCGGGCAGGTTGTCCTGGCGATCATTGGCGCGGCACTGGACGTTGGCGGTGGCAGCCTACCCGATGTGCCAATGGGTTCTGCCCGTTTTTGGGGCGCAGGTGAGAGTCTCTTTTCACCCGGAGATAATGACTGGGATGTGCCAATGTTGGCGGAGTCCTGGGAGTTGGCTTCGGATCTGAGCAGCGTGACGATCGTACTCAATAGAGGTGTCCAGTTTCACAAGGACTGGGGGGAGATGAAAGCGGAGGACATGGCATGGGTCATCAACCGCACGAATCCTGCCCTGAACGCTGAATCGATTGCTGCGAGTGCTGCCAACTTCACGGCGTTGTTTGGCGACACTCCAGTTGAGGCGATCGATGAGTACACCATTCGTGGCACGTTCAACCAGTTCGACGTTCGCTGGGCCAGCGGCTTCCTGAACCAGGAGGCGTCTGGTGGACTGACCAGCATCGCCACTCCCAAGAGGGCGTTCGACGAGAACGGCAGAGACTGGCTGAAGGACAACTTCATCGGTACCGGGCCTTTTCAAATCAAGGACTTCAAAACTGGAGTTAGCGCGGACTTTGAGAAGGTTCCTTACGATCACTGGCGCAAGAATGCCCAGATCGAAGAGTTCAGGGTCATCAGCGTTCCAGAAGAAGCCACGCGTGTAGCTCTTCTGCAGACCGGTGAAACCGACGTCGCTTCTATCGACCCGAAAGACCTTGCTCGCATGCGCCGCGCTGGGTTCATGGAGGTCAGCGCAGGCCAGGGACAGCAGGAAGGCGTGATGTTCCCGGGCAACCTGTGGGAGAAGACAAACGCCCTCACAGGTGAAGAACTCGACTTCCCGTCACACGGGGTCTACGTACGAGCGCAGCCCTGGACCGGAAACCCGTGGACACCTGACGACGACGACAACCCACCGGGAATGAACGACATGGAGCAGGCGCGTTTGGTACGCCAGGCGCTGGCTCGTGCGGTCGACAGGGACGCCATCGTTGAGCACGTTCTCGGCGGTGTTGGAGAGCCCAACCACGTAACGTACTTCAGCATTAACAATGCGAACTGGGATTCCCAGTTCGAGTACCCGTACGATCCCGCAGAGGCCAATAGACTGCTTGATCAGGCTGGCTATCCGGAAGATGGTGGTACACGCTTCCAGATGCCGCTGTTCGTGGGTCCTGAGCTCGGCGGCGGTGCCGGACCGGCTGGTGAAATCGGCGATGCGATCGCAGGTTTCTGGCAGGACGTCGGCATCGACGTACAGGTTCTGAAGTATGCATACGCTGTCTTCCGTCCCGGATTGGTTAGCCGGACAACCGTTGTTCCAATGCTGACCGGTTGTGACGACGGCCAGGAGAGTTTCCCGTTCGATTGGCCTAAGGGCCTCGTGCAGACGACTCTGACTCGCGGTGGATTCAGCTGCGGATTCGAGTCACCTGAGATCCTGAACCTTTACCAGGCAGTCTCAGGTGAGCCTGACCGTGGAGAGAGAATCAGGCTCAACCAGGAGTACCTCGAGTACATGCACAACTGGGCACTGTTCCCCGGGTACGTCACAGTACCTAAAGCCTGGTATGCCAACCCGAAGTACATCAAGGAATGGCCGATGAACCTTGGCAATAGCTACAACTCGCCAGAGAACATCGTCCTTCAATAGGAAAAGTAGATCCTCCTGTTCTGGAGCCTGGTCAGATACCAGGCTCCAGACGGAGGGTCTGTTCTATTCTTCAAAATGACAGGCATAATCGGAGTTGAACCATCTCTCCGCGTGTGCATAGTCGGCTTCAACGCTGAAGAATGAACGGAAGATCACTAATCTTCGTAGAAGTAACAGTCGAGGGACGAGAACGCACCTGATATGCGCCGATACCTGGCCAGAAGATTCATATTTTCGATAGTGACGTTGTTGGCCGCAACGATGCTTGTTTTCGGCCTGTCTCGCGCGGCTGGCGACCCACTTCTTCTCTACGCCAAGCCGGGCGGCTATGGCATGAGCGCGGAACGCGTCCAACAGCTCGAAGAAAAGCTGGGATTGGATAAACCGCTGGTAGTCCAGTACCTGGTCTGGCTGGGCCGCATACTCACAGGTGACCTTGGCGAAACGATAGTGGCGGAAACCCCTGTCAGCAGACTACTTCAGGACAGGATAGGCGCCACCCTGCAGTTGGGATTCGCCTCGTTCGCATTCGCGATTGTGCTTGGAGTGCCACTCGGCGTGCTGTCGGCAGTAAGACGAGGCTCAGTGTGGGACTATGCTGCCCGCGCCCTTGCAATCGCCGGCCAGGCTGCGCCGACGTTCTGGGTTGCCATCATGGCGATCCTGCTATTCGGCGTGAACCTCGGATGGCTACCCGTCGGCACCGCAGGTCCCCCTGATGCCCATCCATTAAGTTGGGAAAAACTTAAATACCTGATCTTGCCATCCGTGACCCTGGGATGGGGGCCGGCAGCGGCCTTCCTCCGGTTGACGCGGTCTTCGATGCTGGATGTCATGGACGCCGAATACGTAAAGCTTGCTCGCGCGAAAGGCGTGAGTTCCAGGGCCGTCATCTGGAAACACGCCTTCCGGAACGCGATCCTCCAACCCCTGACCGTTGCAGCGATAACACTTGCCGGGTTCATCACCGGTGCCGTGGTCGTCGAACGTATATTCGCCTGGCCAGGCATCGGACAATTGACAATTGAAGCTGTTTGGATCAATGACTTCCCAACGCTAACTAGCACCGTTCTTCTGTTTACTGCGGTGTTTGTGCTGTTGAACTTCGTTGCAGACATGGCCTACGGGTATCTGAATCCTGTCATCAGATACGACTAGCCGAAGGACCAGGTCATGGTAGAAGTTGCCGTTAGCGCGAACCAAGTCTCTAGCAGACGGTCTGTCTGGTGGTACTTCAGACGTTGGCCGATCTTTCCGATGGTTATATTGGTGGTTCTGGTGATTGTAGGTGTCGGTGCACCATGGATTGCTCCGAATGACCCGCTGGACCAGGAACTGCCGCTGCGATCCGCAAAGCCTTTTTATCAGGATGGCAGTCCGTATCTCCTGGGTGGCGATCACGTAGGTCGCGACGTCCTTAGCCGGGCTATTCACGGCGCAAGGATCTCGCTCACCGTCATGGCCGTTGGACTGTCGGCAGGCCTGGTGATCGGAGTGACCCTCGGCCTCGTGGCGGGCTACGCGGGCGGGATCACCGACGAGATAATAACGCGCATCGTCGACATCTGGCTCGGCTTTCCATTCATCTTGCTGGCCCTCGTGGTGGCCATTACGATCGGCGCAAGCTTCACCGTCGTGATGGGTTTGATGGTCCTCCTTGCGTGGAGTTCGTTTGTGCGGAACGTTCGAGCCGATGTGCTTGTACTCAAAGAGAGCGGTTACGTGGAATCGGCGAGAATCGCCGGGGCATCGAACATCCGCATCATGATCAAACACATCCTGCCCGGCACCATCGGCACCATCACGGTGATCGCTTCTCTTAGCGTCGGATCGCTGATTCTTGCCGAAGCTACACTGAGCTTCCTTGGCGCCGGGATCCCGTCTCCAACCCCGTCCTGGGGCAACATGGTCGCCGAAGGCCGGGACTATCTGCAAACTGCCTGGTGGACCTCAGCGTTTCCGGGCACGGCGCTCTTCCTCACCGTAATGTCGCTGAACTTCATCGGCGATTGGTTAAGAGACACGCTGGACCCGAAGCTGCGACAGTTAGACTGATCCACCGCCCGCAGACATGACTGCTGTCACAGGCACCGAGCGTAGACGCGTGTCACGATATGCAGCGTCCAACGGATCACCAACAAGGGAGAAAAGCTTTGCCAGATTCTCGCCAGCGCCCGAACATACTCTTTATTCAATCTGACCAGCACAACCCGGCCGTGATGGGCTGCTCCGGTGACACCGTCGTTAGCACCCCGAACCTGGACGCGCTCGCATCACGGGGCACGACGTTTGAAAACGCTTACTGCGCCTCGCCGATATGTGTTCCCTCGCGCGCATCAATGCTGACCGGCCAGTATCCGTTTGAAAACAGGGTGTGGACCAACACCCATGCTCTTAATCCCGCCACCCCAACATTTGCCCACGCACTCGGTGCCGCAGGCTACAGACCAGTGCAGGTCGGACGGATGCACTTCATTGGCTCCGACCAGCTCCACGGTTTTGCCGAGCGCTACGTAGGTGACCATAGCCCGAACCACCCCGGTGGAAGACCGGTCGATCACGGTGAGTTGGAAGGCACTGCGGGCCCTCACCGCATCAGCCTCCAGAAATCCGGACGTGGGCAGAGCGCCTACGAGGTGCACGACGAGTTCGTTACCGCCACCGCAGTCAACTTCATCGAAAACTATTCTGTCCGTCGAAATGCAGACGGCGCAGCAGATCCCTTTTGTCTCGCCGTTGGGTTAATGCTTCCCCACCAGCCGTTTGTCGCCCGCGCCGGGGATTTTGACGCTTACGACGGAAAGGTCGGGCGGCCTCGAAACGAACGACCGATTGAAGACGAGAAGCATCCCTATCTCCGGTGGTGGCGTGAGCGCACCGGGCTGACTGATGTTCCCGACGATGAGATGCTGCGTGCGCGTACCGCGTACTGGGCGCTTGTCACCCGCCTGGACGCTCTTATCGGGCAGATCCTCGATGCGATCGAGAAGGCTGGACTTACCGATGAGACGATGGTCGTCTACACCGCGGACCATGGCGAGCAGGTGGGTGAACGCGGGCTGTGGTGGAAGCAGACGTTTTACGAGGACGCGGTCAAGGTGCCTGCAATTGTGTCCTGGCCGGGCGTCGTCCCGGCTGGTCAACACAACCAACGTGTTATCAGCCAGTTCGATCTCAATGCAACAATGCTTGAAGCTGGCGGAGCGCCACCGTTGCCGTTCTCTCATGGACGTAGTCTCAAGGGCATTGCCAGTAATCCGGACGATGCGGCCTGGGAAGACATCGCTTTCTCTGAGTACTGCACTGAGCCCGGCGACCCGGCTCACTCAGAAGGTGAACGGATCTGGCAGCACCGAATGGTGCGGCGTGGTGATTGGAAGCTGATGTTCTTTCATAAGATGCCCCCGATGCTGTTCAACCTTCGGGACGACCCTGACGAGTTGAACGATCTATCAAATGATCCGGCCGCAACACAGGTCTTGCAGGAGTTGACTGGTCTCGCACTCACTGGTTGGGACCCGGACGCGGTGGAAACCCAGATCAGGAACATCTCCAGGGACCAGGAGGTTTTGCGCGGCTGGGCCGGTAACGTGCTGCCCGAGGACCAGTATCGCTGGGACCTGGACCCCAGCTGGGACTACCTGGATCACTAGACGGGGCGGAACAGCGTTGGTCAGGTCACGCTAGTTTGCCTGTGCGCAGGCTCGCCCGCATTTGGTGAAGACGCTATGAAGCCTCCGGCAAGTGAGTCTCGAAGAAACGTTGCCAGTTGCGATACATGATATTCGCAACATCCTCTTCGCTATAACCACGTCGATCCAGGATGCCTGCAATCTTCTGATAGTCAGCAACCGTGTCAACGTCTGCCGGTGCACCTTCGCTTCCGCCCTGCCCGTCTGTGTCGCCGCCTATTGCTGCGTGAAGTGCGTTACCGGCGAGATTGCAAACGTAGTCAATGTGATTCACAACATCTTCCAGCGTGATCGCTTCTCGTGGATAGAAGTCACGCCGGTTCTCCGGCTTGCTCATGCTCCAGTCCTTCTGGACGTTCCTGTTCAGCATCCACGTGTCCATCGACGCGCCAATCACTCCACCGCGATCGATTACCGCCTGCAATATGTCGTCAGGTTGCTGCCGCTCTCCCGGCACCAATCCCCGACAGTTCTGATGGCTTGCAAGTAGTGGACCCTCGAAGATCTCCAGCGATTGCCTGACGGTAGTGTCGGAGGTGTGTGTCACATCGAGGATCATGCCGAGTCCGTCCATCTCACGCAGCAGTGCCGGACCCTCAGGCAGCAGTCCGCCCTCCATTCCTGTGCCCGTTCCGTGGCCGTATGTGCTCACGCCATAGTGACCCAGGCTGATCACACGCATCCCGCCCTCGTACCACTCGTGGACCTGCTCGGGCCAGGTGATCGGGTCGGCGCCTTCGATTCCTAGGACGAATCCCACCGGAAGGTCGTCGTAGTTTTCAGCGTCTTCCCACTCCTTCATATGGGCTGTCATGTCAGCCCGAGTACGCAGAATGCGTGCCTCGCCCTGCGCCTCGTAGACACGGTACAGAGCAAGCTGGCCCATTCCAGTCGCGTATGCCAGTTCCCTTGTGCGCGGTCCGCCCTTGATAGGGGAGTCTGGATAGTCGATATCCACCGCCACTTTCACAAGGGCGACTGCGACGCCACCTTTTCGCATCTCCGGCATAGACGCCATCGTTCCCGCGTCGTCCCAGCCCTCTGTGCCTTCTCCAATTTTCCGGGCACTGCGAACTTCATCCACTGGCTGTTTCAAGTCCCGGTTGAACTTCACGGCGAGTGCCATTGGGTAGTCGCCGTCGATGATTAGCATTTATCTGTTTCTTTCCTGAGCGAAACTGGTGTTAAAGATGCGGTTGCGGCCTACGAGAACTCTGGAATGACCTCGTCCATAAACAGCTTCATTGAGGACAGGTCCTGGAACTCGTCGAAGTGCGTAACTATCAGGTCGAATCCCATCTCGCGCAGTTCCTCGTACTGCTCTCGGACCGCCGATGCATCACCCGCTATGGCCGTCTGACCGGAGCGCCCACCGGCGTCAACCTGCTCCACAGCCTTTGAGTGTTTCCTATCGATAAACGTCGCAATAGAAAGGGTCTTCCGGATTGAGTCATAGTCGCGACCGACTTTGTCGCAGTGAGTTCGTAGCACTTGAAGTTTATGTTTGAGCACGGGGAACGGGCGGGCGACATCGTTCCACCAGTCGGCGTGCTTCGCAACTACTCTGAGCGTCTTCTTCTCACCGCCGCCACCAATCATGATCTTCGGCACGGGATCAGGTTTTGGTTCCGCGTGCGCTTCGTCTATCGAATAGAAGCGACCTGAGAAGCTGGCCGGTGAGTCCGTCCAGAGTGCGCGTATGACCTGTATCGCCTCTTCAAGCCGGTCGACCCTTTCGCCGGCTCTGACGTAGTCAATGCCAAACGCTTTGTGCTCACCTTCGCGCCAACCGGCACCGTAGCCGAGCGCGAAACGACCCGAGCTGAGCACCTGGATGCTGGCGGCCATCTTGGCCATAAGTGAGGGATGCCGAAAGGTGTTGCTCATGACGATTGTGCTGAGTCCGACGCCCGGGTATCGGGCCGCTATCCATGAAAGCAACGTCCAGCATTCGAGCCGCCACTCCGCGGCGTAGTTCAGATGATCGGAGACCCAGATCGATCTGAATCCCTGCGTGGCGACATCCAGCGCCGAGTTGAGGTCTGAGAGGTACTCCCGGGGCCTGATCGTTTCCCTGCCGCGTTCGCCCGAGGGCGGGTTGTACCCGAATTCGATTCGCGGGGATTTTGCCATCCCGATGCCCTCCTCAATTAGCCGGTCTCGTGCGGAAAACGCATCTTATCCGCTGAACGCCTGTTTCGCGACAAGTTTGCTTAGCATTTGCAGATTCTTCACGAAACAGGTCAACGTTGCGGTGGCAGGCTCCTCTTTCGATCCCTCGGTCGTATTGGTTCTTCAAGATCAAACTGGCCGCTCGATTCCGGTTCCCGCAAGTTGCAGGGCGGGTCCGGCCATCTTGACACTCAATACAGGCGATGCTTTAATGCCGCGGTTCTAGACCGGACGAGTCGACACGGTCATGCATGGCGCAGATTCGATAGCCTGACCGAATACATGGAGACGATACCGGTCTTTTGTGCCCACCGTACGCAGCAACTCTGTAGCAGTGCGGCACCACATAAGCTCTAGGCGACTCCTGCACGATTACGCCAAAGAGTGATGATTCTGGAGGAGTTATGAAGATTAATTCGAGGGCTTCTTTGCTTCGACTACTAATGCCGCTGGCATTGGTGTCCGTGGCAATCGCAACGGCTTGTAGTAGCGACGACGCAACCCCGACTCCGGCCAATCCTGATCGGTTCGGAGGCACGCTGAAGATTGCCTCGGTGGGAAGCGTACAGAGCTTTGATCCTCTCTGGACCACGGCTTCTTCTACAGGGAACGTGTCCAACACGATCCTTGAGCCACTGATGCACCAAAAGAACGACTTCTCACACGGGAAGCAACTGGCCGACAGTTGGGAAATCAGTGACGATGGTCTGACATGGACATGGAAGATCCGAGAGGACGTCAAGTTCCATGACGGATCTGATCTGACCACGAAGGAAGTTGTGGGGACGCTGCGCAAGCAGCACGAACGCGCAAACTTCTGGAAAGTGTTGGTCGCGGAGTTCGGTTTCGATGACTTCGATCAGATGGTCTCGATCGTTGACGATCACACCTTCGAGATCCACCTGCGTGAACCCACCGGCCTTGTGATCGACGCACTAAGTGCCCAGGGCTTCCAGCAGCAGATCGTAACGGAAGCCTGGTATTCACTGCCGGCAACCGAGTCGTCCCCGGGTAACCCAATTGGCACCGGCCCGTACAAGTTCGACAGTTGGTCGCCGGGTGACAAATGGGTCGCCGTAAGGAACGACGATTACACTCCCAGCCCGGAACCATCCGACGGCCAGACAGGCGCGAAAGTCGCCTACTTTGACCAGGTCGAGTGGATTGAGATTGCGGACCAAACGACCCGTGTTGCTGCCCTGGAAACCGGTGAGGTGGACTGGGCGCAGGAATTCGCACAGGACCTCCTGGGCCGGGTTAGCGGTAACACCAGCCTGAAGACAATTCCGCAGTCGCCTTTCCGACTGCTAGGTCACTTTAACCACGTACGCGAGCCATGGAATGACCCCGAGTGGGGAGTAAAGCTGCGGCAAGCAGTGGTGATGGCATACGACAACGAGGCTGCTCTGCAATTGGCCACCGGTGACCCGAACCGATGGCGCTTGTGCCCATCCCTGCTGCAGTGTGGCACCACCTGGGAATCAGACCGTGGAGCGGACGGCCGCTACGCCGCAAACAACATTGCGGCGGCACGAGAGATCGTCGAGAGCAGTCCGTATGCAGGCTACACTCTCCGGGTAATGGACCCGCAGGACCGTCAGCCGGCGCACGGAGCTGCTCAGATCACCCGCCAGGTGCTCGAGGACATCGGCTTCGACGTAGACTTCCAGCCAATGGACTGGGCGACGATGGTCACCCGTCGTGCCGACCCGGACCTCTGGGAGTTCTTCCACACATGGAGCGGGATTGGCGTGAGGGCGGCACCAGCCGGACACCTACGTTTCGGTGAGCTGACCTACGATGCCTGGTTCAACAACTACCAGGACATTTCCGGAACACAGCGTGACCTGTTCAACAAGATCGCGCGTGAAACGGACCAAAACCAGCTGATCGAATTGAACCACCAGATGCAGGAGTACTTCTACGAGGATGCGATCTTCCTCCAGGTAGGAGAGTTCTTCAGCAACTGGGCGTCGAACCAGAGAGTTGAGGGCGACCTTGATTCTCCTTTCGCCGGACAGAGCCCGTTCAACAAGTGGTTCGCCAACTAGGGAACCTTTGTGGCAAACATGACAGTGCCGCGGCAGGGACGATACCTGCCGCGGCACTGGTTGCCTTCGGGCAACGTCATTTCTGCACAGACGTGAATTCTCTCGCGTTTGACCGTTAATTCTGCTCGACCTGTTCTCCGAGGACCGCTATGTGGCGATACATTCTCCAGCGCCTGCTGATCACCATCCCGGTGGTGGTGCTGGTTGGAGTTATCACCTTCTCGCTGCTACAGGTCGCGCCTGGGAACCCAGCTGCCATCATCGGCGGTGACGAGGCAACACCCGAGCAGATAAAAGAGATCGAGCACGCGCTTGGACTCGATAAGCCGTACCTCGGACAATTGGGAGATTTCCTCAGCCGGATGGCCAGAGGGGATTTCGGAACTTCGATATTCTCGCAGCGGCAAATAGGCGAGCTCATACAACCCCGTCTGCAACCAACGCTGTCGCTGGGTGTCCAGGTCGTCATCCTTTCCACCATCCTGGGTGTTGGCATGGGAATGCTGTCAGCATGGAAAGCCGGCACCAAGATCGACCGTGGTGTAATGGTTTTCGCCGTGCTGGGATTCGCCGTTCCGGGATTCTGGCTGGCAATTCTGACGATCTGGGTCTTCGCCGTGAACCTGGGCTGGTTCCCGGTGATTGGTTACAGTCCGATCGGTGACGGCCTCTTCGAACATCTGCGCAGCATGTTCCTGCCGGTCATGGTCAACAGCTATCTCGGGTCTGCGCTGGTCATGCGAATCACACGCTCGGCAATGCTGGAGATCCTGCGCGAAGACTACATCCGGACGGCCAGGGCGAAGGGGCTGCGAGAGCGAGTGGTGTTCTTCGTTCATGTGTTGCGGCCATCGTCGATTCCGATCGTAACCGTGGTTGGTGCTACCGTCGGAGCCCTGGCAACCGGGTTCGTGCTGACGGAAACGATTTTTGCAATACCGGGCCTCGGTCAGATGCTCGTCCAGGCGATTACCCGGCGAGACTTCCCGATAATCCAGGCACTCTTGATGGTGGTTGCGGTGACCCTGATCATGGTCAATCTGCTTGTCGACATTGTTTATGCGTACATAGATCCGAGAATTCGCTACTGATGGCCACCACAATCAAGCCCGATCAAGTGTCCTTCGCTCGGCCTTTGCCGGAGCGCCTACGCACAACATGGCATTCAGTGGTCGGTAGTCTCAAGCGCGATCCTGTCCTGGCAGGCGCCGTTTTCGTCCTGCTTGTAGGACTATTCCTTGTCGCTTTCTCAACGTTTCTGACGCGCACTGAATACACCCGCCCCGAACCATTCCTGCGCCTCTTCTCTCCGTCAGGAACACACTGGTTCGGAACAGACGACACCGGGCGTGACGTCTTTGACAGAGTGCTCGTTGGCACCCGAATCTCGTTTCTCGTCGGATTTTCAGTTACCGCTCTATCGGCGCTAATTGGAACCGGTATCGGCCTCGTCGCAGGCTACAACCGGCTCCTCGACAACATCATCATGCGGTTCGTCGATGCGCTCCTCGCGTTTCCAACGATACTGCTTGCGCTTGCCCTTATCGCCCTGTGGGGTCCAGGTCTTCTCAATGTGATCATCGCGCTCACCGTCACCGGCACCGCATCAAAAGTGCGACTGGTGAGAAGCCAGGTATTGAGTCTCCGCGAATCGACTTACGTCGAAGCCTCTCGTGTGGCAGGAGCCAGCACGATACGCATTCTCCTTTCGCACATCATGCCAAATACGCTTGGTATAGTGATCGTTCTCTCGACGTTCACCTTCGCATCGTCGATCCTTGCCGAGGCAGGCCTTAGCTTCCTGGGCGTTGGCGTTCCAACGCACATACCGAGCTGGGGCAACATAATCGCCAACGGCCAGAGGCATGTGCAGGTGGCGTGGTGGATATCTTTCTTCCCGGGCCTCTTCCTGACGCTAACGGTGCTTGCAGTTGTTCTTATCGGTGATGCCCTGAGAGACCACCTTGACCCCAAGCTACGGGGGCGGCTTGAGTCGACACGCGGAACCGGCGACGAATGAGCGCGCACCCGAAGGGCACTATCTGTTGACGCAATCTGCGGCGAACAAACGTCTGCTCGAAGTGCGAAACCTGCGCACTCACTTCTTCACTCCCGGCGCCGTGGTGAAAGCGGTGGATGATGTGTCGTTCTACCTCGACGAGGGCGAGACGATCGGACTTGTTGGAGAGAGCGGCTGTGGGAAAAGCGTCACAGCGCTCTCGTTGCTTAGACTGATCCCCGATCCGCCAGGCCGAATAATCAGCGGCGAGATCATATTCGAAGGCCGGGACATACTGAAGCTCGAACCGGACGAACTCCGCGAGGTCAGAGGCGGGCGGATCGGGATGATCTTCCAGGAGCCGATGACGTCGCTTAACCCGGTACTGACAATCGGCAGGCAGTTGACTGAGCCGCTAAAGCTTCACCTTGGCATGACGACCAACCAGGCACGGAGCCGCGCCGCCGAACTGCTGGAGCTCGTAGGGATACCGAACGCTGACATCAGGTTGCGCGGATTCGCACACCAGTTCAGCGGAGGTCAACGCCAGCGCATAATGATCGCTATCGCCCTGAGCTGCAATCCGAAGCTGTTGATCGCAGATGAGGCAACCACCGCACTGGACGTGACAATCCAGGCGCAGATCCTCGAACTGATGAAGAACCTTACCGAGCAGCTTGGCACGGCGCTGATCATCATCACCCACAACCTCGGCATCGTGGCGCGCTATGCGGACCGCGTGAACGTGATGTACGCCGGGAAGATTAAGGAAACCGGGACCGCAGACGAGATCTACGAATCGCCGCGTCATCCATATACGGTAGGGCTTCTAAATTCGGTGCCGCGGCTCGATCTGCCCACCAGGGGTCGCCTGGATCCGATTCCGGGCGAAATTCCGAACCTGGCAAACCTGCCGGAAGGTTGCTCTTTCAGGGAGCGATGTGACTATGCGGTTGAGCGTTGTGCTGTCGAACAGCCGGACGGACAGCTGGTCGACGCCGAACACTATTCAGCATGCTGGGAATGGCCGCGTGTTCAGCTACCTTCCGACTCAGGTGTACTGCAGTCATGACATCACCGGTGAGCACAGCACCCTCAGCTGATCAGACTAAGCCTGAGTCGAATGTAACGCCGATCGTTGAGGTGCGCGACCTGAGGGTGCACTTTCCTATTACCCGTGGCCTGATTTTTCAGCGGAAAATTGGAGACGTAAAAGCCGTCGACGGAGTCTCCCTGGCGATCCAACCAGGTGAGACGATGGGACTGGTCGGTGAGAGCGGGTCAGGTAAGACAACCGTCGGCCGGACCATAGTGCAGCTACAACGCGCAACATCAGGCGAGATTCTGTACGAGGGACAGCCTTACAGCGGCATGGACAAGAGAGAGCGAAACGCTCTGCGCAGGCGGACCGGTATCGTGTTCCAGGACCCGTACGGTTCGCTGAATCCGCGGATGTCAGCAGGCAATATCGTCGCCGAGCCGCTGCGAATCCACCACCTCTATGAGAATCGCGGTGACCTTCGACGGAAAGTGGGAGAACTGTTCAACCAGGTCGGACTTAGTCCGCACATGGCCAGCCGGTACCCTCACGAATTCAGCGGTGGACAACGACAGCGACTGGGAGTTGCACGGTCGCTGGCGGCCCGGCCGGGCATGATCGTCCTGGATGAGCCTGTTTCAGCGCTCGATGTGTCAATCCAGGCACAGGTGGTGAACCTGCTACAGGACATTCAGCAGGAACTCAATCTGACATACCTGTTTATCGCACACGACCTCTCTGTGGTGCGTCACATTAGCGACAACATAGCCGTGATGTACCTCGGCAAGATCTTCGAAGTGGCAAGCCACAGGGTTCTCTACGATGATCCGTTGCATCCGTACACGCAAGCCCTGTTGTCTGCGGTGCCCACCCCGTCGCCACGTACCGAAAGGAGCCGGGAGCGCATAGTTCTGCGCGGGGACATCCCCAACCCGGCGAACCCACCATCGGGATGCGTGTTCAACACCCGCTGCCCGCAGGCGATCGAAGACTGCAAGTCTGTGATTCCCGAGTTGCGCCAGATCAAACCCGGCCAATTTTCTGCGTGCATCCGCACAGAAGGCTACGGTGCGTACTAGGCCTTCTGGTTGAGCTCGCCTGGTCCGACTATGAGATCGTTCGTGGCTTCAGAGAGGCCTTCTCGAACGAGTTCTTGTACGGTGATTCGCCTAGCCTTCGCAACTTGCCCTTACCCAGCTTGAACCGGTATCGATTCGCAATTGGGTCCGGGACGCAGGAACTTCGACCAGGATTTCGTCGCCAGTCAGCGCAAGAAAGAAAGCCACAAGGTCGTCCATTTCCTCTGCCGAAAGACCCAGCGGCCTGAGCAGGCTGCTCCAGTTCTGGCCGTCACCCCCCGCCATCGTTGTAGAACTCAACAACCTCTCGGAGTGAGCTGAACAGACCGTCGTGCATATACGGACCGGTCTGCCCTACTTCCCGCAGTGACGGCGCGCGGAACTTGCCAAAATCTTCGTCCTCATGCGTTAACGCCAGGAGCCCGGGATCTTCTCGCAGTTCGACGAAGTTTCCGACCGCGAACTGCTTGAAGAATCGCCGGAACGTTATGTGCCGGTCAGGATCGGAGAATATTTCTGGATTGTCCTGCGCACCGGTGCTCGTGGGATCCGATCTGAGAAGCCGGCTATCGCTGCTTACGCATGCGTACTCTTAACTCGTCTGTTGCCGCAGCATCGATGACGACGGTTCCGGTGTCGATCACGACACCGTAGAAATCACGCGCTGCCTCGACGCTGACACGCTCGTCCAACACATCTTCCAGGACCGCAGACGCCCGCCGTTCAAGCGGATCGCCCCAACCGGCGCCGGACGCAAATCGGTGCTCGAAAACATCTCCCCTGCTCATTCCAGCTACACCCATCGTGGTCAGCTCTTCGGTCGATTCGTCCTCACGGGTAATGATGTTTGATGAAGGCTGGCCATCGTGCCCGCCCGAAAGCCCGAACGGCCGGTTCTTCCGCTTGTCCGACCGCACTTGCAGGATTCCTTCATCGGCGAGCAGCCTCACCGACCGGACCTGC
The DNA here is from genome assembly GCA_029262735.1 of Chloroflexota bacterium. GTDB lineage: Bacteria > Chloroflexota > Dehalococcoidia > Lucifugimonadales > Lucifugimonadaceae > JAJCYX01. The sequence goes on along the minus strand of JAJCYY010000036.1, from coordinate 34,952 downwards.
GACAGCGCACCGCGGAACGTGCCTGGGCCGCCAGAGTCACGGACCATCCCGTATCGTTCGAACCTGATTGGCAATTCCGCCTCGGCCACTTCAATTGGCGTTGAAGCGATGTTTGCGCCCGGATGCGGCATACCTTCTATTCCGTCTGCGGCCGGACCGCCGCCGCGCGCTCCAGCGATCAGGTCCACGTAGCCGTAAGCCTCTCCCCGATGAGTGCCACCAATGGAAATGATCGAGTTGCCACCTTCGCCGTCCGCTGGAACGCGGTCCGGCACCAATTGCGCCAAGGCACCCATGACGGCGTCCATGATCCTGAATCCGGTAATACCGCGAGCTCCGCAGGCTGCCGGTAACAGCGGATTTACAACGGTTCCTTCTGGCGCGCTGACTTTTATTGCCCGTGTGTAGCCGTCACACAGCGGAATGCGGGGGTCAAGCACGAGCCTTATCGCTCCGTATACTCCCGCCCTTGAAAATGGCAAAGGCGAGTTGATGCCGCCCCGGACCTGCGCTGTCGAGCCGGCCAGGTCGACGTCTATCTGGTCACCGTCGATGGTCAGCTTGACCCTCACCTCCACCGGCACGTCACCCAGATTATCGGCATCGACGTACCCGGAAAATTCGGCCAGGCCGTCCGGCATGTCCGAGATACCGGCGCGGGCCAGGCGTTCGGCGTAGTCGAGTATTTCGTTCGTGTATGCGCGCAGTGCTTTCGTTCCATGCTGCGACGAGAGCTCAATGAACTCGCGTTCGCCGAGGGCTGTTGCCGAAACCTGCGCCTCGAGGTCACCCAGAACCTTGTCCGGAAGGCGCACATTTGCCGAGATGATCTTCAAAACGGTGTCGTTCGGCACTCCAGCTTCGTACAGTTTCAGAACCGGCAGGCGAAGCCCTTCCTGGTAGATCTCAACTGAGTCGGTGGAGTTGGAGCCGGGAACGATGCCGCCGACATCTGTGTGATGGGCGACAACCGCCGTGTACGCCTCAACCTTCGCGTCAATAAATATCGGCCGGATGACATAAATGTCCGGTAAGTGGATGCCGCCTGCGAGATACGGATCGTTGAGCACGAACACATCGCCCGGATTCATGTCGTCCTGGAAATCGCGTATGACCGCCTTTACCGCTTCCGGGAACGAGCCGAGATGGAGGACGATGGTCAGGCCCTGCGCGATAACGGTGCCTGAGGTATTGCAGAGACCGGTCGAGTAGTCCATTGCGTCCTTCACGACGCCAGAGTGCGCCGTGCGCATTACAGCCAGCGCCATGTTGTCGACCAGTGACGAAAGGCCGTTCTGCACCACTTCGAATGCGATCGGGTCGATGTCGCCGCGGGTGGTCATATCATCCCTTTCTGAGCACCTTGCCTGAGGATGCGCCGGTCAGTTTCCCGCCGCGCATGGCCAGACCGCCGTTCACGATGACGTCCCGAACTCCTGTGCAGAAGCTGTTTGGAGAGTCGAGCGTACCGGTCTCTTTAAATTCTTCGTGTGAGAACACCGCAATATCGGCAGCGAGTCCCTTCGCAATGCGACCTCGGTCGCTGAGTCCGAGTCGCGATGCCGGATCGGCCGACAGTTTTTTAACGGCACTTTCAACCGAGATGCCACCTGTACCGTCGACTAGGCGGCTGAACGCCCAACTGGCCCACGTGTAGGCGCCATGGAACTCACGGTCCGCAAGCGGGCCGTCGAGGCATAGAGCGGTGGCGTCTGAACCGACGAGACAGTGGGGCTGCCGAGCCGTTGCGACTATGTCTGCCTCTACGTATGACAGGCACATGCACATTGGCTCAGATATATCATCAGCTGACTCAATCAGCACATGGAACACGGCATCCCACGGCTCCATGTCCAGCATCCGCCCGATCTGCTCGAAAGACATTCCGGCCAGTTCCGGTTTGTCCTTAGAAGTTCGCAGGAACACATGATCCCAGCCGCCCACCGCAAAGCTCTGCACGACTCCGGAACGAGAGCGAACAGACATGCGCACTTCTCGCTTCTGAAGTTCGGTGCGCAGGTGACTCGGGGAAGACTCCAGCAGGTCCGGTGGCAGTGCCGCAGCAAGGTTCGTGATGCCGTGGAGACGTGTGTGAACGTCGTACCAGGAGTCATAGCTCTGAGCAGTGCGCTCCAGCAACTCGACGATATCGGCCAGCGCGCCAGGAGGCGCACCGCGACGGGGCACTATGTGCGAAACCTGAAGCGCCACCTCGGCGCTCCGGGCAATACGCACCGCTGCGCCTACCGCTTCGACCGCCTCCGCATCCTTGTTGGCCGTGTGCACTGCCAGCAGTCCGTTGCGTTCTGCGACTACGCTAGCCAGTCCGATCAATTCATCTTCTGGAGCATCGGTCTCGGCCGGATACTCGAGTCCGAGCGACAGGCCGAACGCACCGGCGTCTAAACCCTCTTCCAACAAAGCGGTCATCTCAGTAAGCTCACTGGAGGTGGCGGGCTCAGCCGGGTTTTCGAGCGCTGCGAGCCGCAGGTTACCGTTCGGAACAAGTGCAGCGACATTCACCGCAGGCTTAGCCAGGCTCAATGCATCCAGGAACTCCGCGGTCGTGCGCCACGTCATCTCAACATCGCCGGTGTATCCATAGATGTTCGGCACAAATCGAGATCTGTTTTCAGTCAGCGGCGCACACCCATGACCGCAGTTGCCTACCAGCTCCGTCGTAACACCCTGGGAGATCTGGCTTGCAGCGCGACCGTCGACGAGCAGCGTGTAGTCGGAATGAGAGTGAATGTCCACGAATCCCGGCGAGACACTCATGCCAGTCGCGTTTAGCGTCTCAGGTGCGGACGCGCCAGACAGGTCACCGACGGCCGCAATCACGCCGTGAGAAATACCGATATCAGCCGTATAACTCGGCCGACCCGTGCCATCGACGACCGTCCCGCCGTTGATCAGTAGGTCGAAGCCAGGACCGGCGGCACCGATGGCGCTCATTCGAACTGCCCTACCTTGATGAGGAGGCTGCCAGAATCATCCAGCCGCACGCTGCAGCCGGGCGGGACGACGGTTGTAGCATCCATTTCATCGATGATGACAGGACCATTGATCGATGCGTCTGACACGTCTGCCCGCCTGAGCACAGGTGTCTCCATGAGACCAGCTGAGGAACCAAAATACGCTTGCCGCGACTCACGTTGCGGGCCGTTTTGCACCGGCTCCAAATCTTCGCCTAACGACGGAACGTATCCTGATCCTTGCACCGTTGCTTTCACTCGGGCGTTGACAACCTGTACCGACGCACGCGGATCGGCGTGGCCATACGTCTTCCGGTGCTCCTCGGTGAACTCCTCGATTATCTGCTCCCATCCGAAACTCTCGGGAAGCTGGACAGTCAACTCCGAGGACTGGCCTGTGAAGCGCGCATCAGCCAGACGCTGCCATGTGACCGGCGCCGCGTCGAATCCGTCGCGAATCAGTGCGGCCCTGGCGTCACTTTCCAGCGAATCGAACACATCACGCAGGACGGCCAGGTCATCTGTCCCGGCATCCAGCAGGCATGTGCGGGTGAAGTGAAATTCTGGCGCAGCCTGCAGAAGTCCAACAGCAGAGAACACTCCCGGTGACGGCGGCACAACCACCTGTGAAATACCAAGCGACCGGGCGATGTGCGCCGCGTGAACGGGTCCACTGCCGCCGAACGCAAGCAGCAAGAACTGGCGTGGGTCCCGGCCCCGGTAAGTGGTTACCGCTTTGATGGCGCGGACCATGGTCGCGTTCGCTATCTCATGCACGCCAAACGCCGTCGCAAGCAGATCTTCATCACCGCTGCCGGGAGCGACTGAACCGATGGCCCGCCTGGCCTCCGCGGCATCTATCTTCAATGCCCCGCCAGCCAGCGCACCCTGGTTCAGGTATCCCAGCACCACGTCGGCATCGGTGACAGTCGCCTGCTTTCCGCCCAGGGCGTAACAGGCCGGACCCGGCGATGAGCCGGCGCTTTCAGGACCAACTTTCATGGCACCGCCGGGGTCGATCGTAACGATACTGCCGCCGCCTGAGCCGACCTCGGCAAGGTCGATCACAGGCAGCCTCAGCGCGTGGCCGCTTCCCTTAACCAGTCGGTTAGAGAGCGTGATCCCGGCGCCCACTTCGTATTCAGTTGTCCAGGAAGGACGGCCGTCTTCGACGAGCGCCGCTTTCGCCGTCGTGCCGCCCATGTCGAATGCAATCAGGTCGGGCCTGCCTGTTCGTGCGCCCAGCGCGGCGGCAGCAACAACCCCTGCAGCGGGGCCTGACTCGATGATCTGAGCGGGTGTCCTGAGGGTCGCGTTTGCCGTCATCACACCGCCGTCAGAGCGCATGATCCGCAACTGGCCACGAACACCCGCAGCTTCGAGTCTGGCTCCTAGCGACTTGACGTAGTCAGCAACAATGGGACCGATGTATGCGTTGATGACCGTCGTGCTGGTCCGCTCGTACTCGCGGATTTCGGGAAGCACATCGACCGACAACGTGACGAACGCAGACGGCAACGCTTTCACGATACGCTCGCCGATCATTCGCTCGTGCCGCGTGTTGGCATAAGAGTGAAGCAGACAAACGGCGACCGATTCCGGTTGCGCGGCCAACAGCTGTTCGATCACTGCATCGACGGACTCGATATCGAGAGGCGTAACCACCTCGCCGCGGGAGCCGATTCGTTCAGTGACTTCGAAACGGAGTCTGCGTGCAACCAGCGGCCGTGGCGGCCTGTAGAAAAGCGAAAAAAGCTCCGGTACGCGCAACCGGCGCAGTTCAAGCACGTCACGGAAACCGGCCGTCGTCACCAGGGCCGTCTTCGCACCCTTTTCCTCCAGGATGGAGTTGGTGGCGACAGTTGTGCCGTGGACCACTTCGGTGATTTCAGACGGAGTGATGCCTGCAATGTCGATGAGTTCGGCGGTGGCCTCGGCGATTCCGCGGGAAAAGTCATCGACCGTCGACAGTACCTTGGCAGTCCATGTCTGGCCGTCTTCGCCGTGCATCACGACATCGGTGAATGTGCCGCCTATGTCCGCGCCAATCCTGTAGGTCATTCTGTTGCCAGGGCAGTGAAGCCGGGCTGCAACACAGAACATCGGCTAGTGATCATGTGGATGACCATGCTCTCTCTGCTTTTCTCGCACCGCGGCAACAGCCTCCTCGAACACCGACCGCACAGCAGCGTGTCGGGCCGAGCCGGCGCGTGTGGCAAGGGTATCCAGCCACGTCATGCCGCCTTCCATAATCGTGATCAGATACTCAGCCGTCGGATTGTCGAAAAGGCTTTCGCCGTTCGCCTTGATGAAGACAGGTGACGTATGCGCCGCAATGTGCTGAGGCCAGACACTCCACGCCCTGTGGTTCGACACGCATCGTGCTGCCAGCCAGCCGCTCCCTTGCACTTTGACAGACTCATTGAACGAAAGAGTGGACGCTCCGTTCGCATCCTCAACCGTCGCAATAACATCACCGTTAAAGACAATCTCCAGCCTGTTCACAGGTCCAGTGAGTGAGATGGCGCTGGCCTCAACATGCACAGTCCCCCCACCAGCCGGCATCTGAAAATCGTCACCCGGTTCGTGACCGTCCACAGAAAACGACATTAGCGGACCGCTTGTCGTGTAGGTTCTGCCCGCCCTCACCGCATCGACCCATGCATCGTAAGTAAGGGCGCTATCACCAATCTGCGCGTATGTCCGGACATTTCCGACAGGCATGCCCGCCGACATCTTGTCCGTGCCGCCAACGACCGCCGCCCGGTATCCGCAGTTGAGCAGCCGGTAGTACTCGTGGAAAGAGAAGGTGTCCATCGTCGGCGTCCAGAAATCCCAGAACTCCAGCCCGTCGACCCGGCCTCGCACCACTTCGGCGATGATCTCCGAGTGAGGGTACGGGAAGTGCGGTACGACTACTAGCCCGCCCTTGGCCCTGCATTCGTCCGCCCACTCAGACATCGCACGCTCAGTTGGATCGCCAAAGTAGCCCTCGGTGGCACCGCCGGTGCTCATCGGAAAAACCGGGTCACCCTTCACACCGAGCATCGAGATATGGCCGAGGAAATGCTGCCTGTTCTCCGTGCCGACCCAGACGATGGTCTCGCCACTGCTTGAACCTGACTGCCTGCCCGTAATGTCACCGACGTTCGTGAACAGATCGCCCCACTGTGCTGCCAGCAGGTTGATGACATTGACACCCTCAGCGTCCGCCTCAAGATGCGCAGTCTCCGGGCTCAGGAAATGGACATGAGTGTCTGCGGTCACCCAGCCTGTGTTCCGCCTATCCTCTCGCTTTTCGAGCCGGATCTCGATCTCTTTCTGCCCGCGCCCGATCTCGACCTTCTGCCGAACCGGCTGGTACTCGAAACCGCGGCTTACCTCGAAGTACACATCGCCAACTGGCAGTTCGGCGCTGAACTTTCCATCGACATACGCGTACTGAGTGTCACCCAGCTTCACGTCCGCGCCATAGTCTTCGAACCAGTTGTCGTTCACTTCCTGGCGGTGCCCGTAGGGCGGCAGGTAACGCCCGTCTGGTGAACGCATATGAACCCGTGCGGCGATCTGTTTTCCGGTTTCGCTATCTACAATCCGCGCCTGTAGCCAGGTCTTTTCACGGCCAACCACCTGCATCGTGATATCACCATCGTCAGAGCTCGCCTCGCCAGCCTCGTACGCCTTCGCTAGCTCCACTTCTCTGCCATCAATCTCCACCGATGCATCGACGCTGGCTGCGACATCGAACGTCGGCTGAAACGTGCGTTCCTCAGGAGCCTCGCCCCGGCCCTTTACCGGCTCATCGAGCCACGCGGCAGGATCAAAGCCCTGGACCATATAACGCCGCGCAATTACGCCCAGGTCTATGCGCGCACTGGAGAGCGCTGCGTCGGGGTGTATCCCTGCGCCGAGCTTCAACTGAAAGGTTTCCAGCGGCTCGTGGCGAAGGGGATGCTCTTTGCCGGTAAAAAGGGTGATACCGCCGATTCCGACTGTCGCCGCTCCGGTCGGCACAACCCGGATCTCGGTTACGCGAAGCTCAGGTTTCGGATTTTTCAATGCATAAATCGACCACGACGCGGCGGGGAGCATTCTCCCTTCAAGGTCTTCTCTCGGTGATGCTGGAGGTCCAGCTGGACCGACCGACGCGATGGTCTGGTAGCGGCCCCAGCTGTTTTCCGGATAGGGACCGCGCAACGGCAACGGCGTCAGACCCTGGTGCGGCCGACAGGCGAATCCGCTCTGCATCCGCGTGTGTACCTGGTTCACTTCGAACCGGCGGCGAATCGGTGTCGAATGGGTGGAACCGTCCTCATAGACCAGCACGTAGTCAGCCAGGTGCTCGCCCGGCGCGGTAACAACAGGAGAAGCGTAGTCGGCTGTCTGACCGGCCACGGTGTCGCGGGCCCTGGAGTCACAAATATGTGCAAGGACGATGTAGGTGGCGACACCGTCGATCGGTATGCTGATCGAGTTCGTCGATCCTTGCGAACCGGCACCGACAGGTGAAATTTCACCGGATGAGTTCCCAAGCTCGAACGGGATGCCCCAGAACCGCTGCGTCCCAACCGGGAGACTGCCCAGGCCCCGCGTAGTACGGTCTTCCCAGGCATCACCCGAGATTGTGTCTCTACTACGAGCAGCGTCAAGATCAACTGTTTGGAATTTTGGCATGGTGCTGATCACGTTTACGAGTATTGGTGGCCCCGCCGTCGGTCCCGCTGCATGATGCCGCATTAAACGGGAACGGACAACACTGGTCTAGCGCACACCGTCCTGCGGTGTGTAACCCAACACCTCTTTGGCGTGGCTGTTGTCTCGGAAGAGTTTCCGGTTGTCCGATGTTGCCCAGAAGATATCGAACTTGACTTCGGGCGGCGCCTCGATGCACTTGATCGTCAACTGTTGCAGGTCTCGGTAACTGGCCCAGTTCGCCTGCGCCCTGCCGGGACCGGCTTTATCGACGGGTCCACAGCTGCTGATCCTGAGGTTAATGACCGACATCGACGTGGTCAGTGCGTAGTACCTGCCGAGATCCTCGCCGAACAACTTGGTCACGCCATAGAGAGAGATTGGTTTAGGTTCCGAGAACTCGTTGACCATTTTCCACGATTCCGGCAGATCGACGTCCTCCGTTGAGACGAGGCTTTTGTAAGGCTCCTCCAGCTCATAGCCGTTGGCGGTTGCGCCGGAACTGGCGAGTATCACCCGGGAGACTCCAGATCGCCGAGCGACCTCAAGCACGTTGTACGCGCCGACAATGTTGTTCTGAAGCATCGAGTCCCACGGAGCATCCATCCCGTCCGGGCTGCTCAACCCTCCATCTGCGGCAAGATTCAAGACGACATCAATGCCCTCGAACGCCGGATTCAGCGAATCTATGTCGGCGATGTCAGCCCTGAAGACGCGGTCTTCGGGCAGGTCTGCGACGCCGCTGCGAGACAGCGCAAACAACTCGTAGCGGTCCTCCAGCGCCGGTCGCAGAGCTCGACCAACAACACCGTTCAGTCCCGTCACGAGCAGCTTGAGTTTCTCAGGCAAACCTTGTTCTCCAATTGTCTTGAGCTTGAGCCGGGCACGCGAGCGCGGTCTACTCGACCAGGTGCGCCTTTACGACATCCATATCGAACTCGACACCGAGGCCCGGACCGGTCGGTGGGACTATAAAGCCCTTCTCAAACGCCAGCGGCTCCTTGAAGATCTGCCTGTGCAAAGGCCCCTGGTTCGCCTCCTGGATCAAGAAGTTCGGCGAGCAGGTGTCGATCTGAATGGCTGCTGAGGCGGCTACCGGTCCGCAGTACATGTGCGGAGCAATCACGGCGTAGTGCGCCTCTGCCATGCTCGCGATCTTCTTCGCCTCTGTAATTCCTCCACACTGGCCGACATCCATCTGGATGATCTGGGCAGCCTGTTTTTCAAGAACCTGGGCAAACTCATACTTCGTCACGAGTCGCTCTCCAGTCGCTATCGGAATGCTCGTATGAGCCGCGACCCGCGCCATCTCATCAGTGTTCTCTGGCGCAACCGGCTCCTCGAACCAGAACGGGTGGTACGGCTCAAGGAAATCGGCAACCCTGATAGCGCTGTAAGTCGTCAACTGGCCGTGCGTGCCTATTCCCACCTCAAGCCCGTTGCCAACAGCCTCCCTGATGCTCTCGAAGATCTTCGCAGCATTCTCGATCTCCCACAAAGGGATATCCCGGATCGGGTGCGTCGGCATAAACGGATCGATCTTGCAGGCTGAATTCCCCTCCTCCATGAGCTGAACTGCAACATCGCCCGCCTTCTCCGGGTTCTCTCTCAGGCCCGCGCTCGGCATGTACGCGTACGCTCGGAGCTTCTCGTGGTACCTCCCGCCCAACAGGTTGTAGATCGGCTGGTTCATCGCCTTGCCACGAATGTCCCACAACGCCATGTCGATGGCGCTGATCACTGGCGTGGAAGAAAGACTCGGGTGGCGGAGGTCATGCCGTGAGCCGTACATCTTGTCCCACAGCAGTTCGCTGTTCATCGGGTCCTGGCCGACAACGAACTGGCCGACATACTCCTCAATGAGGCTGACCAGTGACTTCAGATCGTTGAGATGGCCTGTGTAGCTGCTCCCGGCGATTCGTTCGCCCAGGCCAACGATTCCTTCATCTGTGTGCAGTTCCAGGAACAGGAAGTACTGACCGCCAATGTATGGCGCCACGTTCTCAACAACGATCGTCTTGTGGTCTACAACTTTCACGGCAGGCTCCTTCAGGCGGAATTCGAGTTCCATGCACAATTTGCAACGCATGGATACTACTCCGAACCAACGGCAAGCTCCGGGATTGACTGAGAGAGAGCTTGAGGTTCTTAGTCAGGGCATGCCCGACCAGCAGATAGCTGACGCCCTCATCATCTTCCTCGGTGCCGTCGAGTGGCGCACCAGCTCAGGGACGGAGGTGTTTCGCCGATGACCGTCAGAACGACCCTCTCCCGATCCGGGAGAGGGGATTTGGCGATGATGTGAACAGAGCCGACTACATCCTGAGCTTGCCGAAAGGATTGATTCAGAGTCTCTCGTGTCATCACACCCGGTGGCCACGGTCCATCCGAAAGCGGGCGAGTCACCCTCTGCATACCATCACTGCGAGTACAATCTGCGGTGATGAAGACTCCGCCCGGCAGCCCCGGACCTGACAGCACCCCGGCGACCAGTTCAAGCGCCACCTCTGAAACAGACGCAGACATGCGTCCGTTCACCGGCATCGACCCCATCAAATTCGAGGTCATCCGCAGTGCGCTGACGCAGGCGACAGAAGAGATGGCAGCGGCGCTCAGGCGCAGCGCCTATTCGACCAACGTCAAGACGCGCCAGGACTTCTCCTGCGCCTTCTTTGATCGCGACCTCCGCGCCGTCGCGCAGGCCTTCACCCAGCCTGTTCACCTCGGATCATTCGTTCGTCATGTTCCGTACGCCATCAGAGAATATGGCCCAGAAAACCTCGGCCCCGGCGACATGATCCTCTCTAACGACCCGTACGGCGGTGGCGTACATCTGAACGACATCTCACTCATCGGCCCTGTTCACTACGAAGGCCAGGTCATCGGCTACACCGCTTGCCTCGCCCACCACGTAGACGTTGGCGGTGGTGCGCCTGCATCGGTCGGCGCATTTCGTGAGGTGTTCCAGGAAGGCGTGATCATTCCACGTATCAAACTCGTCAAAGGCGGCGAGGTCGTGCGTGATGTTTTCAACCTTGTTCTTGCTCAGATTCGCTCGAAGCGTGAGACCGCAGGCGACTTCCGAGCGCAGATCGCATCGAACCGCACCGGCGCGGCGCGCGTCTGCCAGATAGTTGACCGCTACGGCCTTGACCAGTTCAATCTCTATATCGATGAACTGATCGAGTACACGGCGCGCCGTACCGCGGCCGAGCTGAAAAAACTGCCACATGGCGAGTTCTCTGCCGAGGGCTTCGTTGACAACGACGGATTCACAGACGACGTGGTAAACCTCAAGGTGAAGGTGACGATCGACGACAACGGAGTCAGGTTCGACACCTCTGGCTCCGACCGTCAGCGCCGCGCGCCGGTCAACTCGACCTTCGCCCAGACCTACTCCGCCTGTGCCTACGCGCTCCGTGCCCTGATTGACAAAGATCTGCCTGTCAACGACGGCTTCTATCGCTACGTACACGTCAATGCACCCGAGGGAACGGTCACGAACTGCACACATCCCGCGCCGGTTGTCGGTGGCTGGGAGACCCATGTGCGCCTCAACGATCTGATCTTCAAGGCGCTATCGGACGCGCTGCCAGATGCCGTGTGCGCGGGCACGAAATCGATGCAGTGTCACTCCGGATTCGGCGGCCAGACAGAATCCGATTCGCATGGGTTCCCGGGCGAATACTTCTGCTTTCTGGAGACGCTCGCCGGGGGTTACGGTGCACGCCACGCATCCGACGGCCCCGACGCTGTGCAGTCGCACGGCCAGAACACCGAGAACGCGCCCATCGAGGAGACAGAGTCGAACTATCCGGTACAGATCACGCGCTACGAGCTGATGCCGGACTCGGAAGGCGCGGGCCAGTTTCGCGGAGGGCTCGGCCTGCGTCGTGACTACCGGTTCCCGCAGCCTGTGACATTCACGGTGCTTGCCGACCGCGACCGAGCGGGTCCGCACGGTCTTTTCGGCGGCGAAACCGGCAGCAAGTCGGTCTATGCCTTGATTGATGACGGGACGGAGACTGTTCTCAGCTCTAAGACGACGGTCGACCTCCTGCCCGGACAGGTGATCAGCTACCGCACCTCCGGCGGCGGAGGCTACGGCGCGCCTTCGGAGCGCGACCCAGAGCAGGTTGCGGATGATGTGCGAGACGGCAAAGTCAATATCGAACGGGCACGCAGCGTCTATCACGTAGCAATCGATCCGGTTTCCCTGGCTGTCGACAGCATGGGAACCGCGCGATTGCGTACGCCGCAAACAGGCGAGCCCATATGACGCTGGCTATCGACCCGATTCGCTTCGAAGTGCTCCGCAGCGGCATGGTGCAGGTTGCCGAGGAGATGGCAGCCACGCTTCGACGCAGCGCGTACTCGACCAACGTGAAGACACGACAGGACTTTTCCTGCGCCTTCTTCGACCGCAACCTCAGGCCGGTCGCGCAGGCATTCTCGCAGCCCGTCCACCTGGGCTCTTTTGTCCGCCTCATTCCGCAGGCTGTCACGACCTACGGTCCCGAAAACCTTGCGCCCGGTGACATGCTCGTCGTCAACGATCCCTACAGCGGCGGCAGTCACCTCAACGACACGACGGTCCTCGGACCTGTCCACTACAAGCACCAGCTCGTCGGCTACGTCGCTTCCCTTGCACACCACGTCGATGTTGGTGGAGGCGCGCCCGCAAGCATCGGACCCTTCCGCGAGATATTCCAGGAAGGGATCATCATCCCGCCCGTCAAGCTAGTGCGCGGCGGTGTCATCGACGACGACATCTTCCGACTGATCCTCGCCCAGATCCGCTCAAAGCGCGTCACGGCCGGCGACTTTCGGGCGCAGGTTGCAGCCAACGCGATCGGCGCAAAGCGGCTAGCCGAGATGTACGACCGCCACGGCGTGGCACAGTTCGATAGCTATGTCGATGAGGTGATCGAGTACACGTCACGCCGCACAGTGGCAGGAATCGCTGAGCTGCCGCGTGGTACGTTCGCCGCCGAAGGATTCGTCGATTTCGACGGTTTCTCGACGGACGTTGTGAACCTGAAGGTCGCGATCACTATCGGCGATGGCGAAGTTCTGTTCGACATGACTGGCTGCGATCCGCAGCGGCGCGCGCCGGTAAACAGCTCGTACGCCATGACCTTCGCCGCCTGCGCCTACACGTTGCGGGCGCTGATGGACACCGACCTGCCGCTAAACGACGGCTTTTACCGGCACATCAAGCTGATCGCTCCCGAGGGAACCGTCATCAACGGCCGCCACCCCGCACCGGTGGTCGGCGGTTGGGAGACGCAGGTGCGGCTGAACGACCTGATGTTCAAGGCGCTATCGATTCCAATGCCAACAGAGGTCGCGGCAGGCTGCAAGGCGATGATGGCGCAGGCTGGTTTCGGCCTGATCGATCCCGATTCAGGCGAGTACCACTGCAACTACGAGGCGCTGGCTGGCGGCTATGGTGCGCGCTCAGACAAGGACGGACCAGACGCGGTTCAGCAGCACGGCCAGAACACGGAAAACGCGCCTGTCGAAGAGATCGAGACACACTTCCCGATGCGCGTGTCACGGCTCTCACTCATCGAAGATTCGGAGGGTCCTGGCGAGTTTCGCGGCGGGATGGGCATGCGCCGCGACTACCACTTTCCGGATCTGGAGGCGACCTTCACCGTGCTGTCTGACCGCGACCATGAAGGTCCGCACGGGCTGTTCGGCGGCGATACAGGCAGGAAGGCTTACTACATCCTGAATCCGGAAAACGAAACAGGAAGACAGCGGGAGTTGACATCGAAGTGCGTAGTAGACCTGCAGCCGGGCGATACGGTCAGCTTCCAAACCCCGGGCGGCGGCGGCTACGGCCCGCCGGAAAAACGTGACCCAAAGCTGGTCCTGGCTGATGTGATAAATGGGAAGATCAGCCGGGAACGGGCAGAACAGATCTATCGTGTCGCGTTCAACGCGAACGGCGATGAACTAGACACTTCAGGAACGGCAAATCTACGGAGCGCCAATTGACCGCTATTTAATGAAAAGTAGAACATAGTGGATTATTTTAATACGACTATAAAGATTTCCGGATATCGGCCATTTAGACACCCACAAACTCTACACCTACGCAATGGAGTTACGAGCTTTATTGGACCAAATAATTCTGGGAAATCCTCGATACTTCGATTTTTCTACGACTTCCGGCAGCTTTTTGCCGAAATACGTAGCCCAGGAAACTGGAGGCAGACACTAACCGGCCAACGCCGATCCTTTAAACTACCTCAGCCTTCCAGGCAGGCGAGAGAACTTTTCAACAACTACACTGACGATGATTTAGAATTTACAATACTCGATTATGCAGCATCAAATGATGATCTTAGAGGATTGAAGCTGATAGTATTTCGAGACAGTCTAGAGTATGTACTTCAGATTGCGAAAGGAAACTCATTCATTCATTTACCTAATTTTGATTTTAAATCTTCAGGTGACCGTACAATATTAACTGATTCGCAAAAATCATATGGACACATTGACCGAATAATAAATATACTAGCAGTGTTCCACACAACGATGTACATTCCCTCATTTAGAAACGCGATAAATATTGGGAGCACAACCTCATATTTTGATATCGACGTTGGCCAAATATTTATCCACAACTGGCGCGAATTGAAATACGGATACGCGAAAGAAGGGTGGGAGACCGCAGAGCAGACCACTCGCACGATCAGAGAAATCATGAATTACGATGATCTGGAAATCAATCCTTCTTCCGATGATCAAACACTCCAACTGAGAATAAACGGGCACATTTATCGCTTAGATGAAGTCGGTTCTGGTATCACTCAACTAATTATCATAGCAATCAACATTGCACTATCGAAAGCTTCGATGATCATGATCGATGAACCCGAAGCGGGATTACACCCGCTGCTACAGCGCAATCTCATAGAATTATTGCGCTCCTTTGGATCAATAGTTCTTTTTACAACTCATAGCATCGGCTTATCACGACATCAATCTGAAGTTATTTACTCGATAACACGCGATGATATCAATGGATCCTCCATTAAATCATTTGAGCATACACCTCGATTATCAGAATTTGCCGGGGAAATGAATTTTGGCGGAGCGGTCGAAATTGGAGTGTCGAAGATATTACTCGTCGAAGGGCCAACTGATATTAAGGTGTATCAACAGTTCCTAAGGAAAATCCACAAAGAGCCTGAGTTTCTGATATTACATTTAGGAGGAAGTTCATCAATAAACGGGAAACGCGATACGGTTGACCAGTTAAACGAACTGAAAAGAATAACGCCAAATATAACAGCAATAATAGACAGTGAAAGTACTAGCGAAGGATCCATCCCAACTGAACGACGAAATTTTCGTCGGATCTGTGTCGATAATGGTATTGACTGTCATGTTTTGGAGTATAGATCGACAGAATCTTACTTTTCTGCTGAAGCTATCCGATCAGTGCATCCGACTCTTACCGAGAAGTTAAAACCGTACGAAAAAACTCCAGATGGTTGGGCGAAAGCTGACAATTGGCGGATGGCACAACTGATGGATCTAAAGGATGTGGAGGGAACAGATTTGAGTCGCATATTAAGCAAACTAGAGAAGGCCAAGTGACCAACGACGGAAAATACAGGATTGGCGTCGACATCGGTGGCACCTTCACGGACGGCACACTGATCGACACCGAGTCCGGTGACGTCACAACGTCGAAGGTGCTCACGACGCCAGAAGATCCGTCACTTGGCTTCATCGCAGCGGTCCGCAGGCTGCTCGGCAACGGAGTATCAGCCGAATCGATCGACCACGTAGTCCACGCCACAACAGTCGCCACAAACGCCATCATCGAAGGCAACACCGCGCCGACAGCGTTCATAACCACGGCCGGCTTTCGCGACATGCTGGAGATCGCCCGCCAGATCCGACCATCGCTCTACGACCTTCAGTTCGAAAAGCCACCGCCACTCGTTCCTCGACGCCTCTGCTTTGAGGTCCCGGAGCGGCTCGATGCAAGAGGCGAAGTGATCACGCCGCTTGACGTAGATGCCGTGCGGGCGGTTGCGCAACAGATTAATTCCACCGGCGTCGATTCCATCGCAGTCTGCCTGCTGCACTCTTACCGGAACCCTGTGCACGAGCAGGTTGTGGGCAGGATCCTCGAAGAGGAGATACCCGGCGTTTCGGTTTCACTTTCCTCCGCCGTTGTTCCGGAGTTCCGGGAGTATTTCCGCGCCAGCACCACCGTCATCAATGCCGGTGTCCAGCCCATCGTCGGCCAGTACCTGACGACTATCGAGAAGCGGCTCAAGGAAGACGGCATGAACGGCGACCTGCTGGTTATGCAGTCGAACGGCGGTGTCTACACCTCGTCTGCCGCCGTCGAAAAGCCGGTCTTCATGGTCGAGTCCGGCCCTGCCGCCGGTTCCGTGGCAGCAGCGGCAATCGGCACTGCGCTGGGCCACCCGGACGTGATCTCGTTCGACATGGGTGGCACCACGGCCAAAGCCTCGTTGATTCGCGGCGGAAGACCGTCTGTCACCAAGGACTACACCGTCGGCGCTGCAGCACAGAGCGGTGCGGGAGCATTCGGCGGAGCGAGCGGTTACCCGGTGCGGACGCCAGTCGTCGACCTGGTTGAGGTTGGAGCAGGTGGCGGGTCTATCGGCTGGGTTGACTCAGGTGGAGCGCTACGTGTCGGTCCGCACAGCGCAGGCGCAAGTCCTGGCCCGGCATGCTACGGCCAGGGCGGAGAAGAGCCCACCATCACCGACGCAAATCTTGTGCTCGGCAGGCTTGACCCAAGCTACTTTGCAGGCGGAGAAATCCCGCTTGATCGCGAACGCGCAGTGCAGGCGATCGAAAAGCACTGCGCATCGAAGCTTGGTCTGACCGTCGAAGAGACAGCACACGGAATCATCGAGATCGCAACTACCGCAATGGTCAACGCGCTGCGACTCGTCTCGGTACAGCGCGGCCACGATCCCCGTGACTTCATGCTTGTTGCCTTCGGCGGCGCCGGGCCAGCACACGCCGTTCGTATTGCAGAGGAGGTCGGAGTGAGCCGGGCGCTGATTCCCCTGGAACCAGGCACGGCGTCTGCGATGGGTTTGCTTGCAACCGATATTCGGCTTGAGAGCACGACAACGGTCATCAGCAGAACGGAGTCTTTGGAGCCGGGACGAATCCAGGCCGCGTTCGATGAGATGGAGGAGCGCGGTGCGGAGATGCTCGGCCATTCTGCATCGACTCATTCCGAAACTCGCTTCGAGCGGGCAATCGAGATGCGCTATTACGGGCAGAGCTTTGAGCTGACGGTTGACGCGCCGGAAGGCGAAATGGATTCTGCCTGGCTGAGCAATCTGACAGAGAAGTTCCATGCCGCACACGAACAGGCTTACGGCTTCAGAGTCGACAACGAGCCGGTTGAGATCGTGAACCTGCGGTCAATTGCGGTTGGCGAGATTCGCAAGCCGGGCCTCAAGAAGCTGGCTGTGGACGACCGCACGCTGGCAGACGCGCTCAAATCGAAGCGAAAAGTCTACTTCAACCCACAGTCAGGCTTCGTTGACACTCCTGTTTACGACCGCGTCTTGCTGCCTGCTGGAGCAGAGTTCAGCGGGCCAGCGGTGGTCGAAGAGAAAGACTCGACAACCGTCGTTTTGCCCGGCTGGAAGTTGCAGGTGGATGCCTACGGCAACATGCTGGTGAGCAGGTAGCCGACGCCAGATCAGTTCTCTCTCACTTGCCGGGAGGGAGCCACAGAGCTGATTGCTTCGTTGTCGTTCTGAACTTGATTCAGAATTTTTCAGGCGATCTCCCGTCGGCCGGTACGATCCCTGTTTCGGGTACCCGTTAGGCGCGTGATGACATCCGCCTACCCTGAGTTTGCCACCGCCGCCGCGATTGCCCGCTCGGCGAACACCTGTGTCATCGCCTCCCGGTACTCGGCAGATGCGTGCACGTCTTCGTTGAACGCGCCATCAAGCTCGGCACCAACGCGCTTTGCAGCATTGTGGATCACGTTCGGCGTAAGTTCCTTGCCAACAAGGATGCGCTCTGCCCGCTTCGCACGCATCGCATACGCCCCAGCTCCGGTCAACGCCACTCGCGCCCTCTCACACACGCCACCTGCGCCTAGCGTTACCACGGCCGCAACACCAACAAGCGCATAGTGCGAAGCCTTGTTCGCCATCTTCACATAAGACGTTCCTGTCTTCGCCGGGAGCTTCGGAATGTCGATGCGGGTAAGCACCTCATTCGTGCGTAGCGCGGTCGTCAGGAAGTCGCGGAAAAACCGCTCGACAGGAATCTCGCGCCTCGCGCGCTGCGTCCCTGTGACCATGACTGCGTCCAGCGCCAGCACAACGGCAGGCAGATCGGCGGAAGGATCCGAGTGTGACACGGCGCCGCCGATCGTTCCGAAGTTCCTGACCTGCGCGTCTGCAACCTGCGACGCGGCGTCAGCCAACAAGGGAGCCGCATTCTGCACATCGGCAGAACTCTCAAGCTCGTGATAAGTCGTCATTGAGCCGATACTCAATCCGCTGGCCGAACTACTGATTCCCTTGAGCTCGCCCACTCCTGACAGGTCGATCAGAGCCTCGGGGCTCGCAAGACGCAGTTTCATCAGCGGAACCAGGCTGTGGCCGCCCGCAAGAAGTTTTGCGCCGCCGCCGTACTTGCTCAACAAGCGAGAAGCCTCGGCAACCGTCTCGGGCCGCTTGTACTCGAACGGCGCAGATGTCATTGTCACCATGTCTAGCTGCCCTTCCTTGCTGCGGACCGCTTGGACCGCTGCGCGTCTTTCGCGTCCTGGATGGTTCGCCATACGTGCTCGGAGCGGAGCGGCATGTCGATGTGGTTGACACCGAGATGCTTGAGCGCATCCACAACGGCGTTTATCACCGCCGGGCTCGAGGCGATCGTGCCCGCCTCACCTGCGCCCTTTGCTCCCAGGTCGTTCACGTTGGTCGGCGTCACGGTCCGGTCCGTGATAAACGAAGGCAGGTCCTCTGCCGTCGGAACCGCGTAGTCGAGCATCGACCCGGTCAGCAGCTGCCCATCGTCGTCGTAGACCGCGCCTTCTTGTAGCGCCTGTCCGATGCCCTGGGCGATCCCGCCGTGGACCATGCCATCGACAATCATCGGATTGATCACGTTGCCGATGTCATCCACTGCGACGTATTTTGCAATCTTCGTCTCGCCCGTCACCTCATCGATTTCCACCACACAGATGTGAGCGCCGAACGGCCATGTGAAGTTCTCCGGGTCGAAGAAGCTTGTCTCCTCAAGGCCAGGCTCCATTTTTGGCGGCAGGTTGATCGCAGAGTGCGCGGCGAGAGCGATGTCTCCAAACGGAAGCTCCTTTTCGGGAACATCTTCTAGCCGGAACACACCGTCCTCGAACTGCACCATCTTCGGGTCTGCGTTCAGTTCATGTGCGGCGATCTTAAGCGCCTTGTCCTTCACCTTCTTGAGGCTCAGCAACAGCGCTTGTCCTCCGACCGCCAGCGACCTCGAGCCGAACGTGCCGGTGCCGAACTGCTGTCGGTCGGTGTCGCCGTGCAGGACGTCCACATCCTCCATCGGCACTCCGAGTTCAGCCGAAACAATTTGAGCGAACGAGGTCTCGTGGCCCTGCCCGTGGGGAGAAGTTCCAGTGAGCACCGTTATCTTGCCTGTGGGATGCACGCGCACTGTGCTGCTCTCCCACAGACCTGCACCGGCACCAAGCGAAGCGGCGACGGCTGACGGTGCCATGCCGCAAATCTCTATGTAGGTCGAGAATCCCACGCCCAGGAACTTCCCGTTTTTCCGAGCAGCACGCTGCTGTTCTCGGAACTCTTTTACGTCGAAGATCTCGAGCGCCTTGTTGAGCGTGCCCTGGTAGTTGCCTGAATCGTAGTTAACGCCCGTCGCAACCTCTTTGCCGTTCTTGAACGGCGCCAGGAAGTTCTTGCGGCGAACAACTAGCGGATCACGCCCGATCTCCTGGGCGAACCGGTCAACCATGCGCTCGACCAGGTAGGTCGCCTCAGGTCGGCCCGCACCCCTGTAAGCGTCGACCGGAGTCGTGTTCGTAAAGACGCCCGTAACCTCACACGAGATGTTCGGAATCTTGTACTGGCCTGAGAGCATGAGTCCAAACAGCACCGTCGGGATGCCTGGGGCGAACGTCGATAGATACGCGCCCAGGTTGGCGTAGATATGCGCCTTGAGACCGGTGATCGTGCCGTCTTTGTTACCGCAGATCTCCACGTCCGCTATGTGGTCGCGGCCGTGCGTTGTCGCGACGTAGTTTTCCTGCCTGCCCTCCGACCATTTGACCGGGCGGCCGAGGTTTTTGGCGATGATGCCGCAGATGACTTCTTCGGCATACAGATACAGCTTGCAGCCGAACGCGCCTCCGACATCGGGCGCAATCACGCGGACCTTGTGTTCCGGGTGGCCGGTAACAAGCGAGAACAACAGCCGCATAAGATGCGGAATCTGCGTTGACGTGTAGATAGTCAGGTGCTCGTTACCGACGTCGTAGTCGGCTACAACACCGCGGGTCTCCATTGAGTTTGGGATCAGGCGCTGGTTGATGATGCGTTGATTGATTACAACCTCTGCCGACTTCGCAGCGGCATCAAAATCTCCGCCATTCACGTTCCAGTTGAACGCCACGTTGTCTGAGGCTTCTTCATGTAGCTGCGGTGCACCTGACTTCGTCGCTTTCTCAGCGTCAACGACCGCCGGAAGCACGTCATATGTCACATCAACAAGCTGCGCCGCGTCGGCGGCGACTGCGGGATCGTTCGCAACCACGGCGGCAACAGCGTCACCGACAGTCCGAACCCTCTCAAAAGCCATTGGCGGGTGGTCCGGAGCGATCATGTCCTCGAGCACCCAGCCGGCCGGAAGCGAGCCCATCTGCTCCTGCAGGTCGGCACCGGTGAAAATGGTCTCTACGCCGGGCAGCGCCGCAGCGGCAGAGACATCGATGTTCTTGATCACAGCATGCGCGTGCGGGCTGCGGACCAGCGAAATATGAAGCATGCCCGCCAGCTTCACATCATCGACGTAACGTCCACGACCCGTGAT
Organism: Chloroflexota bacterium; assembly: GCA_029262735.1. Classification (GTDB taxonomy): domain Bacteria; phylum Chloroflexota; class Dehalococcoidia; order Lucifugimonadales; family Lucifugimonadaceae; genus JAJCYX01. The sequence continues at coordinate 14,199 of JAJCYY010000036.1, read as the reverse complement.
CAGGCGATCGTCCTCAACTCGCCGAACCGGGGATCCAAGCTTTGCAACAACCATTCCTGTTTTGCCTCTCTAAGACTTGGCCTCGGCGGCCGCGAACTTCACCGCTTCGACAATGTTGTGGTAGCCAGTGCAGCGACAGAGGTTGCCGCGAATCCCGCGCCTGATTTCTGCCTCGGACGGGTTCGGGTTCCGGTCGAGAAGCTCAACCGATGTCATGATCATCCCCGGAGTGCAGAACCCGCACTGCAACCCGTGCTTCTCCTTGAACGCCGCCTGCACCGGGTGCATCTCACCGTTATTCGCAAGCCCCTCAACCGTCGTCACCTCACCGCCGTCGGCCTGCACAGCAAACACAGTGCAAGACTTCACCGCCTTGCCATTCAGATGAACCGTGCACGCCCCACAGCTGCTTGTGTCGCAGCCAACGTGTGTGCCGGTAAGGTTCTGGACCTCGCGCAGGTACTGGACGAGCAGTAAACGCTCATCGACAGTGTCGGTCCGCGAGACTCCATTCACAGTTACAGTAATCGTAGTGGGCATGGGCGATACTCCGGTGCGAAGCGTGTGCCAGTGTCGGACACGGGTAAGGGTGCTGTAGCATCGGCCTGTGTTTAACACGCCTGAATCGTGTTTGCAACACGAAACACGGTGCAATGACAGCGTCGCCCGCCGGTCCGCCCGCAACGTATTTGCGGAAACGGTGAGCGATCACAAAAAGACCGCGGCAATTCGTCGAACTGACTAAGGAGAATCGGCTTGGAGATCACCGGTGAGTACAGGCTTAAAGGCAACAGGCAAGAGATCTGGGACGTGTTAAACGATCCAGACGAGCTTGCGAAGGCCATTCCAGGCGCTGACCAGCTGATCGCCGAAGGACCGGATCGCTACCGGGCCGAAATGAGCGTCGGCGTCGGCATGATTCGCGGTAAGTTCAACGGCTCGGTCGAGGTTATGGACAAGGTGGAGCCCGAAACCTATCGAATGGTGGTCGATGGCAAGGGCGGTGCTGGCTGGATGAAGGGTGACGGTAAGATCGCCCTGTCTGAGAGCGGCGAAAACGTGACGCTGGTTAATGTTGCGGGTGAGGCGCATGTCGGCGGACTGCTGGCACGCGTTGGCCAGCGAATGGTGCGAAACGTGGCCAACTCGCTGATGAAACAGTTCTTCCAGAACGTAGAAAAGCAACTGGCAGCAAACCGGAAATAGTTTGGCCCTGGCCACGGCGGGCAAACATTCTACACCCCACGATGGCATCTTCAAGATGCGTCATTCTGAGACTGTCAAAGAGAGTCGTCCTGAGCGTCTCGAAAGTTCAAGCTCAGAACGGCAAGCTCGAAGTCGCGAACCCAGACCTAGTCGATCTCCAGCGTGATCCTGGTCCCCTGCTTCGTCGCAGCAACTCGGAGCAGTGAACGAATTGACTGGGCAACCCGGCCGTCACGGCCAATCACCTTGCCCTTGTCCTTCTCGTCAACGCTCAGGTGGAACACCGTCCTGTTGCCATCGTCCTCCTCAGACACCTGGACAGCGTCCGGGTTGGAGGTCAAGGCGCGAGCTACGTACTCAACCATCTCACGCAACGGTGAGGCATCACCGGCATCAGAGATATCAGGCACCGTGACGTGCGCTGGCGCAGCGTCGCTTTTCTCGTCCGCATTTTCAGAGGTATTGAGAACTTCAGGCGTTTCGCTGTCGCCCTCGTCTGCGCCGTCCGACTCTTCAGCTGCGTTCAGATCGTCAGAGGTCCCTGGTTCTTTGGTCGCCTCTGGCTCTTCAACAGCGTCGAGCTGATCTTCTCGCTCTTCGGAGTCAGGCACTTGCAGCAGCCTTTGCCTTTTCGGTGATACCGCGGGTATTTAGCATATGCGCCACCGCTTCCGAAGGCTGAGCGCCGTTCCGCAGCCACTTCACGGCGGACTCTTCATTGATCTTTATCTCAGGCGGGTCCTGCAGCGGATCGTAGGTGCCGATCTCCTCGATCACCTTGCCGTTGCGGGCGGTGCGCTGGTCTGCGACCACGATGCGGTAGAACGGTCGGTGCTTTGCGCCGATTCTGCGAAGTCGGATACGAACCATTGGTGGAAGAACTCCCCAAAACGAACTGGGATTGTGTAGGCGGTCGTGTGAGCGGCAGTATCGGCCACTGGCGTCCGGCAAGCCGCGATTTGCGATGTACCAAAGAGTTGACTGTGAGGACCAGGCGCTAACTGCGCCCTGCCTCAAAGACAGAACCATAATTCTAGTTGTGCGCCAGAGCGCGTGTCAAAGATGGAAGACTTACTGAATTGCAATGTGAAAGGAGATGCTGCCTTCATATCTGCCCACTTCGGGCCACATCCGCTTCCAACGCATCGTATATTGGTGACGCCAGCCCCAATTAGCACAGTCCACACAACCACCACATGCAAGTAACTGTTCGCCTGTTCGCCGGACTCCGGGAACGGGCCAAAACCGACTATATAACCGTCACGCTGCCGGATGCGCCTGAAAGCGAACCCGGCGGCCCAACGGTCCAGGACGCAATCGACGCCGCTTCCTCACAGGTCGAAGGCGGTCTGCAGATGCGCGGTCACATCATGCTCGCCCTCAACCGGGAGTATGTCGAGACGGACCAAAAGATAAATAGTGGCGATGAGATCGCGCTCATCCCACCTGTGAGTGGCGGCGCTGCACTCCAGACCGGCCTGCCGGAGAACTTTCAGAACGTCCTCATCACCAGCGAGCCGCTCGACCCCGAACCGCTCACTCACCACGTGACAACCGACGAAGACGGGGCAGTCGTCACGTTCCTCGGTGTCACTCGCAACAACAACGCCGGTCGCAACGTCGATTATCTTGAGTACGAGGCTTACCGACCGATGGCTGACGAGCAGATCAACGTCATCATCAGGGAGATGAAGGCCCGTTGGGAGATCGGCAGAGTCGCAGTTTCGCACCGCACAGGGCGCGTCGGCATCGGAGAGACCAGCATGGTGGTTGCAGTCGGCGCACCACATCGCGAACCTGCATTCGAAGCTGCGCTCTACTTCATCGACCGCCTGAAAGAGGTTGTTCCGATCTGGAAGAAGGAATACTTCGAAGACGGGGAGGTGTGGATCGGCGAGACTCCGGGCGGCAATCCCGAATAGACGACTCAGGGATCGAGCACAATAGATGCGCGAGATCACATTCGCTCGCCACATCCACCCCGGACCGCTGATCGGGCGTTTTAGGCAGAGAGCGTCAGGCCAACACGCGGATTCGAACCGGAATAATCATGGCTCCAGTCGACTCAAACACCGATTCCAGGACTGGCAACAACGAGGCCTCTGGCGATGCATTGCTGCGCCAGGACATCCGGGAGCTCGGCCAGATCCTGGGAGATGTGATACGGGAGCAGTGGGGAGACGAGTTCTTCGATCTTGTCGAGAGTGTGCGGCTCGGCTCCCGCTCGATCCGCGCCGCTGATGCCGAGGCGGACAGCACGTCGCTGCTTGCCCGGCTGGACCAGGCTTCAACGTGGGAGATCGTGCGCCTGGTTCGCGCCTTCACAATCTATTTTCACATCGCCAACACCGCAGAGCAGCACTACCGTGTGCCGCCCAGTCTGACACAACCCGAACACCAGGTCTCGTCGGTCATCGAGCGCGCTCTTGCCGCCGGTATCACGTCACAGCAGATCGCAGAGTTCGCCCGCGGCGCGCACATCCGCCCGGTCTTCACAGCGCACCCGACAGAGTCCGCACGCCGCTCAATCCTCAGCAAGCTACGCGCGATGGATGGTCAACTCGGCCGCCCGACAGGGCCAGACGGCCGGGACTCATCGTGGCGCCGAAGAATGGTGGAGTTGGTCGAGGGAATCGTGCAGACAGATGAGCTACGCCAGACGCGGCCCGGCCCGCTCGATGAAGCGCGCAACGTTCTCTACTACCTTGAACAGCTTGCGGGTGAGACGACTGCGCAGGCGGTCGAACGGTTTTTCGAGGCGCTCGGCGAGCACGGTGTCGAAACCTCGGGTCTTACCAGTCCGCTGCGCTTTGGAACCTGGGTTGGCGGCGACCGTGACGGCAATCCCAATGTGACAGCGATCATGACTCGTAACGCGCTTGCGCTGCACAACCAGCGCGCGCTTCGCAGGCTACGTGAGACGATCAGGACACTGGCAACCGAGGTCAGCCAGTCAACTCGCATCATCAACATTTCGAGCGAGCTGGGAGATTCGCTGGAGCATGACCGTGCGGAGATGCCGGAGGTTTTCGAGGAATACAGCACTCTTGATCAGGAAGAGCCGTACCGCCTGAAGTGCGCCTACATCTACCAGCGCATCGTGAACCAGCTCGCGGTAGCGCTGGACTGGGATGTGCCGGACGGACCGTTCTACGGCAACGCCGCGGCCCTGATTGAGGATCTAAGGGTGATGCAGCGGTCGCTTGAGCAGAACGGAAGTAAGCATATCGCCCGCGGCCCGCTTGGACGTGTCATCACGACGCTACAGACGTTCGGGTTCACGATGGCTCAGATGGACGTACGCGAGGACTCCGCCGAGACAAACGCGGCGATTGATGAGCTGATGACTCGCTCCGGAGCCGGTGATACCGATTTCGCTGAGCTTTCTCCCGAAGACCGCTCAGTAGTATTTTCAACTGAACTCGCCGGTCGCCGTCCACTGCACAGCACCGCGGCGGAGCTCTCTGACCTCACCCGCGAGGTGCTGGACGTGATGGAGACGGTGCGTGACGCGCAGGACCGTTTCGGGCACGACGCCATTGATACATGGATCATCTCCATGACTCGAACCGCAGCCGATATGAAGGCGGTTCTCGTCTTGTCGCGAGAAGCTGGCCTGACGCTGCCGTCAGAAGGCGTCGCCCGGCTTAAAGTCACGCCGCTGTTCGAAACCATTGACGACCTGCGAAATGCAGCAAACGTGATGGAGGACTACTGGTCCGACCCTGAGGTGCGAAGGATCATCTCGCTCCAGGGTGACTCCGCAGAGGTGATGGTCGGCTATTCGGACTCCAACAAGGATGGTGGCATAACGACGTCGCAATGGGAGTTGTACAAGGCGCAGCGGGAACTTCGAGAGTGCGCGGCGCGCCACGGCATCAAGCTGTTCCTTTTCCATGGACGCGGCGGCTCGGTTGGGCGAGGCGGCGGACCGACCAGGGAGGCCATCCTTGCCCAGCCATCCGGCACCGTGAACGGCGTCATCAAGATCACCGAACAGGGTGAAGTGATCTCAGACCACTTCGGCAACCGCCGCATCGCAGAATCGCAACTTGACCTCATGCTGTCGTCCGTCACCGAAGCGTCGCTGCTGCACACCGAGCCGCGCCACAGCAACGAGGAGATCGATCGGTGGATCGCTGCAATGGACTCGATCTCAAGCGACGCCTATCTCGCATACCGCGGCCTTGTTGAGACAAACGGCTTCGTTGAGTACTTCACAACCAGCACGCCGGTCGAAGAGCTGGGGTCGATGAACATCGGCTCCCGTCCGGCACGCCGCGGTGGCAAGATCACCGGGCTCTCGAGCCTGCGCGCCATTCCGTGGGTCTTCGGGTGGACGCAGTCGCGGCAGATCATCCCCGGCTGGTTCGGCGTCGGCTCCGCCCTGGCGCAAGCAAGGGAGTCAGGAAACGGCAACGCCGTTGACGAGATGTACGCCAGTTGGAGCTTCTTCCAGACGCTGATCTCGAACGTGGAGATGGCGCTGGTGAAGACAGATATGGAAATCGCAGCGCGCTACGTTGATGCGCTTGTCGATACTTCGCTGCACCATGTCTTCCACAAGATTCGAGCTGAGTTCGACCTCACGATGCGCGAGGTGCTGAGGGTCACGGATCAGCAACAGCTCCTCGATCGTAGCCCTGTGTTGCAACGGACCTTGAGCGTACGTGCGCCGTACATCGACCCGCTCAACTACCTGCAGATCTCGCTACTCGCCCGGCACCGGAACGGAGAGCAGACTGACCAGTTACACGAACGAGCACTGCTGCTTTCCATAAATGGCATCGCGACCGGTCTCAAGAACACCGGCTAGCCGCTTTCCCAGGCCGCTCCCAGGACGGCAACACTCACCGACATTTGCTATCCCGTATCAGCCAATTCGCGCTACAGTGGAAGTTCGCGTCGGTGCAAATGTCCGGTCTCTCGCGCCCGGATCACAACTCACCCACCACGCTAACCCATCACCTTGAACAGCAAGCCTGACAACAACGATTCGGCTGACCGACCGATGATCCGCGTGCAAAACCTGTACAAGCAGTTCGGAGAGATCAACGCGGTCAACGGCATATCGTTCCAGGTGAACAAGGGCGAAACATATGGTCTGCTCGGCCCGAACGGCGCCGGCAAGACCACGACAATGCGAATGCTCAGCGCGCTTTCTCCGCTCACCTCCGGCAGCATCGAGGTCGGAGACATGAATGTCAGTGAGCGCGGTCGAGAAGTGCGAGAGATACTCGGCGTGGTAACCCAGCACGACGGCCATGACAGCGGCCTTACCGTCTTGCAAAACCTGACGCTTCACGGCTACCTCGAAGGTCTTTCCCGAAAAAAATCGAAGGAACGTGCGATAGAGGTGCTGACCTTCTTCGGACTTGAGGACAGACAGTCATCCAACGTTTATGAGCTTTCCGGCGGCATGAAGCGAAGGCTCGCTATATCACGTGCACTCCTTACGCAACCACCGGTCGTAGTGCTGGACGAGCCGACAACCGGGCTTGATCCGCAGAGTCGCAACCGTGTCTGGGAGCAGCTGGCGGTGATGAAGCGGGCCGGAGTAACTGTGCTCATGTCGACACACTACATGGAAGAGGCTGCCACGCTGTGCGACCGCCTTTCGATCATGGACCACGGGAAGATTCTCGCCGAGGGCGCACCGGACGACCTGGTTGAGGAGCACGCTGGCCAGGAGGTAGCGCAGGTGCGTACCAGTTCAGATTCAGCGCTCTCAGAGCTACGGGACCGCCTGGCGGAAACCTCTTTCCGTCTCATCGAAGTAGGCGCAATAGCGACCGTCACTTCGCAAAACGGCAAGAGACCGGACGTGTCAGGAATCGCCGGCGTTCGGGCGACGTTCAGACCGGGAAATCTTGAGGACGTCTTTATTTCGCTGACGGGGCGGGAGTTGCGAGACGAATGACGCTATCAGCAGCATCCAATCGAATGACCGGCGCAGGCGCTATACGCTGGCGCAGTGTGACCGGAATCTGGCTCCGGCACTGGACCGCGTATGTCCGCTACTGGAAGATCATGATCACCTGGGTGCTGGTCGAGCCAGCGGTCGCGCTCGTCGCAGTCGGCTTCGGAATCGGCAAGCTCGTCACTGAGGTTGAGGGTGCCGATTCGTATGCAGAGTTCGTCACGCCCGGAATCGTCATGGGCTCGGCCATGTTTCATGCGCTGTTCGAAACCTCGTGGAACGCGTACCAACGAATCGATAGCCAGATCTACGAAACGCAACTGACAACACCCGTCACCGTCTTCGAACTGACTCTTGGAGACGTAGCGTGGGCTGTGACCCGGGCAGTGATGACGACGATCTCGGTAGCAGCGTTTGCCGCCGCCCTGGGGTGGATTGATGATTGGACCGTCATCGGCATCCTGATACCTGCAGTGCTGACCGGAATGGTGTTCGGCACAATGGGATTCTTCTTCGCAGCCACCGCGCCGTACACCGTTTTCCTCTCGCTGGTGTTCACGCTGGTCGCAACGCCGCTCTACTTCTTTAGCGGCTCGTTCTTCCCAATCTCAGTCCTGCCAGACTGGGTGCAGCCGATAGCCTGGGCGATGCCGCTTACGCCGGGCGTTCACATAGCACGCGGGTTCGCTACGAACTCGTTGGAGCTAACGCACCTCTGGTCGGGGCTGTACATGATCGGTCTGACAGTGGTCTTCTGGCCAATAGCCGTCTGGTTGATGCGCCGCCGATTGGTCAAGTAACCGAGACCTCACACGGTGACTGTCGAAACTAGTCATACCGATTTAGAATGTGCGCTTACCAGCTTTGCGGTCCGGCATCTTCGACGGATATAGTGGATTGGTAGTTCTGGCCACTCCGCGGAGGGTTCGCATAGAGGCCTAGTGCACCCGCCTGCTAAGCGGGAGGGAGTTAATCCCACGCGGGTTCGAATCCCGCACCCTCCGCCATTTTTTTTCTTCGCCGACAGCGAACCCGTTGATGAGTTTTGACCGCGGCTTTCACTCATACCAAGCGGCTATGAACTCGGCTGTGCGCTTTCGATCTCTTTCGCCAGCGCCTTCGCGTACTCGAGACTACGGCCATCGCGATACCACTGATCGCCCGCCTGCAAACTCTCGATTGCCAGGTAGCCGTCGAATCCGGCATCGATCATGGCTGACATCGCGTACCTGTAGTCGACCTCCCCGTCCGGCAGCGGAACTCTCACGAATACCGCTCTCTCGTTCTCGGGGTGGTAGATCCGCATCATGCTCTTGCAATGCCAGTACACGGAAACAGGAGCGACCGCATCCATGAACTCTTCAGTCGATTCCTCAGGCACCGCATACGACCAGTACGGGTTGCCTGTATCGGGGTTGATTCCGAAGTTGTCCCGTGCGACCAGCCTGTGCATCAACAGGGCAGACCATGAGTTGTCGACTATTGTGTAGGGGTGCACTTCGGCGCAGATCGTGACACCAAATTCGCTCGCCACATCGCACGCAATTCGCAACTCATCGGCCGTGCGCTCGAAGTCGAAAACGCTCGCGTCTCGGCTCGAAACCTCCAGGCGGCTCCATCCGAAAGAGGCGCCGATCTCGTTCGGGTAAGGATTACCGGGTTTCCCCGGATTCGGCGTCGGGCTGCCCAGTGCGACGTTTACGATCCCAGCTCCGATCATCCCGGCATAGCCCACAGCAGAACTGAGCCGCTTCCGCGTTTCCTCAGCATAGCGAGGGTTGAGAAAGGATCCTCCAGTTCGAACTGCAACGGCAAGGGCTCCGGCATCTTGAAATCGTTTACTGAAGGCTGTGACTGCCGTTGCATCGTCTCCAAGAGCAGCCAGCGTGGTCTCGGGTAGTTCGATCCCTTCAAAACCAGTCTCGACCACCTTCCTGATGAACTCATCGGAATAGTCGCTAGGCTTCAGGTCGTCAACGGTCTGTATGGCAAGTGCGTCGGGATACAGGACATAGCGGCGGTGGGCGTAACAGAATTTCATGATGTTCTCTCCGGACCGTGTTCCAGCTAGATGTTCGAACAGCGCGGTATTCGCATTTAAACCTCCTGCGCACAACTCCTGACTTGCCCACGAAACGGGTCATCCAGTAACCCTCGAGCCGCCCCCGGGTGAGTAGTCGCCAACTTGAAAAATCATTGACCCTGTATATCACTCCTGCTAATATCCCCAACGTTCTGCCAGATAGTGACGACTCATCCTATTCACCCCCGTCTTTACGACGAATACCACCCGGACGCGTTACAGTTGTGCTCAGGATTTCGCAGCGGATTGAACGACCTGCGGCTCCTGAAAACGAGTTAACCGCACCATCTCTTTGAAGGGACTCGGTCATGGCAATTTCGAAACTGTGGACGAAGCAGAAATTCTTCGTGTTGACGGCCGGACTTTCTGCCTTGATGTTGGCCGCAGTGGCGTGCGGTAGCAGTGATGAGCCCGCCGCAACGGCCACAACTCGGCCCAGCGGGACATCTCCAACGGCAACAGCAATACCGGTTGCAACTGCCACGGAACCCGCGATGAGCGATGAGCTAGACGATGTCGTGATAGCCGTCGCGGAACTTCCGCCGCTCATCCAAGATCCTCGCCGGGACATCAACGCCATCGGAGGCATCGGTAAGGATTTCTCGGTCTACGAGACCCTGGTTAGAGCGCCGCACGTTGCGCCGCCGAGCCCGCCGCCGCTTGACCACACGGGATACAGTCCCGCGGACAAGGCGATAGCGGAATCGTGGGAAGTCGCTTCAGATTTCACCAGCATCACATTCAAGATCCGTCCAAATGTCCCCTGGCACGACAATGGCGGCAACTGGGGAACTGTTGACGCCGAGGACGTGTCCTGGACCTACAACCAGGCATTCGCGCTGGATTCGGTGAACAACGGAGCTGAAGAGATCGGCCCCGAGATGAAGGTCGGCTTCGACATCGTCGACTCGATGACAGTCCGGCAGAACATTGAGGTTGGAGGCTTTGACCCAACATGGGCGTGGCTGCAGGGCAACGCCGGATTCAACGGTATTGTGATCGTCAACAAGCAGGCCTTCGACGACCTCGGTGAAGAGGGCTACGCCAAAACGCCGATTGGCACCGGCCGATATAAGGCCACTGCGTGGGTAGCTGACGACAAAGTGGAACTTGAGATGGTTCCGAACCACTGGTCCGGAACCGATGCCCACGTAAAGAACATCACCGTGGTAAACATGCCGGAAGCTGCCACCCGGGAAGCCGCTCTGCGTGCTGGTGAGATCGATATCGGTGAGCTATCCGCCCAGACCATCAACTCTGCAGTAGCAGCGATAAATGGACGGGTCCAGGAGATCGGAATCGCCCGGCCGCAGGGTTTCCAGATGGCGGGTAACTACTGGAGCCAGGAGTGCCCGGGATGTGAGACTGGCGTCATGCCGCGACCCGGCTTTGATGACGCAGTTGCTTCTGACGACTTCCCCTGGATCGGCGATCCTGCCGACCCGGCCAGCATGGAAAGCGCACGCAAGGTCCGTTGGGCGATGGCGATGTCCGTCGACCAGCAGTCGATCATCGACAACATCCTCGAAGGCAGAGGAAGGGTGATCTACGCCTGGCAGAACGTCCTGCCAGACGATCCTGCGCACAAGACCGAGTGGAACATCCCGTATGACCCGAACATGGCACGGCAGTACATGGCAGATGCGGGCTATCCAGACGGCTTCGACATGGAGCTATGGATCCCCAGCACCTTCGGGCCGGGCACGAAGGCCGCAGCCGAAGCAACGGCGGCTATGTGGCGCCAGGAGTTAGGCATACAGATAACGATAGACAAGACTGAGTATGCAGCGCGGCGGCCGCAGACGGTCGATAAGACCATCAATGTGCCGTTTACGCATGGCATCAACTGGATACCCGGAGCCACCTCGGCCCGGTACGTCTGTCCAAATGCAGGCCACATCGTCGGCTTCACCCTGGATCAGAGTGTGTGTGACACGGGACTGTCGAACGCAACTGAAAGGTCTCTCGAGGCTCGCATCGCAAACAACGTTGCGGTACAGGACTACATGACGCACTGGATGCTATTCGTGCCCATGTTCCAGGCTCCCGCCGTCCTGTTTGCAGTCGGACCCAGGATCACTGAATGGGACCCGTACAACTCCCAGGACGTATTGCCGAACAGGCCGGAGACGATTAAATAGGTCAGACCAATTGCCTGTGGGCGTGAGTTAGGATTGCGCCGTATTAAACGGGAGGGCTTGCAAACAGCCCTCCCGTTGTGTTTGATTCTTGAACCAGACCGGCAAGCCACCGGTCGGAGTGTCTGGAAACTGGCCGAATGACACGATTCCTGGTCCGACGCCTTGCGTACATGGTTCTCGTGATGATCGGGGTCTCGATCCTCGTGTTCGCACTGTCGCGAATGTCTGGCGACCCTAGACTTCTGTACATGACACCGGGCACCCGCTGGTCGCAGGAAGTGTGGGACGCCAGGGGCAAAGACCTCGGTCTGGACAAGCCGCTCGTTATGCAGTATCTGCTCTGGGCAGGTAATGCCGTTACAGGCGACTTTGGAGACTCCGTGTGGCACAAGCGCAACTCGCTGGACGTCATCAAGGAAAGAGCACCGGCCACGTTGCAGCTATCCGGAATCGCGTATGCCGTCGCAGTACTGCTCGGAGTCAGTCTTGGCGTGGCGTCCGCAGTTAAACGCGGTACCTTCCTCGACCTGTTCATACGCGGATTCGCGCTCGTCGGCCAGGCAGCGCCGCCGTTCTGGTTAGCAATCGTCCTCATCTATGTCTTCGCGGTGTACCTCGACTGGCTACCGACGTCGCGACGCGGAGATTGGACCAACTTCGTTCTGCCGGTGGCAACGCTAGGATGGCTGGCATCGGCCGGGATAGCGCGTATCACTCGCTCGGCGCTGCTGGAGGTGCTTGATAGCGAATACATCAAACTGGCGCGTGCCAAGGGGGTTGGTCGGAGAACCGTCATCATCAAGCACGCGCTCAAGAACGCTCTTGTCGCGCCGTTGACGGTGGCAGCGATTTTGTTAGCGAGCTTCATTACCGGGACCGTCGTTGTCGAGACGGTGTTTGCGTGGCCGGGCCTCGGAAGACTGGCCGTTGATGCGACGCTGAACAACGACTTCCCACTGGTTACCGGACTTACTGTGATCTTCGCCGGCGTATACCTGTTAAGCAGCCTTGCTGCAGACCTTCTCTATGTCTACATCGATCCGAGAATCAGAATCTACTGAAGCGCTGGGCTTCAATCAGCCGAGGCGCCTGAAGAGCATCCGGCGATCTTCGGCGTACAAGATCGCCCGGCGTTATCCGTTGCTGCCGATCGCCATCATCACTCTGCTCGCCCTGATGGCAATTTTCGCCAACGTGATCTCACCAAAAGATCCACTCCACTCTGACCTTTCCAAGGTCAAGGCTCCACCCGCATGGGTATCCGAAGGGACGGCCGAGTACTTTCTTGGTGCTGACCAGATAGGCAGAGACCTTCTGAGCAGGATTATTCACGGTTCGAGAATATCGCTCATGGTCGCCGGGATCGTCCTGATCGCAGGAGGAGCAATCGGTACGGTCCTGGGAATTGTGGCCGGTTACTCTGGTGGCGCCCGTGACGAAGCGATCATGCGATTTGTCGATCTGACCTATGCCGTGCCATTCATACTTGTTGCGCTGGTTGCCGCCGTGGTGTTTGGTGCCAGCCTCGGGCTGGTTCTCATCCTGCTGGTGATATTCAGTTGGCCACCGTTTGCGAGGCAGACCCGAGGGCTTACATTGCAGTTGAAAGACATGGACTACGTTGCCGCGGCCAGGATCGCCGGAGCCTCGCCGCTACGTATCGCCGTTCGGCATATCACTCCCGGTCTTTTCAACATCGTGATCGTGCTTGCAACTCTCCAGGTCGGCAGCCTGATCCTCACCGAATCGGTACTCAGTTTCCTTGGGATCGGCATCCCGGCTCCGCAACCTGCCTGGGGCAGCATGGTTTCCGATGGCCGAGAGTTCATTTCGAGCGCATGGTGGATTTCAATGATGCCCGGTGCTGCGATTTTCCTGACCGTGTTCGCGTTTAATTTCCTGGGCGACTGGCTCCGGGATTACTTCGACCCGAAACTGCGCCAACTTTAAGACACAGACGCGGTATATCCGTCCGGTCCGACAGAAAAGACACGCCATAGCGCGCGGTTCACGGAGGTGAATGATGGCAGAGCTGGGACGAGGCTGGACCGGCGGAGACAAGTTTCGACCGGCGAGGGAAGTGGATGTTCGATACGGCCACGGCCTCGTACAGAGCGAAAGCGCCCGGTGGCCGCGGTATATCGCAGTGGCCACACGTACCGCATGGAAAACGGCACAGCCCCATCTTTCCGCTCAACCAGCCGGTAACGCCATCGTTCAGATGCTCGACTGGGACCACCTTGAAAAGGCGTCAAACTCGCTTCCAGACGACGCTGACCTGGTTGTCGGCATCGGAGGCGGAACGGCGCTCGATGCGTCGAAGTATGTTGCGCTCAAGAAGGATCTACCGCTCAGGCTGGTGCCAACCGCCGTTTCAACCGGAGCAATAATTCACGGCATCTTTGCGAAGTGGGACGGTCGCAGCACAGTTGGTGGCGGCGCAGATTGGCCGTACTGCGACTTCGAGCATGTGCTGGTGGATTACGACCTCGTGCTTGAAGCACCGTGGTTCTTGAACACCGCCGGAATCGGTGACGTTCTCTGCATGTATTCCGGAATTGCAGAGTGGCGCTGGCACGCTGATCGAGGTGACGCACCACCGGTGGACGAAGCTCTCGCAAATGCGACCGTCGACTACTACCGCCAGATTGCGACAGAGTTCCCAAAGACCCTGGACGCGAACGGTGGTCTGACCGCCGATAGCGTCGGCTTCATCATGAAATCAGTCCACGAACGTGACGACCGGCAGATCTCCTCGCCACACGCCTCCGGTGCCGGCCACTCTCTCACCCAGGTACTGGAAGAGGTGTTGCAGACTGGACTCATCCACGGTGAAGTGGCTGCCCTTG
>JAJCYY010000035.1 GCA_029262735.1 Chloroflexota bacterium | reverse complement strand
TGACATGCATGTGCGCTCGGAGAGCGCACCGGGCGCAGCATCTTTGCGCGCCCCTACCAGATCGAATGGACGCAGCCGGGTGCCAGCTTGCCGGCGCATCGCTACAAGATAACGCCGCTCGCTATGGTGGCTCTTCGGCGTCTGACGGCGAGTCTGTGTAGCGGTATTTGCGGACTCCGGGCACGAGCCACCAGATGAGGCCGACAACGACGACCGATACGGCGCCACCGAGGATCATGGTTGGACCGGCGCCGATCAGGCCCGCCATCAGGCCGACCTCAAGCTGGCCAAGGTGATTTGCCCCCATTGCTGAGAACGAGTGTGCGCTGGAGGCGCGGCCCAGCAGGGCGTCGGGTGTCGTGAGCTGGACCACGGTCTGGCGCATCGTCATGCCGATGGCGTCGACAAGACCGAGCGAGCCGACGATCACCAGTCCAAGCCAGAAGATATCGTTCCAGCCAAATGCGAACAGCAGCAGGGCGTAGGCGAGAGTCGCAACGAGCACGATTCGGCCCTTGTACTTCCAGCGGCCGGTGAAGAACACCACGAAACTACCGGCCGCGCCGCCCGCTGCGTTGGCGGAGTTCAGCGCGGCTGTGCCTTCGGGACCTTTGCCGTAGAGACCTTCCGAGAACACAGGGAACAGCTCTCGATAGAAGCTGACGATGGTCACGCCGACGTCGAGCAGGTAGAGGCCCGGCAGGATGCGGTGCGATCTGACGAAGGTGAAGCCTTCTTTCAGAGAGGCGAGCGTGACGCGGCGGCTGCCGCCTTCCGGCTGGCCGGAGGCTCGGATGAGCAGCGGGGCCATGACGCTGAATGAGGCGATGATGGCGGCGACCATGAAGGTGATGGATGCTCCGGGGCCGGTGTAGAGCGCTCCCCAGACGAGTGGTGCGCCGATGCTTGCGACCTGGAACGAGGCTGTCTGCACGGTTACGCCGTTGGTCAGGTAGCGACGGGGCAGGACTCGGGGGAGCATGGCGGGACGTGCGGAGTTGCCGAGCATGTTGAAGATGCCGACCAGTCCGGTGACGACGAAGATGTGCCAGATGGCGAGCACGTCTGTGAAGGAGAGGACTGTGAGGACCGCAAGCGAGATGAGCGATGCGGTCTGGGTCATTGCCATCAGCTTCTTGCGGTCGATGACGTCTGCAAGCGCGCCGCCGTAGATGACGGCTGGCATCTGGATGAGCTGAACTGCGCCGAGTCCTCCGAGCAGGGCGGCGGCGGCAGCGTCGCTCGATGCGTTGTCGAATATCCACTGACCGCTGGTGATCATGCGCAGCCGCATTGCGATCATCATGGTGATGCCGCTGAGCCAGAGGAGGGAGAAGTCGAGGAAAAGGAACGATGACCACGGCCGGATGGGCCTGCGTGATTGGTCGGCGGGTTCTGTTGCCGTGGTTTTTGGCAAGCGAGGCGGCTTCGTTTAGTCGGATGGGTGGGAGTAGATGGTGTCGGGCGGTGGGGCGGGAAGGATTGCGAAATGGTAGCAGGGGCGCCCGGAATGGAGTGCAGGAGGTGGATGGCTTCCGGGAGAGGCGGCCAATCTTGCGGTCGGCATTTGAGTCGGGCGAAGAAAATGAAAAAAGGTGACTGTGTCGGGTGGGTTTTCGCTGATGAGATGGAGAGACGACCACTCGTCCTGAGCGAAAGCGAGGGATCAGGGTGGGGAGTGGCGCGCCGGGTCGGTTTTCGCTGGGTGCGCGAGTGGTGCGGCGTTGGTTGCCTGCTCTGGTAGGGGCGCTGTTTGCTGCGCCCGGTCCACCCGATCTGCGGCGCGCGGATGTGTTGTCATCTCGACCGCGGGGTACCCGCTTGCGGGTCGCAGGGATCTTACCGCCCGGGAGTGGTCGCCCGAGAGATTCTGAATCAAGTTCAGAATGACAGAAAGCCGAAACGGCCCTCACTCAGACCCTCACCCTGACCCTCTCCCGGATCGGGAGAGGGGATTGGCGATCATGTCGCTAGAGCTAGTCAAGTTCAGAATGACAACTTTGTAGTCGTAGTTGCTAATGCAGAGGGCGGTTCTGCTGCGTTGCCGCACCACCCCGGGTCCCTCGTTCTAATTCGGGACGAAGGTGGTGGCAGATGACGAGTGCTCTCTCTCCTATTGCGGGTTTCCACTCATTGCTGGCTCGCTGAGATTCTGGTGGATACAGGTGCGGCGGCGTCGATGCTGTGCTGTGATTGCGGTGGGCGACGGTTCGCCCCACGTTTTCGAACGGCATCGAGTTCCGGAGAGACAACCTGGCAAGCGCTGGAAACACAGCTACGCCGCAGGGAATCAGCCCTGCCTCGCTGCCTGCCGACATGGCGCGGCTGGCGGCCAACGTCGAGTTCGCAGCTGCGCGCACGGTGCGCAGCGCGCTCTACATTGCGCTTTTCATCGTTCCCCTTCTCGTCACCAGCCCCGATGCCATGTTCGGCTACGCGGACGTGCCGAAGATCGCAGCCGTCCGGGTGCTGGCCGGTGTGATCGCAGCTGCATGGGCTGCGCATGCCGCAGCGGGAGTGGTCAGGACCGGCACGCGGCCGAAAATCCCTGCGGTGTTCGGGCACAGAAGATGGATTGGCGCATCGGCGGGCCTGTTTCTACTGGTTGCTTTCGCTTCGGCGTTATTCGCGGTTTCTCGGAAGACGGCGTTCGCAGGCGCGTATCCCGGCTACGACTCCACTGACCTTTACTCGCTCGCTGCTTATGTTCTGATCGGAGCCGCCGCCGCAAGGTTCCTGTTGAACCGCAGACACATCGAACGTGCGCTGTGGTCGGTCGCACTGGCAGGAGGGCTGGCATCGGTCTACGGCATTGCACAGTCGGCAGGTCTCGACCCATTCCACTTCGACCGCTTCGAGGTGAACGACGGCCGGTCGCCGCTTACGTTCGGCAACCCGGCGTTCGCAGGGTCGTTTCTGACGATGTCGCTGCCTGTGACGGTGGGCCTGTTTCTATTGCAGCAGAGGCCGTTTTCACGTGCGGGGCTGCTGGCGTTCGCCGCGATCCTGCTGCAGTTGGCGGCTCTTGGCACGAGCGCGTCGAGGGGCGCATGGGTCGGCACGGGAACTGGCGCAGTGCTGTTTGCGGTGCTCATTATTTTTTCCTTCCGACGCGAACAGGTTGCTGCAAGTCGTCGGCACCTGGCGATGGTCGGGATAGTCGTTCTTGCTGCGGTCGCGGCTGGTGGCGCGCTCTTGCTGGCAGATAGCGGGTCGAATAACGCAGCCGACCGGCTCCAGTCGCTCAATGGCGACCTGCTCGGTTCCGGACTGAACGGCAGAGGCGCGACGTGGTCTTCGACGCTGGAGATGATCGGCGAGCGGCCACCGGTCGAAACACAGAACGAGGATGAGGCGTCGATCGCGTTCCCCTGGGTCCGGCATCTCTTTGGCTACGGGCCGGACAATTACAGGTATGCGTACCAGCTTGTGGCGCCTGATGAGCATGTGGCGAGCTTTGTTCCACATGCGCACAACAGCTTTTTGAACGTAGCGGCCGAACTGGGGATAGCGGGGCTGGCGGCGTGGACGGCTCTGTCCGTGGCGGTCGTTGCGGCGGGCGTGATGCTGGCGAGGGACCGGGCGGCGAGTTCGTGGGTCCGGTTGCTGGCTGTCGGCGTGACTTCTGCGTTCGCGGCGCATGCGGTGGATCAGCTTGCGAACCTGCCGCGGGCTTCGGATTCGCTCGTGATGTGGATGCTGATCGGGGTGATGATGGCGCTGGTGGCGGTGAGGAGACGTGGGGCGGAGGAGGCGGTCGCATTTCCTCCCTCCCTGCCAGGGAGAGAGTTAGACGGTGGGTCGTTCGTGCATGGGAATCAGCTTGATCTCTCAAGCCGAAACGACCCGCGCTCCGGCCCTCACCCTAACCCTCTCCCGCAAGCGGGAGAGGGGATTGGCGATCATGTCAACAGAGCCAATTCGATTCAGAATGGCAACCCGTCGGCCAGGACGCCGGACATCCCCCTCTCTCTAACTCGCGCCCGCAAGCGGGCACCCGACGGAGGGGAGAGAGGACAGGAGCGGGGTGGCTCCAGTTCAGGACTACTCCATACACAACGCCAAATACCCGTTGGGACGATGTCGGGCGCTGCACTGATCGCGCCAGCGTTGGCGGTTGTCGCGATCGCCGTGATCGCGGTCTTGAGCGTTGTCGGAAACGCCGGTCATCTACTTGCCGACCGCGCCGCCGCCAGCCTGCAGTCCGATCTTTTGCGGGGCGTGCTTGTTGCCGACCTGGCAGATAGCTCTGACAGGGCTGCGAGGCTGGCCGGGGATGTCGGTTACTACCACTCACTGGAGGCTTCTGCGCTTCAGACGGCGGCCGAGGTTGCCGGGGTGAGCGCATCGCTGCAAAGCAGGCTGTTCGAGCGCTCGCTTGCTGCCAGGGAATCGGCTGTGAACGCTATCCCGCTCTCGCCTGCCGAGAATTTCTCCTATGCACGCGCGCTTTCGGAGTCGGGCAGGGCACAGGAGGCGCTCGAAAGGTACGAGCTTGGCGTGAGGCTTTCGCCTCGCTACTGGGCGGCGTGGCTCGGGCTGGCGAGGGCGCATGCGTTGGCGGGCAGCCCGGAGGTCGGGGTCGTCGCGCTTCGGAGGGCGGAGGAGTTGATTGGCAGGCAGGCGTTGTCGACACGGCAACACCCGGACAACGTGCGGCAGTTCGACACGGTACGGATGGCACTTGGGATTGAGAGTGGCTAGCTTCCTCTCCCCAGGGAGGGTCGTTCATAATACGCGGTGCCGTTACAGACGTTGAGGCCGGGCAGTTTTTCTCGGATACCAAACGGCAACAATGATCCACCGATTTCAGTATCCACTGACAGTTCCAATATAAAAAACTGAACGGCATGTGCCATCTCTCTCGCCGCACGGAAGCAATCGGGGATCGTTAACTATCCTGGGCCTCGTTACCTCCATAGTTCATCGGCTACACCGTGGCCTGACTCAACTTGGTAAATCTTTTAGCGCAGATGGTAATTCACTGAAGGTAGTAATTTTTGCGGTTGCTTTAGATAGATCGTGAGCTTCAGTGAACTTGTTCGCAACCACGACACAGTCAATACCCGCCGCTATTGCCGACTTCAACCCTCTCGCCGATTCTTCAACAACTACCGTTTCAGCGGCAGTAGCGCCAAAGCGCTGGAGTCCTCTCAAATAGGGTTCGGGATGTGGTTTTGCTCGCTCGTAATCCCCTCGGGCCAAATGGAATTCCATATGATCCAGAATGGATCGCCTTTCGTGAATTAAGGCGAAATCAGATGGTTTGGATGTAGTAACTATGCCCATCCTGTACTCACCTGCGAGTACGTCTAGCGTTTCCAGGACACCCTCGATCTCGATGTCTTCGGTCACCAGGTATTCGCGGTAGTATCGGTTTCTTAATTCTCGGCCACGATTAATTTCAGATACTGATATTCCTGAAACTCGTGCGTCTTCCCACACGGAAATCCCATTGGCCATATTCACTAAATATGCGTCAAGTTGCAGGTCAATTCCGAGAGACGCCAGCGCTCGTTTGCCTGCCAGGTAATACCAGTGTTCTGTATCGACCAGAACTCCGTCATGGTCAAAGAGAATGTACTTTTTCACTTCAATATTCGATTTGATTTCGGCTTAACGATCGCGCTAACTTGACGAGCCCAGGCGACGAATCGTCATACATTCATGTGATTCCTTCAAGGTTGCTTTCCAAACGTGTCTCGATCTGTTGGTCCGCCTCTGGAAACTCGAACGAGCGACCGGTGATCTTCTCGTAAAGGTAGATTTCGCGTCTTGAGAGCTCGATTACAAGGTCATCCGGTGCTGGTGGCAGGACCTCATCCTCGTAGGGGTTGCAGTTCTCCCTGAACCAGATCCGGAGGAATTCTTTGTCCACGTTGTCGGGTTCCTGTCCCTCCAACATGCGCTGTTGATAAGAGTCGGCGATCCAGTAGCGACTAGAGTCAGGGGTGTGGACCTCGTCGATCAGAAGGATCTCACCGTTCTCGTCACGGCCCATCTCATATTTGGTATCGACGAGAACCAGG
The DNA here is from genome assembly GCA_029262735.1 of Chloroflexota bacterium. Taxonomy (GTDB): domain Bacteria; phylum Chloroflexota; class Dehalococcoidia; order Lucifugimonadales; family Lucifugimonadaceae; genus JAJCYX01. Next base: position 17,050 of record JAJCYY010000035.1, on the reverse strand, counting down.
CCATGCTCGGCCGCCCTGGCTTGACCGAAAGCGAAAAGTTCCTGCGCGATGCGGCTACATTGCTCCCAATCATCGGCCGTCATCCAGTTCTCGGACACGATCTCGTCAGGGCTGATCGGACGGTCGTATTCCCCCTTGGTCGTCGGCGTGAGGTAGTTCGTCGGGAGCTTCTGGTTTTTCACTAGGCCGTCGGGCAATTCGATGCCACAGTAATGACGCTGACCACTTTCGTAGACCGTCCAGAGGGAGGTGCTCGTGGTTCCGGTGATGTATCCACGCACCACGAACTCAATCGGGAAAACGGTACATTTTCTGGCAATTGTGACGTTCGGGTCGGGGATGGATAGAACGTGATTTGGCACAATATGGCGGGTCTGTTCAAACCACCATGCGCTCATCATGTTGAGGACCTGCCCCTTGAAGGGGATAGCGGCCAGCACCCGGTCGAAGGCACTCTGTCGGTCGGTGGTGATGAGTACCATACGATCCCCAAGGTCGTATCGATCCCGTACTTTGCCTATGAACTTCTCACCTTTAGAAAAATTCGTCTCAATGAGGCAGTTTCCCAGCTCCTGTCGTATTCGATCCGTGTAACCCGCTGGGGTGTAAATAGCGGTCTCCATTTTTTTTATTATCTCCACCAGATTAGAGGCCAAGCGATCAAGCCCTCTTGACGACTCCCGATAACGAAACGATTACCGTCATACGATCAGGCCGAAACACAAGACGACATTATCGTGCGGCCCAGGAATATTCGCACCGGGCGGAGAGTTGCGACGAATCGGCAATTTGGTCGACGCCCTTATCAGGCCAACTGGCCGTCTCACCTGGCCGAAGAAGCAGGCGCACGTCTCCCGCACATGGTTGCGAGAATTATGAACGTTCCCTCCCCAGGGAGAGCGTCGAGGTGAGAGTGAATTATCATCCTTCGACAGGCTCAGGATGGCACAGGATGTCGTTCACTTCGTGGACCGGGCGCAGCACGCGGCGGCCCTACCAGAACGAGGACAACCTGCTCGTGCGTCGAATCCTCGGCTAGCTGGCCTGCTGCTCTTTGTGGGCGTCGATCAGCTCGTTGATCCTGCGTTGCAGCCGTCCCGATGAGATTGCGCCGGGGAAGTTGTCGTTGATCGTGCCGTCAGGCAGCATGAAGAACGTGCCTGGCAGTCCGGTCAGGTTGAAGTCTTGCAGAAAGCTCCTGTTTCCGGTGTTTCCAGCCGGATACGTGACCTGGAGCTCACGGAGTAGGGCAACGCCGGAATCGTAGCTGCCGAGGCCGAAGAACGGGCCGACATCGATGCCGAGCATCACGATTTCATCCTGGAACTCCTGCCATGCGCCATCCAGCGCCGGCATCTCAGCCCGGCATGGCGGACACTGGCCGGCCCAGAAGTTGAGGACCACCGGCTTGCCCTGGTCGAGCACCGCCTGGAGCGATGTCTCACGTCCTTCCAGCACTCCACCGGACTGGTAAGTGGTGATATCGAAGTCGCCCCCGCTACCTCGGCCGGAGCCGGAGCATGCGACCGCAACGAGGGCTGTGATTGAGAAGACGGCGAGAAGGGTGGCACGGTTGAACCTGAACCCGGGAGTGCGCCCGAAAGTGCGCCGGTAGGTACGAAGGATTTGAAGCGGCAATTGAGTTCTCTTTAGGATGGGGCCGGTGGATATGTTCGACCTGTTGGTCGTGTATTGCCGTGCCGGGACGATCTGACGTTTTGACTTTCGCACCCCGTTTTTACAGGCTTCGCAGGTGCGCGCGGGCATCCAACCTGTTCTGATGCCCAAAGTGTCCTGATCGATTCATACGGCAATACGGCGGGTGTGGGGATTTTGGGTGCGTGGTTAAGGGTGGTTCGTTCGTGTTAGGTGATTTAGCTTGACCACACTACCTGGAACGACCCTCACCCTAACCCTCTCCCGGATCCGGGAGAGGGGATCACGCAACTACATTCTGAGCTTGTCGACGGGTCGAGTTCGGACGGACAGCAAGTCGAAATGACCCTCAACCTGGCACGCCCGACCACCTGACCACCCGAATCTGCAGCAAACGAGTTCTCGTGATCCGAACTGCCGTTAAATGGGGTTACTACGTGCAGACTACGGTGCGGTCACCGTAGTGCGTCCATTTGGTAACTTCGATGATTGCAAGATGGAGACGATTCCTCCGAACTCGCGGTACAACCGCGTCCTTGACCGGGCACTGAACCGTCCATTCGCATTGACTATCACATTCGTGATGGGAGCGGTCCTGTTGCTCGTCGCTTCCGTATTCGTTGCGGACACGTTTGGCGAGCGGATAGGCGAGGACTCTGTTGTCCGGCAGGGAACTGACCAGGCAACGGCCGAGGCCAAACTGCTTGCAACCAGCTTCGGCAGGATCATTGCGAATCCGGCGCTCGCAGGTTATCTCGAAGGTATCGACGGGAACGGTGGAACCCAGTCCCCTGGCAACACGCTGCCGAGTGATGGATCAATTAGCCCGCTCGTAACGCTTCTACTGAGTATCGGCGAGAACGATCTCTCATCCCTGTTCGAGTCGATCGATTTCCAGCACATGGGACTGTTGGATACAACCGGCAGGCACATCTGGGCACTCGGTCCTGTTGACGGTCTGGGCTCTATCCAGAAGGTCTCCAGACAGTTGCGAACGGTGAACTGGTGTCATGGCTGAACCGTGATGTCGAGATCGCGAGTGCCGATGGCGAAGCCGCTTCGATTGACCTGATCGAGAGCTATGTGCCGCTCTCTCTGGGTGACGACGGATCTGTCGACCTGGTGTTCCACCTGGCAAAGGACGTGACCGAGGCGCTCGAGAGAGACGTTACCGCGACACAGACGGCCTTCCGCAACACGATCCTGGGCATTCTCGGCACTCTGCTGGGCATTCTAGCCGTGCTTGTGTTTGGCCTTGACCTGCGAATTGCACGCAGGAACAGGACCGTGCTCGCCCAGGAGCAGGTGGTCAGGCAGGAGCTTGGCAATCAGAACCGCGAGTTGCAGCGCCTTGATGATGCCAAGAACGAGTTCCTGAGCAGCCTGTCTCACGAGTTGAAGACACCGCTGGCCGCCATCATGGGATTTACGCATGTCCTGAAGAAAAACTCTGACGACAACCTGAAGCTCAAACAGATGAAGCACCTTGAGATTGTCGAGCGGAACAGCCAGAGGCTCGATTCGCTTATCAATGACTTGCTTGATCTCTCCAGGATCCAGACGGGGAGGATCAAGCTCGCCACGGAAGAGGCAGAGACGACCGCTCTGCTGCGAAATGTCGTCGATGGCTTCCTGACGATTCTTGATGAAAAGGGCCAGCAGGCGAGCCTTGTCCTGGAGCACCCGGAGGCGTGGCTGAAAGCCGATCAGACCAGGATTGCGCAGGTGCTGACCAACCTGATCAGCAATGCGTCCAAGTACTCGCCTCGAAATAGCTCGATCGGAGTCACATCGCGGCTTTCTAAGGACGAATGGGTCGTGTCAGTTGCGGATGAAGGCCACGGCATAAGCAAAGAAGACCAGCAGGGGCTGTTCACCATGTTCTATCGAACGCCCGGTGCACAGAACTCTTCCGTGGCCGGAACTGGAATTGGCCTCTTTGTCTCGAAGCAGATCGTTGAGCTGCATGGCGGCCAGATCAAACTTGAGAGTTCAGTCGGGCAGGGCACAACGGTGACGTTTCGCTTGCCGGGCGTGACCAGGCAGCCTGGCTCACAGCCCATTGCGAAACCTGCGTTCAGTAACAAGTTCGACGAGATTGACGATGCCGTTTAAGTACGGAGGAGAGAGATGAGAGTCCTGGTAGTAGACGATGAGCCGGATGTGCGGGCACTGATGGTACTTGTGCTCAACGATGCGGGTTACGAGACGGATGAACTGGGCTCAGGAGCAGGCGTGATCGAAAAGGCGCTTGCGTTTAGCCCGGATGTGATTGTGCTGGATGTGACGATGCCCGGTCTCGATGGCTTTGCGGCCCTGGAGTTGCTGAGGAACGATTCGTCGACTGCAACGATTCCGGTTCTGATGGCGTCTGCACAGGGGCAGCGGGGCACGATCGTGAAGGCCAGAGATCTGGGCGCAACCGACTTCATGGTGAAGCCGTGGGATGACGGTGAGCTTGAGTGGAGGGTGGGAGAGTGCCTTGAGCGGGGCCAGGATGAGCAGATAGCTTGAGGTGCGAAATGCCCGTGCAGTTGGGGAGGCAGCGATTCCCAGGTGTTTTCTCCTTGATCTTGTCTCTCCCGCGCTCTCCAATCGTCCGTTGCACGTGCAGCAGGAGCGTTGCCAGCGGTGATGTCCGTCGCTGCCCAGTAAACTAAGGCATGGCATGCGCTTTAGCTCGCCTGAAGTCTTGCCTTAGCACAGTACTTCCGTTACTCGTCCCCGGTTACCATCCCAACATGAAGTTCCTTACAGTGACCTCGATACTGGTTGTCGCAGCATGGGCGTGCTCTGGCAGCGGCCCGGAGGAACTGCCTACACCTGTCGGCACTCAGGCCACAGCCAACCCCGATACCGTTCGGACGAGCCGAATCGAGACTGCGGTTGCGGCGACATCTGAGGTCAGGCGAATAGAAACTGCCGTTGCAGCCACAATCGAAGCAATGACCGTTGCCTCGCCCGTAGTTTCGGCACCGGTCCCTCCGCCGACTGCGATAGCGAGTCCGACGAAGGTCGCCGTACCGACCCCTGTGCCGACCAGCACACCTGTCCCTACGCGCACTCCAACTCCCAGCCCCAGCCCGAGTCCCACTCCTCAGATTAGTGACCGATACAGCGATGCTTCACTTGGCTGGAGTATCGACTATCCGATTGCCGCCGAGATAAGCAGGCTCGAAAACCTCACAGAGTTCGGTTACGGGTACAGGGACTCAGCAGGCGCTCAGCTTTCGATTTTCTATTTCGAGAACGGTATCCAAGATTGGCCCGACCTGGATGAGTGCATCGACGAGTTCAGAGATCCTCAACCGCTACTCCACTCTGCCCACCGACTGATCAGCAAGTATCAGATAGCTGCTGTCAAGAGAGTGGAGTTGAACGGGGTTTCGTCACGGCTGCGCGTTTACGACCTGATCGCTATCGTTCCCGGCGGGTCACCGCCGGACGCATCGCCGGTCTACCTGGTCTGCGGGATAACCGGCGCCGATGTCTTTTTCATTGTTGGCCAGGTGTGGCCCGCTATTGGTGAGGCGGAACTAGAAGACTACGTGTTGTCGTTCACTCCTGAGTACGCACCGCCGGCAGAGCCAAACGATCCTGATCTGCTTCCTCTTGCGAATTCCCTGGGCGCAAACTTCGGTTCGATATTTAGAAGCTCGGGAAGCAGATACACACCGGCTGTTCGGCTGGCAGAGGGGCAAGAATCTGCGGTTCTAACCTTCGTTCACAATGGCGATGGCGATGGGCCGGTACGCGTCGTTCTCGTGAATGAAGACACGCACGAGCCGGTCAGCGAAGTTGAATCGCCCACTGGATCGGCCCGGAACCTGCTGTTCGCGGTGCCCTCAACAGCCGGGTATCAGTTCCTGGTGGAAGCGCCGTTCGGCACCGAATGGCAGCTCGATGTGTACTGGGCCAACTAGTTCGCCGGTTCGTGGATCGAGCCGTGATTCACGGCGTGGCTGGTTGAAACAGCCCATCTCTATACCGTCTCCCAACCGGCAGTGCTATGCTGCGCCGGTAACGGGTTTCTGAACTTGATTTCAGGCTAAACACAACAAAAACAGGCGGCTAGATATGGGTGAGTTCGACGGAAAAGCAGTCATCGTCACCGGTGGCGCGCTCGGTATCGGGGGAGCGGCATCCCTGGCATTCGCACGAGAGGGCGCGAACGTCACGGTCATGGATGTGGACGTTGCAGCTGGTAATGACGCCGTTGCAAAGATGTCTGAGCTTTCAGGCAATGGGCTGTTTGTCGAGGCCGATGCGGGGACCGCCACAGGCTGCAAAAAGACCGTCGACGCTACTGTCGAGGCTTTCGGCGGGGTAGACATCGTGTTTAACAATGTCGGCATCCAGCCGCGATCGTCGTATCTCGACGCGGTCGAACTGCCTGAGGAGGCGTGGGACCGCATCATCAATGTGAATCTGAAGAGCCGCTTCCTGATGGCGAAGTACAGCATTCCGCACATGCAGGCTGCGGGCGGCGGCGTGATCATCAGCACGGCGAGCGTGCAGGGGCGGCAGTCGATGCCCGGCGTTTCGGCGTATGCGGCGAGCAAGGGCGGCGATCTTTCGCTAATGCGGCAGCTTTCGCTGGACTTCGCGAAGGACAATATTCGAGTGCTTGCGGTTAATCCGGGTTCGATCAATACGCCGATGCTGCGTAACGCTGGCGGCCTTTCCGACGCGGAGTTTGCGGATGCGGTTAAGGATTACGGGAAGGACCATCCGCTGGGGCGCATCGGCGACCCGGACGAGATTGCCGAGGTTGTGCTGTTCCTGGCGAGTGATCGCGCTTCGTTCATGACGGGTGAGAGTGTCACGGTGGACGGCGGGATGATGGCGAAGGGTGCGTGGGCGGGCGGTGCAGGCGCGGAGTGAGGTGAGGGAGAGTTCGACCACTTTAAGCCAGACTGGACCTGCGATGTAGAATTGGCGAAAGCTAATGACACCGCGAGGTTGAAATGTTTCTAGTTGTATGTAGGGAATGCCTCAAACAAATGACAGCACCAACCCTGTTGTCCACTCCCTCCCATAAGTTCCCGGGAGAAGAGGGCGATAGGTTGGCATTGGACTGCCGAGGATCCGGCTTGCCCCCGGGTGATAATTTCGGCTCTATTTAAGTTTAATACCGCGTTTTTGCACCAAGCGCAGTCTCGACCGAGGTTGTGCTGTTCCTGGCGAGTGACCGCGCTTCGTTCATGACGGGTGAGAGCGTGACGGTTGACGGCGGGATGATGGCGAAGGGTGCCTGGGCTGGCGGAGCAGGGGCGGAGTAGCGTTTCTTGACTCGACGAACTGCTCGAACCGGCATCGATGACAACGGATAACCATGACCACTTTCAGTATTGCTACATCTTCTATGGATAACTCGTCATCGGCGCGACATGCCGTTGAGTGGGCTATCGAGCACGGATTTAACGGCGTGGAGTTCAACGCCCCGAACATCTGTCTGTCCGATGTGAGTTCGGACGACCGGCGCTTCATGGTGGAAATGGCGAAGGCGCACGGCTTGCGGTACACCCACCACTTTCCGCCGTCGGCGACGCCGGGATCACACGATAAGGCCAGGCGTGAGGGCGATTTCAAGATGCTCATCGATGAGATCAAGGCAGCGGGCGAAATCGGGTTTGAGGTAATTATTATTCACCCCGGCAAGCTTCACGTTGTTGGGCTGGAACCGGAGGATGTTTCCGAATCCGACCGCCTGATATCGCTTTCGCATTTTGTCGATTTCATGAAGGCAGCGGCGCCCGTAGCCGAGGACGCCGGAGTGGTTATTGGTGCCGAAAACATGCACTACATACCCGGCTGGTTGATCCTGAAGCACGGTGAACTGGCAGAGGCGGTGGACGCGATCGACAGTCCGGCGGTGGGGATCACGTTCGACGTCGGGCATGCGTGGGGATCTGGCGGCATCGACGAGGGGATCAGGATACTTGGCGATCGCATACGGCATGTCCAGGTTCACGATGCTCGCGGACCCGAAGGGGCGGGCAACGTTAAGGATCAGCACCTGGAGATTGGTACCGGCCTGCTCAATTTTGGGCCGATTGGCGACCTGGTCAAATCGAACGGCTTCATCTGCACGCTTGAGACGTCGGGGTTCAGAGAAGATCGTGAGGCTGTGGCGCTACGGAGCCGGGACCTATTGCAGAAGATGTGGGGATAAAAGCGTCGGCCTGAGGCGCCCGCAATCTAGAACGCCCGGTCTCTGGCCTCCCCTTAGAGGGCATGCTGTCCACACATCATACTCAGCGGGCATAGTGGCGACGTGATGGCACAGCGGTGCGGGCGCATTTCATCTAAGAAACGCTCAACCAGATACCCGGTATTAAGAGCGTTGGACGGTGCCAGGTGGACAGCAGGTTGGGAGCAGCTAAAGCGCATGGAGGACGAGGCCAGCGAAAACAGCGTCGGCTTCCTGTGGGAGTAGCCCGGCGTGCTCTAGGCATCGGTTCCATCCTCAACAAGCAATTCCGCAACGACCCGCTTCACGAGCACGCTGTTAGGCCAACTTTCTATAGTCGCCAGTCGGACGATCTGTTCTTCAGCCCTGCCTTGTGAACCCATCAACGAGACAAACAGATAGACCATTATTACAAGAACTAGTGACGGGATGAACGTCACTTTCGTTAGTACCGGTACTCCCTGGTGAAGCTTGGAAGTGAGTAGAAGTGGAAACACCAGAATGCCGTAAACAACGTCAATCACTATGCTCCACAGGCCGGTGCTGAATACTGACAGCAGCCCGGAGGCTGTCGTGGTAAGCGGAACGATGATGATGAAAGGTACTGCGAACACGCCGGTAAGCATGCCATTCAATTCATTTAGCCAACGCGTGAACCCATCTTGCCGACCCAAATCGCGAGTTAGCTGAACGATAAGCTTGGCTTGCTGTTCCACTACCCTCTCCTCGCCACGTTTCAGACGATGTTACCTTCGATGGAAACTGAGTTCTGACAAAACCAAATCCGCGGATGTTGCGAGAGAAACTCGATTCCAGATTATCAATTCGGTGACTGGCGGGAAGAACCGTTATTGATTGTCGGAGTTCATTCTGAAACGATCCAACCAAGTTCGCCCTTTCATCCCTCCGGCTCCACCAAAACAGGGTACTCAGTCTTGGTTATACCAGGTCTCACTATCGATCCGGCTAGTAGCGATTGTCGGGCACAGGATCACCTCCGTTCAAGCGCCAGAAAGCAGCTCGACGATCGGTTTGTATCCCTTGTCTGATGCGTACTGCAGCGGCGTAATTCCGCCTCGGTCGCCGATCGACGCGTCAGCTCCGGCCTCCAGCAGAATCGCCACGATCTCCTGGTAGCGCTGAGAGCCGTCACCCAGGAGCACCGCCTCCATCAACGCCGTCCAGCCGAGGTCGTTAACGTGATCTATGTCGACGTCAGTGCCGGTGATTTGGCGCACGTACTCGACATGCCCTCGATCAGCGGCCGGGATCAGCGACGTTCCGCCGAACCGGTTGAGAATGGTGAGATCCGGGCCGGGAATCGCCGCCAGCAAGACCTCGGCCATCGCTACGCTCCCGGTTACACCGGTCACAAGCCACGGGGTGTCGTGGCGGCCATCCAGTGCGTTGACATCTGCGCCAAGCGCTACGAGCACTCGCGCTGCGTCAAGGTGGTCACCGGTTGCTGCAAGCAATAACGGAGTGCGCTGCTGGTTATCCTTCGCCTCGATTTTCGCGCCCGCTCGCAGGGCAAGAGCAAGTCGATCCGCATCACCTACCAGCGCCGCTGCTAACACCTCGCCGTCAGGATCCCCGATCGGCGCGGCCTCCAGCGTTTTCCTTAGTGTGTTAGCGACAACGGTCTGGCTGCGTGCCTCGGCATGTTGGAGTGGTGGAATGTTATCGGAAGCCGATGGCAGTTCCACATCCGCACCGCCTGCAACCAGAATTCTGACCGTATCCACGTAGCGCTCCGCACCGCTGCCCAGAATGATCGCTTCGTGGAGGGCCGTCCAACCCAGGCGGTTCACATGGTCCACATCGGTGCCGGCCTGGAGCAGCCGACCGACAACATTTGCGTGGCCCCGCTCAGCGCTTCGTATCAGGCCAGTGCCCTGGTAGCTGTCGAGGGAAGCCACGTCCGCACCGTGCTGAAACGTGAGATCCAGCAGATCGCGATAGCCCTCACTGGTTGCGATCAGGTATGCGCTCTGCTGCGTCCCGTCCTTGTAGTTGACGTCAGCGCCGTATTCGATGAGAGCCTTAGCCAGCGTCAGGTCGTTTTGCCATGCGGCCTCAATTAGCGCCTGGTCAGGGTCTGCCAGAGCCTGCTCCGTGAGTTCAGACATTTGCTGCTCCACGATACTGCCCGTGGTACTGATCGGCGTTTCAGTTGCCGAACCTCCCGTGCAGGCTACCGCCGCAGTCGCTACCGCCAGGAAAATTGCCCAAAGGAGAGTGGTACAACGGTTCGAGGGTGTCGAAACGGTTCTCAAGGTGTAATCGTGGGATTTCCGTCAGCACGTTTAGGACAGAAGTTGATGCACATGGCCGTAACTACGCCAACTGAGCTGATCCAGACCTCTTACAGCAACCCACGCTTTCGTCCCAGTCGCTCGTCATTCGCCCTGCGCCCTATACCGGTTGTGGAAAAAACACCTTCAGAAAACTTTCGGAAATGGCCGAAAGCTCCTTGCGGCTTGCTCCGGCTCGCGCTCGATTCTTGATGCTGTGGATTACTGAGTGCACCATCCGCGCCAGTGCATCCGGATCATGTCCCGCAGGGAATGCTCCTCTGGCCTGATCCGCTCGGAAGCGACTGGCAATCCCCTCGTCAGTCTGCGCGAACATCACCGCCAGTTTCTTGCGGAGTAATTTGTCGCTCTCGGCAGCATCAGTCGCAACGTTGGCGATCATGCACCCGCGCGGTTTGCCTCTCTCAGTTGCGCACTTAATACTCATCTCAAAGAAGTCTGCCACCGCGCTGCGAGTGTCCCTGTCTAGTTGAAGAGTCCCGAACTCTTTATTGCCGTAGGTAGCCGCATAGCGATCGATCGCAGCTTCGAATAACAGGCGCTTGTTGCCAAACGCCGCGTAGAGACTTGGCCTCTTAATGCCCATCGCTCGTGTTAGATCGTCAAGCGAAGCGCCCTCATAGCCCTTCTCCCAGAACACCAGTACGGCAGCGTCAAGAACCGTTGCGCGATCGAACGAAACAGGTCGGCCTCGAGGTCGTTTTTCAGTTGTCTGGATGTTATTCATACCAAATAGTACATAAATACTTGACACACCTATCTGTATCCATTATTGTACCGATCGGTAGATAAATCAAGCAAAGGAGACTCAGATATGGCCGATCAAGAGATTACCGTAACGTACAGGTGGACCGCTAAACCCGGGAAAGGCGCCGCGCTCAAGGCCATGTATCAGGAGGTCGTAGATGCGGCGAAGGCGAATGAACCGGGCGCACTTCGCTTCGATGTTTTTGAAGTTCGGGAATCGGAAGATCTACTCGTTGTTGATGTTTTCCGAGATGGCCCTGCGTTGGGAGAGCATCTTGGTGGAACAGCCGCGAAGTACTTTCCAAAGATGTCGGAAATCGCCGTCCCGGGACCGTTCTTCTTCTGCGGCGATGTGCCGGAGGAACTGGTGCAGGCGGCTTCTGGCATGAACATGGGGGCAGTCTTCGGAACCCCTGCATTCGGGTTCTCTCGGACTCCGGGCGAGGTAGCGTAAGCCTGCTGTTCATCGTGCTCCTTGAGCGTGAAGGCAAGCACGATGGACCGATCCCTTCACTAACCGCAAACCAGACCCTGAAATGAGACTAACAATGACTACACAGACTGAGCCGCTGCCGTCTTTCCTCAGCGAACCTTCCCGGCTGGGTCAGGAGATCAGCATCACTGGCAAGTGGGTCCCATCGAAAAAGGGTGGGCTGTTCAGAAGATCCGCCGAGTCGAAGGAGATGCTGAAGGAGTGGGAAGACATCCATGCCGGCGCTAAGGCCGACACCGGTGTCCTGTCCACGGAGATCAACCACGCAATTGGCGAAGACTCCGTGCTGGTCCACCACGTGTTCGAGAACGCCGAAGCGCTGGTTCATTACTTCTCCACGACGGCGACGCAGCATATGGGCCCGCTCCTGCAGGTCGCGAAGCCGGATGTGCATCTGGTGCGCGGGGTCAATCTGCCGGCCGCGGCCAGGGACGCCATCACGGCGAAGCAGGTGCCCGCGGTGTTCGGTGAGCATCTCTTCGGGTACGTGAAGGAGGACTACCGGCGACCCGACCTGACGAACGCCGTCAATGTCACGGCTAAATGGACCTGCAAGCCGGGCGATACCTCCAATCTCGACAAGCTGAAGTACTGGTGGCAGCGGGTGGGGACCGATGCCCACTCCATGGAGGAGGGGCTGCTTCGGTTCGAGGTCTACCAGGTGGTTGGCGAGGACGCGCTGATCATTCACGAGACGTTCGAGAACACCGGTGAGCTCAAGTTCCATCTGATGAAGGGGACGGCCAAGAAGTACAAGGGTGACATTGACAAGGTTGCAGAGGCCGAACGCTACTTTTTCCGAGGCCCGGTGTCGTGGCTGATACGGACTTATTCGAAGTTCCTCCGTCTCCCCGCGACCTACACCAGCCTGGGAAGCAATCACACAAGGCCGGGCGGCAGCATGAGCGACGGGACGATCGAGTAGGAGGCAACTTGCCCCATAGCGGGGTTGGGCCTGCGGACCAGCAGGCCATGCGTGCCTGCGTGCTCAAGTCGTCTCGTTCTGGCTGGATTGTGTGTTCTCTTTTTGAAAGTCACGCGGTCATCATCTTTCACGATGAGCTACTCACGTAGCACTCATGTTTTAGCGCAATCATAGAGCCCAGGAAGCTGGACGCGGCGTCCAGCACTCCTCGAGCGATTCATCAGCCTCAGCAGGAGAATCAGGTGGACGTCCTGGGCTCGGTCGAGACCTTCGAGCATCACTGGCCGATGCGAGAGGTCATCCACAAAGTGGAGTCGGGCCTGCTGGTCCGCCACCGCTGGCTGGTGGCAGTGGGCGCAGTCCTGATTCAGATGTCGCTGGGTTCTATCTATGCGTGGGGCGTTTTCACTGCGGAGTTGACTGATCCTGACGGGCCGTTCCGCTTCTCCAACACGCAGACCCAGTGGATATTCTCGGTCGGCCTCGCCTCTTTCGCAGGGACCATGCTCTTTGCCGGGCGAGCGATGAAGCGCGTCGGCCCTCGTCCTGTCGCGATCAGCGGAGGTATCTTGCTCGGCGCCGGGTACGGCCTTGGAGGAATCTTCGGGGACACGTTTGTTGTCCAGTTGCTGTGCATCGGCCTGATCGGCGGCGCAGGGATCGGCCTCGCGTACGTCGTGCCGATCGCGGTTGGTATGCGCTGGTTCCCGGACAGGAAAGGGCTGATGACGGGGCTTGCGGTCGCCGGGTTCGGATTCGGCGCGCTTCTATGGGTGCAACTCGCAGGAGACTGGGGAGGTCTGATCGAGAACCTCGGTTTGCTGGATACCTTCCTGGTGTACAGCATCATGTTCGGCATTCTCGTTCACGCCGGTGGGCTACTGATGTCATTCCCGCCGGATGGTTGGAAACCTCCCGGGTGGGAGCCGCCGCAGTCCGAGTCTGGAGAGCAGTTGAGCCAGGTCAAGTCGATATCAGGCATGCTGAGATCGAAGGGTTTCTACGCTCTCTGGCTGGCATTTGTGTTCCTGGCCATGGCCGGTCTCATGTTGATTGGTATCAACAAACTCTTTGGCAGGGACGCACTGGTGGAGTCCGGGGAGTTCACCGATCCCGTTGCTGCCGGAGCGGCGGCTTCGACCGCGTATGCGATCTCTTTCGCGCTCGCAAACGGGCTGGGCCGGATTGGCTGGGGATCGATCGCAGACCGCCTCGGCTGGCGGATGTCGATGATGCTGATGGCGGCGAGCCAGGGGCTATTGATGATCGGGTTCTTCTACGCCGGAGGGAACCTGTTCGCCCTCTACATCTTCCTTGCCCTCACCGGGTTCAACTTCGGCGGTAACTTCGCACTGTTTCCGCTGGCGACCGCCAGCAGGTTCGGTACACGAAGCGTTGGGACCAACTACCCGCTGGTCTTCACTGCGTACGGCATCGGCGGAATCGCAGGGCCGATTATGGCGGGGATGCTCAAGGATGCCAGTACGGGCGGTGGCACCGAGGCGTGGATGATTCCGTTCTTTATTTCTGGCGGACTGTGCCTTGTTGCCGCCGTCTTGATTGCGGCTACGCGGACCGCGGATCGGCAGATCGCGCCTGCTCCGGCATGAGGCGGTGGTGGCTTGCGCAGGTTGGGGAGAGCACGAAGTTGGAAATGAGTGGCTTGTAAAGCCTCTCCCTTGACCGGGCGCCCCCTGGGCGCGGGATAGAGGCAGAGGGTGGCAGTGCTTTCTCCCTCCCAGATTGGGAGGGAGTTAGAGGGTGGGTCGTTCGTGCAAGTGAGTCAAGTTGGTCTTTCAAGCCGAAACGACCCTCACCCTAACCCGCGCCCGTAAACGGGAGAGGGGGTTGGCGATCACGTCAGCAAAACTTCGGCCATCCTGAGCTTACCGAAGGGTGGCCGAAGGTCGGCCGTTCCGGCCGACATCCCCCTCTCTCTAACTCGCGCCCGTAAACGGGCACCCGACGAGGGGAGAGAGGGTGTCAACAGTGCCAACTTGATTCTCGGTCTGTCGGACCTTCATGCACGTGACATGGCTAAACCTTGTCGTGTTCGTTTGCCGGAACTAGCCTGATTTTATGAAGCTCGTCTCGTTTTTCTTGCTTGTGTTGATCGCCAGCATCGCTGCGTGCAGCAGCGACGCCGATGCGACAGCCACGCCAACGACACCTGTCGGAGTGATCTCCACGCCCGACCCGATGTCGGTTGGAGGTCTGGTCGACGGCAGGCCAGACAGGGAGGTCTGGGTCCTCGGTTTCGTGGTGGCGGACTCAGTTGGGGCCAAATTCTGCACGACTCTGTTTGAGTCGTTGCCGCCGCTTTGCGGTGGACATTCGGTCGATATCACCGGCCACGACGACTTCGGCATTCAGTTTGAAGAGGCGCAGGGTGTCCGCTGGACCGATGGTGTCGTCATTTTCCGGGGCCGGTACGCCGACGGGACGTTCACCGCTCTGGAGACCAGATCGCCGTAGCTGGCGGGCGGTTGATCCTTCGAATTTAACCTTCGGCTCGACGAAACAGGCGGCTTATCCGGAGCTGCCAGACCGCGGCGATCAGGACCGATGCTTCCAGAGCCATCAGGATGGTTGCGGCCGCGTTCGGCCAGCCTTCGTCTGCGGCCGAAATCAGGCGACCGACGGCCCCGAGCACGAGTCCGCCTGCTGCGATCTGGATTACGGGAGCTGCACGCTCTATGCGAGGAATCGACCAGGCGATGATCGCAGCGTTGCTCAGAAATATGGCGCCGAAGAAGCGGAGGCTGGAGTCGAGTTCCGTAAAGTTTTTCACGTTGTTGAACTCAATGTCGAAGATCCAGCGCGCTGCGTCTGTGCCGGTGACCAGGACCAACGCTCCAATCACGGTGCTCAGAGCCACTACGCCTCCGAGAAACCCTTGCAGCATTTTGCGTTCTAGTGCCGGTTCCACGTGTTCCTCCGCTTGTCCCGTCTTTCGTTCAGACTGAGTTGCGTAATAAAACCCAGAGTATAGACGGTTTCTCGCCAGTCCGTCGGAAATGGCGTTTTGGGCAACCCTGCTACGATCGTATCCATGCCTCAACGAACGGATTTTTCGCAAATGGCGTGCTCGCTAGCGCGCACGTGGGGGATCATCGGCGAGCCGTGGACGCCCCTGATTCTGCGGGACCTCGCGCTTGGACTGCGCCGCTTCGACGACATTCGGGCGGACCTGGGAATCGCCCGAAACATTCTCGCGGACCGGCTTCAGACGCTTGCGCAGGCAGGGGTTGTCGAGCGACGAGAGTACGAGTCGGCGAATCGGCCGCGTCTTGAGTACGTCCTGTCTGACAGCGGCAAGGAGCTGGTGCCGATCATCATGGCGATCACGCAGTGGGGCGACCGCTGGACTACGGATGGAGCGGAGCCACCAGTGGTTTTCCATCACCAGCGCTGCGGCGGACAGAGTACGGCGCGGATTGTGTGTGATCGCTGTGGTGAAGACCTGCGTGCCGAGGACTTGCAGCTTTTAGCAGGTCCAGGGTCGAAGACCGGACCGGGAACGTTTTTGGCGGACCTGTTGCCGAGGGCGGTGGAGTGAGTGAACGAGTCGTGCCATGGGTGAAGCAGTGTGGCGACCTTCGGTTAGAGGCCGACGCTCTGTCATTCTGAGCGAAGCCGAACGGCCCTTCGAAAAGCTCAGGATGGCAAATTCACCCTCCCCCTTGTGCCTCTCCCATCAAGGGAGAGGGTTCCACTCGTAGCAGACATGTTCTAACACCCCACGCACCGCACGTCGTTTTTGTGCGATGCCCCTGGAAAATGACTCTGCTATCGTCCAGCGATGCCAGATCGCCTGTTCTCAGATTCAAAACTTGCCGCTATTTACGACTCGTTCGCGCCGCCTGATAGGCGGGACGACTTTCGCTTCTATCTGCCCATGGTGATGGCCGCCAATTCGGTGCTCGATGTTGGTTGCGGCACAGGGTCGTTGCTGCACATGGCCCGGGAGGCCGGTCATTCCGGCAGGCTGTGTGGACTGGACCCTGCGCCCGGAATGCTTGAGCAGGCGCGAGCGCGAACGGACATCGAATGGATTCTCGGCGATGTGGCCTCGGCCACGTGGGAAGACGAGTTCGACCTGGTCGTAATGACGGGCCACGCGTTCCAGGTGCTGGTAGACGACGATGAGATCCGTGCGGCGCTGGTTGCCATCCGGTCTGCTCTTGCGGTTGCCGGTGCCGGTGCCGGTGCCGATGCCAGTGGCGGTGGAAAATTTGTATTCGAGACTCGCAATCCGCCTGTGCGGGAGTGGGAGCGGTGGACACCGGACAACGTCGTCGAGGTGACAGGCCCGACCGGGGCGGTCGTGCGGATGGAGCGCGAGGTTGAGCTGCCGGTTGAAGGCGATGTGGTTCGCTTCTCTCACACATTCACGAGAACGGGCTGGCAGCGACCGGAAGAGAGCCGGAGCGTTTTGCGGTTCCTGGATGCGGATTCGTTGTCGTCGTTTCTCTCCGATGCCGGGCTGGCTATCGAAGATCAGTTCGGGGACTGGGACAGGAGTCCGGTGACCGCCGAAAACCCGGAGATCATCACGGTCGCTCGGCGAGGGTAGGGGAGGTGAGGGTTGGGATGCCGCCCTTGACGCGTAGTGAGAAACCGGGCGCAGGGCGCAATCTGGCAGTCGAGGATGCACGTACAGCAAGGCGTGGGCATTTCGAACGTTTCAATATCGACTGGCGCGCTGCGGCCGTTCGCCG
>JAJCYY010000034.1 GCA_029262735.1 Chloroflexota bacterium | reverse complement strand
CCGAACGTGGGAGTTCCGCTTCGCGCCTCTGGTGAGTACCAATCTTCGTACCAGGCGAAGAGGGAGGGCAGGACCATCCTGGTATCTGGACGAAACGTACGTGAAAGTCAGCGGCCGATGGCATTACCTGTACCGGGCATTAGATCGAGATGGAAACCTTCTCGACTCGATGCTGAGCAAGAAGCGGGACAGGCAGGCGGCGCGCAGGTTCCTGCGGCGCCTACTTGAAATCTCCGACCGCAAGCCAGATCGACTTACAACTGACAAGCATCCTGCGTACACGAAGGCCATCCGCTGGATCGTTGGTCGCAAGGCTCTTCACCGACACAACCAGTACTTGAACAACCGGATGGAACAGGACCATAGGCACATCAAGCAGCGCTACTACCCCATGCTGGGGTTCAAACGATTCGAATCGGCCAGTCGGTTCTGCACGGCGTTCTACGAGTTAAGAAGCTATTTGAGGATTCGATCAGCAGCCAACGGACCTTTGACGTCCTCAGAAAAGAGACGGATCTTCAAGACGAGATGGTCGAAGCTAATGACCGAACTGTCTGCCTGACCGATGGCGCGGACTTCTCTTAGACGCGGCTTGGAATCAGTCCGTGACCTGAGTTCTGACAGAACCCACCAAAGCAGGTCCTGGACAAGCTCAGACAAGTTGAAGTATCGACAGTTACTGGTGAGAAGGTTACCCAGCCGCTCAGGGAAATCGGTGTTACGGCGAGCACCTATTACCGATGCCGCAACGAGTAGGGCGGACTCAACATCGACCAGGCGGATAGTTGATCAGATCGGCGATTGGCTCAAGTCGAATCGATCAATGATAGTTCTGTCTACAATCCCTCCAGCTCCACCATGTTTTTTGTGAAGGTCGAAGGTACGACTCGAGCTACCACGGCTTGAACTGCCTTGGGTAGTCCTCACTACTAGATTCGTGGTTTTACTGTTCTCTCCGATCCAATTGGTCTCTGTACAACCGTCCACCAGTCTGGCTACAACGTCGGTCAACACCTATCAGCCTTCGTTGCATGCGGCTGGCCGAGAACAGGCAACAGTAATACCGTCAGAATGCTGATATTAAACTAACTTCACTCTCTTTTATGAACGGTCCAATGTTTAACAGACAACGAATAGTCGCTGTTCTCGTGATCACATCAACCTTGCTCATCGTAGGTTGCGGTTCAGCGCAAGCTGTCACGGTCACTGTTCCAAATCAGACTCCATCGACTACGGAGGGCAGGTCCGTTTCCGAGATCAACGAGACCGACGGTCGCGTTTGGTTGGAAGCTCCCATTGGCAATTTCCAGACAGGATGGGCGACGTTGTCGGAGATCGGCAGCGATCTCAAAATCGAGATAGACGTCGCTCCAGCCGAAGCATCTCCTCAGCCAGCACACGTTCATCTTGGAACCTGCTCGCAGTTGGCCGATGTGGCATACAAACTCGAGAACATCGTTGGCGGTCACTCTGTGACGGTAATTCCAGACATTGGCATCAGGGATGTAGCTACTGGTGGTCTGGCTGTAAACCTACACCTATCGTTCGATGATTTTCCCACGTTTACCGCCTGCGGAGAGATACCCCGTATCGTTGACTGAAGTGGGGGCCTACCACGCTGCGGACCAGCGAGACTACTGAGTAATCCAATCGGATAGGACCCTATGAACGGTGGTTGGTGCAGAAGTCGATTCCCTATGCTCGCCGAACGACTCCTCGGTAGGATGTCGCTGTCGGTAAAAATCGCACTTGGCGCTGCTATCGTAGGCTCGGTGCCACTGATTGTTACCGGATTCATAATCGATAGGGCGAACTCTGCGGCCGTTGTCAGTTCCGTCAATCGAAATCACGATGTGGCCTTAGAACAAGCGTCAACCGCGATAGCAAAGTCCATCGAATCCATATTCGCTGAGCTGCAACTCTTGTCCAGCAGCCCTGTGCTGCGAACCGAAGACGCGACAGATGAACAATTAAGGGCAGAACTACAGCGTTTTTTTGAACCAATACGCCTAACCAGCGCCTCAGACCAGGTACTGGCAGAGTCGACACTACGACCATTTGAGGAATTAGCAGTACTAGATCGCCAGGGCTCGGTTGACGTCGCGGCAGGCGATCAATTTTCAGAGGTGTGGGAACAATCCACATGGTTTGCGTCGGCGAAGCTTGGCGTTGTTAGTCATTCAGCTCCACACTTTTTATCGGCTAACGAAAAATTGGTTATTTCCATCGCCGTTCCAGTCTTTACCGTCGATGGCCGTTTGCTTCGACTGGTCGGCGCTCTTGTTGACACGAACAGGGTGTTGTCCCTTGCAGAATTGGAGGGTTTGGCCGTCGGCGAAGTAATCGATCTGCGACTGATCGACAGCTCGGGCAGTTATCTCGCTGGAGTTCCCCGCTCACAGTTACTCAACTCAGCTCCGTTAACGGTCTCAGTTGGTGGCGATCAAATGGTCACACGATTCAATGACGGTGCCTTAGCCGTTGTTGGAGGACAGCGGTCCGTTGGCGGGGGAACTATCCTTGCCGACGATGGTTGGCACCTATTTTCTGTTGAGAAATCTAGTGATGCGTACGCAGCAATCAATTCAGCCAGGCGCGACCTGGTAATTGGCCTGTTCACAGGATTCGCGTTGATCGTTGCTCTCTCTCTGTTGATAGCCAGGTTGCTTACCGACCCATTACTGAGAATTACTCAGGTCGTCACTGAATTTGGCAACGGAAATTACCACGTTCGTTTGCAGCCGCGTTCGAGCGATGATCTAGGTAGATTAGCTCGAACGTTCAATTCGATGGCCGATTCGTTGCAACAGACTCATGACGAGCTGATAGAAGCAAACCGAGCCAAGAACGAGTTCCTGTCTAGTCTTTCCCACGAACTAAAAACTCCGTTGGCGGCAATTCTTGGCTTTGCCAGCATTCTTTCTAATAACAGCAAATCCAATCTCAGCCAGGAAGAGCACAAAAAACTTGATGTGATCAATCGGAACGGGAGACGACTAGACTCCCTCATCGAAGATCTGTTGGACCTCTCGAAGATCGAGTCGAAGCAGATATCGCTAGAACTTGAAATGGTCAGCGTGAACGAGGTAACGGCGGAAGTTAGCGCAAGTCTTGAACCAATCCTGGATGCCAAGCGACAGTCATTCATCTCCGACATTCGACACGATCCAGTCTGGATCTCAGCGGACCGCGGTCGTTTGGTACAAGTACTGAGTAACCTAATAAGCAACGCATCAAAGTACTCTCCGTCGGATACGGATATCGCGGTCCGATGTGAAACGCAATTAGACCATCTGATAATTTCGATCACCGACGAAGGGCCGGGTATAAGCAAGAGTGATCAAGTGAGGCTGTTCGATCTCTTCTTTCGAACTCAAGACGCTGAGAGATCTGCAAAGCCTGGGACCGGAATCGGGCTCTATATCTGCAAAAAGATTGTGGAGCTCCATGGCGGAGAGATTTCGGTACAAAGTACACCAGGATCCGGGACGACTTTCGTTGTCCATTTGCCAGGTATCAGTTTTGTAAGCCCTCGGGTTGACATCGGCCAGAAGTTCAAAAACACGTTCGACCGACTCGATGCTGCGGGTTAGTTGGGGAACAGAATAATCCGTGGCGCATAATTCGGCCTCATTCACTCGAGGCGCTTGATCAATGGCGAGTCGGTTTCTTCAGAGCCTGAACTGGTCAGTGCGAGAGTTCTGCCTATCATCCCTCCAGCTCCACGGGACGGGCTAAAAGCTATAGACCGGTGCAAATCGGCACTGACCTTCAACAGATAGTTGGCGCCGCATGCGAGTCAAAACGAATCCTGGCTCTCCGCGCTTGTAGCCAGACTGCCCGTGTTTTCACCTATCTCTTACTTTGCTCCAATCAGACCAGTGACACGTTTGGGTCGCTTGGCAGCCCACTTCAGTCACTGACCAGTACACCTTGGACTAGCTCCATTGACCTTTCCTCCGGTACCTCCGACCTACGCCCTGAGCAGGTGTATGACGCAATGTGAAGTCCACGTCAATGCCAAGGAATCCACAGGTACTTGTATTGCAAGAAGCAACAGGCCCCACCCCATATCGACCGATCGGGGACTACTCAGTTCTCGAGTCTCTTCGTCTGATGATTCAGACTGGCGTCCGATTTGCAATTCGGGATATGCAAATCAACCTCCAATCGACGGCAAGAGTCGAGTGGCTGTGGACGATAGTACGAATCACTGTCATCACCGTCACTATGTTGACCGCTCTGTTGTTGTGGAGCGAGCCAACCACTGGAATCTTCGCGATTGGTGCAGCCGGTGCAGCATCCGTGCATACGGTATTTGCGGCATGGATGATCCGGCGAGGTTACATCCAGAAGCTACTTCTGTTCACGTTCACTCTCGACACGCTAGCCATGTTAGTTGGCTGGACCGGTTCCCTCTGGCTTCTTGGGTCTACAGCTCCACCTAGTGACCTGTACCTGGCGTTGTTCCCAATCCTCGCAGTCTGGACAGCTCGACTGGGTTTCGCTCTGGGAAGCGTTTATCTCGGCCTTTGGCTCTCCTGGATCTACGCCTCTTACACGATATTTTTCGATCCCTCACACTACGCGAACGAACAACTACCGGTTCGGATCGCTTTCCTGGGTTTGGCAGGACTGATCTCGATGGGGGTCACCTCAATCGCCAAACAACAGAAAAAGGAACTTCAGCGCTCTCGGGAAGAGACTGAATCCCTCAAGGAGTCAAACGCGGCGAAGGATGAGTTCATTGCAGGGTTATCACACGAACTCAGGACACCCTTAACGGCGATGCTAGGTTTCAACTCGCTGCTGCAGAAAAACAAGACCGGAAATCTTGGTCCAGCACAACTAAACAAGCTCGACGTGGTCGAGCGAAACGGACGCCGGCTTGAGTCGATGATCAGCGATCTGCTGGATGTCTCCAAGATTGAGAACGGCCAGATCGAACTTCACAAGGAACCGATATCCCTCAGCGATCTTGTGACCGACATTGCTGAAAGTTTCGGAACTCAACTTTCTGGCAACGATCAGACCATCGAACTGGCGTCGGACCTGCAAGAAGATGAGTTCATTGGTGACAGGGCAAGGTTAGGCCAGGTTCTCACCAACCTGATCAGTAACGCCTCCAAATATTCAGGTCCCGGGGCGATCGAACTGGATGCAAGCGTCGCCGAAGGGTATGTACGGATCGTAGTCACTGATCACGGCTCGGGAATATCCGAAGAAGATCAGGAACGCATCTTCATGCGCTTCTACAGGACGGAAGATGCCGTGAATTCAGCAGTATCGGGAACCGGGATCGGACTGTACCTCTGCCAGAACCTCGTATCGCTGCACGGCGGTGAAATCAGTGTTTCGAGCCGACCCGGAACCGGGACGTCAATGTGCGTGGAATTTCCGCACGTCGAGCCAACCAGTGAACATCGATCAACCTCGGTGGACCGGCTTGCTAACAGATTCACCGCATTCCGGTCTGCCTAGTTCGCCACAAGTAATCCACACCTGGATTGACGGACAACGCCGATTTGCTGACGGGCAAATTCGTGGAGACTCGTTCAAATGAAATTGGAACTTTCACACGTTGGTTCGAACCCACACAAATACGCCTCCATCGCAGGGATTCGACTCTGGATCCTGTTCGTCGCACTATCTGGTGTACTCCTGGCGGGAGCCTGGTTCGCAGTAGATCGCCTGGCCGAACGAACAGCTGAACAAACGGTCATAGCAGTTGCAACCGAGCTTTCAGAGGCGGATGCTGTATTTCTAGGTGAATCATTTCGACGCATTCTGGAAAATCCGGCGATGACGGACGGCAAGAGCGCGGAAGAAATCCTGGCATCAGTGGGCCAGGGTGACTTGAACAGTCTCGTGGGGCTGGTGGCCCTCATTGGAGGTGATCAAGGCAGCGACCTTGAATCACTTCTTGCTCCACTCGATGTCTACCACATGATGTTGCACCTACCCGACGGGACAGTAGTCTGGGAGCAGGGTGCAACTCACGAACATGAAGCTCTAAATCGCGAGCAAGTCATGCAGGTGGCTCTGACTAAGCAAACCATCTCGAATCGCACGAAGTCTGATGATTTCGATACGCCAGAAACCCTGGACCTCGTCGGGACATTTGTCCCGCTCGTAAGTGATTCAGGTGAGACATCATTCGTCTTCCATTTGACTCGCGACGTGACCGAGCACCTGGCAGCTCATACCGTTCTGTCTAAGTCACAGGCCAGGCTGTCATCGTTTTCGGTCATTGGAATTGTAATAGCGGTTCTTGGAATTTTCGTGTTTATCGCAGACAGGCGCATCTCGGTGGGTGGAGCCAGGATCGTTTCTACCGAACGGTTGTTAAGCGACAGGTTAAACCTTGAGAACGAGGAGCTCCAGAGGATCGACAGGAGCAAAAACGAGTTCTTGTCAGGCCTCTCACATGAACTAAAAACCCCTCTCGCAGCGATCATCGGATTCACCCAAATCCTTAAGAAGAACCGGAATGACAACCTGGTCGCGCAACAGTTTGAGCAACTCGAGACGATTGACCGCAACGGGAAACGGCTCGACAACCTCATCGGAGACCTTCTCGAGCTTTCAAGGATGGAAAGCGATCGGTTTAACCTGGACAAAACATCGTTCGACGCGGTTGAGCTATGCCGGGATCTCATCAAGTCGTTTGAGCCCATTGTCAGCGAAAAGAACCAGAAACTGCAGTTGAACTCGGAGATCGAGGATGCCTGGATTGAGGCTGACAACGGAAGGCTATCCCAGGTACTGTCCAACTTGATCAGCAACGCTAGCAAGTACTCACCACGGGATACCGAAATCCGAGTGGGTGTCTTGATCGAGTTCGATCAACTACTCGTCTCCGTTAGTGACCACGGACCGGGCATTTCTGAGGAAGACCAGGATCGACTGTTCGACATGTTCTTCCGTACGACTGAAGCTCACAATTCCTCGATACCAGGGACAGGCATCGGACTGTACGTTTCGAAGCGAATTGTCGAAATGCATGGTGGCGAAATATCGGTCACGAGTTCCACAGGTAGGGGAACCACGATGACGGTGGCTCTCCCGGGTCCAACTACAGAAATCCCACAGCTGACCACTAGTAGATCGTCGTTCACAAATCGCTTGGCAGAAATCCAGAGGGCAACATAATTGAACCGAGATAAGCCAAAGATTTTGATAATTGATGACGAAACAGATGTCAGGGAGTTAATGGTCATCACCCTGGACGAAAGTGACTACGAGATCGTTGCTGTTTGCAGTGCGGTGGGAATCGTAGAAAAAGTCCTGGATGAAGAGCCAGATGTCATCCTGATGGACATCACAATGCCTGACGTCAACGGGTTGGAAGCATTGAGCACGCTCAAGCAAAACGACAGGACTGCTTCGATTCCGGTCATCATGGCGTCTGCCCAGGCTCGAAAAGATATTCTGGAAGACGCGGCGACAAGAGGCGCGTCCGACTTTCTGATTAAGCCATGGCAAGAAGGAGAACTCGAATGGCGAATTGGCGAATGCCTTCGAGAATCTTCAGAGTACGCTGCGTGATCTATTGATTCAGCGACCTGTGGTCCTGTCAATGCCGCATTCGCGAGGCGGATCCACCTGATCCTCTAGCTTCCCAGAAGATTCGGATCGCGACAATGAACGGTTAGAGTGATGGCAGCGGTTCGAGCATAGGGTTACAAAGCCAAGTAATTCACTGCCGAACCTTGCAGGGGCGAGAATCGCGCCTGCCGGTCACCAACCCCCGCTCGCGACTACCTCGTCACTGAAATGTATTCGTTGCCGGGTTGAAGAGCTCGACCGAACTCAATGGCGGGCTTCCACCAAGTCCTGTGCCTCCAATTATTAGCACAGTTCCATCGCTCTGCATCGATGCGCTGTGGTTGGTGCGTGCCTCTGCCATAGAACCGACTAGCGTAACCGCACCCGTTGCGGGATCGAATATTTCGGCAGTGACCAGTGGCAAACCGCTGGTACCAATCCCACCTGCGATGAGAACGGTGCCATCTTGCAGCAGAGTCGCTGTGTGTCCAGTTCTCGGAGTCAGACTAGGTACAGGCGGAACTCCACCTGGGGCACTCGGACCAAGTGCCACTCCACGGGGATCAGTAAGACCGGAGACAACCGTTTCTATGCCGCTCCCATCGAGGTTGGCGCGCTTGATGAATCCGACCCTGTCACTCCAGTAGACCTTTCCATCCAACCCATCTACTGCGATTCCCAATGGTTGACCAGCATTAGAGACGATCTCCTCAAACCCGGTACCATCCGGGAAGCCCCTGCGAATCGTGCCGGGCGTGCTCTCGTCGGCCCAGAACAACATTCCGGTCACAGGGTCGAAGGCAAGGTCATACACATTCGCCGACTCTGTCGAGCCAAATATTTGTGTTACTCCCAATCCGGCGTAATCCATCGTTCCGATTACGTCACCCCCGTGGTCTGCCCAGTACACGACGTTGGCTGACGAATCCAGGGCAATGCCCGTGAGATTGGTACCTACCGTGGCAATTGACGATGGCATTGTCCCGTCCAAATGGCTTCGCATGATCATGCCACCGAAAACCCAGAACAACCAGTCGTCCTCTTCATCGACTGCAATCATTCGCCCACCTGAAGGGTCAACGACGGCCTGGTTCGTGCCGTCCAAGTCTGCACTACCTACGCAGCAGCCCCCGCCTTCGTCAGCCCAGAAAAGCCGACCCGCCAATGGAGCAACAGCAACGCCGTTCGGAGAAATCCCCGAAATGACAAGGTCTTCAACGTTAGCGCCGTTGAGACTCGCTCTCTGTAATTTGCCAGAATCAGCCCAATAAATCTTCTCGACAAAGTTGGGTGAACTGATTGCAAGAGCTTGAATCTCCGCAGGACTCAGCGCACCGTCGTATAGCCGAACATCGTCAATCTTCCCGTCCCACGGCCTGCTGGTCGGGCTGTCCGGATTGCCGCCTATCCAGAACGGAACCGCCGGATTCGAGCCGACTACACCGGTCTTAGCGGCACTACCAACCTCAACACCATCCACGTAGACACGCATGTTGGAACCGTCGTACGTGCCGGCTACATGTATCCACTGGCCGTTAACGAAATTGCCTGAAGATGCGACGAGTGATGTCGTGGAGCCGCCTGCTTTGAGCCTGAACCGCAGTCTCACGTCATTACCAACCGCGATGGTGCTCAGCATGATGTTGTGGTTTTGGTCCTGCACACCAGTCGCCTTGGACGCGATACGACAGTCGGAAGCACCACAGTTAGCCAGGTCATCGGAGTTCACCCATGCGGCCAGCGTCTCGCGCCGGGCCAACAGATCGGCACTGTATCTCCTGCGCTATCAGGCCTCCCGCTCCTCGGATGTGGGACCTAGAATCTGCGCTACTCTCCACTCGACCTCCCCTTCATCCCAGGGTTTAACCACGAAATCCGCCGCGCCGCGATCCCGGCTTTTGATCATGATCTCTCGGCGAGCCTGAGCCGAAGCAATGATCACAGGTATTGCTTCTGTACGGGGATCTGACTTAAGCAATCGGAGCGCTTCAAGTCCGTCAACGACTGGCATCGTAATGTCCAGCACGATCAGTGCAGGATTGAACCTGACAGCTTGTTCGATAATGTCGATCGCACCACTCAGCTGTTCTGTTTCATAGCCCGCATCATCTAGAACATTGACCATCAAATCGCGGACATCAGATTCATCATCGACGACAAGAATTCTCCTGTTCATTGGACGATCCTAACTTGCTTTTTCCAGGTCCGGATCCTTGAATCTATTGGAGAACGCCTTCTTCTCAGGATTGGCGAATTCAACAGGAATAGCCTCTTTAACGCCGGGTAGGCAGATAGTGACAGTCGTTCCCACTCCGTACCGACTGTCAAGCAGGATGTCTCCGCCGTGGAGTTCAACCAGCTGTTTTGTGACGTAGAGACCGATACCTGTGCCCGGCGTCGAAGATTCCACGGCATCTTCAGTCCGGAAGAAGAGTGTGAACATCTGGTCCATATCTTCGGGCTTGATGCCTTGCCCCTGGTCTTCCACGGAAATCCGAAGTTCGTCTTGCTCGATGACCGAATCAAAAGAAATTGGCTTGCCTTTGTCCGAGTACTTCGAGGCGTTGCTGATCACATTTGTCAGTACCTGTGCAATTCGGTTTTTGTCCCCGTTCAGCCAGGCGGCATCATGAGCAATGTTGACGATCAGTTTCTGCTGTCTCTTGCTCAGAACGCCCTCCAACGTAAGCGCAATATCTTCAATCAGATCGATGACATCGAACCACTCACGGTCCAAACGTATGCTCTTGTTTTCGATTCTTGTTAGATCGAGTAGGTCGGCAATCATGTTCTCCAGGCGGCGGCCGTTGCGAGTGATCACTTCAATATGATCCAGGGTCCTCGGTGTGAGGTTACCGTCTTTATTCTTCTTGAGTAAGTCTGCGAAGCCGAGCATCGCGGCCAGTGGGGTTCTCAATTCATGCGACAAGCTCGAGATGAATTCACCCTTAGCGTGGTTCGACTCCTCCAACTCCCTGTGACTCTGCTGAAGCGAATCTGCCATCGAGTTGAAAGCAGTGGTGACCTTCCCCAATTCGTCGTTGGAGGCCAATCTCAATCGCACGGTGTAGTCCCCGTGGCCGAATCTGGTGACCGTCCGAGCGATATTCCGAAGCGAACCTGTCAGCCCTCGGCCCACGAGCAATGAAATCAAGATGATCAATAAGAATCCCGTTGACAGGCCGACCATCAGATTCCGTCTGGCCGATGCGATCTCGGCGTATGCGGTCCGAACGGGTTCAACTGACCTGATCCGCCACCCCTCGCCTGCCCAAACGGTTCCTGCACCCACTCGCCTCTCTCCCCCGACTGAAGCGGTGCTCCCGTCACTAAACTCCACAACTGAGGAACTCGGGAGATCCGACGGAAAGGGCGCTGCCTTATCCAACAGCCGGTCACCCGGAACCCCGGCCAGGTAGTTTCCAAATCGGTCTATCAAACGTAGGTCAATGTCCTGGCGTGCCGCGAATCCCTCCAGATCGGCGAGAGAAAGGACCCGGCCGAGGTCTACCTGAGCTCCCACAACATGCGCGACATCACCGGTGGCTGAAAACGCCGGGACGGCTATTGAGATAACCAATCGGTGCTTTTCCAGGTCAAAATGTGGAGCTGTGTAGCTGACGGTACCCTGTGACGCGCTGAGCATCCACTTTGATGTGGCCCATTCGCTGGTAAAGCGGTGATTGATCGCTGCTCGAGGTGTGCCGTGGCGGCTGAATGCTGCCAGCTCTTCAAACGGTTTGTGTCGTTGCGGCGGGGGGAGCGAGCCTACGGAAAGCGGAAGTTGAATCGGAGCGTAGAAACGTTCCAGCTCTGCAGTCAATTCCTCTTCGGTAGCCTCAACATTGCCGAGCAGACTCCCGCCCGAGAGGTGTTTCAGGTCGGCAAAAATAGCCTCGACAGACGTCTCAATCGCGACCGTCGCCTGGTCCAATGCGGATTCATGATCCCGTTGAACAGAGGTCTCCACTGTTGTAGTGTTCGCTCTGTCAATCAACAATCCGGTCACAATCAGAGGTATTGAGCCAACGGCGCTGGCACCGAGGGCGAAACGCAGCGCCAGCGACCTCCCGCGAATCACCTGCACAGGAGAACTCATGAACCGCCATGCGCTCCTTGCGGATCTCGAAAATGGTCTTCCGAGCGGCATCAGTCTTGGAGATTCGCCCAGATCTTGTTACGCAGTTCAGTATTCTCCACTCCGTGTTGATCCCAGGCTTCCAGCAATTCCGGGTCCGGGTAAACGGCCGGATTAGTCAGTAGCTCTTCGTCTATCAGTCCGGTTTCGATCGAAGTCTCATTCGTGCTGGCGTAGCCCGTGTAGTTGTTCAGCAGTGCGTTAATGTCCGGGCGCAGCACAAAGTTGATAAACGCGTGAGCGGACTCTGGATTCGGAGCATCGCGTGTGATTGCGAGACACTCGACGAACATGTCGGTACCTTCTCTAGGAACCACGTACTCGATATCTGGATTCTCCATCGCGATTGCCACAGCATCACCACTCCAGGCTTGCGCAATCCAGAGGAAGCCATCCCCGGATTCGAGAGAATGCCAGTAAACATCGCTACCTAGAAAGCCGGCCAACAGAGGCTTGTGCTGAACAAGCAGCGCCTCGGCCTCGGCGAGTTCCTCTGGATCGTCTGTGTTTATCGAGTAGCCCAGGTAGCGCAAAGCCGCACCGATGACCTCCCCTGAATTATTCACCATGCTGGCACGACCGGCATACTCTGGATTCCAGAGGTCCGACCATGAAGTGATGTCGTCCTCGATATACGCGGTGTTTACAGCGATGCCGGTGGTGCCCCAGTCGAACGGTGCGCAGCTACCGGTGACCTCAAATAATTGAGCAAACCGTGGAAGAAGATGTTCGGTGTTCGGAACCAGGTCTAAATCCAGTGGACGTAGCACCCTGGCTGCGAACATGTCGTCAGCGAGGCTCAATGACGGGACGACGATGTCGTAAACACCAGGCTCCCCAATCACATCCGCATACATTTGCTCCTCTTCGTTGTAGTAGCTGAACCGGACCTGAATCCCGGTCTCAGCCTCGAACAGATCGTAAAGCTCGTCAGGGAAGAACTCAGACCAGTTGTAGACATGCAGTTCTGCAGGAGCATCGGGATCATTGCTAATGGACTGAGGCGGTTTGGCTGCCTCTGTTGACCCACCACATCCGATGATGAAAACGACGGCAATTATCGGAAAAAGCGCGGTTCGACTCAAAGGGGACGAATCCTTGTTGGGGACATTTGAACTAGATACGTGGACTCCAGCACATTCATTCTCAGCCGAAGAGTTACATGATTCATCTGTGACAGCACGTATTTGAGTAGACCCAACCGATCCCGAGATCTGCTGCCAATGGGTCAGCAAACTGACCAACTCCGACCGAGTGATCCGACCACCTGCCTTGAGGAGGCTGCGCTCTTAGCCCTCATATGCCATTCGGATACGAGTTGTCAGATGCTCGGGGCGACCGTGCAGTCATGGAGAAGGTGTGGCGGTGTGTGGTTTGTGCGAGTGACAGTCACTCCTATTCAAACGGAGTGCAGTGGGAGTTCGCGCCAGTAAAGCATTCCGAACGCCGCGTTCTGGCCCATCTTCTAGAGTTCCATGACATCTCACCCCTTGACCTCAAGGAAGCCAGACTCGCCGAGAGCGACTACTCAGGTGGGTTGAGCATCAGCGGCCGGGTCCTGGCCATGTGGTCTCGCTCGGACCCGACGGGAGACGATATGCACCGCTCCGGGAACTGGCTCAGTGACGCAGTGCAGCACCAGCCGAAGCCGCACGGAAGGCCGCCGTATTAGCCGCGCCCTATGCCTTCAATATCTCCCGCTTGACCCCAGCAGGTCGTCGATCTCATCCACGTAGTGGGGAATGTTTTCGGCCTTCCTTGCAAATAGCGTAGGCAGGTCTTCGTACCTGAATTGAGTCCTCGCCTCTAGATTGGCTCTCACTTCCAAAGGTACACCTGCTGCCCACTGCCCAATGCCGATAGCGGCGTACGACAGCTGCACCACGAACTGGGCATAGAATCCGAGCCGGACATCCCGGCTATTACCCTCCCATCCAGAATCGCGGAGTCCCTGCACGTATGC
>JAJCYY010000033.1 GCA_029262735.1 Chloroflexota bacterium | reverse complement strand
GGGAGGACATGAATGGCATCGCCACCTCTCTGTCAAGCGACTACCTGTGCCCCACCGGAAAACGCGGCTCGCCGCATCAGCTTAGTGTCTGTTCGAATAGGCGCAGGTTATTGCCCCCTAGCACCTGTCGCACTGCCGCTTCCGAATGGCCGGCCTCTAGCAGCCTTGCGGTCAGGACCGGTAGCTTCGAGACGTCATCCATCTCTTGCGGAAGCTGCGTCACGCCATCGAAATCAGAGCCGATGCCGACATACTCCGACCCTGCCAGGCTGATCGCATGATTGAAGTGGTCGACCAGGCGGCTCAGGGGCGGGCCGGGCTCAGGCACACGGTAGGCGATACGGTCGAACGGATCGCGGTAGACCGGCGGCTTCCTTAGAACCTGCTCAACGTGACCTGTGTCGGGGTTGGCGCCGATGAAGCCGCCGAAGAAGTTGATGTTCATCACACCGCCGTTCCTGGCGAGCGCTTCGATCATCGGGTCCTTCATGTTCCGGGTGTGCGGCTGCAGGGCGTGACACGAAGAGTGAGAGGCGAAAACCGGCCTCTCAGCGATCTCCATGATGTCCCAGAACACCTTGTCTGAGATGTGCGAGACATCAACAAGCATGTTCAAGCGTTGCATCTCGCGCACCACGTCTTTGCCGAAATCTGTAAGGCCGCTGTGGCGCTCGTGAGCGTGCGAGTCGGCCCAGCCCGTGGCGGCATACCACGCAAGCGTGATCGAGCTGACACCGAGGCTTTCGAGCATGCGGAGAACACCGAGGTCATCGCAAATCACGCGGCCACCTTCGATAGATATCAGGATGGCGATCTTCCCTGACTCGCGGGCGGCGGTTACATCGGTGGCGTTACGGGCCAACGCCAGGTCGGCGGGATGCGCAGCGATGGTCTGGTGGATCACGTCTATCTCTCGCAGCGCCAGTTTCAGGCCGTCTTCGTTGGAGAATCCTTCGTCAATCCAGACGGCGAACATGACCGCGTTCACGCCGCCTTCACGTAGCCGCGGGATGTCGAGGTCCCCTTCGTCGAGCCGTTGCGAGAAGTCTGGTGAGCGCCAGAGCAGGTGAGTTGCGGTGTCAACGTGCGTGTCGATGACGAGGGCGTCTTGATGCAGTTCGGTTGGGTTCATGTGAGGGTTACTGGGGGCGTGCTGGTGAGGTGATTGTTAGCGTGCAACGAGAGAGTACCTGACGAATCCAATCTTGCATGGTGATTTCTAAACTGCGATTCTCTAATCGACGATTGGTGCTGCTTTTTGCTCCCGCTGTGGTCGTGGTCGCCGTTGCGTGCAGTTCGTCAGCCAGCTCGACGCAGGTTCCCCGTCCGACAGCCTCGCCGGCCTCGGAGTCGGGTGACGGCTCACATGCTGCACTTCCAGAACCAGTTGCGTCATACTCATTTGATGGAGATGCCAGCGACGGCTCGGGGAACGGCAACGAGGGCAGGGTTAACGGAGCGACAACGGCGACAGACCGCACCGGCGCGCCCTCTTCTGCTCTCTCCTTTGATGGGGTTTCGGCACATGTTGTGATTCCGGACTCTGACGCGCTCGATCTTGCCGATCAGTTCTCGTTTTCGGTCTGGCTGAATCACAGGGAGGTCAGTCCCAGTCGTTTCTTCACGATCTTTGAGAAGAGCGGTGATTCGGGCGGGCATGCATGGTACGGTGCGTGGCTGTTCGACGGTGGCGTTGAGGTCTGCGTTGAACCTACTACAAACGCACCGCTGGTTGGTCCGCAGAGCTGCTTCGATTCCGAACTGAAATTGCGGCCCGGCGAGTGGCATCACGTCGCCGGCATCTACGACGGCTCCGCCATTTCGATCTTCATCGACGGAGTTGCCGCTGGATCCCGTGCGTTCGGTGGTTCTGGCATCTCTACGAATAGTGCTCCCTTGTTCATTGCGACTGACTTGCTTGCTCCGTCGCCGGTCTTCACGCCGATCACTCTCGATGATTTGCAGATATTCGATGTGGCGCTGAACGAGGCGCAGGTGATGTCACTATTTGAGAGTCCGGCGGAATAGGCGGCACAGCCGCATTTTCTGCTGATGGGGTGTGAGCGCAGCCGAGGAATCTGACCGCAATTTCACGGTTTCTGAGAGATTCTGAATCGAGTTCAGAATGACGGCCTTTCACTCATCGACAAGCCCCGGCGGTGACAAGATTAGCCTTTGAGTTTGCCCGCTACTGAAAAAGCGGCAAGCCGCCCAGGTCCTGCGCGCCCGCTCAGGACAAAGGGGCTGGCGTGCCGCATTTTCTGGTACGTACGCCCAGGCACGCCGCCTGAAGCGAGCGGTCTTTGGTGTGAGTCTGGTCAGATCCCTCGGCTTCGCTCGGGATGACACGCCGGACCGGGCACACGAACCCGTTCTCGAAACCCTGTTCTCCATCCCCACACCGTACTTCGCCTGCATTTCTGCCTTTTATGGAGTATTGTTTTGCCGGAAATTGACTCATCAGTCGGCGTATACAACGGAGTTACGAATGGCGAAGCAGTACAAGGCGATCATTGTGGGTGCGGGATCGATCGGGAACGCTCACATGGACGGCTACAACCGGGTTGACGAGGTGGACGTGGTCGCAGTAGTCGACCCGATCGCTCCGGCGCGCCAGACCTACATGGACGACTACGGAATCCCACGCGGGTATGCCACTCTCGCTGAGGCGCTTGAGAAGGAAGAACCGGACATCGTCAGTGTTTGCGTATGGCACCTGCTGCACGACCCTGTGACTGTAGAAGCAGCGGCCGGGCCGAGCGTGAAGGGCATCATATGTGAAAAGCCTATGGCGATTGGCATGGCTCGGGCAGACCGGATGGTCGAGGCGTCTGAGGCTCACGAT
>JAJCYY010000032.1 GCA_029262735.1 Chloroflexota bacterium | reverse complement strand
ACCCATCCGAGGATCGTCAACCATGGACGCCGTCCGCTTGCCCCGGCTATTCCTTCAATTGAGATAGACATTTTCTGAATCTGTTCCCCACGTACGACATTCACCCGGTTCTTGACCGGCAAACACCACTACACCATTGTTTAGTTCATACTAAACTAGTTCTAACAGGACTATACTCGCATCATGTTGAAGGGTCAATCGGATAACGTTAATTCGCTGTGAAATGTTCATCCAACATCAACACACATGCCTGATCGGCAATCGAGTATCCGCTTGCACAACGAAACAGGCAATACCTCGCAGGAGGCATTGCTTGTGTTGAACGGCATTTTTCGGAGTGATCTTGACTGGCGCCGGCTCAGGTACTGAGGATCCCGGTGATCTCGCCAGTCTCATCGTTCAGATCGATGTCGAGAGCGTTCGGGTTAGACGGCAAGCCGGGCAGCGTGATGATGTCGCCTGCCAGCGTGACAATTTGCCTCGCCCCGGCCAGAACCCGCACCTCTCTGATTGGCAGCGTGTGGCCGGTTGGCGCACCTCGAAGCTTCGGGTCGGCTGAGACAGACAGGTGAGTCTTCGCCATGCACACGGGGAACTCCCAGCCGTTCTCCTCGAACCTGCGGGCAGTCGTGCGGGTCATCGGGCCCCATACGACTTTTGAGGCTCCATAGAGCTCTTTCGCCAACCGTTCAACCTTGGTGAAGAACTTTTCGTCGCTTTCATAGAGAAGCTTCACATCGGCAGCACCCGATTCGCAGGCCTCGACAACCGCACCGGCAAGGTCGGTCATGCCGGCACCGCCTTCTGCGAATCCCTTCGCCTCCTCAACACCTGCTGCGCCGAACTCCTTTGCCAGCTGCTTGACCAGCGCGACCTCTTCGGGAGAATCGTCCGGGAAGCGGTTGATGGCAACAACAGCCGGAAGGCCGTACATTTTCACGATTCGTATGGCGTTTTTCAGGTTTTCTGCGCCCTTGCGGACAGCCTCAACATTCGGGGTGCTCATCTGCTTCAACTCGAGACCACCGTGCCACTTCAGCCCGCGGACAGTTGCGACAACGACAGCTGCTGACGGCTTTGGGCCGCCCTGCCTGACCTTGATATCCATGAACTTCTCGAAACCGAGGTCTGCACCGAACCCGGCTTCGGTGATGACGTACTCGCCGCAGTTCACGGCCAGCTTGTCAGCAACGATTGAGCTGCAGCCATGTGCAATGTTGCCGAAAGGCCCCATATGCACGATCGCAGGCTGCCCTTCGAGCGTTTGGCACAGGTTCGGCTTCAGAGCGTCTCTGAGAAGCGCCATCATCGAGCCGACAGCGCCGATCTCGCTTGCGCACACGGGCAGGTTGTCGTCGGTCCAGCCGACCACGACGCTGCTCAGTCTGAGCCTCAAATCCTCGTAGTCGTGTGCAAGGGCCATGATCGCCATGATCTCGGACGCAGATGAGATATCGAAGCCGGTCTGCCGCAAAGGAGCCGTTGATCGGCCACCGATACCAGTCACCACGTCTCGCAGGCCGCGGTCCTCAGCGTCCGTCACCCTGCGCCAGGTGATACCAGTAGGGCCAAAGCCCTCGATCAGGCCTCGGTAGGCTGCGTTGTCGGTCATGGCCGCCAGGAAGTTGTGGGCCGATTCGATAGCGTGGAAATCGCCTGTGAAATGAAGGTTGATATCTACCGCCGGCTGCACGGTTGACATACCACCGCCAGTGCCGCCTCCCTTGTGCCCGAACACTGGGCCGAGAGATGGCTGTCTGATGGTTAGCACCGGTTTCTTGCCGATCTTCGCAAGTCCCTGTGTGAGGCCAACCGCCGTGGTTGATTTGCCTTCTCCCGCAGGCGTAGGTGTGATTGCTGTGACTACTATTAGCTTTGCCGGGTTGCCGGAAGGGTCAGCGGAGTTGGATTGCGGAAACTCGCCCAGGGGGATTTTTAGCTTGTCAGTGCCATGTGGCTCAAGCCGATCAATTGGAAGTCCGAGGTCGGCGGCTACATCTGCAATTGGGCGCATTTTCATCTCCAGCCGAAGTACTGCTATCGGCACTTCGGTAATGGTTCAAGAACGGATCGGGTGAGACCGTAACCTATCAGATGCCCGTAACTGGATTGCAGAATCTGAAGATGACCGTTTTTTGTCGACTGATCAGTAGCACACGAGGTACATGGTGACTTGCCGACCAGCATAGCCACAATCCAGGTGAACGCGCCGATGGCGGACGTTTATCGGTACATCTCCACGCCTCATCTGCTTTCAGAGTGGGTGACCGGCCTGCAATCCGGCCAGCGGGTTGGTGGTGACGGCGAGGTGAAGATGGGTATGCGCGCGTCTGATCACAGGCAGATTTCGGGAGCACCTCCCGGCTCTGATCCAGAGATAACTGGCTTCAAGCCAGATCAGTCTGTCTCAATGCGCATCGAGTCGGCCGGTTTCATCATGCACACGCGCTTCCACCTGTTTGAGTCGGACGGCGTGACGACTCTTCGACAGTCGGTGAAGCTGTCATACAAGCGCTGGCACAAACTGTTCGCCATGATCACGAACCGCTCAGTCCAGACCCGGATCAACGAAAACCTCGCAAGACTGAAACAGCGTGTTGAGGGTGAGGCACGAGAGAAGGGCAAGAGAAGAGCGGCGTAGGTGAGTAGCGAGCTGCGTTTTCTTTTAGGGGGAGCAAAATATGCTGCGCCCGGTGGTGATGCAGCCAACACTTCGTCCTGAGCCGGGGTACCCGCT
>JAJCYY010000031.1 GCA_029262735.1 Chloroflexota bacterium | reverse complement strand
GAAGCTCGTCAGCAACGAAGTGGTGGTACAGGTGGCGGGCTATGAAGCGGGCTGTCGCCTGCTGCTCGCAAATGATGTCGATAACGTCTTCACCGTTCAGGTCACCGGTGTGGCCCAGGAACGTTTTCTCGCCGTGATCGTGGTCAGCATCGTCGTACTTGAACTGCCACGCTATGTAGCCGTACGGACGGGCCGTGTTGTTACGCATCTTCTGCGCGTTGTACCGCTCGTTGGCGATGGTCCAGCCGGTGAATGCGCGGGAGCATTCGTAGATGTCTTTCTCGGTGTAGTTGCCGACACCCATCGAGAAGAGCTCGAGAATCTCACGGCCAAAGTTCTCGTTGATCGCGCCGTTGTGATTGTCCTGGTTGTCTAGCCACAGGATCATCGCCGGATCGCGGGAGACGGCGAGAAGAAGGTCCCGGTAGTTGCCGAGGCCGAGTTTCCGGAACAGCTCGATCTGCGTGACGATGACCTTGCCCTGGATGAGCTTGGTCTGGCCGGTGGCGAAGACACGGTGCCAGAGAAGGGCGATCTTTTCGAGCAGCGGCGCGTTCGTTGTGACCATCCGGTAGATCCAGAGTGACCCGGAGGCGGGCTGAATTCGCAGGTCCGACTGGTCTACGTGGTAGCGCCGAATGATGTCGATCGGCATCGACTCGACACTGGGCGGATTCAGCAGGTGCTCGACCGTGGCTTCGTAGCCAAGCTCGGAAAAGTGGTCAATCTCTTCCTTCGTGCCGCCAAATCCCGCTCGCCTGAGCAGGTGGGACATGAGCCTGGTATCGGTTGCGGCGGGCGTGGAGACCATTCTCCGGTTCCTGCTGTCCTGGAGCCTGCTCCGGTGGCCGGAGGGCGCAGGTCTTACTAGGTGTGCACTGATGAGGGTGCAAGGGATTATATGCGAGTGCGCGGGAGAGGGGAGGATCGGTGTGGAACTACCGGGTTGGAGATGCAGTTTGGGGCGAGGTATTCGCCTGTTTCGTCCCGATCGCGGGGCTCCTGCAAGCGGGTGCCTGTTTAGGGGTGCGAGGCTGTCATGCTGAACTCGATTCAGCATCTCCCTGAGACCGGTCTGAGGGATATTCCGAATGCTTTTGTCAGGAAGACAGAGAGCCGAAACGGGCCTGACTCCGACCCTAACCCTCTCCCGCTAGCGG
Source organism: Chloroflexota bacterium (assembly GCA_029262735.1). GTDB lineage: Bacteria > Chloroflexota > Dehalococcoidia > Lucifugimonadales > Lucifugimonadaceae > JAJCYX01. The sequence goes on along the minus strand of JAJCYY010000031.1, from coordinate 105,619 downwards.
GAGAGGGGATTGGCTATTAGCCAACGCCACCCTTCGACGGGCTCAGGATGGCAAGCACCGTCCGCTTCACGGACCGGGCGCGGCCGGGTGCCCGCTTGCGGGCGCGCCCTTACCAAAAAAGATCGGGGCGCAGCCGGGCTCCGCTTGCGGGCGCGCTCCTGACCAGGCAGGTCGTGGGCGACTCGGACTTACTGTGCTACAGGTTGCAGCTGCCGCCTGAGCTTTTACTCACTTCGCTCCGTGCGAACAGCTCTTTACCGCCATCTGAGACGTCTGCGAGAGTCAAGTCCCACGTCAGGCGGTTGTCGTCCTCCGAAGTGGCGTTCGATTCGCTTACGTGACCCGGCATTTCGACCGTCCACTTAACCGATATGAAATCATCGAAGCTGTCCGTAAGGGCATCTGTGAAGTCTCCGAGACCGTCGCTGAAATCGGGGAAGGCCGGGAACGGAGTGCCATCGATGATCAGTGGCTCAACGGTGGGCACAGCGGCGCCATCGATCGGCGCACCATCCTGCTCGACCGTCGAAACGGTCATCCGGAGGTCGTAGACGACGTCGTCCTCGGTCTCAGTGATCTCCAGCACCGGAACCAGCGAAGTGGACGTGTCTTCTTCTGACAGCGCCTCCGAAGCCAGACGGAACTGCTCTGCCGCGTCGACGCCGGTGAAGGTCTGGTTGATCCGCATCCTGAGCGCGTCTTTGTCCTCAACCGTGATCACATCCATCTCAAAATCCCAGCCAGCCGACTCAATAGCGTCAAGATCGGCGACGCTGACGCCTTCTCCGAGTTCAATTTCGCCGTCCTCGATGAACAGCGCGGCGATCGGGCCAGAGATGACGTATTCGATGTTCTGCTTGATCTCTTGCTGGCTGACGATCTCGGTGCTGATGTCAACTGCGATGGTTCCGCAGCCGACAACTGCCAGCAGCAGCCCGAAGATCGAGAAAGGAGTGAGGCGAATAGGAACTCGCCTTGCGATAGTGTTCATGGTTTCCGCCGAATCTATCCTGGCTGAAGCAGAGTCTGACAGTCCTTGCGACGCCAACTGAGTCTCAGGAAACCCGGCTAGCCGTTCCAATTGGCAAGCTGTTCTGCGAATGTGAACACCGCAGGAAGGCCGCCTGTGTGCAGGAAGATGACCGTTTCGTCAGCGCCCAGCTTGCCTTCCCGCACCTGGTCGATCAGCGCCGCCATCACTGTGCCAGTGTAGTTCGGGTCGCAGATTACGGCGTCCGTGCGAGCCGCCATATGTATCGCCTCGATCACCTCGGGCGTCATGATTCCGTAGCCCTCGCCGATGTACTGGCCAAGTACCGGCATGTCCGTCTTCGAGTAAGTGACCGGCAGGTCGAGCAGTTTCTGGATGTCTTCGTTGTGATCGAATATGTACTCGTCGAGCGGCGGGTCGTAGGTGACCTGCACGCCGGTGAACTTCCAGTCGAGCCCGAGGTTGCGGGCGGCGAGGATGAGGCCACAGAGAGAGCGGCCAGCGACGCCAAAGATGCGGACGTTCTGCAGCCCAAGCTCTTCTACCTGTTCCAGCAGTTCGAGACCGGCGTCGACGAAACCGACCATGCCGACGATGCGCGGGAAGAGGTGGTCTTGTACGAGATATGGCTTAGCGCCCTCTGATTCGAGCTTTTCCTTGAGCTTCGCTGCGTAATCGTTTGCGGTTTCTGACTGGAACTGGTCGAGAAGGTGAAGCTCTGCACCGAGAAGTTTGTCGATGAGCAGGTTGCCCTGGATCTGACGGTTCGCCGCGTTCTTGAGAATGAGGATGTAGCGGAGGCCGGTCTTGTTGGCGGCGGCGGCGGTCATGCGGGCGTTGTTGGAGTGGTAGTCCATGATGTTGATCACGGTGTCGTAACCCTCATCACGGATGTGCGGCATCTCGAACTCGTAGTGCCGGGCCTTGTTGCCGCCATAGGCGAGGCCGGTCATGTCTTCCCGCTTGACGAGGATGCGGGGGCCTCCGAGCTCGGCGGTGAGGCGAGGCATCTCTTCCAGCGGCGTCGGCAGGTGGGCCATGCGCATGCGAGGCAGCTTTGCGATGCGGGAGCGGAGCTGGGAGCGGGTGAGTGGGTGAGTATTGGTTGAGGATGTGGTGGTCATTGGAGGGATTCTATGGGTATGTCTTTTGGATACTCGAGTTTACTGAGGAGTGTTTATTCGGCGTTGGTATGCGGGTTGGATAGCAGGCGGAGTGCGGCAGGCTGGTGTCGTAAGGACCCGCACATAATAGCCTGTGGCGGGGGTCCGGCGGCGCTCGACCTCTGATCCCTGCGACGGTCCACTTCGTAGAGCCTTGCAACGAGAGGGCCGCACGAGCGAGGATGGCTATATGGGACGTATCCGGAATAGCCCTGCCGTCGTGGCGGCGATCTCCTTTCTTGCACTCGCGGCAGCCTGCGGCAGTTCGGATTCCGAAGGTCAATCTCAAACTGCTGCGAACGAGCCCGGTTCCTCAGCCGCACAGAACACCGGCTCCGAAAATCCCGGCCTGCCAGAAGATGTGAACGATCCTCGATGCAGGGGCGTGAGCTCAGAGCGGTTTGAGGCCGCCCGGAGCACTTTCCAGGCCAGCCTGCGGTCCGGGTTCACAGCGGAAGCCATCAGGCCTCTCTCAACGGCGACGCCGCGGCCCGGAGCCGTTCAGGTCAACGCGTATGCAACCCTGGTCGGCGGCTCTATCGCCTGCTTTTTAGCAGGTGAAGAAGCGATGCTGGCGTTCGGCGGCACTCATGAGTACGGAAGCGATCTGCTACTCCGGTTCACACTTACCGTTCCAGACGGACTGAGCATCGGTCGGAACGAATCGCTGGAGCTGTTACCGGAAGGCGGCTGGACGAAAGAGTTCGAGATGCCCGGCCCAAGGCCCAGTTCGGGGATTGTGAGCATCAGACTGGCAAGCGCGGTGCCTGGCAAGTATGAGGTCACACTACTCAGCGAATGGTTCGACCTCGAGACGATGACCCCGATAGACGACGGCGGCCAGACTACGACGCGCACGCTTACCTACTACACTCTGCCGAAGTAGCGGGGCCGGTGGCTGTAAGACACAGGCACGGGCGACGCCGTAGAACCTCGCCTTACAATCCGGCTCTCACACGCTCAATCCACCGCTCCACCTACGGGAAAAGACATGAAGATCACCGATGTACAAAATCTTGCCGCTGACCGCTACAACTACGTGAAGGTTGTTACCGACGAAGGGATTCACGGCGTCGGCGAGCTGCATCCCGCTTCAGGCACCGGTGGGACGCCGTATCTGCCGAGGGCGGGCGTGCAGTACTGCGCCGAGTACCTGGTTGGCAAGGACCCGCTGCAGATCGAGAAGCACTGGCAGCACATGTTCCGTCGTTGCCTGTTCCGGGGCGGTTCAGATGTCATGGCCGCGATCGGCGCCATCGACATCGCTCTCTGGGACATCAAGGGCAAAGCATACGGCAGGCCGGTCTACGAGCTACTCGGAGGGCCGACCCGCGACAAGGTCAGGCTCTACACGCATCTCGGCGGCTCAACGCCCGGTGAGCTCGCGGCTGAGGCAAAGGCTCGTGTTGCCGAGGGCTTCACAGCGGTTCGTCTGTACCCGTTTGGCGATTTCGGGAAGTCCGACTTTGAGGAGGGTCTTGGGCTTGAGGAGATGAGTTTTACGGGCATGCAGCACAACGCGGTTGAACGCGTGGGAGCAGTGCGAGACGCCGTTGGACCAGATGTCGACGTGATGATCGACACGGTGAACCGGTTGACGCCTGCCGAGGCTATCGGAGTGGGCCGCGCGCTCGAGCCGTTCAACCTGTACTTCTTCGAGGACCCGATCGAGCCGGAGAACATGGACCAGTGGGAGTATGTTGCGGCGAATGTGCCGATGCCGCTGGCCATGGGCGAGCGACTGTACACCGTATACCAGTTTCTCGATCTGCTGAATCACAAGGGTGCGGCGTACGTGCGGCCTGATCTTTCGCTGGCGGGCGGGATCACGAATATCAAGAAGATCGCGGCCATCGCCGAGGCGAACTACGTTGGCGTCGTACCGCACAATCCGCTGTCTGCCGTGCTCACGGCGGCGTGCGTGCAGCTGGATGCAGCGACGCACAATATCTCTGTGCAGGAGTATCCACACGACGATGCTACAGGTGTGAAGGCCGACCTCGTGGACGAGCCGCTGACACGGGAGGGCGGATACCTGCTAGTGCCAGATCGTCCGGGCATAGGCATCGATCTTAACGAGGAGGCGTTCGCAAAATACCCGGTGAAGCCGTACGACCGTCCAGCGCTGGTGAATCCCGACGGCGGGCTGAGGGAGTATTAGGCAGGCGGTTTTTCTCTCGTTCGGTCGGGCGATGTTGGAGTCTACGACAGCCTTTGGCAGCTACCCCCGTGGTCAGACAAATCGGTAGATTTGTCATTCTGTGCCTGTCCTCAGCGAAGTCGAGTGGCCCTTCGACGCGGTCAGGATGACGTTCTGACTCTCTCTGGTGTCCTCACATGGGCGAGGAAGTCGTACGCATACTGCTCTAATGAGCGGGCTGCGACTGATGCCCGGTAAGATCCCTCCGCTGCGGTCGGGATGACAGAAGAGGGCACGCCGATAGCGCCCTTCGACGGGCTCAGGGTGGCGCGAATAGACGCCCTTAACGTCCAGCTAGCAGCAGTTCTTGTCTTCGGGCGGGCCTACGACTCGCGCCCAGTCTGCGCTTGTGCCGAAGATGGCGGTGCTGGAGTGGTATTCGGCCCAGCCGTACCACTCGGTGACGAACGACGTCACCCACTGCAGCTTCGTGCCTGCCAGCTCGCCTGAGATCGCGAGGCCTCTCGAATCCCAGATCGTGCCGGTCAGTGAATCGGTCCAGCGCCCTGGCTGCGCCGGGTGTTGCGAGAACTCGAGCACTCCACCGGCAACTTCGGCTGAATATGCCAGTCCAGATCCGGCTGCATCGAAGAACGCTACGACAGGCTCGCCGCCGATGACATCGTTCACAACGCCACCCGCTTCGTCCACCAGTTGCTGCGGGAACGCCTTCACACCTCCTGCAACCTGCACGCCGAGCACCAGGGCGTTGGCGGGGAGGCGGTGGTCGACGAATGCGGACGTGTATCCGACGGCGGCGCCGGGAGTGATTGGCCGGTACTGGTGTTGGTAGCCGGTGTTGTCAGATAGAACGACTGTGTCCGGGTAGAGTTCGACCCACTGGTCCCAGCGCATCATCTGCACCGGCAGGAAGTCGAGCGATGTGCCCTGGTAGTAGCCGTTTCGGGCCTCGCCGTTGAAGTGGTGCCAGACCGAGCCGGTCTCCCGGTCGAACATCAGCAGCACACCCTCGTGGAGACCGAACACCTCGAACGAGAGCAGGTGGTTGCCGACCGTGGGATCGAACCCGATCCCTGAGTTGCAGAGTATTCAATATGTGACCAGCACCGGATCGCCGCCGACGGTGTCGTTGACGATGTGGTGCCACCACATCATGTCGAGCGGATAGGCGCGGACTTCGTCGTTCCAGTCGAGCCCCAGCACGAACGAGTCGTCTTTGACTCTGGCCGGAGCGTTGGCGGCTGAAACGAAGAGCGGATTGTCGAGAGGCACGAACTGCGCCTGACGAGGCAGCGGCGCGATCGGTGTTGGCGTTGGTGGCGCGGGTGTGGCCGTGGGAGCTGGGGTTGAAGTGGCGGTTGGAGCGGGGACCGGCGTGGAGGTGGCCGTTGGCGCCGGTGGTGGAGCCGTCGGGAATGGGGCTGGAGTCGGTAGGATCCCGATTGTCGGTCCAAACGTCACGGTTGTAGCAGTTGCGAATGGGACGGGAGCGGCTGTTGGCGCAGTCTCGCCAGTTGCGGCGGTTGGTGCTGGAGCGGGCGTTGGCGGGACGATATGGCCGGGTGTTTGCGGGGTTTGTACCACTGTTGCCGTAGCGGCGGGTGAAACACCAGCCGGCGAAGGGGCGGCAGGTTGTTCGGAGGCTGTGGCCGCTGGCTGCGTGCTGATGGCGCGCTCCGAGGCTTTCGTCGGCGCAGGCGGCTGCTCAGCACCGACTTCGGCCAGATCGGGGCCAACACCTGAGCACGCCGTCGCGGCCATCGCAACCAGTGCAAAAGCGAGCCTGAGGGTCCTGCTTGGCTGCAAACGTCTCAAATCGACTCCGTGCTGATCTCGTGTTCAGAAGTCCGCCCTTAATCATCGGCTGGCAGATCCGATGCGCCATCGGTGCAAGCCGCAAGCCTGTGTACGCCGTTCTGTGAAAAAGCAGAGGCCGGACGTTGACGCCCGGCCTCTGCCAGCAATCTCATTCTGCAACTCCGGACGGACCGCTACGCCGCTTCAGCAGCCCCGTCATTTGGCGAGGACTGTGCAGACGCTTCTGTCACGGCTCCATCGGTCTTGAAGGCGGATACCGCCGAGCGCAGCTTGTTCGCTATGCCTGCCAGGTCGTTCGCCGATTGAACGACGGACTGGACCTGGGCCGACATCTGCTCTGTGCTGGCCGAAGCCTGTTCAGCAGCGGCACTGCTCTCTTCGGTGACGGAAGCTACGGTTTCGATGGTCTCCTTCACACGATCCGTCGCAGCGTTGATCTCGCCTGCGATCTCACTGTTCTCCGATGAGATCGAGTTGACCGCCTCGATCGTTGTCGTCACCTGGCCGGAGTTCGCGCCCACCTGGTTCGCAGTTTCGGAGATGTTCACGATCTCCGCTGCTACCGCTTCCACGCTGCGCTTGATTGCCTGCAGCGCCTCACCGGCCGCCTCGGCCTTGTGAGTGCCTTCAGAAACCTGCTCAGCGCCGGAAGCGGACGCCTCAACTGACTTTGCGACTCCACTCTGGACACGCTCGATCAGATCACCGATCTCGGACGTCGCCTCGATCACTCTCTCTGCAAGTTGGCGCACTTCGTCTGCCACTACGGCGAAACCTCGTCCCTGCTCGCCTGCCCGAGCGGCCTCAATGGCAGCATTCAGAGCCAGCAGGTTGGTCTGTGCTGCAATGTCATCGATCACCGAGACGATTTTGCCGATCTCGGCTGACTGATCTCCAAGCTCCTCAACGTATTTGCTCACAACTCCAACAGCATCATTGATGCTGTGCATGCCGGAGACCGTCTCGGTTACAACCAGCATGCCGTTCTCAGCCGCGTCTGTTGCCACTTTGGCCTGTTCGGTTGCAGATCCTGCTGTCTTGGTGACTGCGGCTGCCGCTTCCGACATCGACTTGACGAGCTCGTTCGCCTCCCGGGCACTCTCTGATTGACGCTCGGCACCCTCCGTGATTCTCACCACGTTGCTAGCAAGGGTGCCGGAGGCGGTGCTTGCTTTCTCTACCGATATGGCCTGCTCTTGCGATCCCTTGGCTATGTGCTGCGCTGTCTCGGCGATTCCATCCGTGGCATCGCCAGCCTGCTTCGCCGCTTCAGCCAGTTCGGTACTGGCACGGCCGAGCGATTCGACGGTATCGGTGACTTCACCGACCAGGCTCGACATCCCAACCCTCATGCCCTCGAACTCATCCGCCGTCGTGTCAAGGCCGTCGATGATTTCGTTGAACGACTGACTAATCTGGCCTATCTCATCATCCGAGGCAACAGCTACCTTCTGCACATCAGGGTCAAAGCGCTGTGTCAGATCGCCTTCAGCGGTTGCTTTCATCGACTGCACGAGCGCCGGTAGCGCCCTGCTGCTCACGCCCTGGGCAACAACTCTGACTTCAGAGATGGGATTGAGGACAATGCGCCTCATCATGATCCAGATTACTGCGATCACTCCGGAAATTCCGGCCAGGAGGCCAAGAGCGATCCACATTGCGGAGCTGCTTGCCGCAGACAGCTCATCTTCAATTGGCACCCGCACAACCAGTGCGCCCATCATGTCGCCGAGCTGAAAGTCGGTCTTCGGGCTGTCCGGGTGGGTGTTGTGGCAGGACACGCACGAGTCGACAGACGCGAAGTCGGCTGACACGAATCGAAGCGAGCGGCCGTCGCTCAGGCTCTCCACCGTTGAGAGGTCCTGTTCCGGATTGTCGATCATCCTGGTGATTGCGTCCGACTCCCACCCTTGCCTTGGTGCTTTGTTCGGATTGATCGGCCATGGTGAGATTAGATCGACGGCGTACAGTCCCTGGGCATTGACGATCTCAGAGATGTTGTGGACGAGGGTCGCGGGCAGGGGAGCCTGCTTGTCGTTGTCGTTGAACTCGACGCCGAACGAAACGTCGACTCCATCGCCCTTCAGGTTTGCGACAACGTCCCGCGTGTAGACCGAGCGGGTCGCAAGCATCTGGGCGACGACGGCCTGAGCAGTCTTGACTGCCTGGTCGCGTGCAGCGGCCTGTTGCTGCCGGTTGATGACTACGAAGCCTGCAAGCGCAAGTATGCCCGCAGCGACGATCATCGGTATTGCGATCTTCAGGCTGAGACTGTTACGAACGAACTTCGGCACCCATGAGGTACCCTCGCTGGTCTGTACGCCGTTTGCATGTACGCCGCTGGATGTTCTCACCGTGCTGCTCCCTTAATGACTCGATAACAGTTCGGCGCGTGCCAGCTACCGTTCTGTTACCCAATCAGTGACGGTATGTGTTGAAAGGGGGCGACTGAGTAGGTGATCTCACCAATTCCGACTGGACGTTTTGATCAGGTAGGTATCGGAACGGTAACAAGCCAGTTCGACCCAATTCGGCCCAGTTCGGCGATAACACACCGGAACCTGAGCCATACTCACCTGAGTTCGATTCGAGAGTGAATCATCGGCTTGATACCTCCTGGCGAATGAACCCGGTTTGGTCTGCGACTCAACTCCGGTGGCGCGTATAATTGTTCGGCTGACAGATCGGCTCGTTCTCAAGTCATGGCCAGTGAAGACGCAACGGCTCGGCTGGCCGCAGCTCGATTCAGATCAATAGCGTTCACCTGACGAAGCGGTCCGGCCTGGCTTGCCGGCGCCAACCTCACACAACCATCAAACGGAATATTTCTTAAAATGGCAGACACCTCATTCGATCTTGTAGTCATTGGCGCCGGTCCCGGCGGATATCACGCCGCAATCCGTGGCGCGCAACTCGGCCTGAGCGTTGCCGTGGTTGAGAAGGACGACGGCACAGGCATCGGCGGTCTTGGCGGCGTCTGCCTGAACTGGGGCTGCATCCCGTCGAAGTCGCTGCTCAAGAACGCCGAGCTCGTGAGCCATATGAAAAATGCCGACGAGTGGGGCTTCTCGTTCGACAATTTTGAGGCTGACATGGGCAAGGCGGTCGATCGCAGCCGCAAGGTCTCGGACCGTCTCACGAAGGGCATCGGCTTCCTGCTCAAGAAGAACAAGATCCAGCTGTTCCAGGGCAAGGCGACGCTGAAGTCATCTACACAGGTAGAGATCGAGGGTGGCGAGACTCTCACCGGCAAGAACATCGTGATCGCCACCGGCGCGCGGGCGCGCTCGCTGCCGGGATTGGAGATCGACGGCGAGAGCATCATCACGTCTCGGAACGCGCTGGAGCTTCGTGACCAGCCAAAGGCCATCGCGATAGTCGGCGCTAGCGCCATCGGCTGCGAGTTTGCCTACTACTTCAACGCATACGGCACCGAGGTGCGGATGTTCGAAGTTCTCGACCATCTTGTGCCGAAAGAGGACGAAGAGGTCTCGAAGGAGCTTGAGCGCCAGTTCGGCAAGCAGGGGATCAGCTTCGCTCTCGGTGCGAAGGTCGGCAGCGTTGTGAAGAAGGGCAAGCAGCTAGTTGTGAGCTACGAAGAGGGCGGGGAGCAGAAGGAGTTCACATGCGACAAGGTGCTGCTCGGGGTCGGCGTGCAGCCGAACACGGACGGCATCGGCCTCGAAGAGGTTGGTGTGGCGACGAGTGAGGCCGGGTTCATTGAGGTTGACGGTTTTATGCGCACGAACGTGGGCGGCGTCTACGCGGTGGGTGATGTGAACGGGAAGCTGGCGCTGGCGCACGTTGCGTTCGACCAGGGAGTTGTGGCTGCCGAGATGGCGGCGGGGCACGAGACGCAGCCGATCGAGGACTATATGTCTATGCCGCGCTGCACGTACTGCAACCCGCAGATCGCCTCGATCGGACTGACGGAGGCGGAGGCGAGGGAGCAGGGCATCGATGTGAAGATAGGCAAGGTGCCGTTTGCTGTTGCAGGCAAGTCGGTGGCGATTGGCGATTCTGACGGCTTTGCAAAGGTGATTACGGATGCCGATACGGGCGAGGTTGTTGGCGCGCATGTGATTGGCCCGGAGGCGACGGAGCTGATCGCAGAGATCGGCATGCTGAAGTACCTGGAGGGCACGAACCTGGAGCTGCACAAGCTGACGCACGCTCACCCGACGCTGTCGGAGGCGATCAAGGAAGCAGGCGCATCAGTGACAGGCGAGGCGATCCACTTCTAACAGCTTGGATGCGCTTTCCTTTCCAGTGTTATGGTGCGCCACGTAGTTTGGACATCCCAAACTCAGGAGTAACGCACTATGACCGGCAATGCCCGTCCTGAGACCTATATCCACGGCCGTACAGATGTAGTCACAAATGCGATGGCACGGCGCTCTGCATCGGTGGAAGCTGCGTTCTTTCTCCCGTATCTGAAGGCGGGAATGGACCTCCTTGATGGAGGATGCGGTCCCGGGACTATCACTAAGGGCCTTGCGGAAATTGTTGCTCCTGGTTCGGTGACCGGACTCGACATTAGCCAGGACCAGATCGAGGTCGCAAGATCCACCTTCTCCGATGCGGGGCTGGTCAACGCTGAGTTCATGACCGGCAGTATTACTGAACTCCCGTTCGATGACTCTTCGTTCGACGCCGTCTTCACCAACATGGTAGTCGAGCACATCCCCGACTCTGCAAAAGTTCTCTCGGAAATATTTCGCGTGCTGAAGTCCGGTGGTATCTACGGGGCCAGGCACGGTATCGCCTCGTCACAGCAGTCATTCCCGAAATCACAACTGATGGGCGAACTTCACCGGAGGCGAATTGAAGACTGGGCCAGTGGCAAGGGTCATCCCGATTTTGGGCAAGCCCAAACGCAACTGATGTTGGGCGCCGGATTTGAAATCCAATCGGTATCGAGTTCAACGCGGCACTTCAGCATGCGAGACTTCAAAACTATCGCTCCAGACGTCGATTCGCTAATGCCGTATTTCGAGCCCTACATCGAATCTGAACAAGAACGCGTAGAGGTGAAGAACTACCTGTCGGATAGTTTTGAAAATCCCGCAACCTTCAACGCAGCACTCGCAATTGAGACCGTCGGCAGAAAGCCAAATTAAGCATTCGTACGCTCACTCGACGCTGGGAGGGGCGATCTAAGGAGGCGGGAGCGTCGGTGACAGGCGAGGCGATCCACTCTAAAGGGCGGCGGAAGCCGCGTTTTAGACGGCAGTGCCGCATTTTCGTTGCGGTTAGACGAGTCTTGATGCGACGGAGCCGCGTTTTCGTTGCGGTTAGACGAGTCTTCGCATATGTGTGCCAGAACCGCGTTTTTGTCGCGATGAGACTGGATTCCACACTTGAACAAAAAACCTCGCAAGATGCGAGGTCTTATTGAAAATCCGCTCGCGTTCATGGCTGTGACAGCCGTTGAGACGGTGGGCCGGAAGCTGGACTGAGCGATCTCGCCCTGCACGGTGTCTCTTCGCCCGGCTGTCCGGTAAGGTGGGCGCAAATCATCGTCGGTACCTGGATTCGTCAGCCGTTACGGTCCTGGAATGGAGAAAATATGCGAGCCACGAGCAGAGTCGCCAGCGAAATTCCCACACCTGTGGCCAATCCGAACGGGCTGCAGTGGGCGGACGACGAGCTGTTCATCATGGACCAGGAGACTGACGATGTTGCGGTGGTAGACGACGAGGGTCACCTGCTTCGGCGCTATGAGACGCCGACCGAAAACGGCTCTGGAATAACCGTTGGCGCCGGATATCTCTGGACCGCATCGAACGGCACGACGACCGCCCGACCGTACAAAGACACGGACACTCATGTGAGCGCGGTGCTTCAGCTTGATCTCGATTCAGGCGAACTTGTGACCCGCCATCCGATCGGTGATACGGGCATTCACGGTATCGAATGGGATCACGATCGCAACATGCTCTGGTACACGGCGACGGGACCAAAGGAGATCGTGCTTGTCGATGCGCTGAATGGCTTCAGGGAGCAGCGCCGAATTCCGTGCGAGTTGGTGCGCTTGCACGGTCTTGCGATCGATGGCGAAGGCATCTGGTGCGCGCACACGACTGACAACGTGATCGTCCATTACGACCTGGAGACGGGCGATGAGCTTGACCGGATCACGATGAGCGCGGAAGACCCGTTCGTGCATGGCCTGAGCATGGATGAGGACGGCACGCTGTGGTTCGCGGACGCAAATTTCGCAGGTAAGAATCACACAGGTGTGCGAGGCCGCCCGGCGATAGGCACAATTTCGGTTTAGGTGCTGGTAAAAACCGACTCCGTACGGCGTATATTAGCCGTCCTTCGACAGGCTCAGGACGGCGTTTTTTTTTCTTCCGGTGCGGAAACGCACACGATGAGCGTGAGGGCGAAATCAGGCGCAGTTAGACCGGTTGAACCTGGTGATTCGTCGCTGTTACGCCGAAGCGCATTTCCATTGCGGCCTCGGTCACCGACTGCGCCGCGCGATCGTCCTCCACCAACCCGTCCACATCGATTGCGATGTCGTATATCGAACGATCATGCGGGTCCTCGTCTGCGAGTTCGGTGAACCATGCAGCGCGTGCCGAGTCCATCGTTTCGACCCAATCCTCAGCCTCTCCGCTGCCTATTCGGTACCGCCACGCGACTCGTGCGACGCGCCTGTCCATGGGTGCGAACAGACCAACGTGAACAGCCTCGTGCCGGTTTTGCAGCGTGAGACAGCCTGCGCGATGAGTGAGGACCACGTTGCCTTCGCTCAAGTATCGTTCAGCGTTGTCAAAAACGGCTTTGCAGTACTCAGCGCTTGAGATCTGTCCGGGCAGCTCCCGGCGTGTTGAGATCGGCTCAATCTCCGTTGTGTAGCCCGCCGGCATGGCCCAGGGATCGCCCGCCCAGGTCCGCCCGAGTTGCGCGAGCCAGACCTCCATCCTGTGGCCCGTTCGCTTCCAGCGGCTGTGAAATGCCAGCTCTTTGCGAACTACAGCCTCGACCGATGCGCCGAGTTGCCTCGCTACCCTTCGTATAGCCTGCTTCTGAACATATTTCCCCTCGATTCTCTTCGCCACCAGCTGCCCGATCTCAAGCCCACCTGCACCGGCCTGGCCGCCAATTGTCACTGCCAACATGGTGGTCCCTCCCCTCTTGTCGGCTGCACCGATCGCGTGGCTAAAAAGCCGTGACGGTAAAACCGCTTTGAGCAGCAGGAATGACAGATACTGTTACAAATTTCACAATATGTGCCTCTATTCCGTACGCTTTCAGACGATTTCAGTAGAGGTTACAGCATTATGTTAACAAGCACTAACAAATGAAAAATATCACGAAATTGCGCCCCTTTTTCACAAGAGGAAGAAGGTCCCAGTCCGGCTGCTGTCGCCTGCCGAGCAACGACGCCTGAGACCGGTCAGTTGTCCCGGTTCTGAGCGGTACTCATCGGTAAGATGGGAGCGGCTGAGTGGCCTGTTTCAGGCCGCATCAACCGGACATTTGTGAAACCTGGCAAGCTGGCGGATCGAGACGAGAATGCCGCAGAACATCTATGACGATCCCGAGTTTTTCGCCGATTACCAGAGGCTGCGTTCCGAACGCTTCACGATGAACGAGGTTGTTGAACAGCCGAACCTGAAGAGTCTGTTGCCGGACGACATTATGGGCCTGCGAGTGCTGGACATGGGCTGCGGGCAGGTGGGATGTGCCGTTGGCTGGCAGAGCAGGGCGCCGCATCTGTGGTCGGCATGGATATATCCGAACGGATGCTGGAAATGGCGGCCGAACGTACTCACGAGGGCGTTACATATATACATGCGTCGGCGGAGAAGGCGGCGTTCGAGCCAGGCTCCTTCGACCTCGTGGTCAGCTCGCTCATGCTCCACTATGTGGAGGACGTTTTGCCTCTGTTCCAGAAGATATATACATGGCTGACAGATGGCGGCAGCTACGTTTTCTCCATGGAGCATCCGGTGGCGACGTCGGGCCAGGGACTGGTGGAGCCGCTGTGGGACCGGAATGGGGCTGGAGAGCCGGTTGCGTGGAGACTGGCGCACTACAAGGACGAGGGGAGAAGGGTTTCGACCTGGTTTGTCGACGGTGTTGTGAAGTATCACCGCTCTATGGAAACGGTTATCAACTCATTGATCGACGGCGGCTTTCGCATTTCGCGTGTGCTGGAGCCCGCATGCGTCTGAGGCCGCCGAGCTTGCAGACCCGGAGTTTCTGAAGGAGCGTGCGCGGCCAAGTTTCCTGTTCGTCTCTGCGGAGGCGGTCAAGCGGCGGGCGTAGCGGGTGAATAGCAAGAGTTCAGCATACTCGAGTATATGTTGACGGAGGCCCTGGTGACATGATCGCCGAATCTCCGCTTCCAGATTGGGCTCTCTGTCATTCCGGACTTGATCCGGAATGTCCCTTTGACTGGTTTCAGGGAGATGCTGAATCAAGTTCAGGATGATGTGTACGAAATCTACGGGCCTGTGCAGCTTTAGGCGGTTCAATCACAGCGCTAATCGTAACGACTGCACCATCCACCCTAACTTCTTCGACCAACAGTTGCATCAATCTCTGTCGTTCTTCGTTGGTCAACGACGTGAGATCTCGCACTCGATCTAGTGGGCAGGCAGCGTTAGATCTGACTTCTCAGCCTATCGCATCATGATCTTATCCATGAGCCGACCCAACCATGATTTGGCGGCCGGTGCAGTAGCAGATATGTTCTTCTCGGTTTCACCAGCTCGTTGCCCCGGTGTCTCCATCGGAGGCTTTTCGGTGGCGTTGTCTTCAGGCTGTTTTTCTGTAGTCATAGTACGCGCACCTTAGCGGATATTGACGCTACATTCCAGTTACAGGTTCAGATCGGCAATGTGGGGATTCGAACCCACGACCCGCGGGTCAAAATCCCGTTGCTCATCGACGAGTAATGGATCTAGTTTCATCGACGCCTAAATCGAGGGTCGGGTAACTTCGCCGTCAACACAAATCTGAACGGTGCGTTTGTGTACACGCGTTCAGCATGACAATACGACCCACCCGCGCCCGTAAACGGGCACCCATCCCTCCCAATCTGGGAGAAGAAGTCAACGGAACCGCTTCTGATCTTGTGTCGAACCAGGATATGTCGAGATCCCCGCTCTCCTCGTCGGCTCGACTTAGAACTCCTCTCAGGGTGATGCGCGTCGTTCTTTATTGCGTCATAATTGCTGCCGATGAGCCAGTTAGAGACTCCGATCACCAGCCAGGCGCCGATGCATCCCACAAGCGATGCCGGCTCCCCGTCTCCCGGCGGCGCGGTCGATGGCCCGGGGCCGCTCATCACCGAAGGTCCGTTTACGAACAGGCCGGAGTGGTCTCGCAGGCGCGCCTTGATCACAGGGACCATCGTTGGGGCGTTCTTTGGCATGATCTTCTTTGCCGGCTACGCCGGTGCGTCAGCGTGGATATGCAGTTCACGGTTGGACTGCGGCCACTGGGCGCCGATAGCCATAGTCTCGGGCATCGGGGCATTCGTCACGATGCTGCTTGGCGCGGCCGGGGCGTTGATTCTCCACAAGATCTACGGGATGTTCAAAGTCGCGTAGCTGCCGGGCCCGGCGGGTCGCCAGGCCCGGCACGCCAGCTCCAGGCGACCACTGACATCCACGTCATGAACAGTGCCCCCAGAATGCGCTCAGATACACCGTTCACCTCGGTCCAAACCTCGGCGACAAACAGCGGGCCGGGTATCACGAAGATACCGAGCGCCACAAAGGTCGCAAGCCGCATTGCTTTCCCGCTTGATCGATGGCCGGCCGCATATCCGACAAGCACTGCGAAGGCAGCTCCAAACATCACGAGTGCGGCCTGATCGTGTATCTCGTTAGCGCTCAGCCCACCGATTACTTCTGCTTCTGAATCGTTCAACGCCAGCGCGGAGACCAGGGCAGCCGCGATGTGGACCCAGATAGCCGTCACGACGAGAGCGGCTAAGATCGGTCGGCCAGAGACCGCACCAGAAAATCGATCTGAAAGCCCCGCCGCAAGCGGTATGAGCAGGACTGCATACAGCCCTACTATCACCCGTGCCAGAACCGAGTAACGGGCGTCGGGGCTCATGAGCTGGCTGCTGGTATCCCCGACCATGTTGTGGTCCGGCGTGATCGCAGACAACACGCCGTCACCGATCGCCAGGCCGGCACACGCAGCGAGGGTTGTCCACGGTGCGATTGAACTCAGGCGATATCGGGTGAGATGGGCGGTCATGGCCGCATCAGACTAACGGCAGATGAAGAGCATCAGGCGGTTCTGCGCGTGCAAACGGCTTCCTCGCCGGAGTGCCTGGCCCGATTTCAGCTTCTCAAATTGAGCTGATCGGTGCGGCATCTTTACCTGATTGTTACCTATCTTGACCTGTTTGAGACTCCAGCCTCGCGAGCGCGCGATCTAATCTGGTATTGCCAGGACATGCCTTTCTGGAATACCGGTTGACCTCACCAACTCAACGTTCTAACACCTGCTCAAACTGCTTCGCCGAGTTCGGCTGGGTTCCGTTCGTCCAGGATGGTGAAGAGTTCTGCTGTGCGGGCTGCGCCGATGGCGGGCCGTGCATCTGCACCTATGCAGGCGGACCTCACGTCACGGAAACGGGTACTCAGGTTGATCAGCAGGCGATCGCACCTGGCTCTCATGAGCACGGTTCAGGAGTTGACGAGCACGAACCCCTGGCTGAGCCGGGGACAGACGAAGAGGTTTCTGCGGCTTCTGTCGAAGCGGACGGCGCCCCCGGACCGCCAGGGCCGCCAGAACCTCCGAGACCGCCCCCTGCGCCCGGCCTGACACCCGACGAGGAGCCGCCTTCTGATGCCCGGTTGGCGATCATCATGGCGGCTATCGCTGAGATGCCGCTACCGGTGCAAGAGGTGGTCCGTGCACGCCTTGCGACGAACGCCTCGGAGGATGAGATTGGTGAGCCACTCGGCCTGACCGGAGATGAGGTCAGGCAACTCATCCGGCAGGGGCAGGCGATCCTGGACCGAACGATCGGTCCGGGCTTTCAGATCCGCTACATCGGTGCTGAGGAGACCGCGGCAGAGGCGCCATCTGCGCCCGAATTTCCCACGTTCCCATCTCTCGAACAGGCAGCGGAAGAGCCGGAGACGCCTGCGGACGGCGATCTCGGCACCCCGGAGGCTCCCGAGGCTCCTGAGTCGCCTGCCCGACCGGCCGAATTGGCGCCATCTGATCTCGGCCAGTTGATCGCACGGTCGGTCGACTCTCTCACCGGAGTATCCGCAGGTGAAGGGCCGGGACTGGACGCTGCAAGGGAGACGCTGTCGGAAGCGCTGCGAGAAGCCGGGAACCTGTTCCGCCTTGCATCGGAGCGCCTGGAAGCAGACCTGCCTCCAGAAACGCCGCTACGCGCTGCCCTTTCAGAGGCCCGGGACGAAGAGGAACCGGTTGCGCTGACTGTCGAAACCCCGGGTGACATCTCACAGTTTTTCATGGCGCTGCAAGCTGCCGATTCCGTGCAATGGGCGAGGTTGGATGTCCTGACTGTCGAGAAGGCGGAGTTCAGGCTGGTGACGAACTCCATGATGGGATTGGTCCGCGACCTGATGGCGTTGGAGGGCGATCTGCGTCCGTCGCGTCTGCAGATGTCGGGTGACGGGGTCACCGTGGAGCTGCCACCCAGGGAGCCCGAGTCGGCACAGCTGCCCGGTGGTGCGGCTCCGGGTCCGCGCTTTGAGCTTGCTGTCGATTCTTTCTTCGGCGCCCGGCACTTTGTGCAGTCTGGAGCAGGTCAGAACGCGCCACACCATCACTCGTACAGAGTGGAGGCGAGCTTCGTGACGTCGGAGCCTGACGATTACGGCTTCGTGGTCGGCTTTGCCCAGATCCGAGGGATCGTCGACAGGACGGTCATGGAGTACAGCGAGACGCTGCTGAATACCGAGGAGCCGTTCCTCGAGATTCCGGCTACCACGGAGAATCTCGCCAGGGTTTTTCATAAGAAGATCTCCGAAAGGCTGGTGCAGCTTAATCAGCCGGAGGTCGGTCTGAACCGCGTCAGGGTCTGGGAGAGTCCGACCAATTCAGCTACCTATACGAATATGGGAACCGATGCTGCAGCTTCAGCCTAGAGAGCGTTACGCCGTTGGCGTGCTGGCGATCATCATCGTGGCGGTGATGGTGTACTTCGGTGTGATCTTTCCGCGTGACGCAGATCGCGTGTTTCCGTGGTCTTCTGACGCCTGGGGCCACCTGGTGAAGGCGGTCTATCTACGGGACCAGATTGGCGACGGCCAGCTCTACCCTGACCTGTTCCCTTCCTGGTACAACGGCCAGCAATTGCTGCGATACTTCCCGCCGCTCTCCTACTACGCGATAGTCGGCATCGACGCGGTCACAGGCAACATCTTCACCGCGGGCAACCTGTTCATATTCGGAACTGCTCTTGTCGGCGGTCTATCGTTCCTCCTCTTTGCGCCACGAATCGGCATGTTCTGGGCCGTCGCAGCCGGCCTCCTGTACATCGTCTTTCCGGACAACGTGCGCGTTGCGTTCGCCGAGGGGAATCTGCCACGGCTTGCGGCGACGGCGCTGCTCCCGGCGACGTTCTACTTCCTGCTCAAGTTGCTGGAGAACCCGCGCAGCAAACGGCACTTCACAGGACTCGTAGTTATGGTCGGCCTGATCGTCCTGTCACACGCCATGATGGCCGGAATTTTCCTCCTGGGGCTCGGCATCTACGTGACGGCGTACTGGCTTATCAGGGGTGACCGGATCAGTGTTGCTGCCACTGCCGCGACGGGCCTCATTGCCGGTCTGCTTGTCTCGGGATGGTGGCTGCTCCCTTCGCTAACCGGCGGAATCTCAGAGCTCGACAACAACGCGGCGAGCGAGGCGATTGCTTCGTTCCCACCGTCTATTGCGCTGAATCCGGGTCTTAGAGGCTCCGACAACGAGATCTTCTACGTCGGCCTGTCTGTGCTGCTCCTGCTGCTGGCGGCGACGGTGATGTGGAAGAGACTCGATGTGTGGGTGAAGGCGTTGATTATCGTGACATTGACGATGACGTTGCTGGGATCGACCTTCTTGATCGATGCGTGGCGGGCTCTCCCGGGGCACGAGCTGCTGTGGCCACTGCGGTTCATGAGCTTCGCCGCACTCGGTCTGACGCTTACTGCGGTCCTGGTGGCGCGGGAGCTCTATAGCGGCGGCAGGGCTCCCGAGCGCCGTTGGCTCAGGTTGGCGGCGGTTGCCGTGCTGATCCTGGTTATTGTCGATTTCCAGCCTTCGTTGCAGCTCATTCGCAGCACCGCACGCCCGGCGCCAGTCCAGGAGGTTGCGAACGAGCTGGCGGTGCTCGACGGCTGGCGCGTGGCAACGGCCGATCTGAGCGCTCTCGGATCAGCGCCTGCGATGCTGTTCACGACCGACGGCGAGCGTGAGCAGGTGTTTGGCTGGGCTTTCCAGGGCTCGATCACCGGGCCGTTGCTGGCGAGAGTGAACCAGTCGCTGACCGACGAGTTCCTGGAGTTCGGCGTGTCGCGGCTGAGCAGGCTTGGGACCGACGATGTTGTTGTCTTGCCACAGCCCGGAATCTCGCCGGATCTCGGTGAGGCGCTTGCGTCGGACGGCTTTCAGCTTGTCGGCAACTCCGGGGCGTTACAGCTATTTCACCGCGACGGTGCGCCACGTGCCTACACGGTGCCCATGAGGGTGCTGGGCATCGGTGGCGGAGCCGAGAACGCTTCGTTGCTGTTCCCGCAGATGATCGCCGGATCTTCATGGAACGTCGACGACTATTCCGACGAGTTCTTGCAGCAGTTCGACCTTGTGCTGCTTTCACGGTTCACCACCTCCAACAGGGGCAGTGCAGAGGCGCGTGTGGAGCGGCTTGCCGAGAGCGGGATGCGGTTCCTGGTCGACATGACCGGTGCGCCCGGCTCCCCGCTATCTCGACAGCCAAAGTTCCTCGGCGTATTCGGTGAGCCGGTGTTGCAGATCAGTCGGGCGACGCTGATCGAGGACGAGGAGCAGACGCAACTGCTGCCGTTCGACGAGACCCGGGGGGCCTGGAGCAGCGTCACGCCGCAGGGTGCGGAGGAAAACCTGGTGCTGTTCGACTACCCGGCCGCAAGAGGTGTCGTGGTGTCTCGCAACAGGTATGGCGATGGCTTGGAGCCTGGCCAGGCTGGTGAAGTCGTCTTTCTTGGACTGAACCTGTTCTTCCACGCTGTCCTGACGAAGGACCGGCAAGCGATATCGTTGCTTGAGGAGTTGATCGGCCTTCCAGCGTTTGTTGCGCCTCAAGACACGGCGCACGCGCTTACGAACTACAGCGCCGCAGAAGACGGCTGGACCTTCGACATCGATCTGCCAGGCGCTGGCTGGGTTCTCTTTCCGATGGCTCACTACGAGGGCACCCGCGTATTTGCTAACGGGCAGAAAGTCGAAACGATGGGTATCGAAAGACTCACACTTGCACAGATGCCGGCAGGCCTTTCTTCAGTTGAAATTAGATCAGAGAGAACTGGTATCTACACGGCAGGCAACGTCGCCAGCGTTCTCGGAGTGCTGCTGCTGGGAGGTTTCCTGGCAGGGATAAGACCGCGTACGTTGTCTGGTTTGGCAAGGCGGATCAGGGGGCGGATGCACCGTCCTGGCAGAGATCTGTCGGAAGGCGAGGAGCCGGTGACACAGGCATGAAAATGTCGATGCCATATCCGGGGCCACTAATCAGGTCAGCGATTGCGATCGCCGGTCTAGCGGCGTTGGTCTTCCTGGTCACGCCAACTGTCGTCCGTGCAGATATTCCGGTTGCAGAGGATGGCTTCGAGGATCACGACGACGGTCCGACTGGATTCGGCTGGCTGGACGAATGGGAGCTAGAGGACAACGCTGAGTACTCAGACTCAGATGATCCGCACAGCGGTGGCAGCCATATGAGGCTGCGTGGTGATGGCGCAACCGCTCGTCGCAGCGCCGAGGTGGCCGGTGAATCTGACCTGCGTCTCAGGTTCTGGGGTCGTGCTGAGTCGCTGAACAGTAACGATGCTGTCGTGGAAGTGAGCGAGGATGGATCGACTTTCATTGAGCTCCAGCGCTGGAACAGTGACAACGATCATGGCCAGTACAATTTCTTTGATTTCGACCTCTCGGCGACCGGACTGTCGTTCCTGAATCAATTCTGGCTACGCGGCAGGATCATCGGCGGCTCTCAGAACAATGGCGAACTGTTTCTCGATCAGGTCGAGCTACTCAGCTCGTCCGGCAGCCCGGCCCCGCCTCCAAACCCGAACAACACCTCTATCGTCGTTGACGGGGAGTTCGATGACTGGTCCGGCAAGGCCAACATCACGGATCCTTCCGGCGACCAGTCCGGCTCGACCCGCCGCGACATTGCCGCATTCTTCTGGGCGAACAATATCGACCAGGAGATCAACTACCACATGATCGAGCGGCATACGAGGGACGGTCAGCCTTTCGATGGCAGCAACGGCCAGTCTTCCTGGGCGCGTTACATCGTGTATGCCGACACCAACAACAACGGCAACTACACGGACGGTTCGGACCGCCGCGCTGTCGTCACCTACGTGCCAACGCGTGACAGTAGCGTGGTCAACGTGAAGGTCTACCCGGCAAATTCGTTTACAAAGATTTCCGACAGCGGATGGAACGACTGGGGCGATAGCCGGAACGACGGCGGGCTAAGGGTTGAGTTCGCCCTCGACTGGAACAACCTCGGGATAGCGTTTGGCGGCGTGATCCGCATGTACTCGGTGTCGTTCAGCGGCCTGAGCATCTTTCCAAACATCACAGACCGTGCACCGGACGGCAATGCGGACATTCAGTGGTCGCCCGCGTCCGTTCTCGGTCCCTGGTTGCTGGGCGCTGCAAGCGTGGTCGGAATTTCCGTGATCTGGTTCCTCAGCAGGAGGCGACGCCTGTGGACATAGTGGTTGCAGCCGTACTTTCGACCATCTGGCTCGGCGCGGTGCTGTTCTTCCGGCTGAATCGGATCTGGTTGCCGTACTACATCATCGGCGCGGTCGGCCTCGCCTTCCTGGTCATATTCATCGGACGCAACTCGCCGATCGAACCTGCTTTGCAGACGGCGGTCGCCCAGGGAGTTCACTTCTTCGCAAAGCTGGTGAACATTCCGACCGACACGTTCGATGCCGCTCCGGGTGCTCTGCTGGTGCTTGTGATCTCGCAGGACATCGGCTGGACAATGCTCCAGGTTACGGTCGAGTCGTCCGGCCTGCTTGAGTCCGGAGTTGTGCTCGGCATGCTGATGTTCTACCCGGCGTGGACGATCAAGCGAAAGCTCTCCTATGTCGCTCTTGCGCTGCTGCTCACGTACGTTGCGAACCTGGTCAGACTGCTTGTGATCGTTGCCACTCTGCACCTGGCTGGCAAAGACTCTTTGCTCGTCTCGCACACCATCATCGGGCGCGGGATCTTCTTCGTAGGTGTGATTCTCATCTACTGGTTCCTGCTCACGCGGCCGACTCTCAGCACGGTGCGGAAGAAGCTGGATGACGAGATGGTGGCGTCATGACAGACCAGTTTGTTGGCTTCGCACTGTTCTGGGGCGTCTGGATGCTGGTCCCGCTGCTGATCGACGGCGTGACCGCGGTCGCATACCTGAGTGCGGCCATAAAGATCAGGGCGGGGAGGGCGCCTCTCGGCACGGCCAAGCCGCTGAAAAACTTTCCGCTTGTCACGATCATCATTCCTTCGTACAACGGCGCCGACAAGCTGCCTGTTTGTCTGAAGTCGATCAGGGAGCAGACCTATCCCGGCTCCGGTATTGAGGTGCTGGTTATCGACAATCGCAGCACGGACGACACCCAGGCTGTGATGGCTCGTGAACAGGAACGGCCGTTTACCGGCACCATCAACTTCATTTCACTGCCGTACAAAGGCAAATCTGGCGCGCTGAACGCGGGCATTCATCACTCCCGCGGCGACTTGATCCTGAATGTCGATGCCGATACGGCGTTGGATAAGGACGCTCTGTACGAGATGGCGAGGGCGTTCGAGAGCGACAGCAGCCTTGCGGCGGCTACAGGGTCTGTTGAGGTTCTTCCACCCGATAGGGACCCGATGACCGGTGAGGAGCTGACGATTCACCCATTGCGGTATGCGATCGGGCAGGCGGAGTTCATCGAGTACTACGAGGGTTTCCGCATTGGCCGCCAGTACCAGAGTGCAACGAACAGCCTGTTCACCCTGGCAGGGGCGTTTTCGGCGTTCAGGCGCGAGGTGATGCTGCGGACGTTTATGTACGACCAGCGAACGGTTTCGGAGGACACCGATCTCACCTTTTACATCGCGATGAAGTTCCCTGAGATGCGTGTGAGGGCGGTTGGCCCTGCGATCGTCTATGTTCACCCGACGCCGTCTCTGAGCGATCTGTACGCGCAGCGCGTTCGCTGGCAACGAGGGCAGATCGAGGTGGCGTCGATGTATCCGGAGTTCGAGCGGCACCCGTTCAGGCTGCGCGGGCTTTCAATTGTGAAGTCGCTGCTGGTGGACCACACGCTGGCGTTCCCGAGAGTGGTCTGGACCTTCCTGCTGCCGTTCATGTTCCTTCTCGGATACCCGATCGAAGTGGTTATCACGGCGACCTTCGGCCTCTACCTGATCTACGTTGGCGTGGAGGCTCTGTACTACGTCGTGGCGCTCTGGGTGTCTGAGGGCGAGGCGAGGAGCAGGCTGGTCCGGCTGTGGTGGATGCCGGCGTTCATGCCGCTCTATCGCTGGCTAACGTTCTGGTTCCGCTTCAGTGGATTCCTTTCGGTTCTGAAGGAGCCGAAGCAGTGGCAGGCGAAGGACCCGCTCTCGGAGACTTACCAGGGCATACGCCGTATGGGAGCGCTGGCACTGACTTTCCTGACGGACTCTTTCATGCCCAGGCTGGCAGCCATCATCGGTGGAGTTATCAGGTTCAGATAGATCGAAGGCCCGACTAATGGCTCTGACTGGTGCAACAGCGGGATACGAGGGCGGCGCAATAAGGCGCAGGCTTTCTGCCGTTCACCGGCCGGCGCGCCTGGAGCGTGTCCGATTCCGGCGAATGGGGCTTCGTGTGCACTCGTCTACGCTTGCCGTACTGGCGGTCCTGACCCTGCTTCACGTCCTGACCGCGCTGCTGTTCGTCTCCAGTTCGGCCAGTGGTGAGGCTGCCGGTTGGGGCAGGCTGCCGTCTGACGACGCATGGACCCGAATGACATATATAGGGAACTTTGCTGACTCGTTCACTTTCGAGTTCAACGATGGCGAACTGGCGACAGGCGGCACAAGTCCGCTCTGGATCGCTCTAAACGGCACGCTTGCCGCGGTTTTCGGGCTTTCACCAGACAATCTGCCGGTTCTGTCGAAAGCACTTGGAATCCTGTTCGGGGCGATCTCCGTGTGGTTGGTTTTCCGCATCACCTGGCAGATCACGAGGAAGCGCTACTTCGGCGTGCTTGCTGGCGCAGTGCTGGCTGTGGAGCCACATTTCGGCTTCGCGGCCGTCTCAGGCACAGAGGTCACGCTGTTCGCAGCGGTCTCCCTGGCAGCAGCATGGGCTTACCTCAGAGGTCGTGTGCGATCTGCGGGCGTCATGACGGCCTTTGCGGTCGCAGCACGCCCGGAAGGGCTTCTGCTGGCGCTGTTGGTCACAGGCGCCACTCTCGGTCGTTGGACATGGCGTCGTGATGGGGCGATCATCCACCGCCGCCGAGACGTGCAGGACATCGCGTGGATTGGTGTGCCGTCCCTGGGTGTGATCGTGGCATGGGTCGCATTCAACTGGTCGGTGACTGGTAGCGCGCTTCCGGACAGCTATCTTGCGACGAACGAGACGCTGGGACTGTTGCCACTGACAAACCTGTGGAACGTGTGGCTCGGCTACCTGCACGAACTGCCCTTCATGGACGGTCTCGCATGGCTCGTCGGACTGCCGCTGGTTTTGCTGGGCATCTGGGCTGCGTTCAGCCGTCACAGCTTCTCGGCCGCTCCGGTAGCACTGTTCGCACTCGCGATGGCCTATGCGGCGATGGTCACATTTGCTCGCCCGGATGGTCTCTGGCTGTTCGACGACCGTCGGCATATGGACGCGGCAGTGCCGTTTATCGTGATACTGCTGGTGGTTGGCACGGCACGCTCGTGGCAGCTTGTGTGGGCATGGAAGCGCGCTCGCAAACCGTTGACTGAACGAGAGAGAAAAGCGGTCCTCATCACGGCGCGAGTGGCGGTGACCGCTCTCGTGATAGCGCCGCTGGCCGCGCTGCCTGTTAAGTGGAACTCGCTGACCACTGAATACTCGTGGAGCAGCCGCAACACGAACGACGTGCATGTTGCGATGGGGCGGTGGCTGAACGAGAACACTCCCGAAGACGCTGTGATCGGCGCAATTCCAGCCGGTGCCATCGGCTTCTATTCAAGGCGAGAGGTCCTGGACCTGAGCGGCAAGAACACTCACGACGCACAACGCATACAGGCTCTTGCATATGGTATTGAGCAGGATGTCGACTATCTCGTGGCGTTCAGGGAGCCGTTCTTCGACAGTATTCCGGGCCGGGAGGTCGCTAACGAAGAGCGGGTCAGCTTCGGAAACCTTTATCTGTCGAACGTGATGAGAGCGTACGGCCCCGGCGGATCTGCCACCGGGGTCGAGTTGCCCCGGGACCGCCTCTTAGTGTTTGATCCGGCGGGACTGGAGATCATAGACACGCTGGACACTGGCAACGGTTTTGCAGCGGCGGAGGCGTCTGAGACAACTCATGGCTACGGTCTCGAAGGCGACCGGGCATCTTCGAGCATCACGGCTCGAGTTGGTGAAGACGCTGTCATCAACGACGATTTCCGCAGCTTCGGAGTGGCCGAGGAGTTCGGTGTCGCCAGCGTGCCGGGACAGCCGCTGACGATCGTTAAGCGCTACGATGCCACTGTTCCCGGCAGCCTTCGGGTGTTCATCGATGGCAAGGATGCAGGCACCTGGGAATTGCCACAGGAGCGAACATTCTTTGGCGAGGCCGCGTTCACCGTTCCCGCCGGGCTGGTGATGGAGGGCCGGTCACGGTTGCGATTTGAGGTAATTCCGGGGCCGTCGGCTACTGCGGGCACCAGCTTCTTCTACTGGATACTGGTCCCTGAAGGGTCTATCACGGACGGTCAGACGGGCTGACCATCGGGACCCTCAAACCGGGAGCTACCGATATTGGTCAGTTCACACTCGCCAGACACTCGACAAACTGGAAATGCCAACCGGCGCACCGGCTCTGGCGGCGGTCGGCTACCGGCCGCGCGGACCGCGATATGCGACCAGTGCGGGGCGGGGTTCAAGTCCCGGCAGGGACTGGCCGGTCATGTCCGTTTCAGACACTCGGACGCGTCGTGGTCTGCGTCTGTCGACAGGGCGAGAGAGCAGAAGGCAGAGTCGCTGGCCTCGTTTTCAGCGATGCCTGCTCTCCCCAGGGCGACTGCCTTGCTGATTGCCAAGTTGCAGCGACGCTATGGCGGACGCAGGCAGCAACCGTCTCCAACAGACTGCGTGATCTGCGGAGCGGTGTGCAAGACATCACAGGGGCTTTCGGGGCATATGCGATACAGGCACGGCGCAGGCGGACAGAGGCCGGACCGCAGGAGCGCGGCGGAGCTTGTGCGCTACGCGCAGACGCATTCGTTGCCTGAGCCGGTGGCGGAGGCGGTGTGGGAGAAGGTGCTTCGCATGGAAGGCTTCCGCTGGTGATGCGGGCGGCAACGCCGCGTTTTGCGGCAGGGACTGCGCAGCCGTCTGGTAAGGGCGGACAAAAATGCTGAGTCCAGCCTGCGAAGCGAACGGTGTTTCCTGAGCGAAGTGAAACGAAGTCGAAGGATCTCTTGCGCATATGGTCGCCTTGAATAAGATCACTCGTCGCCCGTAGCGCCGGTCACATCAAGAAAACCGGACTCATTCGCGAACCATCGTGACAGGCTGACTCGTCGCCTATAGAGACCCTTCGACTTCGCTCAGGGAATACGACTGCGCTGTTGGGCCGCAAGCGGATACCCGTTTCGGGGGGAGAGAAATCCGTCATCTCGACCGCAGCGGAGAGATCTTACCGATCTTGAGCGGTCACTCGAGAGATTCCGAACTCTTTTGTCGGAGATGATGTCAATCACGTTCAGAATGACAAAATTGCGGATACCTCGTCTTCTCACCGGGATTCCGTCCAATCACACTGGTACCGTTGAGTAGAAACTCGATACATGTTGATGAGCCGGAGGACTACGCCGCTTGAAACCTGGTCTGATCTTGCTACTGCTGGGAGTCGCCGTACTGGTTACGGCATGCGTCAAGAGCGATTTCAAAGTGGTCAAGCAAGAGGTGTTCTCGATCCCGGACGGACTGGTCCTGGATTGCACCGTGCTCAACACAAGCGATGAGGACAAGGGCGTTGGCGTCTCCGGAGCGCTGCTGACTGAGAAAAAGGCTACCGCCGATGTGAAATACGTCGCAGGGGAGCTTGGACCGGGCGAAGAGAAAACGTTCATGCTCGAGTTCGATCCGATTCCGTTCGACGGTTTCCTGTGCAGGGTGCAAGAACTCTACATTCGAAGGTAGGGGAGTATCGGCGCTTTCGTGCGGCTGAACCGCGTGATGCTGGCGACCCGGTACGGGTGGTCCAGCTGCGCACCCGCGACTTCATGCCGACGAACGACCCGGGACGGGCAGCGAGCGCATCCCGGATGGTCGGTATCGAGGGTGTTCGCGGCGGAACGTGAGGGGGCGTGGTAGTCGGGCGGCTTGTTCAGATTGGCTGCCGGAAAGACGAGGCTGACCCGCTATTCCCACGTAGTTCGATTGATCTCGTCGAACGCCAGCCCCCACGGCGGCCTCAAAAAGCCCAGCGCACGTACGTCCTGGGCCCAATAACCGTAGGGTGTACGGAGTGAGAACGAGCTGCCGCCGACTACGCGCGAGAGTCGTGTGAGCAGGTTTTCAGACAGCTCGGCGATGGCCGTTTTTCCGAGCAACACCTGGCGAGCGCGGGTGTCGGGGTCGTCCATCCCGTTGAGCATCGCTTCATAGAGTTTCCTGACCTGCCATGCCTCGATCTCCACGCGGCTCCATTCGATCTGCTCGAACGGTGAGAGCCTGTCGTGTTTCTTCGCAAGCTGAGCACGTGCTGTGCTGACCGCTTCCTCGACGATTCCCGCGATCACCGCAGTGAACATGCACCGGACCGGAGCGGTGGCGAGTGGCCGGATCTGGTCGGAGGCGTTGGGCCAGGCTGAGCGAGTAACGGGAAAATCGGTGAAAGAGAGGGCATGGCTCTGCGTCGCGATCATGCCGTGACCCTCCCATGGAGCGATCATCTTCACCCCGCCGGAGCCGTCCATCGGCACGTCTCGCAGGTCCATGTAGAAGCTTTCGACGCTGTCTTCGCCCTCAGTGACAGCGGTTGTGATCATGTAAGAGGTCATTCCGGTGCCGCTGCCGAAGTGTTTTAGCCCGGTCATCAGGTACTTTTCGTCCAGGTTGCCGGCAGGCCGGGCCCGAGAGCTGGTCTTCGAGACGTCGCCGCTGCTACCGGGCTCAGAGGTGATGGTGCCCCAGAAATGGCCCGCTTTCGCCGTCTCGAAGGCCCATTCACGCTGTTCGGTCCAGGCAGCCTGGCGTTGCGGGTCGATTTCCGGCTTGACGAGCCATCCGATGACGGCCAAAACGCCAGGGTGCATCGACGCTACGAGTGCGACCGAGGAGTCGCCGCGGGCGAGGGTGTAGAGGAGGTCGCAGACGGGGCGAGTCGAGGTCTCGATCGATTCCCAGAGGCCGCCGTGGGTCGTTGGGACGCCTGTGAGGGTGAAACCGGCTGCCGCAAGCTCATCGATGTCGGCTCTGTGGAGGGCGGTGCGGCTCTGCCGATCGGTCCTTTCGGTTTTCCAACGATCAGCGATTTCGTTGATGTTTTGCTGAACGGTCGTGAAGTTCGCCGTCGTCATCGAATGTCCCTCGATAGCTGCTGGCCGGAATGGTGGATTATGCACTATGCCGGGGGGGGCAGGTGAGGGACGAAAGCAGTGAAGGTTCCTGCTGCCGAGGGAGTGAAGAGCGGTTATATGTATATACGCCGATATATATGTATGTATAGGCTGTCTGTTAGAACTGGTAGTACTGGAGATATGTGTAGCGTTTTTCCGTAGTTGCATAGCCGATACATATGCCGGGTTTTGGGTAGCCCGGCGGTACATATTGGCTTTACCCGGACTGGTCACTTCTTGAGGTGGTCGTTTGAAGATCGTTCGTTCAAGCGAATCAACTCGATCACACAAGCCGAAACGACCCTCACCCTAACCCTCTCCCGCCTGCGGGAGAGGGGATTCGGCGATCATACCGCTGACGCCTGAGAAATTCTGAATCAATCCATTCGACTTCGCTCAGGAGAGGGACAGAATGACAGAGAGGTGACTGAGCTTGGATAATCACCCAAACTCTCCGGCAACCGCTCGTCTCGAACGGCGAAGAAAAAAAGGAAAAAACTAAACTGCGGCCGGTTCTGCTTTCTCCGTCGCCTCTGACGCTTCCCGCATCACGGCCCAGACCACCGAAGGCGCGTACACGCCGACCAGTCTTGAAGGACCGCTGACCGGCCACATCTTCTGCGCTTTGTCGAACTGGCTGCGGGGGATGCGGGCGGCCGAGTGCCGCACCACGATGTATTCGCCCGTCACCTTGTAGCTGAACTTCTTGCCGCGGCTGGTCGAGAATCTGCGGCCTTCCATAGAGACGACCTTGTCCCAGATGGAGTTGCCGATCCTGCGTCCTGGCACGGCCTCACCGGTCTCCGGGACAACGCCGATCCCGATTGTCGGTGCTGTGGCGTCGTGCTGGTCGTCATATTCGATCGGACGGACCGTATTTTGTCCGGCTGCGGTCAGACGGTTTTGCCCGGCCGGGACCGAAGCGCTGAATTCAGTCGCCAGCTGCTCGGTGCCCACGATCTCGACGGTTCCTGACTCAGCGGCCTGGTCGCTGTCTGCACTGAAGCCGTCTGTGTCCGCTCCGACGGCTGAGATTTTTCCGGTCGCCACCTGCTTCACAGCGTCCGGTCCTGCGTTCTCAAGCAGCCTGGTAAGGAATGCGTTGATGCTCATTCCTTCTTCGTGTGCAAGCTTGAACAGAGTGTTGAAAATCGGCCGGCTGACTATGATTCCGGGCATCCGCTACCTTCCGTTATTGAACTGATCCATACATACATAAACCTGTACATATACCTGCCGGGTGCAGGCTGTGGCTCTTGCTCACTCGAATACGACTTCAGGCTGTTTATTGAGGCGCGGCGATTCACCGGTTAAGATTCCCCTGCTGCCGACATTCCCGACCCGCTTGAAAGGACTCGATATGACCTCTCTCTCTGCCGAAACTGGGTCTGCTGAAACTGAGGCTGGCGCATCCGGTCGCAAGCCTGGCGAGCGAGTCGCCTATTTCAACGGCGCTATCGTCCCTGAGAGTGAGGTCAGAGTCCCGTTCAGGGACCGGGGTTTCAAGTATGGCGATGCCGTGTTCGATATGACACGAACGTTCGGACACCGGATTTTTAAAATTGAGGAGCATATTGCCCGCTTTTACAACTCCCTCAAGTACGTCCAGATTGATCCTGGCATGACCCAAAAAGAGATGGTTGCGCACAGCGAAGAGGTGCTGGAGGCTAATCTTCCCCTGCTGGGACCGGACGACGATTACTGGGTCGGTCAGCGCGTTTCGCGGGGAGTGGACCTCGTCGGTGGTGACATGTGGGAGACGGCGGGCGGTTCCAGCGTGATTATCGAGTGCGCTCCCCTGCCCTTGAAGCCCCGGGCGCGCCTGTATCGAGACGGCATCGATGTATGGATACCTGCCATCCGCCGTACTCCGCCGGAGTCGCTGAGTCCTCGGGCGAAGTCTCACAACTACCTGAACCTGATCATGGCGGACAACGAGGCGAAGGCGCACGACCCGGAGTCATGGGCGATTCTGCTGGACACGCGAGGCTTTCTCTCGGAGGGCATCGGCTCGAACATTTTCACGATTAAGGATGGGGTGATGTACACGCCGCATCCTCAGTACGTGCTTGGTGGGATCAGCCGCGAGACGGCGATTGAGCTGGCGGCGAAGATCGATGTGCCGGTTGTCGAGAAGGACATCGACATGTTCGACGCCACGACTGCGGATGAGGTCTTTCTCACGTCAACTTCGCTGTGCATTTGCGGTGTGAGGAGCGTGCAGGGCAACCAGATCGGCGATGGCTCACCCCACGGCCCGATCACGAGGGCTCTTATGGATGCCTATGCGGAGCTGGTGAAGTACGACTGGATGGGCCAGTATCTGAAGCGGCTCGAGGAGTAGTGGCCATAAAGGGAGACGCCGGACTCCGGATCGACGACTCATACCGACCGTCGGCCCGGAAGCTGACACCTAGATCATGAACTACGGGGATTGTATAGCGCTTCGTAAAGCGGCAGCCGCCGATGAGCCGTTCCTGCTGAGTCTCTACCAATCGACTCGACAGGACGAGTTGGACGTGGTGCCGTGGAGCGATAGCGAAAAAGCGGATTTCGTTCGGATGCAGTTCAATGCCCAGAAGACGGACTACTCGCGTCGCTTCCCCGATGCAGAGATCTCTATCGTGACTGTTGACGGCGGTGATGCCGGCAGGACCTGGATCAACAGAGACGCGCATGAGATCCGGCTGCTTGATATCGCGCTCGTACCCGATCTCCGCGGGAAAGGAGTTGGCACCGCCCTGCTTCTGCGGCTCCAGGAAGAAGCGAAAAAGAGCGGCCTCCTACTCAGGCACTCGGTACACAAGACCAACCTCGGTGCCATCCGGTTCTATCGGCGACTTGGTTTCACACAGGTTGAGGACTATCAGACGCACGATCTGATGGAGTGGTCCGGTGTGATGCCCGACGAGGCGGCTCGCCTTGAAGAGGTACTGGACTGACCGCGCTTTGCTGATCGGCGACGAATGCAGCGGGCGGTCTGAGGTGCTTTAGCCTCAGGCTTCTAAACGAGTGAATATCGCCTCGTAGTAAATTCCCTGCTCATCTTGCTGTACCGGCACAATGAACAGCGGCAGCGTTCCCATTTCGGGGTGCTCCATCTCGAATATCTGTTGCGGCAGCGGACTGTTCAAAGGACCACGAAAAACGACGGAAAAGGCGCTGTCGGTGCGGTCTGTCGTCTCTGCCGCCGCCTGAACTTCGGCAGCGGTGAGCACCAGGGTCACCGGATCGCCGTCGTTGACCGCGATGCGGAACTCGTCTCCGATGCGCGCGGAGAAGTCCTCGACATTCAGGTTGCTCAGGTCCATATCTAAGTTTCAGGCAGAGTCTTTGTTCACTGTGGCACAGGCTGGCCGCAACCGCGGCGCCTGTTCAATGATAGGTGGTCGACTGCCCTGGCGGATGAAAGCCAACCCGGACTCTAACTACTGCACAGGTATTCGTTGAGCAGACCGGTCTTCACGGCTCCCATAACGCCTGCGTCACTTGCATCGTCCAGCGAAACGCCGGGAAGCTTGCCAATGACGACGTTGTGCCAGGATGCGCGCTTGGAGCGAACCTCTCTCAGGTACAGAGGCGCGGTTGAGCTTCTGGTCTCCTTGTCGAACGTCACCAGTCCGCGGGGTCCGGTGATAGTTGCGCTCGAAAGTGCATCAGTCACCGTTCTTCCGTTGCCCATCCGGCCGTCAACGGCATGCGCGCTTTCATCGATCAGTTGTGCCGTTTCAAA
Source organism: Chloroflexota bacterium (assembly GCA_029262735.1). GTDB lineage: Bacteria > Chloroflexota > Dehalococcoidia > Lucifugimonadales > Lucifugimonadaceae > JAJCYX01. The sequence continues at coordinate 72,758 of JAJCYY010000031.1, read as the reverse complement.
GCCGAGTGCTGCAAACTGGTCTGGCTCTCTTTCAGCATGCTGCCTGAACGTCTGCGCGAACGACCGGTTTTCGTCTGAATCGAGCGCATCCGCCCATGTTGCGGCACTAAGCAGACCTGCTGCCGAACCTGTGTTCGGGAGAGCGAATCTCTCGGCCATGAACCCGGACGCCAGCAGAGGGGGCATGCTCCAGTTGTCGTACTCACTCAGAATTTCACGCCCGGCGGACCCGGACATCATTGCGTAGATGAAGTCCGGTTTCGTGGCAGCGATTCGATCAAGAACCGACTCCTCACCCGGCTCAACCGGCAGGTCGGCGTAGTAGGTTTCGCTGACGTGTCCTCCCGCAGACTCCATTCCCAGGTGGAAGCTGTAGGCGCTGGCGTAGCCACTGTCGGCCAGCGTCGTGATTATCACGCTGTTCTTGCCGATGTTTTTGGCTGCCCAATTGCCGGTGGCCCAGCTCGATTGCCACAGCCCGAGAGAGTTGTGCAGCCCGTACCTGCCGAGGCTGGTGGACGGAATGGGACTGGCGCCAACGTTGCTGACGACGAACGGAGTCCTGCTCTCTTCGAATACGTCACGAAGCTGTGGTGCGACCTTGGAACTGACGCCCGCAACCACCATGTCAACGCGGTCATCCTGCGCAAGCTTGATTGCCCTGTCAGTGACGCCTACGTATCCGTGAGGCACCTGTTCGACGACAAAAGACGGGCTGAACTGAGACCGGGAACCGAAATAGGCCTGCATGCCGCCAAGCAAGTTGTCGCCTATCTCCGGATATGCATCGGAAGTGGGCAGCAGCACCCCGATCTTGAAGTCGTTGCCACCGAAGAAATCCTTGACCACGCCGGGTGCGCCAAGGCCCCCCGGCATCAGCAATGTAGCCGTGGTTGCGGCCGACGCAGCGCCCATCAGCTTCACGAAGGTCCGACGGTCCATCGTTTGGATTGCGTGAGATTTCATATAAATAGTTGGTCGGTGAACTCGAAAAATTCGCTTCCGGGCTCTCTAGCTTCTGCTCGGAAATAACCCCACAAGGGCGATGATGAAGCTCATCGCCAGGAACGGCTGCATATTCGTGTGAAGTTGACCCCCGCCGGTATTTGTGATCGCCTCGGTCGCTGCTGCTGCTGTAATTCCACCGGGTTCGTATGCACCCACGCCGACGCCTTTGGCCAGGTACTGGTTCGCAGGATCATCGTCAGTAGCGAACTCCCCGGACGCACGTAGCGTGTGAGTGTGATTAGGCATCTGATCCTCTGACAGTGTTGAAGTCTCCGCTCCACCTCTCTCGCCTAATCTTCTTGCCGTCAGGCCAGGACCCCGCCCCGGGTGCATGGGCGCTCTACCCTGCATATTTGGAAGGGCCGTAGTCGTCCGTCCGTCACCGCCGTAAGTGGTTCCGATCAGAGAAAACAACGCCGTATTCTGAGCGATAGGCAGGAGCTGTCCGTTGCAGAATGCCCATCCGCGCGGGGCGAAGTTTCCGGCGAAAATCCGGATCTCTGCAATGAAAGGTTCGGCCAATTGATCTTCCTCCTAATTCCGGCTGGCTAATTACGGCTGGCTAGTTACGGCTGGGGAAAACTCCGAACAGCGCGATGATGAAGTGGACGCAGACAAAAGGCATGAGGTTCGTGTGATCCCTGGACCCGCCGGTGCCAGTCACGGACGATGTCGCCATGTTGGCGATGGTCGGATCCTGGCCATACTGGTCTACAGGAGCGCTGGTGGATGCCAGCACTTGGCCCTGTAGCTCGGTCTGGTCGGCGGAATCCGGATGGGCCTTCAATTCGTGTGTGTGTGCCGGCATCTGATTCACATTGATAGTCTCTTTTTCAGTGCCTGACTTCTGGCCTATCTGGCGGGGGGTCAGTCCGGGACCGCTGCCATAGTGAATTGGGATCCGCCCGCGCATGTCTGGCAGACCGAAGGTAGTCCGACCATCACCACCGTAGATCGTGCCCAAGAGCGAGAAGAGCGCACTGTTCTGGCTAATCGCCAGCAGTTGGCCATCGCAGAACGCCCAGCTGCGGGGAGCAAAGTTTCCGGCAAACATCCGTATCTCGCCAATAAACGGCTCAGCCATGTTTCGACTCTCTCACTTTGATCAATTCCGGGATGGAAAGAGGCCAAGTAGCGCTATACAGAAGTTCAGCGCCTGGTATGGCTGCATATTGTTGTGACCTTGACTGGCTCCGGCAGATGCCAGCGCTCCTGAATTCATCGAAACCAGTCCGTTGGCCGGACTGCGATACACCGCCGATGAGGCTGTCGCCAGCACCTGGTCATTAGGCTGGTTTGTCGTTGCAGGTCCCGTCTCGCCCTGAAGCCGGTGAGTGTGCTGCGGCATCTGATTTGTGCCGAGAACAACAGCCTCCTGGCCTGACTTCTGCCCCAGCGTGTGGTTCACTCCGTTGCTTGCACCCACGTGGATGGGTGTCCTGCCTCTCAGTTCAGGCAATGCAAACGTGGTCCGGCCGTCGCCGCCATAGGTCGTCCCCAGCAGCGAATAGAGCGATTGGTTCTGGTTGATTGGCAGGATCTGCCCATCACACTGCGCCCAGCCGCGCGGTGGGAAGTTGAAGCCGAATATTCTTACTTCCGCCAGGAACGGTTCAGCCATTTGCTATCTCGCATCCAGATATATCGTCCGCTCTCATTGTCGTTGCCCTTCTATTCGGTCGGCTTGCTCGAATCGCTTCTATCTGACATTCGGATCACCTATGGCGCCAGAACAGCGGCCAAAGCGATGATTTGAAACACCGGTGGGTCGGTGATACCGAGGAACGAAGTCGTGCCGCTGTTTCCGTGCAGAGCCACAACGCCCTGGTCGTCCGCTGCCCCCGGTCCGGCAATCAAGGCCGCGCATTCGGTGTGTGCGGCTCCGTCACAGCCGATCTGGAATGTCGTGAGGTTCGATTGGTCTCGCAGGTCATAGCCGTCACCGAGAACATCTGTCGTGGCGTCGTTGCCCTCCAGGTAGACCCTCACCGTGTCGCTTTCGCCTACGGTGCCGTTTCCTGCCCGCACGCGCACACCGTCATCCAGCACGTCGGAGATGACGTTGTCGATGATCTTCGCGTCAAGCGATCCGACGCTGCCGCGTGATGCCAGGTTGATTCCGAACGCGTCGCCTCCAGAGATCGAGTTGCTATCGATGGTCACCCGCAAATCCGGTGTATCGGAAGAGAAATTGCCGTCAGCGCGTGCGCCGATGACGCTGACTCCGAATCCGAATAGCGGTCGGTTGATCACCCTTGCCGTGTTGTTCCGGATAGTCACGACCGAGGCGGAATTGCCGTCTGCGCCAACTCCGATCGCGGTGGCGTTGTCGCCTTCGATCTCGCTGTTTGTCAGGCTGAACGTGCCGCCTCCATTGCCCGAGACGATGGCGTCGGTCGCAAGCAACACGCCCCCCGCATTCGCTCTGAGCACCTGCACGTCGTCTATCACGACACTGGTGAAGGTGCCGCCGGACGAGCTTCCGTGAAGGTCGATGCCGAAACCGTTCATGTCCAGGATCTGGGTATCGTCAGCGTCGTTTTTGGCCGGAGTCCCTCCGCCGATTTCCAGGCTGCTTACTACAGCAGTGCCGGAGAGTTCGACGAATACTCCTGAGCCTCCGTGCGTGCTGGCGACTCCGCCTCTGAACACACTGTCAGCAACGACGAGCGACGCCATGGTGCCGCCTGTGTTGACGATTCGCACGTTGTGATCGGCTGCGTTGGTGATGGTCGTATCGAGTATGGCGTTGCTGCCGGTCAGGCCGTCAAAGGAGATTCCGTGCTCACCGTCTGCATTGCCGATATCGGTGAGTACGAGGCCGGTGGCTGTGAAGCCGTTGACTGCGCTGCCGCTGATACCGCTTCCACCGGTGGGGCCGATGCTCACCAGGCTCATTGAGATGAGCTCGGTAGAAATCACGCTGGCGCCATCTCCAGAGGTGTTCTGAATCGTGCCACCCGAACCGGGTGCGACATTTCCGGTGATGGTCAATCCACCGGACGAGCCTGTGTTGTTCAGCACGATTCCATTCGTGCCGCTGTTCGATGAGATGCTCTGGAACGTAAGACCACCCGCATCGATGGTGGTGTTGGTCACGTTGAGGCCGACACCGGCGATTGAGTCGATGACGCTCGGTGTTGCTCCACCGCCAATTCGCAGATTCCCGGAGTTGGTCGCTGAGAGTCCTGTCCCGCCTGTGTTGGTGATGTCGACTCCGACGAAGGTGAAGGTACCGGCGTTGTTGGTGAGGTCAATGCCTGCACCGGCCGCGTTATTGACTACGACGCTTTCCACCGTGACCGCGGCGGCCGTTGCGCCCGATATCGCCAGGCCGGAGCCTCCAACTGCATCGACTAGAGGAACGCTGTCGATCGCCAGTGCACCGACGGCGGCTCCGACGATTCCATCGCCTGCCGCGCTTCGCACATTGAGACCGCGGACTGTGTTGCCGGAAGCGAGCACTATCGCGTCACCGGATGTTGCGAGAATCGTCGGCTCACCAGCCGCAGGAACAAGTGGGTTCGGCAGGAACGGCGGGACTGATAGCGCCACTCCCTGACCGATCAGCCGCTGGTTCGGTTCGAGGACTATTCCGCCCGTTGTTGGGGCAACTCCCTCGTGGATGAAGATCGTGTCGCCGGGGCCGTCCAGCGCGTCGGCACTGCCGCCGGTTGTGAGCGGAAGAAGTGTGTCAAAAGGGTTGTGAGATCTGCCGTCGCCACTGGCCGTCGAGCCGCTGTCCACGTACCAGACCATGTCAGTAACGTTGATGGTCACCTGTCCAATGGCTGAACCGCCGTTGCCGTCGTCCAGCGTATAAGGAAAGGTGTCTGCGCCATTGAATCCCTGTGGCGGCTGGTAACTGAAGCGGCCGAGCAGGGTGATATCGACCAAGCCGTTGTTCGCTGTGGCTCCGATAAATGGAACTACCGATATGGGGTCGCTGTCCGGGTCGCTGTCGTTGTCGAGAACGCTGCCGGTAAGTTGCGTGGCCGGTGTCGCCGATGGCGGAACGCCTACCAACAGTTCTGTGTTGCCCAGGGCGTTGAACGTGTCGTCGACTGCGATCGGATCACCGTTTGGTGGAATCACCACGTCCTGGGAGAAGTTCCACTGGATCAGGTCAATCCAGATTGAGCCGGTGTAGTTTTGGTTCTGCTGCGCGGCCTCAGTGGCATGAATGGTGATGATGGTGCAGAACCGGTCTCCCCGGTGAAGCTGCAATCCTACTTCGATAGGCCGGTCGAGATCGCACTGAAATTCGCCATCGCCAATCTCTATTTTGTGCGTGAACAGGACGTTCGTTTCGAGTTCAGTATCGAGAACCGGGTTTCCTGCTTCGTCCAGGAATTCCTGCGTGATGTCTGATATGTGAGCAGGCACAGATCCTGACACCAGCGCACCAAGTACTATCACGCAGGTGAATGACGGATAGGCGTTCGTAACCCGGAAGCTGACGGTGCGGTCTACCGTTCCCGGCTCGAGACTCGAGATGCAGTCGGCGACGTCTTTTCCCGCAGGGATCGGGCTGTTCACAAGCTCGCCGGTCGCCGGGTCCAGGATGCCAACGAACTTTCCGTCTTCCTGCATGTCCCAGACGACGTCTACGGCCCCGGTCTGGATGGTGCCTTCGACGTGCAGGCTGGCGGTCCAGGCAGCGTAGGCTCCTCCGCCGATGCCGGAAGCAGCTACGACGACAACGAATACCGCCCAGCCCCTGCTAAGCCCCGAGAGGATGTTCACTATCCGCATCCGAATGTTTCCTAGGTCACCAGTGGATCTGGAGCTCGATGTTCTTCGCCAAATAGACGGTCGTTTTCTAGACGTGCGTTGCCAGCGCGCGCGTTCGTGAGGCAAAACTAGTGATTGGGTGTTAGGCGATAATTAGGACCAAGTTAGGTGGCAATTAGGAACGAGATTGCGAAACGGCAATTCGTTCCCCCTCCCATCTGGGCATCGTGGCAATCTGGGAGATGGGACAATCTGAGGATCAACATAGAGCGATGAATGATTTTTGCGGATTGCGGATTGTCCGCAGTGCGACAGACGGGAGCCCATGCCTCAGATCACGGACATACCTCCGCAGAATGTGCAGAACGACCTCGACTCACTGAGTGCGGCGCTGGACCTGCAGATACCGGCGAAGCAGGAAGGCGCGAACCTGCTGATCGCTACGTGGAACATTCGGGCGTTCAGCTCCCTCACGCGGCAATGGACGGCAAGCTCCAGCCAATCACCGAAACGCGATCTGCGCGGGCTGAGGGCGATTATCGAGGTCCTGTCGCGCTTCGACGTGATCGCTATCCAGGAGGCCAAGGGCAATCTGCGCGCCCTCAGAGACACGCTCAGGTTCCTGGGAGACGACTGGTCTTTCCTGATGACGGACATCACGGCCGGGAACGCCGGGAACAGCGAGCGGATGGCGTTCTTGTTCGACCGTCGCAGGGTGCGCCCGTCAGGCCTTGCCGCTGAGATCGTCGTACCGCCTGAATGGACCAACGAGGTGGGAGAGGACGCGCTTACGACGCAGTTCGCTCGGACTCCGTATGCGGTGAGTTTCAGGGCCGGTGACACGACCTTTATACTGGTGACGCTGCATGTCGACTACGGCAAGAGGCCTGAGGATCGTCGGCCCGAGTTGGCGGCGATCGCCCGCTGGATGGATGAGTGGGCCAGCCGTTCGACGAAATGGCACCAGAACCTGCTGGCGCTCGGGGACTTCAACATCGATCGCAAGGGTGACGATCTGTACCAGGCGTTCACTTCGACAGGATTAACCGTGCCGCCAGAACTGAACAGCGTCCCGCGGTCGATTTTCGCGAGCGCAACCAGCCCGAGTTCAGGCAAGTACTATGACCAGATCGCCTGGTTCACGAGCGGATCGAGGCGGCGTCTCGATATGGACTATGTGACAGCAGGAGGTTTCGATTTCCTGCCGCATGTGTACACGGACGCTGGCCTATCGAAGGCCTCGATCTCGTTCCGCATGTCTGACCACTACCCGCTGTGGTCGGAGTTTGGCATCGGGTAGGTGGGGAGCCGCGAATCCTCTCTCCCTTTGGCCTGCGCCCCTATCAGTAAGAGAGTCGGCGCGACGGTGATCGCCTCAGTGGCCTTCGCTTGAGGCGCCGAGTCCGGAGACGGTGACCCTGTAGCTGGGATCGAGTTCCGGGTCGGAGTCAACTATGGCGCTGGCATTATTCAGGATTCGCTGGCAGTCCTCGCTCAAGTGCAGCAGGTGAAGCTTTTTGCCGGCGCGGGCATAACGCTGTGCTAGCCCGACAATCGCCTCGATACCCGAATGGTCCCAGACGCGGGAGTGGCGGAAGTCGATCACCACTTCGGCGGGATCGTGCGGCGGGTGAAATAGATCTTTGAACGCGGTCACGGACGCAAAGAAGAGCTGGCCGTGAAGTGTGTAGACGCGCCGGTCCGGAGTGCTTTCGCTGGACTCTTCGACGTAGATCGAACGGGCCGTGTTCCAGGCAAACACCAGCGCAGAGACGATGACGCCAACCACCACCGCTATCGCAAGGTCGGTTGCGACGGTGACCGCAGACACCAGGATCATGATGAATGCGTCGGAGACCGGCACCTTCTTGATGATGCGAAGACTCGACCACGAGAACGTACCGATGACTACGACGAACATGACGCCAACGAGGGCGGCGATCGGGATGCGTTCGATGAGCGAGGATGCGGAAAGGATATAGATGAGCAGCAGCACCGCGGCGACGATGCCTGAGAGCCGCCAGCGTGCGCCCGACTTTATGTTGATCATGCTCTGGCCGATCATGGCGCAGCCGCCCATGCCGCCGAAGAACCCGGTCACGATGTTCGCGGCGCCCTGCGACACGCATTCACGGTTGTTCTGACCCTTGGTCTCGGTCAGGCCGTCAATCAGAGACGATGTCAGCAGGGATTCGATGAGGCCGATTCCGGCAAGGATGAAGGCGAACGGCAGGATGATGCGCAGCGTCTCGAACGTGAGCGGCACGTCTGGAACGCCGAACGATGGTAGCCCGCCAGAGATGCTTGAGAGGTCGCCGACGGATGTCGTATTGATGCCGCCGAATATGACTATTGCGGACACGACCAGGATACCGGCAAGGGCGGCAGGGAAGCGCTTGGTAAACCTGGGCAGCAGGTAGATCACACCCATCGTCACGCCTATCAGCCCCAGCATGACTGCAAGCTCGCCCGTTGGCAGCCACTGCTCGTGTCCGTTCGGTCCTTCGAACTTGAAGCTTTCGAGCTGAGCAAGAAAGATGACGATGGCGAGTCCGTTCACGAAGCCGAGCATGACCGGATAGGGCACCATGCGAATCAGCTTGCCCTGCCGGAGTAACCCGACGGCGATCTGGATGATTCCCATCAGGACGACTGTGATGAAGAGGAACTCGATGCCGTGGTCTTTGACCAGCGAGACCATGACTACAGCAAGCGCGCCGGTTGCGCCGGAGATCATTCCGGGGCGGCCGCCTGTTAGCGAGGTTATGAGGCCGACGATGAATGCGGCGTAGAGACCGACGAGTGGGTCAACTCCGGCGACAAACGCGAAGGCAACCGCCTCGGGGACAAGCGCCAGCGAGACGGTGAGTCCGGCCAGGACTTCGACTCGGATCCGGGCCAGAAATGAGGACTCGTGCATGAACTATCCAACGGTGGCGATCAATAGCAATCAGCCATAAAACGTGAAATTTTTTACAAACAGCTTCTATTTGTACACGACATAACGCGCCAGCGGTTGACTTGGGGTTACGGTTTTACGCAGAAATGCTGGCAGAAACGGCGGTGTTCGCCGCGCTGTCATCGTTGTGAACAATGACGACATTGCGGTGGACCGAAGATGCCAGCCGACCCTGTTAGAGTGCAGGTGAGCTCTCGCGAACTCGTCGTCAGTCTGGCAAGGTCTGAGACGGCTTAAGGACCCTGAATCGAGGAGCGAAATGCCGATCGGATATTTCAAATCCGTGCCAAAGGTGAGTATCGAATTCGAACGTGATTCGTACCGGCCGGGTGATGAGCTTCGAGTAAGAGTCACCGTACATTCGGCCCGCCCGGGGACGACCGTGCGACGCGCTGTTGTGGACCTTGTGATCGAAAACAGATACACGAGCACGTCAACCGTCAGCGTCGCCAGGGCGACGGGGGTTGGCGGCACCGGGCAGCACATGTCCCAGACGGGCAGAGTATCAATTACGAAGACAGACCGGCGGGTCACTGAAGAGCGCGTTGACCGGACAATCATCGGTCGGGAGCGGCTGTTCACAGACGGCGTTATTCGTCGTCGAAACGAGATATTCGATCTGCGGTTCGAGATCAAGCGTCCGTCCACTCGACGAACTACGCAGCGGGATTGGTTATATCAATTGAGCGTGCATTTTGACCTGCCGCGCATGCGTGATGTCGAGATCCATCGGACTGTGCCTGTGCAACTTGACTGAGCGGACCGGCTCAGGATGCCGCCCCGGCAGTTGACCACGGAACAACGGCCACAGGCACGGCTGAGTGCCGAATCACGTAGTCGGTAACGCTGCCACGGATCGGGCCGGAGCTAACGTTTGCCTGTTTGCTGCACATGACGATCAGCGGAGCAGGCACCTTGTTCGCAAAGTCGACGATTTCCTTGCCTGGATCGCCCGTCCTGAACTCTTTCTCAACTTCACCTTTGAGACCGGCGAAGTGATCTGCGGCCCCGTTCATATAGTCCGGCGCTTCAGTGCTGTCACCTACGTGCAGCAAGGTGACTCCGGCGTTCATCTTTTCTGCCAGCAGCCTGGCGAGTGGCAGAGCGCCTTCTGCCACACCGGTCACGTCCATCGGAACGATCACGTGCGAGATGCGGGCTGGCAGCCGGATGTTGGCAGAGTCGTCCTGTGCTTTGACCAGGAGCAGTGGTGACCGAGTCTCTCGCAGCACGCCCTCCGCAACGCTGCCTGCGATTTTTCGCATCACTCCGGTGCGACCGTGCGTTGCCATTGCTACCAGTGTTGAGCTGTCATCGGCATGGTTAACGATCGCCTCTGCAGGATCACCGCTGGCCACATTCGTTTCGATATTGCGGATCCAGGTGCTCATCAGGCCTTCGGCTTCTGCCAGCGAGCGTTGCACCGATGAGTCGAGGTCAACTACGTTCTGGCCAGCTTTATCAGAGACTGCCAGCAGCTCCATTTTGGCGCCCAGCATGGCCCCAACGTACGCGGCATATGGCACGGCGAGTTCCGCTCGGTGCGATCCGTCGAGTGTGGTGACGACGCGGTCGATCATGATGGGCCTCGCATTCTCGTTCCAGAGCCTGATACCGGTGGCGTTCCTGTCAGCATCGCTGGTTCTTGCCGGTGAAGTCCGATGCTCCTGTATTCGTAGTTGCTGAAGTCATGAGGCGCGTGACTGTTGCCGTGAGTTAGATGTGAGGTTTTTCCGCTCCCGGCGGCTCGGGTCCGACGTTGCAGGCAAGCCCCGATCCATCACAGTGGGCGCGCCGGGTGAGAAAAACCTCTAAACTTGGCTCATATTCAAACTGAACCGGCCGGTTGACTCGATTTTGGTCGGGCCTGAGCCGGCTGAAACTGGCGAATCAGGCAATTCGGAGTCCAGTACGGTCGTGGCGCAGGGCTGACATACCTGCTATGGCGCCAGTCGGCCAGTGCAGAAGATAAGGAAACTGCAAAATGATGAATCGGAAGATGCTGAAGCAGGCGCAGGACATGCAGCGACGCCTTGCGCAGGTGCAGGAGGAGCTCGGCGAGGCTCTTAGCGAGGGCAGCGCTGGCGGGGGTGTTGTGAAGGCGGTTGTGCAGGGCGGGAATCACGTGGAGTCGATCACGATCGATCCGGAGGTGATGGACCCTGACGATATCGACATGCTGCAGGACCTTGTTGCGGCGGCTGTGAACGATGCGCTGGATTCGGCGCAGAAGGACGCGGCGACGAAGATGGGGGCGATAACAGGCGGCCTGAACATTCCGGGCCTGACGTAGTTTTTTTCACGAGCTGCCGCTCGCTCTGTGAGAATGAATTGGTTTTGACGGCTGGTATCTGAAGCCGAGAGGCGCGAGTCCCGTTCTCACCCTGTATCTTCGCTCCATTGTGATGCCGCCCAATTCCCAAGTGGAAAAAAGACAAAGAAATGTCTGAGTTAGCACCATCTGCGGCTGCGCCGGTTGCTCGCCTGATCGAGGCGTTTCACCGGTTGCCCGGTGTTGGGCCGAAGAGCGCTCAGCGTCTGACCTATCACCTGATCCGCATGCCGCGAGAAGAGGCCGAAGAGCTGGCGAACGCAATCATCGGCGTCAAGGACCGCATCGTCTTCTGCGACACCTGCGTCAACATCAGCGAGTCGCCGCAGTGCGCCATCTGCTCCGACCTATCACGAGACCGCACCCGCATCTGTCTTGTCGAGGAGCCGCTGGACGTCGTTGCCGTCGAGCGCACTCATGCATTCAAGGGCATGTACCACGTGCTGCACGGCGTCATCTCGCCTGTGAACGGCATCGGACCGGACGATCTGAAGCTGAAGGAGCTGTTGGCGCGCCTGAAGGACGGCGCAGTGACCGAGGTGATCGTGGCGACGAACCCGAACCTCGAGGGCGAGGCGACGGCGATGTACGTCAACAGGTTGCTGACGCCGCTTGGCGTGAAGGTGACTGCGCTGGCGCGCGGTCTGCCGTCCGGAGCGGACCTCGAGTACGCAGACGATTCGACGCTGGCGCATGCGCTGGAGTCGCGGGCTGAGGTGCATTCGGCTAACGGATCTGGCGGAACTGGGCTTAGCGAATAGGCGCTGAGCTTAGAACCACTCGGAGTCGAATACCAGCTTGCCCGGCGTCCACCAGTCGTCAGCCGCGGCCTCCGCAACCTTCTGCTGGTAGGTCATCATCAGGTCGTTCCACTCGTTCGCCTTAGCCGCCTGGTCGGCGTAGGCCTGGAAATCACGGGCTGGCTCGAAGTCGTCGGGCGCGGTGTAGTACATGAAGAGGTGGTTGGCGACGCGGAAGATCTCCATGCGCTGAATGCCGATGCCCTTGAGCGCCTGGATCACCTCGGGCCAGACGTTGCGGTGGTACTCCTCGTACTTTGCGATGATCTCAGGGTCGTCTTTCAAGTCCAGGACCTGTCCAAAGCTCTTCATTTCTTTTTCCTCGTTGGGTGGGGGCTGGTCAGTGCGGACGGCTGTGTCTGCGATCTAACGTGGGGGTTATTCGGGCAGCAGCCGAATCGCCTAAACTGCACTCCGATGTCCGCAAAGCATAAACGTTCTCGATGAGTTCGGTGGTAGAAATTGTGATTTGAGCCGGAGGAGTCGTATGGGGAGGGGACCTGGTCGAGACCGGAAGCTTCCGTCTAGCGGCGAAAACCTCAAGTTAGATAGCAGTCACAGCCGTCCGCGCTGACCATCGCTCACCCAACGTGAAAAAAAAGAAAAAGGAGAAAAACATGAAACGGGTCGGATTCCAGATGAAGGTTAAGCAGGAAGTGATTCCTGAGTACACTGAGTGGCACCGCAAGGTGTGGCCTGAGATGCTCGATGCGCTGACACGTCACGGCTGGCGCAACTACACGCTATTCATGCGTCCCGACGGCCTGATGTTCGGCTACGTCGAGGTGCCAGAGACGTTTGAGAAGGCACTCGAAGGCATGGCGGGCGAAGAGATCAATGCGAAGTGGCAGGAGATGATGGCGCCGTACTTCGAGATTCCCGAGGGCTCAACCGCAGACCAGAACATGGTCGAGTTCGAAGAGGTCTTTCACCTGGATTGAGTTGGGAAGTCAGGCTGGCGAGTTCCCTTCGTCCTGAGTTAGAACGAAGGAGCTTCTGCTCTACTCCTTCAGCTCTATCCCGAACTTCTCAAACTCGGTGAACATCGCCCTCGGGTCTCTCGGCTCGAATCGCAGAACCGGGTCGACGCTTGCCTTCCTGATCCGGTCCAGCCTGAACACGCGTGCCGCCTTTCGCAGGTCATCGAACGTAAGCAGGTACCACAGAGGTGCCTGCACGAGCAGTCCGTGGGGAGCAACGGTGCGTTCGGTCCTGCTGCCAGCCCGGTCCTCGTAGCTGATCCGCAACGCCTTCCCGTTCAGAAACGCCTCTTCACAGACACCATATACATCAGGCTCTATCGGTCCGGCGCCCTCTAGCGCATCATCAGACGGCGGAATCCCCACCACGACGCGCTCCAGCACCTGCTCGAACCTCTTGCGCCTCGCGTCTGGCAACGAGTCCAGCACCTTTGCAAATGCGCTCGAAACACCGGTCCCGGCCGGCACGTTTCCAGACACCGCGCTCAGCCGCTGCGCAACCCACATTCCGAACAGCTCATTGATGCTTAATCCCAGCGGGGGCATCGAATACTCCTGTCCAATCTGAAGACCGCCGCCGCGGCCAGGCTCGCCATAGATCGGCACCTGCTGGTCTCGCAGCGCCGCAATGTCACGGTGAATCGTTCGTTCACCGACGTCGAAGCGACCGGCAATCTCGGTAACCGTCACCGGCGTGCGACGGCTTCTCATGTATTCAACTATTCCGTACAGGCGTTGCAGTCTCTGCAAGCTTGTCTCCCGGGCACATCTTCAGGTTCTCGCTAAAAGGTGACACAGGGCTGTCAGGGTTGGCTCATAACTTGTCTGCGAGCCGTGGACATTATGTGCCCGGCGAACAGGCCGGTGAACGGAATAGAGACAGGAGAATGGCAATGTCTGGCACCAATAACGATCATCACATCCTTGAGGTTGTGACCTTCAAGCTGCTGCCCGGAGTGACCGAGGACCAGTTCGTGGAGGCCAACGAGGCACTATCGGGCTGGGCGAAGCGACAGCCAGGATTCGTGTCTCGAAACCTGGCGTACAACGAGGGCGAAGAGACGTACATCGATGTCGTCTACTGGGAGTCGCTGGCAGCGGCGCAGTGTGCGAACGATCTGTCGATGATGTCGGAGGAGTGCGCACCGATGTTCGGCATGTGCGACATGGAGTCGATCAAGCTGGTCCACGCCGTACCGGTCACGAGTGCGGTCGCGGTTTAGGCGTCACGGTATGGCGCGCAGGGGCGGCGAGTCTATTCAGGTAAGGGCGCGCCGCTTGCTGCGGGCGCAGCCTGCAGGGTTGAGCACCTCACCGCCGTACCTCGTTCTAACTCGGGACAAAGGGATTCAGCCCTGTGTGGCTGCAGATGCAGCCGAGTGCCAGTGCAGCAAACGGCGCATATACAAAAACTTACCGGAATTTCACTTCCCTCAGGAAACACCGACGGTCAGCCCGACTGTCGTCCTCAGGCTGCTCACATTCCCCGGACTATGACCGGTACCGGTACCGAGCGCGAAACTGGTCTTCGGGCGTGAATAGATAAATGAGAAATTCAACAATGGCAATAATCGATGGAATGAAGGTCCAAAAAAACAGCAGACAGAAAATGCCCTGTACAGGCTTGCCTAGATAGAACTTGTGGACGCCGATCCCACCAAGAAAAAATGTCAGGATGACGGCAATCCATTTATCTCTGCCATTCACATATGGCTGGATCTGACCGGCTTGCTGGTACGCAGGTGGCGTTATTCCGTAGTAACTCGGTGAAGAGCCACCGTACGTTCCAACCGGATTCTGCCTAACTCCGCAATGCACGCAAAATTCGGCTGCGTATTTAATGAGTTCGCCGCATGAGGAGCAAAATTGCTCGTCGACGGCTTTTTCGCGCTTTATGGTCATTCGCTATTTCAAATCTACTGATCAGGGTCGGCGAAGACTATCCGTGCAGTAGTTCGAGGTCAACTAAGCTCTTAATTGACAGCGACAGGCAAGACCAGAACTCGATCAATCCGCTAGATGCGGTAGTAGCGTTCTGCGTTCTCTCGAAACAGCTTCGCGCGGTCGGATTCCGAGAAGTCCGACGTGATCTCGTCGTAGGCGCGCCAGACGGTGGCGTAGTCGGAGAACAGGCTGTCGACAGGGAAGTTGCTGGCGAACATACAGCGGTCGGCCCCGACGGTCTCGATCGTGTCGAGCACGAACGGCCGGATGTCATCTGCGGTCCAGTCCTTCTTCATCATGCCTAGCGCCGATATCTTCACCGATACATTTTCCGCGCCAGCGATCGCTCCCATTCCATCTCGCCAGACCGCAACTCCCTCTTCGTCCCAGTCACGCGGCATCCCCGTGTGGTTCAGCACTACCGGGACTTCAGGAATGTCCCTGGCCAATGCCGCCGCCTCGGCAATTTGCCACGGCCACACCTGCATGTCGAACGAAGCGTTGAATTTTGCAAGAAGCCTGTAGCCTGCGCGCCACTTTGCGTCCTGCATGTAGTCGCCGCGGTCAGCGAACCTGAAACGCGGGTCGTCCGACCAGTTCATCATGTGCCGGATGCCGCGCCAGTTCGCGTGCTCGGCGTGGCGCGTGAGGATCTCTTCAATGTTCGGGGCCGCCATGTTCGCGTAGCCGATGATGGCGTTTGGCATACCGCGGGAAGCAGGATCATCAGCCACGCCCTGCAGCCAGGCTGTTTCGTCGACGGGATCACCGTCGTGGTCCCACTCGGCCTGTACATGCACCGATTTCGTGAGTGGAATGTCCTTTGCGCCGGCCAGGAAGTCGCTGATCAGGAACGTCTGCCTGATCGGGGTGTAGTCGCCGACGAAGTGGTCGACGCCGTCCTGCAACCAGGGATAGCGGTTGTTCTCGAGGTCCCACAGGTGGTGATGCGTATCGACGAATGGCGGGATGGTCATGGCAGCGTTCCGTGGCTTGTGGGGTTGCGAGTCGGCGCTAGTTTATTGGCTGAAAGCGTTGCTGCAAGTGAAGATGAGATTGAGAGGCGGCATAGGCGTCTTCCTTCTCCCAGCGAGAGAAGGTGCAGGATGAAGGAGAGACGATGTTGTGTCTTCCCGACCGCAGCGGAGGGATCTAACGGGTCGATGTGAGATCACCTGAGAGATTCTGAATCGAGTTCAGAATGACAACGCGAGAACTTCACCCTCACCTCAAGCCTCTTCCTGGGGAGAGGAGGCGGCAGTTATTCCTAATGATGAGCGGTGCTGCAGCGGTGGTGTTTGCTTATACAGCGAGCGGTTCTGGTGCGTTGCCTCATCCACCCCGGGTCCCTCGCTCTGGCTCGGGACGAAGGCGAGATGTCCACTTTTACCGGTAGCGGCGGGCAAAGATGTCCGCTGTTTGCCAGCCACCGATCAGCCTGAATACGTATGCTTTTTCAGTATGTCTTCTTTGACATCCGTGCCGAGTCCCGGCCTGTACGGCACGGCCACGTGACCGTCCTTGATCTCGAACGGGTGCGTCAGCAGGTCGTCTCGCCACGGCGCGTCGTCGCCGTCTATCTCCATGATCATCAGGTTCGGAGCGGTGGCAGAGACGTGCAAAGACTGAAAGGTGCAGATCGGTCCGTGGGGATTGTGCGGTGAGACAAACGTGTCGTAGGCGGCCGCCAGCTCGCAGATCTGCTTCGAGATTGTGATCCCGTTCCATGCGATGTCAGGCATGATGACGTCCTGCGCGTACAGTTCGAGAAACGGCTTGTAATCCTCGACTCCGAACAGGCTCTCGCCAGTACAGATGCGAGTAGTCGTCGACTGACGAACCGTCTTCAGCGCACCGGGGTCCCACGTCTCCGTCTCAAGCCACATCAGTTTGAACTCTTCGAGCTCACGTGCGATGTCGATGGCGCCGCCGAGCCTGAAGTTGTGGGCAATATCGAGCGCGATGCCGATGTCCGGCCCGACCGATTCCCTGAATGCGCCGATCACGCCCCTGGCGTTTGCGAGTACGTTCGGGGTCGCATAGTTGCCCATGCGGGCGCTTCTCGTTGCGCCGGGGTCGGGCAGGTCGTCGAGCTTTATGAGGTTGGTCTTGAGAGCGGTGAAGCCTCTCGCCAGCACCTCTTCGCCTAGCTTCCGCAGGTCGTCTGTGTTGTTGACGGGAGGCGTGCCCAGCTTTTCGTTATGGCGTGCCCTGAACGAGCCGCAGTGCGACCAGTAGACGCGGATCTGGTCCCACACTCTGCCGCCCAGTAGCTGCCAGACGGGCGCGTTTAGGTGCTTGCCTCGGATGTCCCACAACGCCGCGTCGATCCCCGCCATCGCCTTCCACGCAAGGCCGCCGTGCTGTCTGACGTTGTAGTTGGCGAGGTCGTGCCAGATGCGGAGGCCGTTCATCGGGTCTTTGCCTACCACCAGCGGCTTCATGTGTTCGACCATTGCGACTACGCCGGGGAAGGCGTCCCACTCTGTCGCATCGCCCCAGCCTACTATTCCGGAGTCTGTTTCGACTTTGACGAAGGTCCAGGGGCGAGCTGCGCCGTCGACTACGAATGTCTTGATGTCGGAGATCTTCATTTTTTTTGTTTTCTTCGCCGGGCGCTGGTAGTTGATCGAGGGATCGGTTGGATATTGCCGAAGACGAGTTTGTCAGGCGTTTTTTGTTTTCTTCGCCGGGCGCTGGTGGTTTACTCAGGGATTGGCTGGTATAGCCGAAGACGGGGTTTAGTTTTCTGGTCGCCAGCGGTTTACTTCGTCCATGAACGCTGTTGAACGCACGTTGCGGTCCAGTACGAAGTGCAGGTGCTCTTTCAGGATCCGGGCAACCTGCCGCAGGTCGTCTTCGCTGGCGTTAATTGGCCGCACCTCCTGCCACTCTGCACGCGCCAGGTGCCGCAATAACTTCACTGTGTTCAGTGAAGCCGGTAAGAGGACGTCGCTCTCCGAAGCTCTGCAATCCGGGCACACTATGCCTCCTCGCTCCGGTGAGAACACGTGGCCCTGCGGCTCAAGTTCTGTCCCACAATCAACGCACTGGTTGATCGTCGGCAGGAACCCGTTGATGCGAAGGACCTGCGTCTCGAACCACCGGGCCATCAGTGGATGCATTGGCTCGGCGTTCAGGATCAGTAGCATCTGCACGAACTGGTTGAAGAGCTCGGGGTTGGAGGCGCCTTCGACGGAGAATCGTTCTGCAATCTCGGCCATGTACAGGCCCGTGGACATCTTCTCTAGCCCCGAGTGCAGCCCGCGCAAACTGGATAGTGACTGTACCTGCGAGACGCTGTGCAGAGAGCGTCCTTCGTTGACGGATGCCTTGATGTGGCGCAGCAGGTCGACGTTTCCGCCTAGCCTCGATTTCGGTTTCCTTGCGCCCCTGGCAACCGCCCTCACCAGTCCGCTGAACGGCGTGAGGAGGGTGACCAGCCGGTCTGCCTCGCCGAAGTCGCTGGCGCGCACAACCACCGCTTCAACGGAGTATGTGCGAGGGCGTGACGAGACCATGGCCGTTGCCTGTGCTACCAGAAGGCGAAATCAGTCACGCCAGTTTATCGCCGGTGTTGCTTTAGAGGAATGCCGAACGGGAATGAAGGGGCATTTTGTCATTTGGAGCGCAGGACGTGTGTCATCCCGATCCGAGGTACCCGCTCACGGGCCCTGAGGAATTCCATCCCATGACAGGCGGACCAAGAGTCAATTACTCCGGCGACTGAGTACTGATTTCTCAACAGACCATCTACTCGTGGAACGAATCGAATCTGACGGCTCCGGAGACTCTCTGTTGATGGAAACGGCGGAACCATGTTCGGGAGAGAGTCGTCGTACGAGTGCCTGACCTTCTTGGCGGCCTCCACGAATGCAAATTTAAGGGCAATAAACGATATTGCTTTTAAGGCATTTAGTTCGACGATGCCGACGAAAACTCCGTTGGATCGGCCGGTGGGACAGGCTTCAGCAAGGGCCACCAGTCTAATGTCAAATTCTCTGTACTTATCGCACCGGTGGATGTCAGCGTATAGCAAGATGTCATTCGTCCGATTTCACCGAGGAGTTACGCTAAAAATACTGTTAACTCCGATATTCCTCTTCATCACCCTCTCGGCGGTCGCCTGCTCTGTCGGTGCAGAAGCTCCTCCGCCCTCTCCGACTCCGGTTTCTAGCCCTGACCGTTCCGGAAACGAAGTCGATGCCGAGTTGAAGACATTCCTGGCTGCGATAGATAACGAAGTGGCTTCAATTCGTGGGGTTGAAGTGCCCCCACAGGTACCGTTTCGCTTTCTAAACGACCAAGAGATGAAGGAGTACGTGGGAAGTCAGATTGAAGAACCGGAGTTCCGCGAATCGCTCGAAACAAGCGAAGCTCTTCTGTCGATGTTGGGCCTGATTTCACCGGGAACTGATCTGACTGCCGTTTACGAAGATCTTCTCGGTACCGAATTGCTCGGAGCGTACGATTTTGAGATCCAGGAATTCGTCATTCGTGATCCAGACGGAACGTTTGACGCATCCGAAGAACTCACTTATGCCCATGAATACGTCCATCGTTTGCAGGACGCGAAATTCGGGATCAAACGGTTGATTGAATCCACGGCGGCTAACGATGATGCGGCACTTGCACTCACGGCGCTAATTGAAGGAGACGCGACTCGCACTCAGGTAATTTACGGGCGCAAAAACTTTGTGTACGGCGAACTATTAATACAAGGGGCGACCTCTGACTCAGTTGATGAAACTTCGTTAGAAGTGCCCTACGTATTGCAGCAGAGTTTAGTGTTTCCGTACGTAGCTGGCGTCAAATTTGCAGTTCGGTTGGCTGATGAAGGAGGCAATGGAATTATCAACACGGCGTTTCGGAATCCTCCGATATCCACCGAGCAGATTATTCACCCTGACAAATATCTGGAAGGCGAGTTGCCAATTGAGGTAACGCTGGATACCGACCTTTTTGGGGAAGGTTGGAACGTCGTCGCCCAAGACACACTGGGTGAATTCACTCTTCAGGTTTGGTTGGAGGCACACGGGTGGGAGTCACAGGGCAGGCTACCCGGATCTGTCGGCTGGGGCGGAGACACTTACATTCAGTTTGAGAATCCTGAACGAGGTGAGAACGGCGTGGCGATGTTGATTGCCTGGGATGATCCGGCCAGTGATTCAAAAGAGTTCGTCCTTGAGCTTGCCGACCTGTTAGGAGAATCCGAGCAATTCACCCGGCTGCAACATGAAAACAATTGGATGGCGGTTTTCGATGGGCCGGACGGGGTATTCATAGTCGGCCGGGCCGAACATCCGACACTCGGTTTCGTGGCAGCGGTTGTGGTGGCTCCGACACAGCAACTTGCGGATGATGTCTTCGATCGAGTGGTCAGTTAACTCTCTATTGGAAATCCTCAGTTCTCAACGGGAACTCGATAGAAACACCAGACGCTCACCAGCCTTCCGGCTGGACCCGGCAGCATGCCAACTACCTCTGGCCACGGGCAATCTTGATCGCGGCGCAGGAGAGCATCACATTGGTGACGCTCCGGGGGATCGAATCCCGAACCCGGTTAGTGATATTCGGTTGATCTGCCGTTCATCGGCTAGTGACTACCGCGGTCTCTCTGTCAGGGAGGAAGAATCTGCTTGATCACTGCCGGTCGCCTCACCGCCGAAAAGCCTTCGCCACCCGCGGCTTCTCCTCCCCCCATTCCATCCGTGTCCACTCTGTAGCCCAACTCAACTTGAGCCTCTCGTAGGACTATCGGGCGACCCCAAACCGCTGTTCCACGGATGCATCCGGTCGAACTCGGTGGTTCAGTGGAGTAGGACCTTTGTACGGTCTCAGCCGCCGGAGCCGTAACGTGATGGTAATTCCCGGTAACTGAAATTGGATTTATCGAAGCCGCCCATGCAGCAAACGTTCCTCCTGGAACATCGTTAAGGGACCAAGGGTGGCGAGGGTGCTGAAAATGACGATTCGATCAATTAGCCCGATAGGCATGAAGAAGTTGCTGGGGCTCACGATTGCGATTCTGATGATCGCCGCCGTGGCTTGCTCGTCTCCCAAGACGAGTGACCAGCCAGATCCTGCCGGCCCAGTTGCAACTTCCGCTCCCGCGGCGGTTACGAATGGTAGCGGCGCGAGCAGCGGCACGGAGCAAGTTACTGGCGCAGGCGCCAGTAACTCAGGCGACTCGGGGAGTTCTGGGGCGGTTGCGCCTGATGAGCCGGACGCCGTAGTTACAGGGCCGACCGTTGACGTGGCATTTGAGCAGGCGACTGGCGCTCTCTTCCTGGAGATGATCTCTCCTGAGACAGATGAGCTGTTCGTGGCGCAGAGCTCATACGAGTTCAGTGGCCGCACAACTGTCGATGCGCTTCTGAGCGTGAACGACACCGTCCTGGATGTGGATGAACAGGGCCGCTTCGCTTTCATGGTGGACCTTGAAGAGGGTCCGAACGTGATCGAGGTGGTTGCCAGCAATGGGCTTGGTGAGCAGTACGACGAAGTTCTGCTTGTCATCTACGAGCCTGCTTGATCCTTATCGGAACAGATCTGCACTCGCCTAAATCTGAAGTTCAGAGCGTACGAGGAAGGGGAACTCTAATGGTTCTCAATGAAGTGAAGAGAAATCGTATCCGACCTTTCATGGTCGCTTCTATCGCAACCCTTGTTGCCATTATCGCCGTAACGATGGCGAGTTCTGGCTGGGCATCTGCACAGACCGGAGACACCAACGGCACTAACGGCACTGGCGGCACCGGTGGCACCGGCACGGGCGGCACAACGCCTACTCCCACGCCGACGCCAGAGCCAACGCCAGAGCCAACACCCGAGCCTACGCCGGTACCAACCGTTGAGCCGACGCCCGACCCTGATGTGCCTCCGGGCCAGCTGGTTCGCCGCGGCGTCACCGGCAAGGTTTCACGGGTTGGCGATGACCGGTTCGTGATCGAGACCCGGCACGGCAAGGTGCTGGTCCTGGTTGTCGAACGCACCACGATCAAGCAGCCGCCGAACGGCGAGGTTGAGCTCAGCGCCCTTGAAGTTGGCGACAAGGTCGGTGTTCTCCTTGTGAAGAGGGCTGACGACAACGCCACCGATTCCACCGAGGCAGGGATCATCCGTACTGCGACCGCTGCCAAGGTGGTGATCGTTCCTTCGAAGGCGACTCGTGAGCACAGGCGGGCGATCGTCCTCGAGAAGATCAAGCATGCGATCAAGGACAAGCTGAAGTTCCTTGACGAGAATGGTGACGAGGTCGAGATCGAGACGGAAGTTGAGATCGAAGGTGAGGCGGGCGACGAGGTTCTCCTGATCACACGCTCAGACAAGCGCGGCAAGGCCCTCCGGGTTGCCGCCACCGCTGCTGCTGAGAAGATCGAAGAGCGCCTGGCGCAGCTGGCTGAGAAGCGCGGGGAGCTTGAGGCAAAGCTGCAGGAGCTCCGTGCACGGTTCAACGAACAGCAGGCAGACAGGCTCGCAAAAGCCAAAGAACGACTGGCGAACAGCGATGTTCGGGATGAGGTCTACGCCCGCATCGACGAAGCTCGTGCGAAGGCCCAGGCCCGTATTGACGAGGCCCGCCTGATCGCACAGGTCCGAATTGATGAGGCCAGGATCAAGGCGCAGAGCCGCATCGACGAAGCTCGTGATAAAGCAAAGGCCCGCACTGACGAGGCCCGTGACAAGGCGCAGAACCGTGTCGACGAGGCCCGTGCAAAGACGCAGGGGCGAGTGGACGAAGCCAGGGACCGGGTCCAGGGACGGCTGGATGAGGCTCTTGCGAACTCTGACAAGCTGACTGACGAGCAGCGTGAGGAGCTGGAGAAGCGCCTGGCGAAGGCTCGTGAGGACGCCGAGGAGCGCATTGAGAAGGCCCGCGGTGACGCTGAAGAGCGCATCAAGAAGGCCAGGGAAGATGCCAGGAACCGCATCGAAAAGGCCCGCGCTGACGCTGACGACCGCATCGAGACCGCTCGCTCCGACGCAGACGACCGAATAGAGAATGCTCGTGGCGATGCGCAGGAACGGCTCGAAAAGGCACGTGAACAGGCGAGGAAGCGGATCGAAGAGGCTCGCAAGCGGGCTGAAGATCGACGCAACGGTGTCGACGATGACTCTGACGGAGACTCAGTCGACGACAACGCAGTCCTGCCCGTAACCGGGGCGGACTAGTCGTTCAAGTCTTCACGCAGACACTGGCCGCAAGCCTGTGCCGAAAGCGAAACAACGAGAGAGCCACCGTCAGATAACGGTGGCTCTCTTGCGTTCAGGCTCTCTTTCAAGCCATCGGTGCAGCAGAGGTTACCGGCAGCATGTCTGCGGCTTTCGCAGCCAGCTGCTTGCCCCACTCCTCGGCACGTTCAAGCTCGCCAGCTTGTAGCGGGCCCTCTGTGCCGGCGACCCTGAACTGCTCGGCGTCGATGACGGTCTGGAAGCCGCTCTTCTTGAGCTGTTTCGCTGCCGACTTGGCCGCCGATCCCAGAGGAATCCATCGCTTCTTGATCGACGTGTCGAACGTTGCCACGAGCGGCCACGGGTGACCTTCGGACTGGTCTTTCGGCAGACGTTCCAGCAACTCCCGGAGACCGTCTTCACGGGAGACCGGATCGATGCCTCTGGCCTCGGCCTTCCGGCGGGCATCTGTACGGGTGGATTCCTTGCTCATGCTCAGCACATGGGTCGGACCGCCAAAAACCAGCAGGTCGGCCTTCTCCAGTTCAATGTGAGGGTGGCTGATCTCGGCTACCTCGACGTTGAACCGGCCAAGCAATCCCTTCGCAATCGCCTCTGCGATCTCCTCCGTGTTTCCGAATATCGATTCGTAGATAACAAGTGCGTTCATGGCGGCGCTCCTCTGCGACGATTCAAGCCCGCGGGTGGCCGAGCATCTGATCTCATCAAATGGTTTCGCTTAGCGCGTGCACTGCGCATAAGTTTGTCTGCTATGAGGTGAAATTTTCGTGAGATTGACAGGCACGGACGTTGGCGGAGTCTGCAGCGAACGCCGGAGGCGGGGCTGGTGTATACATGGCGCTCGTGATGCAGCAGACCGATTCAATCCCAGAGTCCGACCGACCCAGTGCCGGCCCACCCAATTCAGGCCCGCCTGATTCGGGGCAGGCGGGCACGCCGCAAAGAGACGCGTGGCTGATGTATGCCGGGCGCGGGACGAGAGACGCCGCGCGTACGATCATGGCCGTGCTCATAGGCATCTTCCTGGTTGAGGGACTTGGCTTCTCACGATCGGAGCTTGGCCTGCTCCTCGGCATCAGCCTCGCCGGTGGACTGTTGCTCTCGTTTGCGCTGATGTTCGCCGGTACCAGGCTCTCCCGGCGCGCCTCGTTCGTGGTGATTGCCGTCGTAACCTCGCTGGCCGGCGTCCTGCTGATCGTGACAGACAACATCTGGCTGCTCGCTCTTGGCTCGTTCTTCGGCGCTTACGCGGCCAGCGGCATGCACGTCGGCCCCATGATCCAGCTCGAACAGAGCGGGTTGGCGCAGGTCTCGCGGGCTTCGCACAGGACGCAGGCATTCTCGTACCTCACGCTCTCTTCGGCAGCAGGACGCATCGCAGGCGCGGCACTGGTCGGCATAGCGACCTTCCTGATCGAGGCGCGGGACTTCGATCTCGTCGATGCCCACAGGGTCGTGTTCGGGATCTACATCGGCCTGAACCTGCTGACCGTGGTGATCTACGCGCTGCTCTCCCCTGCTGCCGAGTCGAAGGGCGTCTCAGCGGGGAGCAGTCAGCAGGGTCCGTGGGTGAACCCGCTCAAGGCAAAAGCGCGCAGACGGATCCTCAGGATCTCAGCGCTGTTCGGGGTCGACTCGTTCTCGGGCGGCCTGATCTTCGATACGTTCTTTGCGATCTGGCTATTCACGCAGTTCGGGGTGAACGAGGGAACGGTTGGCGCTGTGCTGATCGCGACGCAGGTGGCGAACCTGGTTTCGATCTGGCTCGCTCCGAAGGTGGCGTCGAGGTTCGGATTGCTGAACACGCTGGTCTTCACGCAGGTGGCGAGCAACCTGGCTCTCCTGGGCTTCGCATTTGCACCGGGCATCGCGGTGGCGATCGCGCTGTGGGTCTTGCGGGGTCTGTTCGACGAGATGGATGTGCCGACACGGCAGTCGTACGTGATGTCGATAGTCCCGGAGGACGAGCGGGACGTGATGGCGGCGACGAATAACCTGGGACGGGGAATCGGCAGGCTGCCGAGCACGGCGGTGACGGGCGCTCTGTGGGCAAGTTCGGTGACGATTGCGCCGTGGCTGACGGGCGCAGGGCTGAAGCTGGCCTACAACGCCGCCGTATACCTGACGTTCAGGGGCGTGCAGCCGCCTGAGGAGGGTGGATAGCCTTCATGGAGTCACATGACTAAGGCGACAATCTCATATCGGTTGGCGAACGAATCTGACCTTGACCACCTGCTAGCGCAACAAACAAATCGTGAGTCGGACTATCCCGGTCCCGATCTGATCGAGCGGTGGGTTCAATCGGGCGAGTTCTGGGTGGCCGTGTGCGATCAAGAGATCGTTGGCTGGGTGTCTCTGCAATACACCTTTTTTGAGGAGGGATTCGTGTCAACCCTGTGGGTCGATGAGGCACTCCGAAGACGCGGAGTCGCCTCGGGGTTGTTGCAGAAAGCACGGGACATTTGCAAGACAGACAGGCTGTGGACGTCGACGAACGAGTCGAACCATCCTATGCAACGACTCATGGAAAATCTTGGTTGGAAGCCCAGCGGCACCATCCGGCACCTGGATCCTGATGATCCAGAGCTGATTTACTGCCACTGGGATCGATCTTAACCCGAATTGCGCCGCGGCCTTCCGCCGGTCTTCCTGATGGCGTTACGGCGCTGCCTGGCCTTCCGGGATGTGTACCAGAGCCACACGCCGACTCCGACGAAGGCGAGCGAGATCAGGGTGAAGAGGATTGTGCCGATCAGCGTGCCGCTCCCGCTTCGGGCCCGCTCATGGATGGTCGTCTGGCCAATGGCGATGGCCCGGCCCTGGTCTGCGTCGATCTCAACGTCAAGTGTCCAGACGCCCGCTTCCTCAAGCTGCAGCTGGCCAAAATAGAGCTTTCGATCCGATGGTGCGTTCAGGCCGGGACTGAACTGCCTGTCGCCGGTTTCGGGCGGTGTTCCGAAGATTCTGATAAGCGCGTTTTCGACCGGGAGACCTGTTGTGGCATCTGTTGGCTCGACAATGATTCGCAGAGTGCCGACGATGGCGCGTGCAGGTACTTGCGAGATCCGTACGCGGTACGGACCGGCGAGATCATCGAAGATGACCCCTTCTGCGGCGACCGCCGTTTCCTGCTCGGAGTCGGACTGGGCAAAGGCGTGAGTTGGCGCGATTGCTGCGACGACGAGGAGTGCGGCAGCGATGAGCAGCGCTGCGAGTCGTCTTGTATGCGAGGAGATTTTCACCGTATTAGTATCTACTCTGATCACTGTTGTCGCACCGGTTGGGTAAGTCCCCTCGCCCGGATTGGAAAGGGACAGGGTGAGGGTAATTTTCTCATCCCGACCGCAGCGGAGGGATCTTACCTATCGTCTGAGGTCACCGAGAGATTCTGAATCAAGTTCAGAATGACAGAAACACCCTTCGACAGGCTCAGGATGGCAGTCGCAGAACGTCGGCCGTCTCGGTCGACACCCCTCTCTCTAACTCTCTCCCACACGGGGAGAGAGGACAAAACGAACTCGCCACTGAGATAGCGAACATGCCTACAAACCAACCCAACCTCGTACTCACCTCTGCTCGGGTGCTTGATCCTGATACGAAGACGGATGCTGTGCTCGATGTGGCTGTTCGGGGCGGCTCGATATTCGCTGTTGGCAGCGGGGCCGATGTCCCGGCGTCTGCTGAGACCGTCGATCTATCTGGCAAGTGGCTGATGCCGGGGATGATCGACACGCATGTGCATGTCGGTGGTGACCTTGATGGTGTAACGAACCCCGGAATCGGACTGCGCAGCGTCGTCCTCGCCGGAGCGACGACCGTTATCGACCTTGGCGGAAGCATGGAGCGGCTGGTTGCTGGGATGCGCGAGCACGGCGCGGGCGCGAACGTGGGCGGGCTCGGCATGATGAAGCCGGGCGTCACGCTGCCCGACGACGACCCCTGGCCGTCGGTGGTGCGCTCTACTCTGGACACCGCGCTCACTTCGGGCCTCCTCGGCCTCAAGATGTGGGGTGGCTACTACCCGTTCTCGATGGACGTGACTGCCGACATCATCGCGGCGTGCAATGAGCGGCAGGCTTACGTTGCGTTCCACGTCGGCACGAAGAGTTCAGGCAGCAGGCTCGATGGGATGCGGGAGCTGCCTGCCCTGCTCGGCGAAAACGGCCGGGTCCACGTGGCGCACATCAACGCCTACTGCCGAGGCTCCATTCTCTCTCCGGCGGATGAGATCACTGAGGCGCTGGAGATCCTCGATGGGCTGCGAGGCCGCGTCGTATCCGAGGTCCACCTCGCACGGCCGAATTTCACGCGCGGGGAGTGCGACGAGGATGGCAATGTGCGGATGGATGTGGCGAGGAACTGCCTGCGGCTCAAGGACTACGAGACGACACGTGACGGCATGCGCAGGGCCATCGCAGATGGATACGGCTCGGTCGTTCGCCAGTCACCATCGGGGCTTTCGCTTGCCACTGGTGACGAAGGCGTTCAGTTGTTCAACGATGCGGATTCGCTTGTCGGCATGAGCTTTCCTGTAAACAGGGCAGACACGGCGTTCCAGCTGACGGCGGCGAAGCGGCAGGACGGCTCATTCATCGTGGACGCCGTTGCGAGCGACGCCGGTGTGCTGCCGCGCAATGTGAATGTTGAGCAGGCGATGAACATGGTGCGTTTTGGCGGCCTAACCCCTCTGGAGATGGCGGAGAAGATTTCGTTCAACCCAGCGCGGATGATCGGCCTGGAAAAGAAGGGCCGCATCTCGGTCGGAATGGACGCCGATCTGACGGTGATCGACCCCGACCTTGGCCGGGCGGTGATGAGCTTCGTGGCAGGGAAGCCGGTGATGCAGGAGGGTGAAGCTGTCGGCAAGGGCGGAAAGCTGCTCGTTACGGCGTTCGGTGAGGCGGCGGCTGGCGGATATGACCTGCCTTTTGAGGTCGTCGATCTATCACGGTCGCTGCTGTATTCGGGATGACCATAGGTTGGCGAGATGAAAGGAGCGCACGAAAACGCCCTTCATGTTCCTGCATCAGCGGCGCTCTATCTTCGGAGAGGAGACCGGGAGTTGCCAGCCCCCTCTCACACGTATACTTCGGCAAACCTGCCCGCGCGCCCGAATGGCGAAATCGTACCCACTGCGACCCATAAAAAGAGCCTCGAAACATGACCACAACACTCCCGCCATCAACCGACAACTCAGCCCTCCAGGACGCTGCCAACCGGCACCTCTTCGTCGGCATGACCAACCCTGCGCAGCTCGCCGAAGAAGGCGGTCCGCTCGTCATGGACTCCGCAGAAGGCGTCTACGTCACCGCCATGGACGGCAAAAAGTACATCGACGGCATCTCCGGTATGTACTTCCGCAACGCCGGTCACGGTCGAGAAGAGATCGCCCGAGCCGTCTACGAACAGCTCTCCCGCATCTCCATGAACGTCTACGCAGGCGCAACACCCGCCACCATCCAGCTCGCCGCCAAGCTCGCCGAGATCACACCCGGCGACCTCACGCGCACCTTCTTCTGCCAGGGCGGCTCCGAGGCCAACGAATCGAGCCTGAAGATGGCGCAGGCGTACCACATGCGCCGGGGTGACAAGGGCCGCTACAAGGTCATCTCCCGCAAGGGCTCGTACCACGGCTCCACCTACGGCACCATGTGGCTCGGCGGCCATCCCGGCTTCCCCCGCACCGACTACCAGCCGAGGCCCGCCAACGTGGTTACCGTGCCCGGGCCGCACGCCTACAGGTGCGAGTTCGGGTCCAGTTCGCCCGAGGAGTGCGGTGAGCTTTCTGCGAAGGCGATAGAAGAGGCGATCCTGTTCGAGGGGCCGGAGAGCGTGTCAGCGGTGATCGGCGAGCCGGTCTCACAGCCGCTTGGCGGGGTGATACCGCCATCGAACTACTGGCCGCTGGTTCGCGAAATATGTGACAGGTACGGAGTTGTCCTGATCTTCGATGAGGTGATCACGGGCTTCGGCAGGCTTGGCGAGTGGTTCGGGGCCGACTTCGTGGGCGTGACGCCGGACATCATGAGCTTTGCGAAGGGAATAACGTCAGGCTACTTCCCGGTTGGAGGCAGCATTGCGACGGCCGAGATCGCCGATGTGTTCTCGGGCGGGCCGGACAAGACGTGGAGTCACATGTACACGTACTCGGCGCACCCGGGCGGAGCGGCGGCGGCGCTGGCGAACCTTGCAATAGTCGAGCGAGAAGGGCTGGTGGACAATGCAAGGGCGCGGGGCGAGCAGCTTGCGGAGCGGTTGGCCGAGATGAAGGAGAAGCACCCGATGGTCGGCGATGTGCGTGGCGCAGGGCTGATCCAGGGTATCGAGTTCGTTGCGGACCGCAAGACGAAGCAGCATTTCGATCCTTCGCTGAAGGTGAATGCTCGCCTGACGGAGAAGCTGATCGCCCGAGGCGTCTGGATCCGTGTCCCGGCCTACATAGTCCCAATAGCCCCGCCGCTAGTAATCACAGCAGACGAACTGGACGAGCTAGCAACGGCAATAGACGAGAGTTTGGGCGAGGTAGAGAAGGAGCTGGGGGTTTAGGGGGGATTGCCATCACCACCTCCGACTTTTAATATTCGTTGTGGCCCGCACGCTGTGAAATATCGCTGTGCTTTCGCAGCGAGTGAAAACAAGGTGTATTACGTAATGCACGGCATGCCAGTAGCCTATATTGGGATATCGTGTATTAATTCACGTTGTGCCTCTTGTGATAAGAGACACAGTCGTGCGGGCTACAACTTCAGATGACGTTGAACACATGGACTCAACTTAGAGGATTAACAGACAGGAACGACCTTGCGGATTTCTTGGGTGTTTCCTACAAACGTCTAATCTGGCATTTATATCGCTCGAACTCAACGCAACGGTATCGCAATTTCAGCATTCCGAAAAAAACAACTGGGATGCGTACAATCAGCGAACCTAACCCGTTTTTAAAATCTGCTCAGCGCTCTCTGTCCAATAAATTATCTGAGGTTTACCGCGCTCCACCGTACGTATTCGGATTTGTACTAGGAAAAAGAAATCCGCTAGTTGAAAATGCCAGAATGCATCTTCGTAAAGAATGGGTTCTTAATTTAGATTTAGAAGATTTTTTCGGTAGTATTACTTTTCAACGCGTATATGGACTATTTTATGGTGCACCGTTTAACTTGAATGCCTCAATTGCCTCGACACTGGCGCATATGTGTACTCACGAAGGCAGACTAGCGCAGGGGGCACCAACTTCACCGATAATTTCAAATATGATTAGCCTACGAATGGACGGAGCATTCGCTAGACTTGCAGCTGCGAACAGTTGCTTTTATTCGAGATACGCTGATGATTTGACATTTTCCAGCTCAGTCAAAGTTTTTCCGTCGGCCATCGCGGCGACTTCGGATGGTAGTTTGGGTGGAACACCGACAATCAGTTCAGACATCGAGCTGATTCTGAACAACAATGGTTTTACCCTTAATCGAAATAAGCTAAGGTTGCAGCATAAAAACAATCGGCAGTTGGTTACTGGACTAGTGGTCAATAGAAAAATAAACGTTCGCCGCAAGTACGTGCGGAATTTGCGCTCAGTTATGCACAAATGGGAAGTCATGGGCTACGATGCCGCTGAAGATGTGTTTCAAAATGATTTTTTGAAACACCGTCGTACAGATAGAGATCCACCAAGTATGTGGCGCCACATACGAGGGAAACTTGAGTTTTTGAAAAATGTTCGTGGCGAACACGACGTTCTATTCCAGACTTATTGGAAAAAATTTCGCCATCTTGATGAAGCATTGGTTAGCGGGCGAGAATGACCCAACAAGAGTGGAGACCATACGTTCAACGGTACCTCGCGTCTAGGACTCTGTTTGGCGCGTTGGATTTAACAGACGATTCTTGGAAGGGTGCCAAATATGGCGATATCGCATTCAGAGGTCAGGCAGACCTCTCATGGGGCCTCGTGCCCAAATCGCTCAGACACGAGGAGGGTTGGGGGTTCGGCGAGTTTAAGACGATAGGTCCGCTTGAAACTGCTGAAAGCCAAGCGTGGTTCGAGTATCAGTCGCTGCTCTCCTTTTCACACTTCGCCGATCAATCCGGAATATTGATGCCTGGAGATCTAAATCATCTGCGACGATTGTCGGAAAACGCACGGCACGATGACGTCTATTGGAAGGATAACTGGCCATCGGACGAACACTTAGGCATGCTCGCGATTGCCCAACATCACGGAATTGCCACTCGTTTATTAGATTTCACGTACGATCCATTTATTGCACTCTGGTTCGCATCACAGGACCGATTGCACTCTGGAACTGACTGGTCGAGTCGGTTGTGTGCGATCTGGGCCATTGATCTACGATATTTGCGTAAAATACGTGTACTTGGGAACCAGAGCCGATCATCGATTGTTGAAGTTCGTGTACCCAATGCAGGTAACGAATTTTTGAGCGCTCAGAGAGGTCTGTTTCTACTCGATCGACTTACGTCCAGCAGGGCCAACGGAATCTCATATCCAGGTCTCCAGACCGTATGCTCGGAAGAAACAGAGTGGTGGCGCGATCGCAAAGGATATTGGGGGCCGAATGGAATAGACAGCCAATTTGTACTTCCATATCGAATAATCGCTTTTTCGGCATCTCTTGCAAAAGAACTTATTTCGAGTCTATTTCATCGAAAGATTCACCGTGCGAGCTTAATGCCTAGTCTTGAACATGTGGTTGAGTTCCTTGAAGAATCCGAAGCCTCCGGATACGGTTACTTGCTAAATGATCTATAAGGCTTGGAACGGTATGCCGCTTGTGCCAAACGAGCTGCAATTCGCGAGCGTACACTTTGCGAGATGTCAGGCAAACATCATCAAGTCAGCCGTTCGCCCTCCGGTGCCCAAACCAATGTCGCAACAGCTTCGGCAGACTCCGTGAATACAGTTCAGTCTTCGAGTATCACCGGATCAAAAACCGCAACTAATGTTCCCGCCCCCCGCAAATCCCTGGGACTGATGATTGGGCTGTCCGCCGGTCATGGGATCAAGCACTTTGGGCAGGGCGCGCTTCTCCTGATCTCGCCTCACATTCGTGAGGCTATGTCGCTTAGCGAAGTGGCATTTGGTGGGATTGCTACTTCGCAGTCGGCGGCATCGGGAGTTGCCAACGTCCCTGCGGGCATCCTGTCCGACGTCTACCGGCGCCGGGTCGCCTGGCTGCTCACCATCAGCATGCTGCTCGTCGGCACCGGCTACCTGATCGTCGGCATCTCGCCCTGGTACTGGCTCGTCATCATGGCCGTCAGCATCATCGGCTTCGGCACCAGCCTCTGGCACGCGCCCGCCTTCGGGACACTCGCCGCAAACTACCCGGAGCGTCGAGGCGTTGCGATGTCGGCGCACCTGACCGGGGCGCAGGTCGGCAACACGCTCAGCCCGATCATCATCGGCATGTTGCTCTCCGGATTCACCATCGGCTTCCTCAGCCTGAGCTGGGACGGCATGCACTGGCGGCTCGTCTCGGCGCTGCTGTTCATCCCGGCCGCGCTGACCGCCGTCGCCGTCATATTGCGAGTGAAGACGGCGGGGCAGGAGGCGGAACGCAACATGACGCGGGCCGAGTACACGGCGTCGGTGAAGAAGCTGGTCACGAACACGGGCGTGCTTGGCATGGTGGTGCTGGGGGCGTTCCGGGGCGCTGTGCACACGGCGTTCCAGGCGTTCCTGGTGCTGTACATGACGGAGGAGCTTGAGTACACGCCGTTCGTGGTGGGACTGCACATTGCGCTGATCACGATGGCTGGAATTGCGTCGACGCCCCTGATGGGGATCATCTCGGACCGCATCGGGCGGAAGCCGGTCATTGCAACTGCGATGTCGCTGATGGCGGTGTTGATCTTTTTCTTCCTGGAGTACGACACGGGTGCGCCGATGACGGTGCTGATCGGGTTCTTAGGGCTGTTTTTCTTCTCGGTGATGCCGATCATCCAGGCGGCGGCGATGGACCAGATCGATAAGGGGTCGGAGGGTTCGGGGACGGCGCTTATGTTCTCGGGAGGGGCTGTGATCGGGTCGGTATCGCCGATTGCCGCCGGGTTTATCTACGGTGCGAACGGTTTTACGGGTGTTGTGTGGTTTGCGGGGTCGATCGCAGCGGCGGGGGCAGTGCTTGCGCTGATCCTGCCGATGAAGAAACGAGTTGAGACGTAGCGGTTGGTAGTTGACCCGCCCGAAAACCTCACGTTAGATAGCGACCGTTAGTCATCCGCGCTGTCCACCCCTCACCCATTGAGGAACAACAAAACAATGAAGGCTATTGATATTCATGTGCATGTGCCTCGGCATCCGGAACTTCCTGAGTATGGGATTGAGCCGGGGCTGAGGAAGATGTTTCGTATGAAGGGCGAGCCGGACAGTGTGCAGGAGATGGCTGACCGCTACGAGGCGGCGGACGTGAAGGCGGTGATCTTCTCGGTGGACGCCGAGACGGAGACGGGCGACAGGCCGGACCCGAACGACTACGTTGCGGACGTCGTGAAGCGCTACCCGGAGCGGTTCTTCGGGTTTGCGACGGTTGACCCGCGCAAGGGCGCGGCGGCTGTCGATGAGCTGGAGCGTGCCGTTACCGACCTGAGGCTGATCGGGCTGAAGTTGCATCCGATTCACATGGCGTTTTTTCCGGATGATCCGGCGTTCAAGCCCCTTTTCGACACTGCGGAGCGGCTTGGTATCCCGGTCTTGATGCATACGGGCTACGCGGCCGCGGGCGCGGGAACTCCGGGCGGCGGAGGGTTCAAGCTGGCTTATGCGAGGCCGATTCCGCATGTCGATAACCTGGCTGCGGATCACCCGGACCTGAAGATCGTCATGGCGCACCCGGCTTGGCCGTGGATTGACGAGCAGATCGCGGTGGCGCTGCACAAGCCGAATGTGTACATCGACCTCTCAGGCTGGGCGCCGAAGTACATTCCAAAGCAGCTCATCGCCGAAGCGGGCGGAAGGTTGCGTCGGAAGGTGCTGTTCGGGTCGGACTATCCGTACATGCCGCCAGAGCGCTGGCTGGAGGAGTTCGCAGCGCTTGAGATCAGGGACGAGGCGAGGGAATTGATTCTGCTGGAGAATGCGAAGACGGTGCTTGGGCTGGACTAGCGTGAGAAGCCAGTGATGCCTGTGTCTCGCTCAGCGGGTGCATCGCACGGCCTATTCGCTCAGTTCGCCAGGTTCCCGAACAATTTTGACTTCAACCGACCAGTTCCGGCCATCCACGCCAGGGTGTCGCGGACGGTCTCGTCGAACGGTCTTGGCGTTATTCCCAGCTCTTCCTGTGCGCGAAGCTTGCCAACAGTATTGCGACGGGTCAGCCACCAGGCTCCGGAGTAAGACGCCGGCAACCGAACCGGTGTCACCGACTGCATCCAGTACAGCAGGCGTGATGGCCACAGTGCGACTGCATCGGGGACCGTCATCGCTCTCAGCTTCCGGCCCGTTGCTTCTCGCATGTAGTCAAGGATTTCCGCCCACAGTGGGCTGTGAGAAGGAACGATGTACCTTCTCGGTCCCAGGCCTGCCTCAAGCACTGCTGCGTGCAGCCCGGCGACCTCTCGCACGTCTGAAAATACTCCAGAACCGCCCGGGACGACTGGAATCCTTCCCTTGAGCACTGCCTCAACAGACTGGCTGGTTTCGCCCCAGTACGGGTCATGTGGACCCCAGACTCCACCGGGATAGGTGATGACGACCGATGCTCCTGCATCCTGGAGCTCACGAGCGATCAGCTCCGCTTCCACTTTCGAGCGCGGATATGGCTCAGGTGGATCAGATACAGGCATGTCATCGGTGAGTACGGTTGGTTTCGATTGGATGATCGCCCAGACAGATGAAACGTAAACGATAGGGTCGAGACCCAGTTCGTGAGCGGTACGCAGGACGTTCCTCGTGCCGCCCACGTTGGTCTGCATCAACGACGACGATTTCCAGAATGGCAGGTTGTTGGTAAATGCGGAGCCCGCGTGAACGACAGCCTCGCACCCTTCCAGTGCTGCACGCACCGAATCCACATCGTTCACATCGCCAACTGCATGCTCGACGTCAGCCGAGGAAAGCCCGTGCGGCTTCAATGCGGGATCTATTCTTGCCGGGGAGCGGACGAATAACCTGACATCGTGACCTGCGGCCCTGGTGGCGGCTACGGTGTGCGACCCGACAAATCCTGTTCCGCCCGTGATCAGTACTTTCATGAACCGGCTCCGTTTTCGCTGTATGTCCGGGCAATTTGGTTCGTAAATTCACATAATCGTTCTGGAATAGCGAAACGTTAGCAGCATCCGTCATTCTCGTGCGAGTCATTGGATATACAAAAAGTTTGAGTCATGATCACCTCCGAAAGGCGTCGGTCTGTCCGTTACGGATCTGGATTCGCTCAGGCAGCGTTCTGACTACCGCAGCTCAAGCCCCAGGTTCAGTTCGGCGCTGATCGACTCGAACCACTCGACCACCTCGGGGTGGAACGGGATCCCCTTCTCGAGCCGCTCGGCCTTCGTCTCAGCCTCTATCAGGCCCGGATAGTAGACACGGTCGTGCCCCGGCGCAGGTTTCGTCGCAGCAAGTCCTGACAGGAATGCGTCCATGTCATCCTTGAACTTGCCAACGTCCGTGAAGGCGTCGACCTTGTACGCCATGAAGAAGTGGCCCGACTGGTTCGAGATGAAGCCGGGGCCGACGCCGGAGAGCGTGCAGCACATGATGTCAACGACGCAGGCGAAGCCGTAGCCCTTGTGCGAGCCGTTCTCACGGGTGCCGCCGAACGGCAGCATGTACCACTCCCGGTCATCGCCACGGATGTCGGCCTCGGGCACCTTCTGCTCGGCCATTGGCACACCACCGGAGTCGGTCAGCCAGTTGGCGAAGACCGGCCTGTCCATGCGTTGCAGAATGCGGATCTTGTTTGCGGCAACCTGGGTCGTTGCGACATCGAACAGAAACGGCGGTTCGTTACGAGCAGGTGCGGCCCATGCGATCGGGTTGGTGCCGAAGCGAGGCTCTGCGCCGAAGGTGGGCAGCATGGCAAAGCCGCCGCCGCCTGTCATGCAAACACCGATCATGTCGTGTTCGGTCGCCATTAGCGCGTGATAGCCAGCCGCTCCAAGATGCCCCGAGTTCTTCATCACAGCTACGCCGACGCCGTGCTTTTCGGCCCGAATTATGGCGTCTTGCATGGCTATCGGTGCGGTGTGCAGGCCGTTGCCGCGGTCTGCGTCCCATGTGGCGGTGACGGTGGATTCACGCTCGATTTTCATGTTTGGACGAGGGTTGAGCGTGCC
This sequence comes from Chloroflexota bacterium, assembly GCA_029262735.1. GTDB lineage: Bacteria > Chloroflexota > Dehalococcoidia > Lucifugimonadales > Lucifugimonadaceae > JAJCYX01. The sequence goes on along the minus strand of JAJCYY010000031.1, from coordinate 36,515 downwards.
TTCGTTGTAGGACGATACGTACATCCGCAGCATGTTGGAGACGCCGTGCGTGTCTACGCCGTGGATGTCAGCGTGCATGAGGACGTCTGTGGAGAGGGCTGCTGCTTCGTCCGTTAACCCCATTTTTCTAAAAATTGCATCGGTGGCGGCTCGGACTTTCGGTTCGGGGACACGGACTTCCTCTTCCTCGGAGACGTGGAACCTTTCGAGCATTTACGTATTCCTTTGGGCTGACGGAGACGAATGGCGTGCGTCGTGGCTGGGCAGAATCGTAGCACTTCGGGGAGCGGTGTCAGTGGAGGATGCGTTTGCTTCGATGTGGCGAGCGAGTTGGGGATGGCGGCTGGCGGCGCGGTCACGTTAGTCTTGAGCCAGAGAAATGGATGTGGATGACGGGTGGCATGCACGGTCAGTAGGCTTGTTCGCTGCAAGAACCGTGCCACGGCAATGGTTCTCGCTGGTGCAGAGCGCGGTTCTTGTGTGTTGCCTCATCCGCACCGGGTCCCTCACGCTGTTTCGGGACGAAGGTGGCGGCGTATCACTTGTTTGGTAGGAGCGCGCCCGCAAGCGGGCACCCGGCTGCGCCCGATGGCGGCTTTGCCGCCATATCAACCCACCCTCTGACTCCCTCCCTTGAGAAGGGAGGGAGAACCAGAAGCCTGTTACCGTCTCAGTAGCAGGACGGGCGCTATGTTCGAGCGGACTATGTCGTCTGCGACGCTGCCGAGGAGCGCTCGTGTGATTCCTCGGCGCCCGCGTGTGGCCATCACTATCAGGTCCACCTTTTCCCTTTTCGCGAACCTCTTTATGACGGTTGCGGCGTCGCCGGTCAGGACTTCAGCCCGGGCGTTGATTCCTTCTTCCTCGAGCTGCCTTCGCCGGGTGTTCAACTGGTTTCGAGCCCGCTTCACACCGACCTGCGTCTCAACATCAGCAGCATCGACTGCCATCTCGTACATCGAGACGGAGCCGGGAACGCCCATGCTCGTGGCGGGCACGGTCGTCGGTGGAACGACTCGGAACAGAATCAACTCAGAGCCGAACTTGTCGGCAAGCTCTACTGCGTACTTAACCGCCTTTCCACCCGCTCTCGAACCGTCCATCGGAACCATGATCTTCTCGAACATTGCGCCCTCCATTCGTATTTATCGTCAGTACGAATGTAGGTTGATTCGAGACCATGAAACGGGATTTCGCATGAGGATTTCCTGAGCGCTGGAAAGAAGGCTGATCGGGCCTCGTCACAAAAGTATCTCCGGACGTGCGGGAGCAGTACGGCTGCGCTACCATCCGTGCTCTATGGCAGACATCTCGAACATAGAAGCGAGGCGAATCGCGCTGGCGGCGCAGGGTTTCGCGACGCCTCGAAACGGTGCCCAACCTGCGCTGGACGACCTGCGGCGCGTCATGGATCACGTCGCCCTGATCCAGATCGACACTGTGAATGTGCTTTCGCGCGCTCACTACATGCCGTTCTACTCTCGATTAGGACCGTACGAGAACCGGCTGATCGACGATCTGGCATACAAGCACCGGGAGCTTTTCGAGTACTGGGGGCATGCGGCGACGTTCGTTCCGATCGAGCTGTACCCGGCGATGAGGCACCGAATGGAGCGTCAGCGGCGCGCCAAGTGGCTGCAGAAGATCGAGGAGGAGCATCCGGGGTTCATTGACCAGGTGTTCGAACAGGTTCGCGAGCAGGGGCTGATCTCGGTTTCTGATCTCGATGAGTCCGGCGGCCGCACAGGACCGTGGTGGGGGCTGAGCAAGGGCAAGATGGCGCTGGAGTGGCACTTCGATAAGGGTTCGGTGGGCGTGCACTCCCGTCGTAACTTCACTCGCTACTACGACCTGCCGGAGCGGTTCGTTCCGGGGGAATACCTTGAATCGCCTGTCTTGACCGAAGAAGAGGCTAATCGGCAGTTGCTGTTGATCTCAGCGAAATGCCACGGTATCGGCACGGCTGCAGACCTTGCCGACTACTTCCGGATCAAGATGCCGAAGGCTCGACCCATCCTGGCCGACATGGCTGCGAGCGGAGAGCTTGAGGAGGTGAGTGTTGAGGGCTGGGAGGCACCTGGATATGTGCTGCCGGGGACCGATGTCCCGAAGGAGCGGGTCGAGGCGAGGTCGCTGGTGAGCCCGTTCGATTCGCTGATCTGGTTCAGGGAGCGCACCGAGCGCATGTTCGGCATGCGCTACCGCATCGAGATCTATGTCCCGGAGAAGCAGCGGCAGTTCGGCTACTACGTGTTCCCGTTCCTGATGGACGAGGAGTTAGTGGCGCGGGTGGACCTGAAGGCGGACCGGCAGAACGGACGCCTGCTTGTGCAGTCGGCGTTTCTTGAGGATGGCCGTAACTCTGTTGCCGTTTCTGCCGCACTGGCGGAGGAGCTTGCGACGATGGCTCGCTGGCTGGGGCTGGGACGAGTTGTGGTGGGCAGGAAAGGTGATCTTGTGAGCGAATTGCGGAAGGCTGTGAAGGGCGTGCGGGTTTGATGGCAGCTACAAAGCTTGTGCTGGTGTTGACGGCTACCGGGCAGGTTGGTCGTCACGTTGTTTCCGGACTTTCTGAGGCCGGGGTTTCGGTGCGGGCGGTGACTCGAGACGCGGCGCGCGCGAAGAAGCTGTTCAAGGCAGAAGATTTGTCGACCGATGGTGTGGAGTTCATTCAAGCCGATCTGCGGGATGCGGACGCTATAGAGGCGGCGGCTGAGGGCTGCGGACAGGCATATGTGGCGAGCAGCGATGCACCTGACCAGGTGGCGATGGAGGCTGGCGCGGCTCGTGCTGCACTGGACGCGGGCGCAACGCACATCGTCAAGCTGTCTTCTTGTGATGCGGCGGCGGACGCTCCATTTACGTGGGCGCGGCACCACGCAGAGATCGAGCGGCGAATAGCGGGTATGACGACGGAGTTCAGCTTCCTGCGTCCTCACTACTTCATGCAGAATCTTTTTTCTCTTACGAAGGAGATCGGTGATACAGGCGCCATTTCTCTGCCGTCGGGCGAAGGCCGTATCGGCATGATCGACGCACGTGACATCGCAGCGGCAGCAGTAAAGCTCCTGGTCGAAGGAGAGCCCTTACGCCGTACGGTCGAGTTGACCGGCCCGGAGCCGGTCTCGTTCAGTCGTGTGGCACAGGCGATCTCGGCGGCGGTTTCCGGGACACGATCTAACCCGATCGCCTTTCTTTCCATCAAGGACGAAAAATACTTGCGCCGCCTGATCGATAAGGACAATATGTCGCAGGAGCAGGCCGAAGAGATTGCACGCGTCTACCAGGACGTGCGAAACGGCGTGCTGGACGTGCAAACGGACGAGGTGGAGAAGATCACCGGACGCAGGCCGAGGACGTTTGAGCGGTTCGCACAGGACTATGCGGAAAAGTTCAGCAGCTGACTGAGACGCAATCCCCCTCTCCCTCGATGGGAGAGGGATAAAGGGAGAGGGTGAAGCTTTTGCCATCCTGAGCTTGTCGAAGGGCGGCAAATCGTCGGCCAAAGGCCGACACCCCCTCTCTCTAACTCGCGCCCGCAAGCGGGCACCCGACGAGGGGAGAGAGGGCTAGGACTAGATCACTAACCGCATCTGAACGGAGACAAATATGTACGTAGGGACTCAGGTTGGCGCTCGGGACGACCAGGACTTTGCAATGTGGTCGCAGCTCGGCGTCAACAACGTCTGCTCGGACCCCCCCGGCGATACGCTCGACTGGACACTGGACGACCTGAAACAGCACCGGGAGAAGCTGGAGTCTTACGGCATCACACTCGACATGGTGCAGCTTCCGCTCAGTTCCACGCGACTCGACCGCTGCCAGAGCCCAAACATCATGCTCGGCAAGAGCCCGGAGCGTGACCGTGAGATCGAGGCGGTACAGAACCTGATCCGCAACGTTGGCGAAGCCGGGATTCCGGCCGTCAAGTACAACATGAACATCATCGGCATCCCGCGCTCGGAGCGTGAAGCCGGACGTGGCGGCTCGTCAAACTCGACATTTCGCTGGTCGAAGATGGACCAGGACGAGGCACCGGGAATGTGGGGTGTGGTCGACCCGGACGAGAACTGGGAGCGCATCGACTATTTCCTGGAGCGTGTTGTGCCTGTGGCCGAGGAGGCGAAGGTCCGGCTGGCCTGTCACCCGCACGACCCGTATACGCCTCCGGGCTACCTCGGCGTGACTCGGGTGCTTGGGACTGTGGATGGGATGAAGAAGTTCGTGCAGATGCACGAGAGCCCGTATCACGGCCTGAATTTCTGCCAGGGAACGGTGAGCGAGATGCTGGACGACCCGGGCGAGGAGATCTATGACGTGATCCGCTGGTTTGGGTCTCGAGAGAAGATTTTTAACGTGCACTTCCGCAACATCCGGGGCGGCAAGCTGAGCTTCATGGAGTCGTTTCCCGATGAGGGAGCGGTGGACATGGTGAAGGCGGCGAAGACCTACCAGGAGGTCGGATACAAGTACATGCTGATGCCGGATCACGTGCCGACGATCGATTCTCGTGACCCGTCAGGCACAGCGTTCGCCTACTGCTACGGCTACATCACGGCTGTGCTGCAGATGCTCAACGAGCCGCGCAAAGAGGGCTGGATCTTCAAGGAGATGCCGGGGGAGTGAGCACGCCGACCGCTGCGATCGTGACAGATACCGAATCGGTGATCGAGAAGCTGATGGAATCGCCGGAGCCGTCTATTCGCTGGAAGACGCGGACCGGGATTCTCGGGGAAGACGGCGATTCACCTTCGAATCGGGCATTGCTGGACGAGATACACAGTTCGGAACGCGTTCGATCGTTGCTGGCTCGTCGAGACGACACCGGGCGTCTCGAACCCGTCGGCGATGTCTACGCGAAATGGCAAGGGGCACACTGGGTGCTGTCGCATCTTGCCGATATCGGGTATCCACCGGGAGATCCGGACCTGAATCCGATTCGCGATCAGCTGCTGGACTGCTGGCTGGACGAACAGTACTTCGACGAATATGAGGCAAAGTCGAAATCAAAGGCGTACAGCAGGCAAGGATCGCCTGTTATGCGTGGCCGGCACCGGCAGCATGCGTCCCAGCATGGCAACGCGCTGTGGTCGATACTGCGCCTCGGTCTGGCCGACCAGCGGACTGAGCAGTTGGCCGAGCGTCTGCTGCGATGGCAATGGCCGGACGGCGGTTGGAACTGCGATAAAAAGCCGGACGCCGATTCCTCGTCTTTTATGGAGACGTTGTACCCGACAAGGGCGCTGTCCATCTACGGGGAGAAGGCCGGTGATGAGACGGCCAGAAAGGCGGCGTCACGCGCTGCCCGGATATTCCTCGACCGATATCTGTATAAACGGCGCTCCGACGGCGGCGTGATGCACCCCGAGTTCGTGAAGCTCCACTACCCGCTCTACTGGCATTACGATTTCCTCGGCGGACTGAAGGCCATGGCGGAGACAGGATTTATCGACGATGCTAACTGCGGACCAGCTCTCGATCTGCTAGTCGAGATGCGGCTGCCCGACGGCGGCTGGCCAGCGCTTAGCAAGTACTACAAGTGTTCAACTGATCTCAAACCCGGCAATGATTCCGTTGATTGGGGCGGTACGAGCAAACGGAAGATGAACGAATGGGTCACGGTCGATGCGTTGACTGTTCTGAGGGCAGCCGGGAGGTTGGCGGTATGAAGTGCTTCAAACGATGAAATGGGAGATGAATCATGGGCAGCAACGTAAAGATCGCGGTCCTAGACGACTACCTTCACTTTGCCAACAGCGCTGCTGACTGGGTTTCGCTGGGTGGCGCTGAGATCGACTTCTTTCACGACACTCTGCTAGACGAGGATGCGCTGGTGCAGCGGCTTGAGCCGTACAGCGTGCTGGTGACTACGCGTGAGCGGACGCGCTTTCCTCGTGGGGTGCTTGAGCGGCTTCCTAACTTGAAGCTGATCGCCGGGACCGGAGGCAGGCAGGCGAATATTGACATGGACGCGGCAACCGAGCTCGGGATCGTCGTGTGCATCACGAAGGGCGGGTCTTCGAGAGGCAACTCGACCGCGGAGTTGGCGTGGGGTCTGATCCTCGCCGGCACCCGGCACATCGCCTGGGAGGACAGGCAGATGCGGCAGGGGCGCTGGCAGACCCGGCTGGCAGAGGGCCTCGGAGGCAAAACGCTGGGCGTGCTCGGCATGGGAAGGCTCGGCACGATGATTGCTCGTTACGGCAACGTGTTCGACATGGATGTGATCGCGTGGGGGCCGACGTTGGATGCCGAGCGAGCGAAGGCGAACGGCGCTGAGTTCGTTTCGTGGGACGAGCTGTTCTCGCTCTCGGATGTGCTTTCGATTCATGTGCCGCTGACGGACCTGAGCCGAGGCTGGGTCACGGAGCGAGAGTTGGGCCTGATGAAGGATTCGGCGTTCCTGGTGAACACATCACGCGGGCCGATCGTCAGTGAGCAGGCGTTGATCGACGCTTTGCGAGAGGGCCGGATCGCAGGAGCTGCGCTCGACGTTTACGACATCGAGCCTCTCCCGGCGGATCATCCGTTGCTGTCGCTGGACAACGTTCTGCTCGCGCCACATCTCGGTTACGCCACAGGCGATGCTCTCCGACGCTTCTTTGCTGATTCGGTCGAGAATGTTGCGGCATGGATGCATGGCATGCCGATCAATGTGCTCAACGAGGAGGTTCTGGACAGGCGGCGGTGAGGCTGTCGAAGGGCGCCCTCGTTTGTCATCCCAACCGCGGGGTATCCGCATCCGCGGGTGCCCGTTTACGGGCGAGGGATCATACTGGACGATGTGAGAACGCCAGAGAGATTCTGAATCAAGTTCAGAATGACTGGCAAGTGGGCTCTGCGAGCCCCCCGGGCGCAGCCGGGTGCCCGCTTGCGGGCGCGCCTCTATCAGGACGGCATCACGCTTCGACGGGCTCTGGGCTGAAGGCGCTGGCATAGTCTCGTGCGAAGTCGTTGATCGTTCGTGAGGGACGGCCGGTCAACTTCGTGAAGTCATCAGTGACTATCTCACCGTAGCCGTTTCTGAATGCATCGAAGTAGATCATGTACTGGTCGACCACCCATGCATCCAGGCCCATCGAGAGCAACGAATCACGCGCCGCTTCAGGGGGTACGTCTGTGTACGTGACTTTCTTGCCGATTGCTTCCGAGATAGCGGCTGCGACTTCGTGCAGGCTTATCGCTTCGGGACCGGTGATGCTGTAGCTCTTGCCATCATGCCCTTCACTCGTCAGGACCTCAACTGTGGCCTCTGCGATATCGCGTACGTCCGCCATCCCAACTTTTCCGGCCCCCCAGGGAGCGTAGATCGTCGAATCGGACTGGATTGTTGGAGCGAAGACCAGGTGCCCCTGCATGTAGTTGCTCGGTCGCACATGCGTATACCGAAGTCCAGTGGTTTTCAATTCAGCATCGATTGCAGCCTGCATCGCGGCAGTCGGCATATGGTCGTCATAATCGGTCTTAATGGCTGTGTACCTGACCAGCCGTTCAACACCGGCGTTCACGGCCACCTCGATAGCGTCCTTGCCGTGTTGCTCCATGTTCCTGTTCGTGGAGATCACCAGGAAGACGGTGTCGATACCTTCGAACGCAGGAGCGAGCGACTCTTTCCTGTCGAGATCGCCGATCACTACTTCCGCTCCCGATTCACGGAACGCGTTCGCTTTTTGTTCGCTGCGTACGAGGCAGCGGACCTTTTCGCCTTGATCAAGGAGCGCAGCGGTGACCGGGGTTCCAACGTTCCCGGTTGCGCCGACTATCAGATAGCGTTTTCCAGTGGTCGATTCGCTCATGTCATTCTCCCTGTAGTCGCTTTCAAGAAGGCCGTTCGCGATGTGTTGCCAGATCGCACATGTAAGATCGGGAACGGCTCAGCTTGAACTCTAGACCAACAATACTTTATATGTCAACTATTGATACATAAAGGGATATGTTAAAATCGTGTCATGAGCGATCCGATGAACACCGAAGAGGTGAAGATCTGGAAGATGTATCTCAGGGCGCATGCCGCCCTGATGAGAGAAATGGACGGTGGATTGCAGCGCGCCCACGGTATTTCACTGACGTGGATTGACGTGCTGGTGCAACTTTCTCTTGCTGAGGGCCAGCGGCTGACCCACACGCGGCTGAGCGAGCGAATGCTGGTGAGCGGTGGCGGTGGCATTACGCGGCTGGTGGACCGTATGGCGAAGGTCGGACTTGTCACCAGGAGAGCGTCTCGCAAGGACCGCCGCGTTTCGTACGTGGTACTAACGGATGAGGGCAAAAAGAAGCTGGATGAGGTGACTCCTACCCAGTTCAGTCAGGTACACGATCAATTCATCAGGCATCTGGGCGCAGAGGAGATGCCGGTGATTCGGGATTTCCTGGCAAGGCTGCTCGGCGAGGATGTTTCTTGAGCGGAGTTGAAGGATCTCGCCCGCAGATGATCGCCCTGTCAGGTTTCTTTGGCTCCCCCACTACCGATATGTCAAGGCGGCTGGACTCTATTGCGGACCACCATGACAGGCTCACCTGACTCCATAGAGACCCGCGCCCGTTTACGGGCACCCGGCAGGCGGGTACCCGTCGCTCAGGGAACACGGTGTGCTGCCAGTCATTTGCTGTGCGGGATCACTAGCACCGGGTAGCCGGAGTTCCTGATCACCTTGTCCGTCGTCGAGCCGCGTATCCAGCGTCCCACGCTAACTCCGCCGTGCTCGGCCATAGCGATCATCGGCCGATCGAACTCGTCGGCGAACAGGATGATCTCGTCGTCGATCTTGCCGGAGACGACGCCCGTTTCGACGTTGCCGTCGATCATTTCCTGCAACTGCTGGCTCAGTTGCTCCAGGTAAGCCTCGGCATGTTCGCGACGCCTGCCGCGGTCACGCTTGAGCACATGGACAAGTGCGATCTCTGCGCCGATCGCCTTCGCCAGCTTAGCCGCCGGAGCTATGGACCGCTCGGACTCTTCTGAGCCGTCTACGGCTATCACGACCGTCTCCGGGTTCACCGTCACCGAGTGGGCAAGGCCTGCCATCGGCTTGAAGACGATGACGGGCAACGACGACGCGTGAAGCACCCGGTTGGTCGTGCTACCCAGGACACCATGCTCCCAGAAGTGCTCAGAGCGAGCGGACATGGCGATGAGCGTCGCACCGATCGTGGCTGCTTCTCTGAATATCTCGATGTCGGGATTGCCTGCCCCGAGACGCGCATGCGCGTTCACTCCCGCGTCCCTGAGCTTCCGTTCGACGGCCGCGAGGTACTCACGGGCCGATCTGCTTGCCTCGACGGAGGCTTCCTCATGCTCTTTGGAGAGGCCGACGGGTGATCCTGCTGCGTCTGTCTGCAATCTGCCGGTTATGTCCCGGTCGCCCTCCGGCCCGAAGCTGGCGCCTTCGTCAGTGATTTCAGAGAGGTCAAGGTCTGAGGGGTCGACGATGGTGAGGAGAGTGACGTCGAATCCCCCCGCCTTCGCGACTTCGCCAACGAAAGGCACAACCTGTTCGGCGATCTCAGTGCCATCCAGCGGTATCAGGATCTTGTCGGTCATCATGTCCCCGTTTGGCTGTCGACTTCTGGCGGGATTCACCGATTGCTCGGCAGAATAAGTGTCATGACGGACTTTGAAAAGTGGTTCTGTGGATCGATGTGTAAAAACGTATCAGACCTGCTTGTGAAGATTCCCGCAGGCTGCGTATCGGACTTGTGAAGACAGATCGCCTAGTCGTCCTCGTCTCGCTCGCGTTCTCCCGAATCACCGTCGCCGAATGTGCGTCTTAGCCCTGCGATCAACTCGTTTTTCTCACTGCCGCTGATGCTGCTCCAGAAGCGCAGCGTGTATTCAAACGGCGGCATTTCGCCTTCCTCTACCGACTCCACGATCTCGTCTGTCTCCTGCCGGCGGCCCCACTCTGAGAAGTTGAGCTCATCGCGACCTTCTTCGACGTTGTCCTGGGTGATCCATGAGATGGGCGCTATGTTCGAGTACCACGGCCAGTGGGTCTCGTTGCTGTGACAGTCAAAGCACGCTCTGACGGCAAGCTCACGGGTTCGAGGACTGTCCCACGGTGCGTCAGCGAGAACGGGCGGGTTGTCGTGATCGCGGCCATATGGGACGAGTTGGATGGCGGCAAAGAGGGCCACGAGAACGACCGGGGAGATGACCAGTATGCGCTTGAGGATTTTTCGATTGAGCAGGCGGGTTTTTATCATCATTTTCACTCGATGACTCTGCGGACGTTCGCAGGTTGACTAGTTCAATGATGATGCCGGGCTACGAGCAATGATCTCGAAATGCGAAAGGGAATCGTGAGGCGGAGAGCCCGCGTGAGGAGGCAATCTCGATATTTCAGAGGCAGCAATCGCCGCTGTTGGCAGATGCACTGCGGGATTGGCGTCCGAGCGCGTCAGCTAGTCGCGGGAGCGCGAGAGCACGGTCAGGCGACGCAGCAAACTAGCTAGCTCAGAAGCAGCGGATTCGTCGCCGATCCGCAGCGTGTGGCTGCGGCCCTCGTCTTCGATGCTCAGCGTGTACTGGAACTGATCAGCTCCGGCGCCGCCCGCCAGGTTCTCTTCCCGCAGTGCGAAAAACCCGGACCGCTCAACAAGTTCCTTCAGATCGCGGGCCGCATCGGCATCAAGCTGATCGGTATCGATCACGCTTGATACGCCGATGCCGGTGAACCCACCGGTACGCTCGAAACTTATTCGCATAGTTTTCGTCAGCCCCGCGATGAAGGTCCTAACGACCCATGAGCGTGTTTAAGATCCTCCGACACATGTTGGTTTCGGGTTCTGGCTCGGGTGTTGGTTCCGGGTCAGGCGTTGGCTCGGGATCAGGTGTCGGCTCCGGATCAGGAGTTGGCTCTGGTTCTGGATCGGGCGTCGGCTCTGGATCTGGAGTCGGCTCCGGGTCAGGAGTTGGCTCGGGATCAGGCGTTGGCTCAGGATCAGGAGTGGGCTGCGGTTCCGGGCAGGTCACCTGGATTCCGACCTGCCCCCATGCGGCACAGATAGCCTGTTGCTCGCTGCCACCGACGCCGTATAGCTCACCCGCGGAATCGACGGTGCCCTGCGCCGCGGCCTGGAACTGCGACTGGTTGCTCAGCTTCTCAGTCAGGGTCTTGTACCAGATACGCCCCGCCTTGTCGTAGGCATTGCCGCCGAGCGCTATTGCAGCCAGGTAGAAGGCGTGGTTCGGGATACCCGAGTTGATGTGAACGCCCCCGTTGTCCGAAGTAGTGGGGTTGTAATTGCTCATGTGTGCCGGTTGCGGATCCTTGCCGATCACCGGGTCGTCGTAAGCGGTGCCGGGTGCCTTGAGCGACCTGATTCCGACACCGTTCACGTTTGATGTGAACAGGCCCTCGCCGATGATCCAATCCGCCTGGGCAGCCGCCTGGTTTCGCACCTTCTGCTTGACAAGCGAACCGAACACGTCGGCGAACGATTCGTTCAGTGCGCCGGGCTGGTCCTGGTACACAAGATCGGCGGTGTGCTGGACCACGCCATGAGTCATCTCGTGTCCGGTGATGTCGAGAATGGTGAAGCGATTGAAGATCCTGTCCGCTACCGGCAGGTCTTCGTCGCCGTCACCGTAGGCCATCTGCTGACCATTCCAGAACGCGTTGTCATATCCCTGTCTGAAGTGGACCGATGACACCAGGTCCATTCCGTTGTCGTCCATCGAGTTCCGCGAATACTCGTCCAGGAACAGGTCGTATGTTGATCCGGTGCCGTCGTAAGCCTCATCAATAGCGGCATCACCGGACGCCGCGCTGCCTTCAGTGCGGGCGAGCTGTCCGGGGAGCAGAAAGCCGTTTTGCGCGTCGTGCACCTTGCGGTTTTTTGCCGAACCGGTCGCGGGCGGCGGAGTGGCAGTGGCGACAACAGCGGCGCGCTCAACGCGAATCTGGTTTGAGACTTCCGCTGTCTCGACGATCCTGGCTTTCTGCGCCTCATTACCGTTTTCAGAGATCGAATCAACTATCTGCGGCGGAATAATGAAACAGATATCCGGCGTGTTCTCTGACATGGAAATAGCCTTTCGTGGACGATCCGTCTGGTACGAACCACATTGCGTCTGGCGGATGGCCCAGAGCATACATCATTGGCGCAATGGCTCGGTCCGTTAACGGATGGACGGAAGAGTGACACGAGCGAGTCTTTCAAGAAAAGTTCTTCCGTCGCACATCGGGATACAGCATTCCTGCCGTCGATTTGCCGTTGCTGCGGTCCGTTTTCAGCAGTCTGGCGAATAGGAGGACTCGGGACTTACGAATACTTTTCCCTTAGTAGTCGAGCCGCCTCTGCCTCGTTGCGAAGCTTGAGATACGCCTCCTCGAGTGGAATATCGGACGCTTTGCCGGGCGCAAATCCACAGTCGGGGTTGAGGCTCAGCCGCTCCGGGGCCACGTGCTTCATGGCTTCCTCGACCCGGGCGACGATCTCCGATGGCGTGTCAATATGTTCCAGGCGGCATTCAACCGAACCGAGACCGATTAGCGCGTCTTCCGGCAACTCCTTCAGTGCGGCAACGTCGCCTGCGTCCGGGATGGCGAACTCGATCACGTACTGGTCGACCGAGATGCGCTTCATCGTGTCGAGGATCGGCTCGTATCCGCCCTTCGCGCCCCATCCCTGGCGTCCCCAGTTGCGGCGGCAAACGTGCAGCGCGATCTGCACGCCATCGACGCCCTCGATCACCTCGTTGATCTTGGCGGCGGCAAGGTCCATCTCATAGTTCGGATCGTCGAAGGTCGAGCGCACATCCGGGTCGACGAGCACGCAGAGATGAGGCTCGTCAATCTGGGCCACGGTGACGCCGGTCCCACTCAGCTGGACCAGCTCTTCGTGGAGGATTGGGACAAGAGCGTCGATGAACGATTCCCTGGTTGGGTAGGCCCTTGATGACCACTCTTTGTCCCAGAGGCGTTCGCCCAGCAGATACGGCGAAGGCAGGCACACTTTGGTCATGCGGTCCGTGGTCTCAAGCAGACGACGCGCCTCTTCGGCAGCAAGCCCTGTGCTGCGAACCTGCATCGGCTCGGTCACGGTGATGCCCCATCTGCCGGGCCTCAGGTCCTCAGTGAAACCGTCTGCGATATCCGCAATGATGTTGGTGTAGGAGTGCCGCCGCCACTCGCCGTCTGTCACGAGGTCCAGGCCCGCCACTTCTTGCAGTGTGACGGCGTATGCAGCGGCGCGGTCCATGCGTTCCGAGCGAGCCGCTTCCAGCGATTCAGCACCGGGCTGGTCAGGAAGGATGTCCTGGACGGCACGCGGGCGAGGAAGGCTGCCGACGACTCCGGCAGCGAATGGGATTTTGTTTGTTGTTTTCATGGCCGGTGATGCCGGTAGGGAGGAAGGTACAGAGTGTGGAACTCAGACTGCAGGACGGCATTATCGACAAAATTAACGGCCACCCTGAAGCTCTTCCCTCCCGGAGAGAGGGATTAGCCGCAGACCTTTAATCAGACCGAATCAGGCCAGCTGATTGATGATGGTGGCCTTGATCTCCTTGGCGTCGTTCAGGTCTGGGAAGCGGTTGACGGAGCCCTTGTCGAAGACCACCTTGCCATCCAGCTTGACCTCGAAGATGCCTGCCTCACCCGGTGTGAGCGCCAGCTTGATCTTGTTGCCGCCCGCTACATAAATCTCGCCCCCTATCCAGAGGGCCACGCCGTGGTAGCCTCACGGCACGCAGTAGGTGATCTCGGCGTCTATCTGGGAATCTGCCATTTTTGTCCACTCCTGGTCAGAAGCTTTTCGGGGATCAGCGAAGTGATCGGTTGTGTGGAACCGTATCACGCGATGAGCGGATGGGAGTTTCAGGGGAGCAGCGCAATTTTCATCGCACCGTAGCGGAGGGATTCGGGTCGAGGTTGTCATGCTGAACTCAATTCAGCATCTCCCTGAAACCGGAATGACAGAAAGTGACGGCTTTGCCGTCACCGGGCGCAGCCGGATGCCCGCTTGCGGGCGCGCCCCTACCAGAAGGCGAGCGACTCAGCCCAGCCCAAAGTTGGTGTCCGCCAGGGCGTCGAGCTTTTGCAGCAGGTCGTCCGGCAGCGGCCCCATCTCTGCTGCTCCGAGCGCCAGGCGCAGGTGTTCGAGTTCGGCCAGACCGACGACCACGCCCGAGACTCCGGTGTTACGAAGCGCGTAGCGGACGGCTACTTGCGAACGCTCTCCAGGTTCTGCTGAAAGAAGTGGCAAGACCGCGGCCATGCGTGCTTCGTCTGACGCCACGTCACCGTTGAGGACAACGCCGCCTTCCCGTCCGGTGCGGGTGTCCGTTGCGATGATCCCCGCCGCAAAAGCCCGGATCACCATCACGGCGACGCCGTTGTTCTCGGCTGCGCCGATTATGTTCTGTTGGTCGTATGCGGACCAGTTCGGCTGCATCTCGCGGCCTGCGCTCGGGTTAAGCAGGTTGTAGTAGATCTGCGCCGACTCGAAACGGCCACTGCGAATGACCTCGTGCATGGCCTCAGCCTCACCGGTGCACGTAAAGCCGATGTGCCGGGTCAGGCCGCGGTCGACGAGCGATCGCATGGCGTCGGCAACTCCGTCTTTGCGGAGCATGTCGTCCGGTGTGAGCGCTCCGGGAATGTTCGAAGGATCGGCAGCAAGCCGGTTGTGCACCTGGTACAGCTCAACACTGTCGGTGTTCAGTCGCAGAAGGCTGGCATTGATTGCAGCTTCGGCCTGCCCTGCGAAGTCGCCGGCATCTAGATCGAACGCGGTCTTGGTCGAAACATACGGGCGGTTGGCGGCCGGAAGTTCATCCAGGAGCCAGCCCAGCGCTTCCTCGGATTTCCCGCTGCCGTATGACGCCGCGGTGTCTATCCAGTTGATACCGCCGTCAAGGGTCATGCGGATTGCGCCACGGCGTGTTTCGTCGTCAGCATTGATGAGCATTCCACCAACTGCACCCGCACCGAAAATGACTTCGGAAACTTCTAGGCTGGTCTCGCCGAAGGGTCTGTAATTCAAGGTTGTGGACCGTCTTTCGGTGCGTTGATGCTGGGTTGAGGATGATACTAGCAGCGGTGACTGTGCAGATTGGCGCGGGAACTGTGCCGTTTCGGCGTTCGAGATTTGCGTCGATTGCTAGAATCAGACGGCACCCTTTGACAAGCTCAGCATGGCAGAGGCCGCAACGCCTGCGCCGTTTTCACGAACCGCTCATAGCCCCACACTTTCAATAAGGCGAACATGTCCGAATCATCCATCAAGATCGTCGGCGCCCGCGAGCACAACCTGAAGAACGTTGACATCGAGATACCGCGCGATCAGCTCGTGGTCATCACCGGCGTCTCTGGTTCGGGCAAGAGCAGCCTGGCGTTCGACACGATCTATGCCGAGGGTCAGCGCCGCTATGTCGAGTCGCTGTCTGCGTATGCACGCCAGTTCCTGGGCCGGATGGAGAAGCCGGACGTTGACCACATCGACGGCCTGAGCCCTTCGATTTCTATCGACCAGAAGGGCGTTTCGCGCAACCCGCGATCGACGGTCGGAACGGTGACGGAGATCTACGACTACCTGCGCCTGTTGTTTTCTCGTGCTGGCCGTCCACACTGTCACAACTGCGGTCGTCCGGTGCAGCGCCAGACCGTGCAGCAGATAACCGATTCCGTTCTGCGACTGGATGAGGGCAGCCGGATCCTGGTACTTGCGCCAATGGTGACGCACATGAAGGGCGAGCACACGGCGATC
Source organism: Chloroflexota bacterium (assembly GCA_029262735.1). Lineage (GTDB taxonomy): Bacteria > Chloroflexota > Dehalococcoidia > Lucifugimonadales > Lucifugimonadaceae > JAJCYX01. The sequence goes on along the minus strand of JAJCYY010000031.1, from coordinate 20,804 downwards.
CTGGAGTCGGCTCGGCGTGACGGCTTTGTGCGGGTGCGGATCGATGGCGAGGTCCTCGATCTTTCCGATGAGATCAAGCTGAGCAAGAACAAGTGGCACGATATCCAGATCGTGGTTGATCGCCTGATCGTTCGACCTGAGACGGAGACCGGTCGGCTGACCGAATCGGTCGAGACGGCACTGCGACTTGGCGTCGGGACGATGCTGGTGACGGTGCTTGGACAGGGCGAGCATCAAGTCGGCAAAAAGAAGGCTCCCAAAGACCGGGACATCGTCTATTCGGAGAGATTTGCCTGTGTGCACTGCGATATCTCGATAGCCGAACTTGAACCTCGCAACTTCTCCTTCAACACGCCGTACGGTGCGTGCCCAACGTGCACTGGGCTGGGCTTCCGGCTGGAGGTCGATCCCGACCTGGTGATTCAGGACAAGTCGCTCAGCCTTGCTGGAGGAGCGATTGTGCCGTGGGTGTCGGCCGGAGCGAACTCGCCGTGGTATTCGTCGATGCTGGAGTCGGTCGCCGAGCACTTCGGTTTCTCGATGGACACTCCAGTGCGAGAGATGGACGCAGAGCACCTGAAGGTGATCCTTTACGGCAGCGGTGGCAAGAAGGTACCGGTTGCGCACACCACGCAGAAGGGCCGTGTCTACAGGTGGTCTACTGCCTTCGACGGCGTGATCCCCTCGATGGAACGCCGGCACTCGGAGACCGAATCCGACTCGGTGCGAGAGGGCATCGGCCGCTACATGTCGCAACGGCCATGCGCTACCTGCGGCGGAGACCGTCTGAAGCCCGAGGTGCTTGCGGTGACGGTGCTCGGTATGAGCATCATGGAGGTGACGCGGCAGTCTGTTGAGAGGGCGCTGCAGTGGACAGAGGCGTGTCGCACAAGCATCTGGCCGAAGTCTGCGGACCGCAAAGAGCCAGAACCTGCAAAGGAGCCGCTGAACGAGCGCGAGTCTGCGATTGCTCAGCAGATCATGAAGGAGATCGAGGCGCGTCTCGGTTTTCTTGAGCGGGTTGGGCTCGACTATCTAACTCTTGATCGGTCAGCCGGAACCCTTTCCGGTGGTGAAGGACAGCGGATCAGGCTGGCGACTCAGATCGGCTCGGGGCTGATGGGCGTTCTGTACGTGTGTGACGAGCCGTCGGTCGGCCTGCACCCAGCGGACAACGACCGGCTGATCGAGACGCTGAAGCGGCTGCGAGATGTCGGCAACACGGTGCTGATCGTCGAGCACGATGAGTCGGTGATGCGTGCGTCCGACCACATCATCGATCTCGGTCCGGGCGCAGGCGAGCATGGCGGGCATGTGATCGCCGAAGGGCCGATAGAGGTGATCGAAAGCAGCGAGGAGTCGATCACTGGCGCGTACCTGAGCGGCCGCAGGAGCATCGCGGTGCCGGAGGAGCGCAGGACTGGGAACGGGAAGTCGGTGACGGTGCTTGGCGCACGAGCGAACAACCTGAAGGATATTTCGGTATCGATTCCGCTCGGTGCGCTCGTCTGCGTAACCGGCGTTTCCGGATCCGGCAAGAGCACGCTTGTGAACGAGATCCTGTCGAAGCGGCTGGCGCAGCACTTTTACCGTGCGAAGGACAGGCCGGGCGCGCACGACGGCGTCGATGGGCTTGAGCATATCGACAAGGTGATCGACATCGACCAGTCGCCGATCGGCCGGACGCCGCGGTCGAACCCTGCGACTTACACCGGTGTGTTCGGACCTATCAGGGAGCTTTTCGCCACAATGCCGGAGGCGCGTGCACGCGGCTACAAGCCGGGCCGCTTCTCGTTCAATGTGAAGGGTGGCCGCTGTGAGGCGTGTTCGGGCGCAGGTTATGTGCAGATAGAGATGCAGTTCCTGCCGGATGTGACGGTGCCGTGCGAGATTTGCCGTGGCGCTCGCTACAACCGAGAGGCTCTCGAGATCAAGTTCAAGGGACAGTCGATAGCCGATGTGCTGGACATGACGGTCTCTGAGGCCGCCACACTGTTCGAGAACATCCCGACGGTTGCAAACAAGTTAACGACGCTGCGGGATGTGGGACTCGGTTACATCAAGCTGGGTCAGCCTGCGACGACGCTTTCCGGCGGTGAGGCGCAGCGGATTAAACTGGCGTCTGAGCTGTCGAAACGTTCGACGGGCCAGACTTTTTACATCCTGGATGAGCCGACGACGGGACTTTCGTTCGATGATGCGAACAAGTTGATGATGGTTTTGCATAGGCTGGTTGATGCTGGGAATACGGTGGTGCTAATCGAGCATCACCTTGATCTGATCAAGAACGCAGACTGGCTGATCGACCTGGGGCCGTACGCGGGTGACCGCGGCGGTGAGCTTGTGGCACAGGGGACGCCGGAGTTCCTGGCAACTGTGAAGTCTTCATCTACAGGGCAGTATTTGAGCGAGGTTTCGGGCATCAAGCCGGATAAGACTGCACCGGGAGTTGTCAACTCTGGCAGCTCTGGCAAGAAGGCGAAGAAGGCTCCAAAGAAGAAGGTCGTGGACGAGGCTGTTCTGCCGGAGCGTCCTGCGGAGCTGGTGAACGGACGTCGAAACGGTAGTAGCCGCAAGGGGCGATGGCGCAGGCGCAGCCGGACGGCCGCGGCGCGGTAGGGGAGCACGAAATCAATCGTATTCTGCTCGCCATCGTTTTTTGATGAAATCATGGTGAGAAGATAAGGTGATTTCTAGTCCGCTGACCTTCAGAACTTATCGATCGTCGACAGTTTTCCACTTGTTGCCGTCAGAGATAGTGTTCTTGGTACGGCACTCACTCTGAGGCTCATAAGGATATGAGAATGGTTGCAGAGAGCTCTGAAGCCAACGCACGCTGGATGCGGCGCCTTTGGCTTGCTGCGTACCGACCCAAAGATGTAGCTCACTATGCTGGACTCAGATCTTCCCGGACGATAGCGCGATGGGAGCAGATGACCTCACGATATGGGCCAGCGACCCCGGCTAGAGAACACGACCATCTGCTGTCTTACATGGAGATGATCGAGATCGCGTTTGTGTCAACCTTCAGAAAAGCCGGAGTCTCGCTACAACGTATCCGCAAAGCACGCGAGTACGCTGAAAGAGAATGGGACAAACGTTTCCCGTTCGCGCATCTCAAATTCAAAACCGATGGACACCATGTGTTTCTCGATTTGGAGAAAGAGCGGCACGATCGAAACACAAGCCAAATCGTTGTCGCAAGTGAATACGGTCAAGTCGCTTGGACAAATTTAGTCGTAGAACGATTTTCTCAGTTCACTTACGAACACGAACTCGCGCTGATTTGGCGCCCTCAAAAAGATGAGTCCCCGCGCGTTTTGATAGATCCCAGAATTTCCTTTGGCCGCCCTAACATCCGTGGTGTACCAGTTGAAGCTCTGAGAGATCGCTATTTAGCTGGAGAGACACCTGTTGAGATCGCTGATGATTTTGAACTTGAACTTAGAGAAGTTGAGCAGGGCATCGAGTTCACCGGGGTAGAACTGGTTGCAGCATGATCCTGTTTTTCGACCGAAGCATCGGCAACGGCATACCGCGTGCACTCAACAACGTGAGGCCACCAGAGGGAATCAGGCGATGGAACACGACTCTTCCGAATGAGGATGACCTATGGATTCCGGAAGTCTCTAGGGACGGTTGGGTCATTATCACCAAAGACTACGCTCTTCATACCGGTAATCAGGCACAGGCCGAAGCGTTTACATCGTCCAACGCAGCAGTTTTTTACCTGTGGAGTGGCGATGGTCGAGGTACTAATGCAACGAAATGGGAGATGTTCAAAGTTTTTATGTCCTCGTACGAACGCGTGATCCACGCCACCAACGGTACCCCTCGTCCATTTGTATACCGAATCAGACGGAACGGGCGTCTTACCCTCGAATTCCCACTACCATAGCTTTTTCACAGGTGATACGCGATGTGTTACCCAAATGACGGCTCGCCTGCCAATTCGTTCTTACCTTCCCGCCTCACATCTTCTCGCTATTGCCCGTGCAGGCCGCCAGCGGCGTGGTCGAAAACACGCCCGTTGTTGTGCCGTGGCTCGTGGGCCTGAGCCACCCTCGGCAGGTGCGTGCAAACTGCGGTGCGACCCTGAAGGCTCACCCACATGAGCCGGTCGGCTCAAAGCAGTGTCGGTTACCCCACATCCGCTTTGTGTAGCTAGCCTTGAATCGCGTCCCCGAATCGAGCGATAGCTTGTTGGCATAGCAGCAAACGACCGGCGCAGGTTGTCGAAACGAGCGGTCAAGCGCCAGATCGGCCAGACCGAGCTACAGCGTCCGGGGGCATGAAAATGACATTCATAAACGTACAGAACACTTCGAATCATTCAGAGATCGTTCCAGCACGCGGCAAGCTTGGCGTGGTGCTGAAGCCGGGTGAGAAGGCGACCGTCTGCCCTGAGGGCGTCGACGGTCAGGACCGTTTCTGGCACATGCTTTCCGACGGCAAGATCACAGAGCGGGGCCGCAAGCGTGCCCGCGTTCTGCAGTTCCTGCCGCACCACGACGGTGGTGGATACAACCGGGCCGCCTGACCGTCTAATTTGGCCTCGAGTTGGGACTACGGTCCAACTCGGTCAGGGGAACCTCCAAGCGGGTCCGCCATCTGGCGGGCCCGTTTTATTTTGGGCGGCAAGAGCGCACCTGGATGATCGCTGACGATATCCTGTGCCGATGCAGTACGCGCCAGAACCAACTGAAGATCAGTTAGCAGCTGTAGCCGATGCGATTGCGCCCGGTGGATCTGTGCGGTTCGGACATCGGATTCTCGGCGGCCTCGGCTGCACGATGGACGTGCTGCTGGTGACAGAGCGGGGCGCCACCGGATCAAAAGGCGAGTTCAAGGTGGTGCTCAGGCGACGAGGCAGCTGGTCGCGCGACGACAATATCGATGCAGCGCACACAGAACTGGAAGTGCTGCAGCTTTTGAGAAGTGAGAGCGTTCCTGTTCCCGAGCCGCTGTGGCTGGACGATGACGGCGTATTTGCCGAGCCCGCGACGCTGATTGAGTTCATTGACGGTGCGCCGCTGTTGTCGCCCGAAGACCCGATCGACTACACGACGCAGATGGCGCAGATGCTGGTGCGTCTTCACGATGTTTCGCTGGACAGCGGATTGCGTCGGAAGCTCAGGGACTACAACGCACTGGAGAGATCGCTTCTTGCGGATGTCGATGCTCCGGAGAACGTGGCGGGGCATCATCTTGGGGCGCGGCTATGGGCCGAGCAGCGAGCAGAATCGAGGAAGATCGTCCCCGAGGACGGAAAAGAAGGAGATTTCGTGCACGGCGACTACTGGCCCGGGAACACGCTGTGGCAGGGCCAGAAGCTTGTGGCGGTTGTCGATTTCGAGGAGATTGGGATCGGTGACCCGGTGATGGATGTCGCAGCGGCTGTGGTCAACTACAGGTTCGAGTCGTGGCGTGATGCGGAGCGCAATTTTCTCGAGGTTTACAGAGGCGAGACCGGTCGCCAGCTAGATTCGTTCAGGTTCTGGGCGTTGCGGGAGCTAAGGAGACCGATGCCGGACGTTGCAAGGTGGCTACCGTCGTTCCAGCAGATCGGCTCGGGCAGCGTGATGACGGTGGAAAAGCTTCGTGCGGCTCACGCCGATTTGATCCTGGAGCTATTGCAGTGAGATGCTCTAGCCTCGTCCCCCGGCGAGGCGCCGGGCCTCGGGCAGGCTTCGCAGGCGCAACATGGCGATCGTGCCGACCACCGGGCCAATTGCGAGCACGGCGAACGCAACTCCCCATCCGTTCGCGTCCTCCAGCACCGGCACCAGCCAGATCGAACCGGCGGTCAGCAGGAAGCCGAGACCGGTCTGGAACGTGAGCATTGTGCCCCTGTATTCGGGGGATGCGAGTTCGGTCACGGCTGTCGAGAACTGGGCGGAGTCGGAGACGACGGTCGCTCCCCAGATCATCGCAACGATCACGATGAGCGGCGCCAAACTCACTGGCAGAAACCCGATGAACAGCGCCATTGATCCCGAAAGCACCATCACGAGGCTGGTGACTCCGGTCCTGCCGATACGCTCGGCGAGAATCCCGGCCAACGGGCTTGCAACTGCGCCGACTAAAAAGACCAGGAATGTCAGAGTGCTGGCGAGGTCCAGGGAGTCGCCGATCAGCGGACGTGTGCCGATGACGACCACCATGAACGTGCCAATCCACGCCCACATTGCGTACAGCTCCCACATGTGGCCGAGATAGCCGATCAGGGACAGCCGCAGGCCGCGCTCGGTGAATACGTTCAGCATGTATGCGGGCCGGAATTTTGCTGCAGGGACTTCGTATGGCCCGTCGCGGACGAGCGCTCTCATTGCTACACCACCGGCGAATGCCAGGAATGAGCTGCCCAGGATGACGGCTTCCCAGTTGTCGATGAATATCGACCTGAGGAGGTGCGGTGAGCCGGAGCCGAGCGTCAGGGCGCCGATCATCATGCCTAGCGCGAAGCCGCGGCGCTTCACGAACCAGCCAGAAAGCACCTTCATGGCGGGCGGATAGACTCCGGCGAGAAATGCGCCTGTGCCGAAGCGGACGAGTATGAGCAAGGGAAGGTTGTCGAATGGGATTACGAGGAGGTTGAGCACGCCCGCGCCGATTGCCGAGACGAGAAAGAGTGTGCGGGCGTTGAGCAGGTCGGCGAGGTTGGTGAGGGCGATGGCGACGGTGCCGAAGACGAAGCCGAGCTGGACGGCGATGGTCAGCCACGCTACATCCTGTTCGGTCAGGCCTTTTTCGGCTTCGAGTGCGCCCGATATGGCGTTTGTCGAGAACCAGACCGATAGCCCGAAGAGCGATGCCAGCGAGACGATGAGCAGTGTGCGCCGACGTGCGCGCGCTTCTTCGGGTTCCGTATCGAAGGTGATGTTCGTAGTGGCAGCGGTCTCACTCATGGCGGATTCGATGTTAGCTTGTCGTGCGCAGGTGTTTGTTTGGGCGGCATGGTGAGTGGCGACCCAAGTGTTCCCTGAGCGTAGTCGAAGGGTCTCTAGTTGGTGATGGGTGATCTTGGCACGGTGGTTTGCAAGGGAGTCTGGTCGTCTTGATGCGACTGGCCTTGTGGGAGACGAGTGATCTTGACATTAAGGGTGTCAGCGCGAGAGATCCTTCGACTTCGTTTCACTTCGCTCAGGAAACACGGCTGTACGCTTTCTGTCCCGGAGGTCAGACTGGGGCGAAAGTGACAGAGCGCAGCTAAAAAAATCGGAGTCAGCACTTTGGTGTCAGCGGACCATACATATTTCCAGGACGGTCTACACGGGAACCATTGCTTCGGTTGCGGGGCGTGGAACGAGCGCGGGCTGCGCATCAAGAGTTTCTGGGAAGGCGACGAGTCTGTCTGCGTGTTCGAGCCGCAGCCGCACCACGCAGCGATGCCGCCCGATGTGATGAACGGCGGGATCATCGCATCGGTCATCGACTGCCACAGTGTCTGCACTGCTATCGCGGACGCATATCGACGCGAAGGGCGAGAGGTCGGTGAGGGCCAGAAGATCTGGTACGCGACGGCATCGCTACAGGTGAACTACCGGCTTCCCACGCCGGTCGCCGGGCCGATCACGGTGCGGTCGAAGATCACTGACTCCGGCGGGAAGAAGACAGCGCTATCGGTCAAGTTGTACTCGTACGAGAACGAGATGACGTGCGACGGCTCGGTGCTCGCGCTCAGGGTCCCGGACGAGTGGGCGGACCCGAAGGGACTGTTGCAACACTTGAAGAAGTAGCGCGCTTCTTTCGTCCCGATTGCGGGTCTAGGGTGTCATTCTGAACTTGATTCAGAGTCTTTCAGGTGTTCTCACATGGACGGTAGGGTAGTTTGGCTCAGGCTCCTTTGAACAGCCTCAGGATCATGCTCGGTAAGATCCCTCCGCGAAGGTCGGGATGACAAACCGTCCGCTTCGCGCACCGGGCGCAGCAAGCGGCGCCCGCTTGCGGGCGCGCCCTTACCAGAATGAATGCCGCCTCAGTCCATCAGGTTGTCGATGATGATCTCTTTGCCTGTCCGGTGCGATTCCTCGGTCGCCTCAAGGACCTTGAGGACCTTTCTCCCGTAAGTCATCGGGGTCGGCGCGTCGGCGTCACCTCGGACCAGCGCCCGCGCAAAGTCCTTGAACTGGACCTCCATCGAGTCAACCGGTTCGAACGGCACTTCATCCCAATCGTTATTTCGTTCGACCCAGACGCCGGTCTGGCCAATGCCGCTGTAGGCACGACGATGCTTCGCCTGGCCGTTCGTGAAGTAGTAGTCGGCGCCGTACTCCGTGATGCCGTGGGCCCATCCCATGCGAGTGATCGATGCCGTTGGACCGGACTTCCAGCGCAGGAAGTGGTGGCCGGAGTCGTCGGCACTGAGGTGAGGGTGAGTGAAGTTGCTGGTGGTCCCGCTGACGGAGTAGATATCGTCGCCAAGCAGCCACATCAGGCGGTCAATGAGATGCGTCCCGTCCATCTGACCCATGCCGCCGCCCCTGTCCTTCTCCAGCATCCAGGGCGGGCGGGAGTCCGGGACCAACGGCTTTACCCACATGGCATTGACCATCACGACCTTTCCAAGGTCCCCGGAGTCGATGATCTCCTTCATCTTGATGTTCTCGCCGAAGTAGCGCTGTGTGTGGGCGGTCATCAACATGCGCTTGTTGGCTTTGGCAGCGGCGATCATTTCGTCCGCTTCAACCGTGCTGAGAGCCATTGGCTTCTCAAGATAGACGTGCTTTCCGGCGTTGAGAGAGTCGATGGCGGCCTGGTGGTGCAGCCAGTGCGGAAGTGTGCCGACGACGACGTCGATGTCGTCACGGCCGAGGGTCTCTTGATAACCGGCGACAAAGTCGATGTTTGGATGCTGGACTTTGAGGTCCGAGACCTGCTCCTCACGAGGTTCTGCGACGACGCGGACCTCTGCATCTTCGGATGTGTTGACGGTGTCTATGTAGCGTCCGCCCAGCCGGCCAGTTCCGAGTATTGCCACGCCGAGAGTCATTGCCTGTTCCTTGTTGGAAGTTCATTTATTCAGTGGCGCAGTATAGTCGGGCTTTTCCAGGTAGTCGAAACACATCTCAGGCACTCGTGGGTGCTGCGAGTATCGGTGGTTGAAAAATAAGATCTGTGCCTGGGACAGAGAACAAAGCAACCCACCCTCTAACTGTCTCCCTTTCGAAGGGAGGGAGAGGTCTTCCTACCCCCTGCCTTTCTGCAAACATAAATGCTGTTTGTCGGATTTGAGGAGTCGAGGACTTCCACTTCGCTCATCCCGGCGGTCGTCAGCATCTCCAGCGCCAGCTCGCGTCCCCACACCGTGCCAAGTCCGGCGCCGTTTGCGGCCAGTGAAACCGTCATGCAGTGCATCGTGCTAACGGTGTACAGGTAGGGGGCGAGCGGATTCCCTATGTTGTTTTTAATGTCGCTCGACGCCTTGATATCGATCATCAGGTAGACCCCACCGGGAGCGAGGCAGCGGCTGATCTCGTTGAGCGCTCCCTGCGGGTTTGCCTGGTCGTGCACGGCGTCGAAGGTGGTCATGAGGTCGAATGAGAGGCCACCGGGTAGATTCGTGGCGTCCTGCACTTCGAAACCGACGTTGCCGAGTCCCATTTCGGCCGCTTCTGCTCGGGCAAGATCGATGGCGTCAGCTGCGATGTCGAACCCGACGAACGTGGACGCAGGATAGGCAGCAGCCATCAGGTTCATGTTGTGACCCGTGCCGCAGCCAATGTCACAGACGCTGATGCCTGAGACAAGCCGTTCATCGAGACCCGGGACGACCCTGATGTAGCCATCGAGCAGCCGCTCGTCGTACTCACGTCGGAAGCGCTGGTCCATGAGTCCGGTGAACTCCGGCCTGTACTGGGAGTACGGCACCCCTCCGCCATCGCGAAACGCATTGACGACAGAGTTGACGTGTTTGCCGAGATAGGTGAGTAGCCCTGCGTTTGGCGCACGGTTGGAGCCGCCTTCGCCAGTGAGGCTGATGGCGTGTTCCGGAGCCAGTGAGTAGGTCCGGTTTTCCGGCTCGTACTCCATGATCTCCCCGGTCGTCACCGCTCCCAGCCATTCGCGTACGTAGCGCTCTTCAAGACCAGCGAGGGCTGCCAGTTGTTCACTGGTTGCGGGGCCCTGTGCCGCCGCCTCCCAGAGGCCGGCGCGGAAGCCGACATCGATCATGAGGGTGAGAGCGGCGCCGCTGTATATCTCGCCGATGCGCTCGAGGAATTTCCGGGCTTTCGTCTCGTTCAAAGGGTTTCAGCTCTTTTCGTTTTCGCCACTAACAACTATTGGTGCAACTGCTGATTCGGGAAGGTGCAGCCTGATCAGTACGCTGTCCCCGGCCCTAGCTGGTGCCACGGACTTCCGCACCCATCCGCGATCGACAAGTCCTGCGCCGATGGCTTCGAGGTCTTCTGTGATGACCTCCGGGGTCGTGATGGTCCGCTTCCCTTCCAGGTAGACAGGCAGCTCGGCTCCGGGCCGGATGTTTCGCCACCACTGCCTGCGTCGATAGGTCATGATCGAGATGCCGTCCTCAAACGGCCTTTAGTTAACCGGGACAAGGTAAGTGCGACCGCTTTTTCGACCGGTCACTTCGAGCAGGACGACTTTTCGGCTGAGCAGCCAGTGAAGGCGGCTCCGCAGCACCCATTTCACAAATGCGTTGCTGATTGCCAGAAACGGTTTGAGCAGTTTGTACATCTCACTCTGAGACTACACAGAATCGCACGGGTTGCGTGCGACGTATCAGTTGTGGCGAGCGTCTTGCACATCACAGCCAGAGCGCAGACATAGTTGCAGCGTGCCGGGCGCGCCGAACTGAAGAAAAAAATGTCGTTTACCGAACTGCTGAACTCATACTCGTTGGTCATCGCCTTCCCGGTGCTCCTGCTGTCGATGTTCCTGCTGCTGCCGATCAAGCGGTGGCGCGTGCGCATTCCACTCTATTCGACGGTGCTGGTGCTTGCGCTGATCGGCTTTTCGCTGTTGCGGCCCGGCGGCAGCACGGTGGCATCGACCGATGAGGCAAACCAGGTGCTGGCATCGGGGCAACCGGTCTTCGTCGAGTTCTTCTCGAACACGTGCACGCTGTGCCTGGCGAGCGAGCCGAACGTTAGAAGCCTGGAGTCCGATGTTGGCGAGAGGGCGCAGGTGCTGCGGTTGAATGTGCAGGACGGACTGGCCTTGCCGCTGATGCGGGAGTTTAACGCCTTTTCGACGCCCACTTTCATCGTGTTCAACGACCTCGGGCAGGAGGTGTGGCGACAGACCGGGTCGGTGCTGAACAAGGGCGATGCGCTGAAGGCACTCGGGCTGGATTAGCGGGAGTTGTTTTTCTCCTCTCCCAGCCTGTGAGGATTGAGGTGAGGGAGGGGTTTCTTTGTCATTCTGAACTTGATTCAGAATCTCCCGGCGTTGACACATTCACAGCGGGTGGGAACGGTGAATGCTCGAATGAACCAGCTAAGACTCATGCCCGGTAAGATCCCTCCGCTGCGGTCGGGATGACACCGTTCGGCAGATCAGGCTGGCAGAAGCTTTCACCCTCTCCCTGAGCAAGATGTACAGCTAGCGAGTTGTTGCCAGCAGTTCATCTACTTCCTGTCTCGACTCAGGGACGCCGCGCAGACCGGTCCGGCTGACGCAGATCGCTGCGGCAGCGGCGGCGAAGCATCCCGATTCCGGGATGCTTCGCGTCTCGTTGTAGCGAATCGTGAACGCCGCACTCCAGACATCGCCCGCCCCAGTAGTGTCGACAACCGCAGGAGGTTTGATCGCAGCTATCTCGTGTTCCTGACCCTCCGAGTAGACGGTCGCCCCCCGGCTGCCGCGGGTTACTGCGAGCATTCGGGTGAGCTGCTTCCACGGGTCGAGGTCAGTGACGGCATCCGCCTCTTCGTGCGACAGCACGACAAGGTCCCACGGTCCGATGATCCGAGCGACGTCGGGCGCCGCCAGCGTAATCACACCGTCAGCTCCGACGACTCGGAACCATCCTTGCGGGATGAGGCAGGCGAAATCCGCCCAGAACCAGCTTCGGCAGTTGAGCGGTAGTTCGTTGAGCAGTGGACCAACGAAGATGGTGGAGGCGTTTCTGCCACGCTGGCCCAGCATTCCGAGTGAGCCGTCGATGGCAGGTGCGCGGCTGATCAGTCGCTGGCGTCGCGTGTCGTCTTCTCGCCAATCTACAAAACGGGTCTGTTCACCGTCAGGGGCAGCATATGTCTCAAGACCGGTCGAGCCTGGGCCCTGGTTATCGCCAGTAATGGCGTCGGGGCCGGTTGCTGACACGACGGCTACGCGCTCTCCGGTCAAGAGCCAGGCGGTGAGCGCCGTGTAGAGCGATGCGCCGCCGTGCTCAGCGTCGGAGCGTTCACCGTTCGCAGTGATGTGGATGTCCTGCGATTGGTGGCCGATGCCGAGGTAGCGGACAGGCGGCAGTTTTTCCTGGGATGGTGCGGTCACGATGTGATGTTACGCAATACTTCCCAATCCCATCGACCCGACCCACCTACCGCCGCGGCAGGATCACAACTCTGCGCTGGCTGCCTTCGCCCTCGCTTTCCGTCTTGACTCTTGGATGCGTGGCGAGTGACATGTGGACGATGCGCCTCTCTCCAGGCGTCATTGGATCCAGCGCCGAAGAACGGCCACTGCTGGCGACTCTACCGGCGGTCCTGCGGGCCAGTCGCCGGAGCATGTCCGCCCTGCGCTGCCGGTAGTCTTCGACGTCGACCATGACAAACGCCTTGCGGCCGAGCTGACGGCTTACCACCATGCGGACCAGGAACTGGAGCGCCTGCAGCGTTTCGCCGCGCCTGCCGATCAGGAGACCGGCGTCTTCACCCTCGATCTCGAAGACCAGTGAGCCGTCCTCGGTGTCGTCACGCACATAGGTCTCGGCGACAACGCCCATTGTCGCCAGGAAGTAGTCGAGCACCTCTGCCACGAGCTGCTCAGCTTCGGCGTCACGCTCGGCGGGTGGGCGCTCCTGCTCACGCCTAGGCTCTTCGTCGTAGCCAGGACCGCGGTCCGGTTGACGATCTCTCGGCTCTTCATGATCCTCCGGGCGACCGTCTGGGACCGGGGCTTCGTCGCGCTCAGGCTTTGGCGCGTCAGCAGTGGCTCTGCTCCCGCTCCTGCCGCGGCCTCTGCCACCGCGGGAACGGCGTTCACCGGTGCGGGTCGGCCTGCTGCCGGATCGTTCACCCTGTCGCCCGCGTGGCTGTCTCTCGCGTGATCGGGACCGGTCGTCTGTCTCAGTACTCGCCGTGCCGGTGGGTCCTGAAGATTCCGCAGCCGACTCCGCCGGTGCGGTATCGCTCTCTCCGGACTCATAGGGCTCTTCCTCGGCCTCTGCTGCTGTTGCGGGCTGGCCGAGCAGGTATATCTCGATTCTCGCGGGTTCACCGCCAAAGCCGAGGATGCCCGATCTTCCCGGGCTAATGACCGTTATCTCAACGTCTTCGAGGTCGACGTTTAGAGCTGCGAGAGCGTCTTCTGTCGCCTCGTCTACGGTTTTGCCGGTGAACATCCGTGGGTTGTCCATCTTCATCTCCCTCTCCGTGCTCTTCGTCTTCATCTTCTTCCAGCGCTGCTGCGGCGGCGGCGGAGCCGGATGGCTCACTCAGTATCTTTGCCCTCGATTCGGCGTTGCCCAGGAAGGCTCGGCCGAACAGGACAACAGGTTGCTTGCCGGCAACGTAGTACTGGATGACTATTCCAACAAGGTTTGAGAACAAAATGTAAAGCGCCAGGCCGGCTGGGAACTGGAATGTGAAGAAGCCGAACATGATCGGCAGCATCCAGAGCATTATCTGGTTGGTCTGGGCCTGTTGAGCAGAGGTGGCTGTCTGGGTGCCCATGGTCATCTTCTGCTGCAGCCACATGGTTGCGCCGACGAGGACCGGCAGGGCGAAGTTCCAGGGCGTTGGCGCGCCTTGAACGAAGTCCACAAGGTCGATGCCGAGGAACTTGCTGTTGATCGGCACGGCGCCTGATGCGGGGTTCCATGAATAGAACGCGGCGGAGAGGTTGGCGAGACCTTCGGGCGTCGGAGGCATTGTGCGGAGGATCGCCCTGTAGAGTCCGAACCAGATTGGCATCTGAATTATCATCGGCCCGAGACAGCCGACGGGGTTCACTCCAGCCTCGCGGTAGAGCTTCATCGTCTCGGAGGACAGCGCCCGCTTTTCTGCCGCGCCCTTGTTCTTGTACTTGTCCTGCAGAACCTTCAGCCTGGGCTGCAGTTCTTGCATCTTCTTCATGCTGCGTGTCTGGCGGATCGTGAGCGGTATCAACACGAGGCGGATGAACACGGTGAAGACGATGATGCTGAGGCCGAAGTTGCTGAACAGGATGTCTGACAACAGCGCGAGGCTGTTGATCATCGGCCGCATCAGCAGCTCGTTCCAGAGGACGCCGAGGAACTCCATCAGGCGCTACCCCCGGTGACGACAGACGCTGCAACAGCCGCGGCGGGGAATTTGATGGCTAGCCGCATCTCTTGCCCTCCCCTTTGGCCTCAATGCAGTTGAGCAGGCTCAGGTTCTGGGCCTGGTAGAGCCGGAGTTGGCCGGAATCTGTGTGGACGAAGATCACGTTGTCAGCCACCACAGGACCGGACTTCATGCCCTTGCCGTCGGTGTTGAAATCTCCACCGTCCTGGCCGTCCGCCAGCACGACTATCCCTATGTCTTCCTCGCCCGATGCAACCGCCAGTGCAGGGCCGCGGTTACTCTCGAAGACGACCGGCCGTCCCACTATCTCCTTGCCTACCTCTGCCGGTTGCTGCCAGCGCGGCAGACCGGTTTCGGCGTTTAGCGCGTACACCTCTCCGGGCAGATTGGCGACGTAGATGATGCCGTCTGAAAGGATCGGTTCTGCCCAGACCCACTCGCCCGTATCGAAGGACCACTCGATCGAGCTGTTGAGCACGTTGGAGTCCGGATTTTGACGCCTGTACGCCAGGTTCAGCGCCACGACATCGCCGCCGAAGCTACCGAAATAGAGATCGGTTTCTGTGACATGCGGAGTCCCGGCGATAGCTCCGCTCGCTTCAAATCGCCACACGATGCGGTCTGACGGATTGGCCGTGTACGAAGCGTTGTCTGACAGATCGACGGCAAATAGCGTGGCTTGCAACGTGCCGAAGTACGCGATGTCGTCGGCCACGGTGATGCCACCCCACACGGGACCATCAAGTGGAATCCGCCACTTCTCTCGCACGCTGATCTGCTCGGCCAGCTCGCGGCCGGCGTCGGCGGTCGGGTCGATGCCAACGAGGAATCCGCCGGTATCGCCTTCACCGGCCAGCGCAGATGTGCCAACGGCCAGCGTCGTCTCACCGGCGCCTACACTGCCAACGAGCCGTGTCTCGTACTCAACGGTCCCGGTCGCCCACGCAGAGCGACCTGACTCGATATCGACCGCGTAGACCTCGCCGTCGCAGTCGTTACCGCGACATCGGAAAGCCGATCCGTAGACGACGCCGTCTTTGATCTGCGGCGTCCCGTAGATCTCGCCGAGGTCGTCATCGCCTTCTGCCGGGTAGACCCATGACCGGTCCAGTGCGCCGGTTGAGCTGTCTATACGGACGACCCTGCCGTCTTTGGAGCCGATGTACAGGAAATCGCCTTCCTGCGCGACGCCAGACCAGCCACCGTCAGGATTGAGGTCATTGACGCAGGCGGCGAGCGCGAACAGCACGGCGATCAGTGCCAGCGAGAGGCGTGTCACACGCGCCCGACGACCGGGCTGTGAGGTCTGACGCTGTTCTGTTTTCAACTTAGGGAAGCGGATTTCTGGCTCGATCTGGAACTATTCAACTACTTGCTGTGGGACCTGCGACAGATTGCCGTGTTGCAGGACGAACATGGTTACTCGCTTAACGGCGTTGCCGGGTTTGCGCTGGTTGCGTGGGCCGTGCGAGTCTCGAACTCTGCGTCCGGTACAGCCGGATCATAGCCGCCCTCGACGCCTGGCCTGCACCGGACAAGGCGTTTCGCGGTCATGGCGACGCCGCGCGCAACTCCGTACGCCTCGACGGCGTCTGCTGCATACTCCGAACAACTCGGTGAATAGCGGCACTGGCCTGGCATGTAAGGGGACACGGCCACTTTGTAGGCCTTGATCAGTCTCAGCGCTATCGGTTTCATATGAACGTTTCCTGCCGTCCCTCGTCGTCGGCAGTGCGGTGACGGGGGATACTGTGTCACCGCCGAGCTCTAATTTTCGATACCAATCTCTGTGCGGATACCCGCAGCTCTGCATACGTTGCCTCGGCCGCTTCCGGGCGTGCCGTTACTACAACGTCCCATCCCGTCTCGACCTCAGCCTGACCCATTTGGCCAGCAAGCGCAAACTCCCTGAAGATCTCTCGCAACCGCCTCTTGACCCTGTTGCGGACTACAGACCCGCCAACTCTCTTGCTGACTGAGAGACCAATCCTGGATTCGGTTCTCCCATTCGGCAATGCGGCGACCAGGAGCAGCCGATCTCCAGCCCTGCCTCCGCCTATCTCGTCCCTGTTGTCCTGTAGAACGTTCCGTGGGTCGTCCCGGTCGGATCTATTTCGCCTCGATCTCTGAGTGCTGCTGAGAACGTGCTGGAATTCAGAGGGCCTTCGAAGCCGGTTTTCAGCCGAAAGCCCCATCGAACTCCTGTCCGGCATGCACAGTGGTCAGTCTCGATCAGACTGTGAGGCGCTTGCGACCGCGACTACGGCGCCTTGCCAGTACGGCACGCCCCGCTCTTGTGCTCATCCTTGAGCGAAACCCATGAACGCGCGCTCGGCGGCGTTTCTTGGGCTGATACGTGCGTTTTGGCATTGGACCGGCGGCCTTTCGAGTTCAGGGATTCTATTCAGGATCGGAAAATTGTGTCAATTTCAGAGGACTGTTGAGAGAGCCGAACCGCGCGTCCTGCTCACTCACCAATGCCCACCACATGCAGTTTTTGGGCCATTGACGGTCCACAACCAGCTAAGGATACCAGCGGATCAGAGTTTCTACACTCTGGTTCAACAGCAAGAGACCTCTATTATTAAGATGAGATTTGCGAGTTAATCGCTGAATTCCTATTATTAAGAGAAGGAGCCTGTGTCTGCGGTCGCCTTTTTGGGCGGTAAGCGGCCATCGTCTCACCAATCCAGGAGGATGCAATACGTGGCAACTCAATCCGGCGACCTCGCTTCCGCTGAATCAGATAAAACCGGCGAAGCTACCGATGCCGACCAATCCGGCGACGCAAGCATTGTCGACGAGGCTGAGGAAGCGGAGGATGGCGCACTTTCACTGAGCGAGGCTTTCCAGGTATATGTCCAGCAGATGCCGGAAGACGCCAAGCAGGCCGCTCAGCCAGAAATAGCCAAGTTCGTGCGGTGGTTGAGTGGCGAGAGGCTGATCGACTCAATATCGGCTTCGGAAATTGGTGAGTACAGCGAGTTACAGACCGCCCGGTCAACATCGGTTGACGCCCAGGAGCGGCTTGCCACGGTCAAGGCTTTCCTGACGTTCCTGAAGAAGAGCGGTTCGGTTGACACAAACCTTGCGCAGCATCTGCGGGTGCGAAAGAGCAGGACGACTGCGACGCGGGCTCGAGCGACGCGGGTCGCTCAGCAGCAGGTAAGGCTGACCAAGGCCGGTTTCGACCAGATGACCAAGCAGCTTGCCCAGCTACATGAGCAGCGGCAGGCATTGACCGTTGATATTCAGAAGGCTGCTGCTGACGGAGACGTCCGGGAGAACGCGCCTCTCGAAGCTGCTCGCGAGAACCAGGGCATGGTGATGGCCAAGATTCGCGATATCGAAGGCACTCTCAGGCTTGCGGTTGTGATCGACGGACGGCGCATGGACCACCAGACTGTCCACATCGGCTCCAAGGTGGAGATAACCGAGCTCAAATCGGCGAAGAAGTTTCTATACCAGCTGGTAGAGCCGAATGAGTCAAACCCGCTCAGCGGCAAGATCTCCATCGCATCACCTGTCGGCGCCGCAATACTGGGCCAGGATGTAGGCTCCGAGGTTGCGGTCTCAACGCCGCGCGGCGAACAGTCGTACCGGATAGACAAGAGCCAGTAGAAAATGCTCTTTTGCCGCCCGTTCGCCGGCCGAGCCTGTGATCGGTCGGAACTTCGTCGGATACAATTGGGTGGTTGAGCTTGATCGTATTTTCAGTAGCTTGACCACTCTCCTACCCAACTCACTACTCTCACATTCGGATCCGCGTTGCTAGATGGAATTGGCGTCTGGATAGGCTTCAACCTGGTCCTTGTCGGGCTTCTCGTTCTCGACCTTTTCATCCTCTCCCGCAGAGAGCACATCGTCGGTCTTAAAGAGGCCGGATGGCTGACGGCCTTCTGGACGCTCGTAGCCGCAGTCGTTGGCAGTTGGATCTTCATCGCTGGGGACAGCACGCAGGGTGTCGAGTACACGACCGCCTACGTTGCCGAGCGTGCGCTGAGCATCGACAACCTGTTCGTTTTCCTGGTCATCTTCGGCTACTTCAAGCTGCCGCGTGAATACCAGGCGCGAGCCCTGCTGTTTGGAATAGTCGGAGCATTGCTGGCGAGAGCATTGTTCATTGGGGTCGGTGTGGCGGCGATCGAGGCGTTCGAGCAGATCTTGATCGCGCTCGGCGCTTTCCTGATCTATACGGCGTACAAGCTGGCCTTTGCAGGCGACCAGGAGGTTGACCCCGGCCGGAACATCGCGGTGCGGTTGTTCAAGCGGGTGATGCCGGTTTCGGAAGAGTTCAACCACACGAACTTCTTCACTCGCCTGCCGAATGGAGCACGCGCCGCAACGCCGTTCCTGCTGGTGGTGATAGTGCTCGGCACAACGGACGTCGTCTTCGCAATCGATTCGATACCGACCGTCTTCGGCATCACCGAGAACGCCTTCATAGTCTGGTCCTCGAACGCAATGGCGGTGCTCGGGATGAGACCGCTGTTCTTCCTGCTCGAAGGCATGGTGAGGCTGTTCCGGTTCCTGCAGTACGGGCTGGCTATCATCCTCGGCTTCGTTGGGGTGAAGATGATCGTCGAGACGATTCCGGCGACCGAGGAGTGGCTGCACAACGTTGAAGAATCGGCACATCTTGGAGAACAGGGCCTGATCTTCATATCTCTCGGTATCATCCTCACAGTGCTTTTTGGCAGCATTGGACTTTCTGCGATATTTCCTCAGCCAGAATCTTCGGAGTAGAAGGCGTCAGCACCAGACCATGACAACCACCTCACCCAGTCCAGTTTCGTCAGCAACCTCCGATCTTGAACAGGAGCTGAAAAGCGCTGTTGGCGGCGAGGTGCGGTTCGATTCGTACTCGCGAGCGATGTACTCGACCGATGGGTCGATCTACAGCATGGACCCGGTCGGTGTCGTCATTCCGCGTAACGCTGACGATGTCGCGGCCGTGCTGGAGATCGCGTCGAAGAACGGCGTGAAGGTGCTGCCCAGAGGCGGCGGCACGAGCCTCTCCGGCCAGACGGTCAACCACGCCATTGTCATGGATTTCTCCAAGTACATGCACAACGTGCTTGAGGTGAACCAGGAAGAGCGGTGGGTGAGAACGCAGCCGGGCGTGACGATTGACGACCTGAACCGCCAGCTGCGACCGAACGGACTGTTTTTCACACCTGATCCGTCCACTTCGAGCCGGGCCAACGTGGGCGGAGCGATGGGCAACAACTCCTGTGGCTCGCACTCGATCATCTACGGCAAGACGGTCGATCAGGTCAAGGAGATGGACGTCGTTCTAAGCGACGGTACACCGGCCCACCTCGGCCAGATCACAGCCGAAATACTTGCGCAGAAGCAGGGCGGCTCTGGCCTCGAGGCCGAGATATACAGGCAAATCCCGAACATCGCATCGGCCTCTGCAGCAGAAGTAGAGAAGCGCTTTCCGAAGATCCTGCGCCGAGTCGGCGGCTACAACCTCGATCTCGTGCAGGACAACTCGCACCTGAACCTCGCCAAAGTCGCTGTCGGCTCTGAGGGCACACTACTGGCCGTCACATCCGCCAAGCTGAACCTTGAGCCAATTCCGCCCCATCGGGGCATCGCCGTTATTCACTTCAAGGACATTGTCGAATCGATGGAAGCGACCGTCGCAACTCTTGAAGAGGAACCTGCTGCGGTTGAGCACATCGGTGAAATGATCATTCGAGAAGCCCGCAAATCTGTCGGCTTCTCACGAAACCTCCAATTCTTGCAGGGTGAGCCGTCGGACATTCTCGTGGTCGAGATGAACGGTCAGACGCCGGAAGAGGTGGAGTCGAAGCTGGACAAACTCGTACAGAAGATGCGTCGGCTTGAACTCGGCTATGCCATCACTCGGCTGACCGCGCCTGCAGAGATGGCGAAGGTCTGGGACATGCGCAGGGCCGGACTTGGCTTGATGATGAACATCGAAGGCGACGCCAAACCTCTACCGTTCGTCGAGGACACCGCGGTCTCTCCCGAGAAACTGCCCGAGTATGTGAAGCGGTTCGATGAGATTGTTCGCAGCAACGGCACAGAAGCGGGCTACTACGGGCACGCCTCGGTCGGCTGCTTGCACATCCGGCCTGTCGTCAACCTGAAGACTGCCGAGGGCGCCGTGCAGATGGAGCGCATCGCAGACGAGATTTCTGACCTTGTGCTGGAGTTCGGCGGTGCGATGTCCGCAGAGCACGGAGACGGCATCGTGCGCGGTGTCTGGGCCGAGAAGATGTTCGGCAAGAGCCTTGTCCAGAACTTCCGTGACGTGAAGCAGACGTTCGACCCCAACGGCACGATGAACCCCGGCAAGATCTTCGATACGCCTCC
>JAJCYY010000030.1 GCA_029262735.1 Chloroflexota bacterium | reverse complement strand
AATTCTCCCTCCCTGACAGGGAGGGAGTTAGAGGGTGGGTCGTTCGTACGAGTGAATCAACTTGATCGCTCAAGCCGAAACGGCCCTCACCCTTTATCCCTCTCCCAATCTGGGAGAGGGGAATGCGGCGGGCTTCTGCTCGTGTAGAGATCGGTTCTGGTGGGTTGCCGCCCCTCATCCGGGTCCCTCACTCCGTTTCGGGACGAAGGGGTCTGGCTATTGTCATCCCGACCCGGGGTACCCGCTGGCGCGGGTGCCCGTTTACGGGCGCGCCCCGACGAAAACCGTTAGCCCTGCGTTGGCCTTATGTCGAGGAGGCCCAGTTCTTTGCGGACCCGGCCTCGCCATGTGTCGCCTCGCAGTTCGTAGACTATGTCGATTGAGACCTACAAGTCTTGCTTGTTGAGCCAAAGCCAGGTCGAGTTGCTGGATAGGGATGGATTCGGTGCATGGCTAATCCAGCAGTGCCTCACCAACTCAAGGTAGTTGTATGTTGCCCTCTGCCGAAGCTCTTGACTCTACGGATACAGGTCTGCCGAGTCCTCTCATCTCAACACGTCCGTTGGTCCACACGCCGGTTACGTGACTTGAATGGAATTCAGGATAGGTCGTCATGAATAAAACCGTGAAGTCAGTGAGAGGTTTCGGTCCACAGAACTTTGAGTCAGCGCATTGGGTGGTGACGGTCGGCCAGATCGGCTCCATACGGTCGAAATACGTAGTTTCGACAGTTATGGATACTGGTCGATCAGGCGTCCAATATTTCTTACTTTCTTCTCTTTGATTAAAATATGCCACTACGCTGCATATCCACCCAATTATTGGAATCGAACATACAACCTTTACCCATGTACTCGGACCCGTGAAACTCCCTGGAACCTGGCTGTACAAATAAACTCTGCTTCCAACCTGAGTAACGCTGACCAAGCCAAACCATCTGCGATTGATTGCGACCCAACTCCTTGCCACGATCCAGAGTGTCTTTCCATCCACACTCACTTCTTGGACACCCTGCTGGTAAAGTGCCACCACATCCCGCCTTTTAAATTTCGTAAATCTGCCGGTGACCAGACGGTACCAGCCATGCCACATTGAGAGACGATCAGTCGATGAAGAATCTGTGGTATTTGCGGTTGGTCGAGAACCTGGTGCCCGTGCTCTTTCACAATCGCCTTAATTGTGAATTGTGGACGCGAGCAAATATGCACTGACGCAACAAACGTCGCGTTGACGAACCGTGCTATTCAGGTTGCAAAGTCGGCGTATGGAGTCGAGCTAGCCCTTTGTTGGCCTGATGTCCAGTAGGCCCAGCTCTTTTCGGACCCGGCCTCGCCATGTGTCGTTTCGTAGCTCGTAGGCAATGTCGACCTTGCCGCGGCCGAGCGGTGCGTCTCCCAGGTTGAACCCGATTGCGCCCACCTGGCGGCCATCGTCACCAAGCGTCATGCGCAGGTGCTTGCCGGTTGCGCCTATCGTCTTCACCTCGGTCGGCGTCACGCCGCGGGACATGAAAACCGGCTTCCTGTTGGCGACCCCGAACGGCTCCATTGCCGATACGAAGTCCCACATCGAAGCGCCCATATCGGCGAGCCGCGTCTCGGCGTCGATCTCCAGCACAGGCTCTTGTTCACGGCCCATGAGCGACCATGAAGCTGCGCGCTCAAGCTCGGCAAGAACGGCGTCAAGGTAGCCCGTTTCGACGGTGAAACCGGCCGCGGCAGCATGTCCTCCGAAGCGGACGAGCGATTCGCTAAGAGGCGTGAGCGCGGCGTGCAGATCGAAGCCGGGAACGCTGCGCATTGAGCCGCGGGCGACGCCGTTGGCCACCAGGTAGGCAACAGCAGGCAAGCGGTACTCTTCACTCAGGCGTCCGGCCAGCGGGCCGAGGATCCCGGCCGGGTAGCCGTCGCAGCGTACCGAGATGAAGTTGCTGTCTGTCGAAAGACCAGGGGGGGCGCCGTTTGATCCGTTTAGCTGGGACTGGGCCGACTGCCACACCTCTTCGCTCAGCTTGCGACGTTCGTTGTTCGCCGAGTCCAGCCGTGCGGCCAGAAGCGCCGCTTCGTCATGACTGTCCGTTGTCAGGATGCGAAGGCTGGGCTCTGCGTCGCCGAGCCGTCCAGGCGCGTTAAGGCGCGGCGAGACGTAGAAGCTAATCAGCTCGGTCGTCGGACGGCCACCGGCAGACGGCGGCCTTGCGATGTCGAGCAGCGCCTGCAGGCCGGGATGGCGCGTCCTGCCGAGCTCTTCCAGGCCGAAGCGGGTGATGACACGGTTCTCTCCGGTGAGCGGCGCCGAGTCTCCGATCGTCCCGAGCGCTGCCAGTGTGATCAGGTCGAACGGCATGTCGATATCGGCCAGTGCGAACACGGCCTGTGACAGCTTGAAGGCAACGCCTGCGCCGGTCAGGGGCGCGGCTATGGCGTCGGACTGCGGGTTGACCAGTGCGTAGGAGGCTGGCAGTTCGCCGTCCAGCAGATGGTGGTCGGTGATGATGGTGTCTATGCCGTGGGCGTTCGCAGCGGCGACCTCTTCGACAGCGGTCGAGCCTGTGTCAACGGTGACGATCAGCCCGGCACCGGCTTGCTTGAAGGAATCCAGGGCCAGCATCGAAAGGCCGTGACCGTCGTTTTCACGGTGCGGGATGAAGGGCAGGGCAGAGCCGCCAAGCTGCTCGACCGTGCGAACGATGATGGCTGTTCCGGTCAGGCCGTCGACATCGAAGTCGCCAAAGATGCCGACGCTCTCCTTCTGTTCGATGGCTCGAAGGAGTCGTTTCGCGGCGATCTCCATGTCCGGCAGCGAGTAGGGATCGGTGAACTGGTCGTTCGATGGGTTGAGGAAGGTGCTGGCTGATGCTCGCGTCTTGATGTTGCGGTTGAACAGGAGCCGGTTGATGAGCGGGCCGTGGGCGAGGACGGGCGAGACGCCGCCGAGCTCTATGTGGAAGCCGTCCGGCGGAGGAGCCGCGAGCCGCCATTTTTTGTTTTTTGTTGTGCGGGTGGGAGAGGTCATTGGAGGAATGGTTGTCAGTGAGAGAGAGGGGTGAAGTGTATCGACATATGGCGTGAGCAGGCGTCCTATCTTGGTAGAGGCGCGGGTAGCGCCTAAACACAACCCACCCTCTAACTCCCTCCCTGCCGGGGAGGGAGAAGAAAACGGCCGCCCTTCGACAGGCTCAGGATGGCGAAGGCATTCACCCTTTCCCTTTGTCCTTCTCCCATCAAGGGACAGGGTTTTATACAGAGACAATCAGGTTCGGGATGAGACCCTTGACCTGCAAGCGGGTACCCCGGCTTGGGATGACACGGATGTGACGGCTCTGTCGGCACCGGGCGCAGCATTTTTGCCCGCCCCTACCAAATGCGATCGTCCGGCTAGTTTACGGCTTCCCTGAACAGTAGCGACGCGTTGTGCCCGCCGAAGCCGAAGACGTTGCTCATGGCTGTTGGCACGCGGCCTCGCTTGGGCATGTGCGGCGTGTAGTCGAGATCGCAGTCCGGGTCCGGCTCTTCGAGGTTGATGGTCGGCGGAATGGCCGATTCGCTGATCGACATGGCGGCGAACGCGGCTTCTATTCCGCCAGCGGCGCCTAAAAGGTGTCCCGTCATCGACTTCGTGGAGCTGATCGGCACCTTGTACGCATGGTCGCCGAAGACGCGCTTCATTGCGATGGTCTCAAACTTGTCGTTGAGCGGTGTCGATGTGCCGTGGGCGTTTATGTATGAGACATCTTCCGGCTGCAAGGCGGCCTGCGCCAGTGCGTGATTCATGGCCCGCGCCGCGCCCTCACCCTCGGGGTGCGGTTGCGTGACGTGGTGGGCGTCGCTGCTTGCGCCGTAACCGGCAAGCTCAGCGATCACAGTTGCGCCGCGCTCCCTCGCATGCTCCTCGCTCTCGATCACCAGCACGCCCGCGCCCTCGCCGAGCACAAAGCCGTCGCGGCCGGCATCGAACGGCCGGGAAGCCGCTTTCGGGTCGTCGTTGCGCGTGGATAGCGCCATGCAGGAGTTGAATCCTGCGACGCCGATGGGGCAGATTGCGGCTTCGGTTCCACCTGCCAGGGCGACGTCGATGCGGCCGCGCCTGATCATCTCGGCGGCCTCGCCGATGGAGTCTGCGCCAGTGGCACAGGCGGAGACGATCGAGAAGTTCGGGCCTTTGGCGCCGATCATCATGGAGACGGAGCCGGAGGCCATGTCAGGAAGCATCATTGGCACCAGGAACGGGCTTACGCGGGTGGGCCCGCGGCTTTGCAGCACGGTGTGCTGGTCGGTGATGGTGATGATGCCGCCGACGCCGCTGCCGATCATGACGGCAACACGGTCGGCATCTTCGCACTCCATCCTGAGACCGGCGTGGTCAAGCGCCTCGAGCGATGCGACGGCTGCAAACTGGGAGAAGCGGTCGAGGCGTCGCGCCTCTTTCTTTCCGAGCAATCCGGCCGGCTCGAACCCTTTGACTTCGGCGGCGATGCGAGATGTAAAACCTTCTGCGTCGAACGATGAGATGAAGTCGATGCCCGACTCGCCGTTGAGGAGCGCTTTCCAGGTTGACTTGCGGTCGAGACCGATTGGTGTGACGAGGCCGATGCCCGTTACAACAACGCGGGTTTCCATGTGTGAGGTCTCCTTGTGCCAGCGTGGAGCGCCATAGCTGTATGGTGGGGCGCTGGCCGGATGGGCGGTTCAGCGGCGCGTTTGGAGTTTTCTGCCCGCAAGCGCTACCGACTGTTTCCCTGTGCGTATGAGTCCCGGCTGCCTGGTTGGCGTCTTACACTGCGGCCGGTCTCGGTTACTCTCTCTCTCTGGAGTATGGCCGACGTAGCGTTTTGTGTTGCAGCGGGGCGTGATTATCGGTGATCTGTTGGTGTCTTCGTGTGAAGTTATCTCGTTCCTGAGACTGAGGAAGTATACCAGCAGAGTGGAGTTGGATTATCAGGGTGATGAGAAGCGGGAAGAGGGAGGTCGGGAGAGGGGGGTGATTCGAGGCGGTGTTGCGTTGGTGGGCGCGGCGAGGGCTTGGACCGTGTGGGCGGTTTGTGAGGCGGACGAGTTGGCTGTTGCTGATGTGCCAGAGACGCATGTCCTCATCATCGGGACGAGTGTTAGCCTTCCTGTCCATCCAGCCGAATGCCGAACAGGCCCGCCGACCTGAGCTGCGATGAGGTCTTAGCAGGATGGCGCCATTGACCCGCAAGCGGGTACCCCGGCTCAGGATGGTAGAGAACCATGAAAATTCAGATTGAGACACATGGCTGCAAGCTGAACATGGCTGATTCGCAGCAGCTTGCGCGGGAGTTCGTGGCGTCGGGGTTTGAGATGGCCGGCGCGGGGGCTGCGCCCGATGTGTTCGTGCTGAACTCCTGCACCGTGACCGGCAACGCAGACCGCAAGGCTCGGCAGGCGTTCTCGTCAGCACGACGCCGATTCCCGGGCGCATTGATCGTGGCGACCGGATGCTACCCGGAGCGAGATTTTTCTGCTGTTGAGATGCTGAAGCCGGTTGATCTGATTATTAACAACAGGCAAAAACCGGCGATTGTGCAGTCGGTTGCCGAACGGCTCGGTGTCGCTTTCACACCGTGCGCGGAAGGCGACAGCGCGCCGCTCGAATCGGCGCTGCTGGGCAGGACGCGGGCGTCGATAAAGATCCAGGAGGGCTGCGACCAGGTCTGCGCGTACTGCATCGTGCCGAAGGTGCGCGGCCGGGAGCGCAGCATTCCGGTGGGCGAGATCGTGGGGCGGGTGCAGCGGCTGTCGGCGGAGGGTTGTTCGGAAGTGGTGCTCACGGGAACGCAGCTGGGTTCCTATGGCTTCGATATCGGTAACGTCGATCTGCCGGGGCTGTTGAGGTCGGTTATTGCCGAGACCGACGTGCCGCGGGTGCGGGTTTCTTCGCTGCAGCCGCTGGAGATCACCGATGAGCTGCTGGCTGTGTGGGATCGGTCCGGCGGCAGGCTGTGCCCGCACTTTCACGTTCCGTTGCAGAGCGGCAGCGACGATGTGTTGGGACGGATGCGACGTCGCTATACCGGCAATGAGTTCGTTGCGGCAGTTGAGCGCGTGCGAGCCGCAGTTCCGGCATGCTCGGTGACGACGGACGTGATTTGCGGCTTTCCCGGCGAAAGGCCGGAAGACCATGCCTCGACGCTCCGGCTGGTCGATCAGGTGCGGTTCGCGGACGCGCACGTGTTCCCTTACTCGGAGCGGCCGGGCACGAGCGCCGCGCATTTTCCGAATCACGTTGATGTAGCTGCGAGGTCGGAGCGGGCGGCGGATGTGAGGGGGCTGACGGAGCGGCACGCGCTGGAGTTCCGGCAGGCGAGCATCGGACAGGTGAGGCCGGTGCTGTGGGAAGGGGCAAGGGGTGGCAGCGGGTTGACGGATAATTATTTGCGGGTGCGAGGTGGTGAGGCGGGGAAGCGTTTAATTCAGCGGCAAGGCGTGAATTCCGGGTCCGAGGGTGACGGCTTGATCGAGGATGTGAAACTGGCTGAGGTCGATGCCGACGGCGTAATGGCGGTGTCATACCTGTAGCGGCGAGTCGGTGTTCCATCCGGACAGGTGCTACATTCGGCTCGACCAGTTCTCTGCCCGCTCTGCCCTGGCCCACGGGCACAGACGTGCCGGCCTGTACGGCCAACTGTGCATTACCATTCCTGCTTTCGAGTTCGATTCAGCTATCTGCGAAGGACTTTCCGGCACACGATGACCGACGACGAAGCTACACCGCCTGAGGGCACGCCCATACCCGAGCGACCGGACTTTCCGGTGCAGTGGGACGACGAGATAGAGCCAACTCTCCTCTGGTCATGGGACGATTTTCATTCCCCGCTGCCGCCGACGACCATGTCGATGTCGGTCGGCAAGTCTTCCCGTTCAGGTTCCACCCAGGCGTCTCGTGAGACGGGAACTTACAGGCCAGGTGGCAGATCAAAGGTGGTGAACGGCTACCCGTACCGGGCTTCGACTGCCGTGCCGCTAACCGATGAGGAGGAGGCCGAGCGAGAGCGCAGTTTGAGTAGCCATATCGAGACGGTGAGGGCGAACTGGGATGAGAATTGGCTGCCGGAGCTGGAAGCCGACCTGGAGGATTTGAAGTCTGTTTGCTATTCGAAGCTGGATGCAGCGGAACTCTGGCAGCAGGTTGAAAAGATCATTGAGCTACACAACCGTCACTGGCACATCCATTTCAGGGTGGTCACGCCGGTTTCCGCGCAGGCAAGGCGACTTGACCGCCTCTGCGGCGAGATCTTGGGTGAGCCCGATGAGTCGGTTGCTTCGGTCCTGCTGCACGGTAAAGAGACGATGACTGTGCGTTCTATCAAGAACCTCGAACGGCTGGCGAGCATGGCGAGGGCGAGCTCAGAGGTGACTGAGGTGCTGGAGAGCGGTGATTCGGCTGATCTCAAGACGGCGGCCCTGAAACGATCTGCGGCATGTGGTGAGTGGCTGGTGGCGTTGGAGACCTTCCTGCACGACTTCGGATACCGCTGCACGGGGTTCGACCTGAGCTATCCGACGTGGATCGAGGATCGGACGTTTGTCTACCAGGTCCTGGGAAACCTCTTGGCGAGGGACGATGACACTTCGGCTTCGCCAGATACACGTGAGATGGCTCTTGACGGCGAGCGCGATGCTTTACTTTCGAGGGTGCGGGAGGCGGGCAGGGACCGCCCGGAGCTGCTGGAGCGATTCGATATCGAGTATGAGACGGGTCAGAAGATCTGGCCGCTCAAGGAGGACCATTCGCACTACATCGATCAGGCCAGTGTGGCGATGGTGCGAATTGCGATCGCCGAGGTTGGCCGAAGGCTCGAGGCGAGTAGCGCGATCGAGTCGGCCAACGATATCTGGTATGTAGATCTTGACGAGGCGAAGTCGGCGCTGACCGGCAAGAAGGTTGACGGCCTGAAGGAGCTGATCGCAGGTCGCAGGTCGGATCGGGAGCGATTTTCGAAGCTCACTCCGCCGAAGAATATCGGCACGTTCCCGCCTGACCACGATGCGGCAGGTGAGCCTGCCCAGCCACCAGCCGGGCAGGTAGAAAGTAGCGGCACGCTTCGAGGCACAGCGGCTTCGACGGGCCAGGCGACTGGGATTGCCCGCATCGTGCTTTCGCCTGATGACTTCCATAAGGTGAACAGGGGTGATGTGCTTGTCTGCCGGAGCACAGCGCCCATGTGGACGCCGCTGTTCCGGGTGATCTCGGCGCTGGTATCGGAGGCAGGCGGAGTTCTTTCGCACCCGGCGGTGGTGGCAAGGGAGTTCAAGCTGCCGTCCGTCGTCGGCGTAGCGCAGGCGACGACTCTGATCAAAGACGGCCAGCCGATAACGGTTTCAGGCACCGATGGCCTGGTGCATCTGGGCTGAAGAATCGCAGAAAGAACGGGGCACGTGTTCGCTGCGATGACCGTGCTGAGCCAACGTGCGATAGCGGTCGCCGCGGCTTCACTGACCGGCTCTCACCCAACGTGAAAAAAACAAAAAGAAAGGACCGCAGGTCAGGACTACCCGCGGTCTTTCTCATTGCTGGTGTTCAGGCTTAAGTGAGGAGACCAGAACACCGGTTCAAACTTTTTTCTCGATCTGGCATGCGGACTGTGTCGTCATGGCAGACTGATGCGAACTTTACTTTTTCCCAATCCGGCACCGCCGGCTGGCAGCGTCGGCTAGAAGTTCACCGCCCGTAGAGACAGGCCTGAGCGCTTTCGCTCCAGGTAGCCCGCGTTGTCATGGTAGCCGTGAGCGAAGACCATCAGCCATCCCTCTTCCTCGCACCGGGCCAGCATGTCCTTCTTTGCAGAAAGCGTCTTGTCCGGGAAGCGGTCGAAGGCCGTGATGTAAGGCAGCGGCAGGTGATTTGGCGTGGGGATCAGGTTCGACAGGTAGACGATGCGCTCTGAGCCTGTGTTGACCATGACGATCTGGTGGCCTTCTGAGTAGCCGTCCGTCACGATGGTCTCGACGCCGGGCACGATCTCCGTGTCGCCGTCGAGGAACTCGATCATGCCCTTGTCTTCGAGGACTCGCAGGTGCTCGACACCGGGCCCGAGGTTCGGGATCTGTCGCTCGTCCGGGTTAAATGCCTCGTCCCATGCCTTGCGCTGCACAAGGTACTTTGCCTTGGGGAAGGTGGGGACGACGTTGCCCTCACGATCAAGGCGGGTTGCGCCGCCGCAGTGGAAGAATGCGAGGTGGGTGAGGATGACGAAATCAACGTCACGGGCGGTCACGCCCTGTGCACGAAGGTTGCGAAGGAGCTTCGACGAGGAGTGGCCGTAGATCTCCCTGCAGATCTCAGGCTCCTTGTTGCCGATTCCGGCGTCGACAAGGATGTTTGCATGCGGGGTTTTTACGAGAAGCGAGTTGAGTCCGAGCCTGACACGGTTCTTGCGGTCTGGCTTGGCCTGCCGTTCCCACAGGATCTTCGGAACCGGCCCGAAAACCGGGCCGCCGTCGAGAAGGAATGAACCGTCGGAAATGACGCGGACTGCGACGCTACCGTTAGTCATAATATTGCCCCCGGGGAGGTTGATCCCCTGATCAGTCAGCAGGCGGACACCCGCTGTGTTTCGTCGCCCGGTGCCGTAGATACCGGACGTAATAGCTGAGCAGTTCTGCGGCCGAAACGTCATCGTTGTTAACGCTGCCTAACAAACCGCCGTTGATTAGGAATCTATTTTGGGTCGAGCATGCTGCACAAGGTACTTTTGTACCGTTTTTCGACCGATTGACGGTAAATAACCTAGGTGTTGTTTAAAACTTGTTCAAAACTGAGACCAAAGCCTGAGATTGGGCCGAACTGGGATATGGGTGCTAGCACTTACAGGTTCTCCGCGACCGAACCGACAGGATGTCGGCGCCTTTGATGCTGGCAGTATCAGAGATCTGTCGTCTTGATGTGACCGGTTTTCCGGGAAATGGGTGGGAGCGTTGCGGTGTTCCCGGGGTGGAGCGTCAGCGAGGTCGATGGGTCTGTTTGGGGATAAGCCTGCTCGTTGCGGCGGTTCGCTGGTTCGCTAAGGAAGGCAGCTTGTCTTGATGTGGCCGGTTCTGTGGGGGACGAGTGGTCCTGGCAGGACAGCACGTTGCGCGAGAGAACCTTCGACTTCGGTCCGATTTCATCGACCCTTCGCTCAAGACGCACGGTGCGGGCTCGTTCGCTTCTGCTCCGCTAAGGAATCGTCGCCAGCCTGGCGGACCGGGCGCCACAGGTTTCTCCGTCACTACCAGAATGGTCGGCATGACCGTCATCCTTAGCCGGTCTGGCCGGTGAGTCGTACAATCGCTCCCGCGAGGCGCTACGTCTACTTCGTGCCGGAACGCTGACCCGGCCACATGCCAGATATCACAGGAGTCCACATGGAGATCAAGGTCTCGGCGGGAAACATCGTTGAGCACGCCACACCGGCGCTGGTCGTCAACCTTTTCCAGGGAGTGAAGGTTCCCGGCGGAGCGACAGGCGCGGTCGACCAGGCACTCGGAGGCTTGATATCCCGGCTTATCGAGTCGGGTGAGGTCTCCGGCTCTTCCGGCGAGATAACGATCATCCACACCTCGGCCCTGGCAGCCAATGCAGGCGGAACGGGCAAATCGGCCAGGGCGAAGTCCGCACCCATCGCCGCGGAACGGGTGCTCGTCGCCGGTCTTGGCAGCAGTGACGCCTTTGACTACGAGGCGGTTCGCGTCGTCAGCGCGCAGGTTGCTCGCAAGCTGAGGGCGCTGAAGGTGAGCGGTGCTGCGACCATCGTCCACGGTGCGGGGATTGGCGGGCTAGACCCGGCCCGGTGCGCAGAGGCCATCGCGGAAGGCTCGCTGCTCGGTCTGTATACGTTTAACAAGTACAGATCTGCGAAAAGTGGCGAAGACGCTGGAAGCTCTGACAGCGATGCAAACAGTCCGGGTCCTGAAACACTTGAATTGGTAGAGATGGATGCCGCGAAGACGAAGGCGCTGGACAAGGGCGTCGGCCGCGGCGTCCTCTATGCAAGTGCCGCGATTACAGCCCGGGACCTGGTGAACGAGCCGCCGAACATCCTTTCGCCCGCCGCTCTGGCAGATGCTGCCGAAGTCGTTGCGAAGGAGTCGAAGCTCGGGTTCGAAGTGCTCGAAGAAGCAGCGTGCAAGAAGCTGGGCATGGGCGCGTACCTCTCTGTCGCAGCAGGAAGCTCGAGGCCGCCAAAATTCATCCACATGACGTACAAGGGCGACGCCCGTAAGCCGGCCAACAACATCTGGCTCGTCGGCAAGGGCATCACCTTCGACTCTGGCGGCCTCTCGCTCAAGTCTGCCGGTGGCATGATCACAATGAAGGGCGACATGGGCGGCGGCGCTGCGGTGATCGGGGCGATGAAGGCGATTGCGGCGCTGAAGCCGAAGATCAACGTTCACGGTGTATGTGCGGCCACCGAGAACATGCCGGGCGGCTCGGCGACGAGGCCGGGTGATGTTGTGCAGGCGATGAATGGCAAGTACATAGAGGTGGAGAACACGGACGCCGAGGGCAGGCTGACGCTGGCCGATGCCATCTGTTACGCAAAGGACAACGGTGCGGCGAAGATTGTTGATGTTGCGACGCTTACCGGCGCTATCTCCGTTGCCCTGGGCAGGGGTCACATTGGCGCGTTCAGCAACTCTGAGGAGCTGTACTCGGCACTTGAGAAGTCTGCTGCGACGCAGGGCGAGCCGGTATGGCGGCTTCCGCTTGGCTCGGTGACGAAGCGACAGAACAGGTCGAATATTGCGGACCTGAAGAACACCGGTGGCCGCGGGGCAGGCTCGATCACCGCTGCTCACTTCATCCACGAGTTCGCAGGCGAGACGCCGTGGGTGCACCTCGACATCGCCGCTTTTAATATGTCGGACGGCGTGTCCGGTGTGAATGTGCAGGGAGCGACGGGTGCGGCAAGCAGGTTGCTGGTAAGGCTGGCGGAGGATCTGGGGTGAGGGGGTGGTTGGGATGTGGATAGTTTGGTGGGGGCGGGCATAACTGCTGCGCCCGGTGACGGTAGAGCCGTCACGCCTTTGTCATTCTGAACTTGATTCAGAATCTCTCTGGCGACCTCATATGGACGGTGACGCTGTTCGGTTTAAGCCAATATGAACAGGCTCAGTATCATGCTCGGTAAGATCCCTCCGCTTCAGTCGGGATGACAGAAATGTGCGCTCTTAGAGCGCACCGGGGCGCAGCGAGCGGCGCCCCTACCAAATAGAGTAACTATCGAATCGATCTCGAAAAGAAAACGAAAGGGAAGAAATATGGCAGACCGATCGTTTAAGCCGGTCCACGTCGGTGATGAGGTTCTTGAGCGGTTCAAGCGGGTGCCGGTCGCCACCGTCTGGGGCGCTGTGAGCAACCAGCTGGGAGTGACCCTGCCCTTCATGGAGGGCGTCAGGACCTTCTCACCCGGCCGCAGGCTGGCGGCTCGGGCGCGCACGCTGCGGTTCCTGCCGCCGCGGCCTGACATCGACGCCGAGACCAAGCGCGGTGAGGATTCGCCTGAGTACAGGGCGATGGCGCGCTGCGGCCCCGGCGATGTACTTGTGGCGGACATCATGAACCGTCGGTTTGCGGCGATCGGCGGCGATGTGAAGCTTCTGCAACTGAAGATGAACGGCGCCGAGGGGCTGGTGACGGACGGCGCCATCCGTGACCTGAATGTGCTGGAAGAGGAGAGCTACAGCCTGATCGTCTATGCGCAGGACCGGACTCCGTATGGCGGTAAGCCGTGGGCGGAGCCTGCCGAGGAGAACGGGGACATTCAGTGCGCGGGAGCGCTGGTGCGGCCAGGCGACGTGATCGTGGGCGATGACGACGGTGTCGTGGTGGTGCCTTCGTGGTACGCGGCGGAGTGCATCGACTGGGTGGAGGAGCACGAGGGGGCCGAGTCTTTCATCAAGAGCAAGATTCTCGAGGAGGGCGTGCGACCGGGTAAGTACTACCCGCCAACGCCTGAGCTAAAGGCCGAGTACAGGCATTCGCTGGGTAACAACAGCGGAGGTTAGGGGTGTCCGTTTTCTTCTGGTAGGGGCGGGCAAAAATGCTGCGCCCGGTGATGGCGTAGCCGTCACGACCACCCACCCTCTAACTCCCTTCCTGTCAGAGAGGGAGAAGGTTGTCATTCTGAACTTGATTCAGAATCTCCCGAAAGACCCCATTCCTCGGAAATGTCTATCCAATTTGGATTGGCGGATTCGATCAAAGCGATCTTCCATGCCCGCCGCCAGGCCTTTATCTGTTTTTCACGCTGGATAGCCGCTTCGACGCTCGCCGTTTCCTCGAACCAGACCAGGTTGTTGACTTTGTACTTTGTCGTGAAACCGGGTGCGGCCTTGCTCTTGTGTTGCCAGATCCGCCCCTCGAGGTTCGATGTCACTCTGGTGTAGATGACGCCAGATCTACTGGTGGTCATATAGATAAAGTATGAGTTGCGGGACTTCATGAATTACGATTATCGCTGACCTCGCTTATGACCGGTGACGATGTGGCAGCGCGAGGGAGATTCTGAATCAAGTTCAGAATGACAAACTTCGGCCTCACGCCGAAGCCTCCGCTACCCCGTCATGCCGTTGTTTATTGCGTAGGCGGTGGCGTCTGAGCGGCTGGCGCAGCCGGTTTTTGAGTAGATGTTGGAGACGTGCCGGACTACGGTGTAGCGGCTGATGAATAGGTCGTCTGCTATCTCCTGGTTGGATTTTCCGGCGGCGATCAGGGCAAGGACCTCGGCTTCGCGTTCCGATAGGCCGTCCGGGTGGCGTGCTCCGTCTTCAGCGCCGTCGGCGCCCAGCCTTTCCGACAGCTTCGCCAGCATTTCGAGGTGCGGCTTCATGCCGAGCTCGGTGGCAACCGCCGTCGCTTCATCCACCAGGATGACGGCCTTTTCGCGGTCGCCGGAAACGTTGCGATCCAGTAGCATCTCGGCGTAGTCGGTGTTGAGCCAGACTATGCCGGGGCGATCACCGAGCTTGCGGCAGAACTCCAGACCGGCTTCAAAAACCGAAGCTGCCTCGTCCAGGCGGCCCAGCGTGTGTAGCGCAGGTCCGAACACCTGGTGCGGGGAGCGGATGGGACCCCGCCGCCAGTATGGAGGCCAGTGCCGGTGGTCCATTTCGACCTGCTCAAGTAGCGCGTCATCTTCAGTGGCGAGTCCTGCTGTTGCGGCTATCAACTGACTGACGAAAGGTCTTGCGCCGACGCCTCCCTCGTACGCAACGCCGTATCGGACGCGTCCGTCTAGCAGCCGGTTGAGCAGTCCGCGATCACTGAGATCCGGACCACCGAGCCATTTGATGACGAACCAGCCCATAGCTCCCCAGGCAATCCCTGACGGATGGGTGTTTGATCGACTCAAAAAGTCGTTAACCAGTCGGGCGTATTCCTCGGCCGCATCCATCTCACCGCGTTCGGCAAGTGACATGACCTTGTACATTAAGAGACGTATCTCGTCGGGAGCAATACGCAGTCCTTCTTCCAGGATCTCGTCGGCCCCTCGCCAATCCGCCTTAACAAGCTTCATCCCTGCCGTGACCGATAGGGCAGTTGCGATGTTGAAGGTGTTCCGTGTCCGCCGTGCTGCAGCAAGGGCTTCCGTTGCGTTTTGCTCGGCCTGATCGAACTCGCCATATCCGAGAAGCAGGTCGGCAAACACCTCCTTTAATACGAATTCGGAGTGATCGTCGTTCAACAGCGTCGCCAGTCGAGTTCCTTCTGTGAAGAACTGAAATCGCTGCTCGTAGCTCTTCACAAAGGTGATACCGAACCCACGTGACATCACCGCGAGGCGCAGTCGATCATCGTTCAACCGCTCCGCGATCTCTACTACTGTCTCATATGCCTCCGCCACAGCGTCGGGTTGCAAACGGTCCTCGAGACTAAGCCACTGAACGAGGTTGCAAAGGAGCATGCCGTGAGTCAATGAACCCTGCTCAACCAGCGGTATCACTCGCTTGATGACATCGACCATGCCGACCGGGCCGTGAACCGGCGGAAGGTAGGTGTGGGCAACCTCAATTGCGGAATCCGTCTCCCCGGCTTCGAGCAAGGCGTTGAACGCGATCACCAGCTCATCAACCGCCAGCTGGATCTCCGAGCGCGGTAGCGTCTGTGCGAGCGCTTTGGCCCGGCCGTGGTGCAGCTTTGCCCGCTGAAGAACAGGGGCGTCTTTCGGGAGCGCGCCAAGCGCCAACTTGAAGTGCGCAGCAGCGTCGGAGGGGGCGTGCACGGCGAGAGCTGCTTCACCGGCTATCGTCGAGTAGTGGACCACTTTGTCGGACGTACCGCCGACGTTTGCCTCTGAGAAGTGGTATGCGAGCTCTGCCGCGTGCTCGTCTGCGGCCGCCCCGCGGAGCGCCTCGATCTCGGCCGCGATCATGGCGTGTGTGCGGACGCGGCTGACCGGCGTCACCTCGTCGACGAGGGTCTGCCTGATCAGGGCGTGGGCGAATCTGTAGTGGCCGGGAACGTCAGAATTCTCGACAAGATGCAGGCTGGCAGCCTCCTCGATCAGGCCGATGACAGCGTCTTCGTCGATATCGGGATGGATGCGGTCGACCAGCCTGTAGTCGAAGTTGAGCCCGATGATTGCGGCGTTTCTGAGGAGATCGCTGGCTTCCGGGGAAAGACGGTTAAGGCGTTTGCCGACGACTTCGCGGACGCTTTCGGGAATGCGGATCGGCTGTCCGGACTGTGGCAGGTCGGCGAGCTCATGCGCGATCTCCTTGACGAAGAACGGGTTGCCCTGGGTCTGCGACGCGATCTCCGCCGCTGTCTGGCTTGAGGCGGCTGTGTTGCCGAGCTCTTCCAGCAGGTGTCGCGTCTCGTCTTCAGCGAGGCCTCGGAGCTGGAGCCTCCTGTAGCTGCGCTCGCGGGTGAGCTCGGCGAGTGTTTCGGAGAGCGGGTGCTGCCGAGACAGTTCGGTGTCGCGATAGGTACCGGCAAGGATGATCCGGCTTTCTGGGATGTTTCGTGCGAAGAACCGGAGCATCTGCAGGGACGGTGCATCCGCCCAGTGGATGTCGTCCAGGACCAGCATCAACGGCTGCGTGCGGCTGGCGTTGATGAAGAAGGTTGAGGTGGAGTCGAGAAGCCGGAAGCGGGCGGATTCGGGGTCGGCGACGACCGGAGCGGGCTCGAGTTTCGGGAAGTGGTTTTTTATGTCCGGGAAGATGTCTGATATGACGCTAGCAACGCCTGCCGAGTTGGCCATCTGCTCGGTGAGGAGGTCGGGATTGGCGGAGGACGTGAAGGCGCGCAAGATCTGCGTCCACGGCCAGTAGGGCGGCGCACCGGTGTCTTCGTAGCACCGACCCCAGTGGACGGCGAATCCCTGTTTGCGGGCGGATTCGGCGAGTTCTTCGGTGAGCCGGGTCTTGCCGATGCCGGGGTCACCGGCGAACATCACGGTCTGGCCGCGTCCCTGCAGTGTGCTATCGAGGGCCGAGTTAAGTTCGGTCATCTCGTTGACGCGACCGACGAAGGGATCGTTTCGAGTCGTCGATGTCATCGTTGTGTTTTCCGTGCGGCCCGAGACTGAGGTGATATCGGGCAAGGCGAATCGAGGCGCGCTATGCCGGGCATGATAGACAAATTTCGGTGGGAAGGAACCGGCGACCGCCATCCTGAGCTTGTCTAAGGGGTGGCACAAAGTCGGTCGTCATGGCCAAAACACTTCTCACTAACTCTCTTTTAAGGAGGGAGGACAGGCAATCTGTCATTCTGAACTGGATTCAGAATTTCTCGAGTGACCGTACATCAGCAGTAAGATCCCTCGCTTCGCGCGGGATGACACCTTTAGCCCGCAAGCGGGTGCCTCGGCCCAGAATGGTCGACATGTCTACTTTGCGACCGCACCGGGCGCGCCTCTATCAGAACGCAAAATTGGCTCGCAATCAGACACGATTTGACCGGCTCTGGATAGCACACGATCATGCAATACGATTGATGCGAAGACGCCGGTGGATCGTCGGACTGCGGCCCGTGCGAAAAAATTCGCGTTTCGAATCAATTGACCCGTCAGTTCCGCGGTGGTAGCTTCGATATGTTGCGCGATCGCGTTTGGAGCTGGCGGTTTTTGTGCCTCACGGAAGTTGGCGGTGGCGCCGGGAGGGCTGGAATCGCATCGTGCGGTGCATGCCCGCCAAAGTGGGCAGGTTCTATGGTGGGCGTAGTGTAGTGGTTAACACGTCAGGTTGTGGCCCTGAAGATCGTGGGTTCGATCCCCACCGTCCACCCCACCTTTTTATTTCACCTGGATTGGCGAGTGCCCGCGTCCGGGATTGGCGCGGTGACTGGCGTCGATGAGCGGCGAAGTTGATTGGCGTCCGCTAGCTGGATCTTCAATGGCGTGTGCGCCGGCGACGCAGCGAGGTCGGGCTCTCTGAGGTCGGATTCTCCGTAGAAAAGCAGCGGGCTGCCTTCGCGGTCGCATCAGCTGATGATGCGTTAAAACCGGCCCAATCATCGGTCAGCGTCGCAGCAAATGGCGAGGCCGAATCCCGGCGCAGTCCGCTAGACTGAAATGGCACTCCTGCCAGCACGCGCCCGTAGCTCAGTGGATAGAGCATCTGGCTTCGAACCAGAGGGTCGGGGGTTCGAATCCCTCCGGGCGTACCAAACTAGAATTGAACTGAGACCGGGCCACGCGCTCGGTCTCTCTTTTTGGGCCAATGGCAGCAGTTCTGGCAGCAACCGGGTGCCGAAAAAGAGTCTGCTGCCGGTCTAGTAAGGCGGCTTCCCCCGGCGGCGCTGCCAGGTGTTTCAGCACGTCGCTCTTCCACGCTCCGACGCGGTGCATGTCATCCCTGAGATTGGAGGTGACGGATGACGAGTGCGACGATCTGTTTCAGTCTCGTCTTAGCCGTCGCTGCTTCCTCTCGAACAGTTCGAGTTGTCTTCGAATCTGCCTTGCTGCCTCACGCATCATCATCTCGTTGTGCGTTGTCAGGTGCTCAACGTGGAACTCCAACCACCACGCCGGAACAGGCATTTTGGGTCCAGGCACATCTTCCCACGCTTTCATTCCACACCTCCTCGGCGAGTGTGGGGCAAGGAACCTGACAACTCAAACTGTCGGTGTCATGTGCACACAGAACGCGCCAATCCGAGACCGAGGGGAGGGGGGTACTTCTTAGCGAATCGCGCTCGGCTGGCCGATAGTACCCACCCGACGGTCTAATTCCTCAATCTCCACCCCCTCTGCGCTATCATGCCGCCACTATGCCCAGCGAGCGCGTACAGCGGCGGATAGACAGTCTGCTTGACCAAGCGGATGAAGCAGTGGTCGTTCAAGATTGGGGGATAGTCCGCTCCCGTGCGGAGTCGGTACTCGCGTTCGATCCTGAGAACGAGGACGCCGCCCAATATATTCACGCGGCAAATCGTGCCCAGAACCCGTCGGAAGTATCGGAAGCAACCGCCGTTCAGCCCGGGTCGGCGACTCAAGACAGTCCTATCGACCAACCATCCTCCTTCGCCTCAGGCCGCTACACCGTCTCCAAGTTCCTCGGTGAGGGGGGCAAGAAAAAAGTCTACCTCGCACACGACAACACCCTGGACCGTGACGTTGCCTTCGCACTTATCAAGACCGAGGGACTCGACGAAACCTCAAGAGAACGAGTCCGTCGTGAAGCGCAGGCGATGGGTCGGATGGGTACGCATCCATGCATCATGCCGATCTACGACCTTGGTGAAGAGCCCGACGCGCAGGGAATCGCCCAGCCCTTCATGGTTCAGCCCGTCATGGTCGGCGGTGATGTAGAGGGACTGGTCGAGGACGCCGACGGCCCATTGCAACTAGAAGATGCGCTGCGTATAGCAACCCAGACTGCGCAGGGACTTGTCTTCGCACACAGCAAAGGAATCGTGCATCGCGACCTGAAACCGGGCAATGTCTGGCTCGATGAGGACGGTGCAGCGAAGATCGGCGACTTCGGCCTTGCCATTGCAACAGATCGCTCACGCCTGACCGTCGAGAAGGTGATGGTCGGAACCGTCAACTACATGCCTCCCGAGCAGGCTACAGGTGGAGAGGTAACAGCGAAGGCAGACCTCTACTCCCTGGGTGCGATGCTTTATGAGATGTGCACAGGTCGCGTTCCCTTCATGGGTGACGACGATATTGCGGTAATAAGCCAGCATGTGAACACGCCACCCGTCGCACCATCGTGGCACAACACACAGATACCGAAGACACTTGACTCCTTGATACTGCGGTTGCTTGCCAAAGATCCATCAGAAAGACCGGGTGATGCTGATGAGGTACTTGCCGCGCTGGAAGCGGTAGACCTGACAGCAGTAAGTGATGAACAGGGTGAAAGGGAGACGAATCTCGATTCGATGGCAGGCGGAGTCTTCGTCGGCCGCCACCGTGAGATGGATCAGCTAAAGGCAGCCTTTGAAGAAGTTCTCTCTGGCAAGGGACGCATGGTCACCCTGGTCGGAGAACCGGGTATCGGCAAGACCCGCACGGCACAGGAGCTTGCTACCTACGCCTCCATGCGGGGGGCACAGGTGCTCTGGGGTCGGAGCTACGAGTCAGGTGGCGCCCCTCCGTACTGGCCGTGGGTACAGGCGATAAGGAGTCATGTCTCATCAATCGAACCTCAGGCACTGCGGACTCAGCTGGGTGCTACCGCACCCGTTATCGCCGAGGTAGTGCCGGATGTCAGGGAGAAGCTTCCTGATCTTCCCGCTCCTGCCTCGATAGACGACCCAGAATCGGCAAGGTTCAGGCTGTTTGATTCCATAGCTACGTTCCTGAAAAACACGGCATCTGCAACGCCACTGATCCTGATGCTTGAGGACCTGCACTGGTCTGATAAGCCGTCCCTGATGCTGCTTGAGTTCGTTGCACGGGAACTCGCCAACTCCCGCATCATGATCGTCGGTAACTACCGTGACATGGAGTTGAACAGGAGGCACCCACTATCGGTGACGCTTGGTGATCTTTCGAGAGAACGGCTCTTTGAACGGGTCGTCCTCAGGGGACTGCAGAAGCATGACGTCGAGCGGTTCATAGAGATAGCCGCAGGAATAACTCCACCCCCGGCCCTGGTAGAAACCGTGTTCAGGCAGACCGAGGGCAACCCGCTGTTCGTGACTGAGACCGTCCGGCTTCTCATACAGGAGGGGGACATCACCTCTGGTCAAAGTTCAAAGGGTGGGACTACCTCGTGGGAGATACGAATACCCGAGGGCGTGCGTGAGGTCATAGGCCGCAGGCTCGACCGGCTCTCTGAGCGCTGCAACGAGGTACTGACCATCGCTGCAGTAATCGGACGCCAGTTCCGGTTCGACGTGCTGAAGATGCTGATGGATAACACGACGGACGGCCAGATGCTCGACGCCATGGACGAGGCGCTGTCCGCCCGCATCATCGAAGAGTTTCCGTCTGATGTCGGCTTCTACCAGTTCACCCACGCCCAGATGCAGGAAACACTGACCCAGGAATTGTCTCTGACGCGCCGGGTCCGCCTGCACGCCCGAATCGCCGGTGCGCTGGAGGATTTCTACGGTCCCAAAGCGCCGGACCACGCCGCTGAACTGGCCACGCACTACGGAGCGGCTCGTACGGAACTCGGCACGGAAAAGTTCCTTCTCTACAGCGTGATTTCTGGAGAGGCCGCCCTTGATTCGTTCGCGTTCGAGGATGCACGCGACATATTCGAGTTCGCCCTCGAAGAGAGTGAAAGTCTCGCTCAAGACGACAACACCTACGCCTCGCTGAATGCGGGGCTTGGCAGGGCCTTGATGGCCACAGAGCTGCGAGCTACTCGCTACGAAGCCGTCGACCCTATGTTGAAGGCTCTACCCATACTCAAGCTATCGGGCGACCTCAGGCGTGCCTTTCTGATGGCCGAATCTATCCAGGCGATTTCCGGAGGTCAGACAGCAGGACCCGAAATTGCACGACAGGTGATGGAGATGATGCCGGAGGGATCGGCAGACCGCGCACGGCTGACAGCAAGATATGCCCGGCTCCTCGCGGCGGAAAACGACGATCCGGAGAAGGGTCTGGCTGCTGTCACCGAGGCCAGGCGCATTGCGGAATCGGTGGATGATCCACGAATGCAGGCGCAAATCGATCTCGCTCATGCGCGCATACTCATGAGCAGTGCTGACGACAATAGAGCGCTGGAAATGGCGAAACGCGCTTTTGGTATTGCTGAGGAACTGGAAGATCAATCCTTGATCTCGGAGGCTGCGTTTATCCTGGTCTTTCGATCCTTCAGAGTTGGAGATAGCTCGACATCGCTTCGCTTCTCTGATATCGGGATCGATGCGTCGGTGAAAACGCGCGACCGACATGGGATTACAAACGCATATACCGCAGCCGCTCTAACCCATGTGCTCCAGGGCGACTTCAATTACGCACGCCAACTCATCGATAAAGGGCTGGAGTACGACTCGACAGACTCTCGTCTGATGATGTCCAAGGCCGCAACGGGATACTGGAAAGGCGACTACGAGCAGGCAGATGAAATCCTGACGGAGATGGTTGGAGCTGCCGGGGTTGACAGTCCGGCGGGGAGCATGAACAGAAATATGGCGCGTGTGGCTGCTGCGTTCCGACTGCAGATGACCCAAGATCCGAAATGGGGAACGGAGCTGGCGACCGATCCGCTTAGCCTCGATATGCCCCGGTTGGCTCAAAGCAAGTTGCAAAGCGATTCGTATGATGTGGGACTGGCGATAGTGCTTGCTGGCTACGGTGGCAGGGACGATATTCTGGACGAGGCAATACGCTTCACCGGTGAAATCAAAGTGCCATTTGGAGTTCTCATCAGTTCTGTCAACAGGTACAGGGGCCTGCTGTTCTTTAAGAAGGGTAATTACACAGAGTCTGAGGCCGAATTCGCGAAAGCGCTGGAATCCTGCAAGCAGGCCGGATACAGACCCGAACTCGCTCTTACGTTGGCCGAGTACTCGGACATGCTCCTCGACCGCAACGAACCCGGCGACCGGGAGAAGGCGGTCGAGCTACAGGACGAAGCCATATCCATCGCCACCGAACTGGGCATGAAGCCGCTGCTGGAGCGTGTACTGGCTAAGCGGGAGATGCTGAAGGCGTAAACAAGTCGTCACAGTCGTCATGTCGTCA
This sequence comes from Chloroflexota bacterium, assembly GCA_029262735.1. GTDB lineage: Bacteria > Chloroflexota > Dehalococcoidia > Lucifugimonadales > Lucifugimonadaceae > JAJCYX01. Next base: position 36,437 of record JAJCYY010000030.1, on the reverse strand, counting down.
CGGTTGAACTGAGATTAGCAGTGACAGGATGACGAGTGTGACGACCTTTCCGGCACCCGCCTACTACCTAACCGAACCAGCGCGCCCGCCTACTATTACCCACCCGTCCAGATTTCGCTCAAACCTCAGCGCCCACTGCGCTATCATGCCGCGACTATGCCCAGTGAGCGTCCAATCAGACACCCGGTGACTGCCGAAGACCTCGGGCTGTGCTGCGAGAACGCGCGAACAGCAATTCTCGAAGTTCCTGACGACGCTTGGGATAGTTACCCCTCAAACTCGGAATGGGACAGGAGAAAGATTCTTCGACATGTCACTTGGGCCATCCTCGGGTACGCGTCCCTCCTGGCGACCAAAGAGGACTATGGGCCTATCGACTTTCTGCTTCTGGAGTCGCGGAGAGACCCGGCTATCTACACAGCCAATCGCCTTTCAATCTCGGTGGAATTATTGATCGCGGTCACGAGGGGAAACGAGCCGACTTCTCGGGCCTGGCATCCTCATGGCACTGGAGACGCCGAAGGATTCCTTGCGCTGGCCTGCTCAGAAATTTCTATGCACCTGTACGACGTAATGGTCGATCTACCGGACGGTTTCCGCATTCCGGATGATGTCGCGAGCAAAATTGTCAAGCGGTTGTATCCGTGGTCACCAACCGACACCGAGCCTTGGGAGACGCTCAAGTGGGCGACAGGTCGGGCCGAGTTGGCAGGAAAAGAACCGGCAGGTGGCGATTGGAGGGCGTTCCTCTCACCACTGGAAGAGTGGGACGGCCAAATATGGAAACGACCACCCGGTTACAGACTGCCTGATATTGGACACCCGCCACTTTTCCAAGATTGAAGCCACCGCCGGAGCGCGTGCTGGCCTAGCAGGAGATATTGAAAGTAGGACGCAATGACATCCGCAACCACTGGGAGTCTTCAGGAGTCTTTCGCGCGCCAGGTTGAACTTTACAACTCGGGCCGATTCGACGAGTACTTCGCTCATTTTTCCGATGAGGTCACTTATGTGATTGGACATACGAAGGCTATAACCGGAAAACATGAGGTTGAAAATTGGTACAGGTCGGTTATGAAAGAAGTCGAGTCCTATGAATGGGACGGTCAACTTAACTTCACCGTCGTTGGCGATACAGGTTATGGCAGCGGGCCGTTCCGACAAGTGCTTCGTTCCAAGTCGGCTGGCGATTCCGTGTACGAAGGTCAGACTTCGGTAGTCTACTCATGGGACGGTCATCAGTGGATGAAGGTTGGGGAGCATTTCTGCTATCAAAAGATAGGTTGAGCGCCTTCTAAACCAATTCTGGCTAGTTAGGTGATAGCGTGGGCGGTGCGTGTTCCTGCTCAGTACGGCGGTCTCCCTTTCGGCTTCGGCGAATGTCTCACCACATCGCTCAGCCAGTTGCCTGAGCGGTGCATGTCGTCCCCGGTCGGGTCTGAACGCGACCACATGGCCAGCGCGCGGCTTCCGATGTTCAATCCACCTGAGTAGTCACTCTCGGCAAGCCTTGCTGCCTTCAGGTCAAGGGGCGAAACGTCGTGGAACTCCAGCAAGTGAGCCAGAACGCGGCGTTCGGAATGGGTGACGGGCGCGAACTCCCACTGCACTCCGTTTGAGTAGGAGCGGGAGTCTCCGACGCACACCACACACCGCCACATCTTCGCCATGCGCAGCATGATCGCGCTGGACGGGTCAGAACTCGAAACAGGCTGTCAGAGTCAGGAGGGGAGGTGACTCCCATCGATGCTACAAAACGTCCACGGCAGCCACCTCCACAGAGGGTTGGTCGAGTGGAGCTAGTCCATCTCGCCCACGGCGGATCATACACTGACGACCGCATTTCGCCGTATCTGTACATGATTTGTGCATGAAAAGTTCATTCAAGATGAATCTTCAACCTGAATCCTCAGCTACTGTCGTCCCATTCTCACTTTGCCAATCGCGCAGGTGTGTCACGGAGGTCAGTCATGCGGAAGTACGCGTTTGCCAGCATCGTCGCCGCGGTGGTAGTTGCCACCACCCTGGTTTTTACTCTCAGTTCGGAAGCCACCGGAACCTTGATCGGTCACTGGACGTTTGACGACGGTACAGCTACCGACATTTCAGGTAACGGAAACAACGGCGTCGTCAACGGAGCGATTCTTGCCGCAGGCAAGGTCGGAGTCGGTTCTCTGAACTTTGATGGTACCGATGACTATGTAGACCTCGGCACGCTCGATCCTGGCGGTAGTGCAGTCACGCTTGCCGCGTGGGTGAACTCCGATGACCTGGCTAACTGTGGTGCTTCTGACTGTCGTATCGTGTCTAAGGCGACCGGTGTGCAGGACCAAGACCACAACATCATGCTCAGCACTATTGACAGTGGTGGTGGTGTGAAGTTGCGCTTCAGGCTCAAAGCTGGCGGGGTTACCTCGACACTACTGTCCTCGGTCAATCTCGCTGACGGTCAGTGGACACACGTCGCAGGCACCTACGACGGCTCCAACATGCGCGTCTACGTGAACGGTGCTGAAGTCGGTAGTGTCGCTAAGACCGGTGCAGTCGACTCGAATCCGGCGGTTCCGTTCTGGATTGGTGGGAATCCGGACAGTCCGACAAGCAGGCCGTGGAACGGGAAGATAGATGATGTGCGGATATACGACGGTGCGTTGACCCTTGCTGAGATTAGGGCTCTGGCAGGTGGTTCACCCAGCATCGTACAAAAGATTTATTGGGGCGATACCGGTTCAAACAAGATTCAGCGTGCAAACCTGGATGGGAGCAATCAGGAAGACCTGATCGTCGCTGGCGTTGACCCTAACGGCGTCGCCGTAGCACCCGCTGGAGGACAACTTTTTTGGGCTGATGAAAGCAATGGTGGTTGCTGCATCGGCAGTTCGGACCTTGATGGGACGAATCAGAACGTTGTAAGTCCTTCAGAGGGTCGAATGATTGCTGTCGATGAAGAAGACGATTGGCTTTTCTGGATTTCGTCAGGCTCGAATGACGTGCTTCGTAGCCGTTTGGATGGCACAGAAGCTTCTTCAATCGGTTCTGCTGGAACCGGAATCGCATTGGATGAGTCAGCCAACATTGTGTACTGGGCTACGCCGGGTTCCGCAATCGGGAAGATGAACTATGACGGCAGTGGTGTAACTCAGATATTCGGAAGTGTCGAATCTGCCAGTGTTTACGACCTTGACTACGACCCGGTGAGCGGAATGTTGTTCTGGGCTGATGAAAGCAATCCCGGAACAATCCGTAAAGGCTTCCCGGACGGTACGGGCTTCCAAGAGATAGTTTCCGATGCAGGGCAAGCGCTGGGAATCGCAGTGGACGGTCTGGCCGGAAAAGTCTACTGGAGTGACAGAACAGGGTTCATCAAGCGCGCCAACCTTGACGGAAGCAATATCGAGACTGTGGTATCGGGACTTTCCGACCCGCTCGGAGTGGCACTGGGTCCTGTAGGGCCCATTGGAGTCCCTCTGCCCCAACCGACTACTGGCGGTGGTAGCCCCCTAATGGGGCGTGGAACCTTTAATCGAGACGTGGACACTGGAACCGTCTCGTTTATGGAGCCTGATTCGGGCGGAGTTACCACCAACCCCGGCAACCCGGCCGCTGCCGAGGCTCAAATTGCGATACTCACACCCAACGTGGATGGCCTCGCATCGGATTTCGTCATCAAATCAGACACCGCACCCGGTCTTGGAAACTCTGTTCAATTCGTCTTCAGGATAGATGGGGTAGACACTGGATTCGGATGCCAACTTAACGCAACAGAAACCGAGTGTGACACCGGAATCGCAATGTTATTTCTTCCTGCGGCCAGTCAAATTGCTATCAAAATAGTGGCTCCTATTGGTGTTCAGCCGGACCCCCCAATGGGATTGAAATTCGGCTGGCTCTGGACTCAGCAGTAATATTCACTGAGGATTTGTTCCCCCCGCCCCTCATTCCCCGGCCCGTGCAGCCGTGTGCCTCGTCTTAGTGCGGCCATCAGAACGCCTAGCGTAGGCGGTAGTTCCTGCTGCGTGCCGCCCATCAAGCCGCGGATATCTGCCGACCTCCGCGAAGAGATGCCGGTAGTGGGCGGTGCCGAATTGGGCGACTACTCGTTGTCTCCTTCAGTGCGCAACACGCTGATGCGGTAGCCCAACCCACGATTGTTCTGGATTTCGATTCCGGGATTCTTCATACTCCGCAACTTGCCTCGTAGCCTACTCACATACATCTTGACGTGGCGTTGCTGGGTACTGGGGGCCAGTCCGAGCGCATGACAGAGTTCGTCTGTGGGCACAAGACGACCCCGTGCCATCATTAGCCGCTCTAGGAGTTTCGCATCGAGCGGAGACAGGTCTGTGTAATCGTCGTCTGTGCCGAAGCGGCGCTGTACGGCACTGAAGGGCAACCAGGGGTCGTCACCGCGCCGTAAGTGTTCATCCAACTTTCGGCTAAGTTCCTCTATCCGAAGCAAGATGCCATCCAACTTCTGATTCAGGATCTGGGCGTCATCTGGTTCTGGCATCGCTATTGGTCAGGTTGCTCAGTGGTTGCTGACGGGCTGCGCACCTCCACACCGCCACTGAAAGGGGGATGATCGCGCACCGCCACGGGAAATGAAACTCCAAGGGTCAGCTACAATCCCGCGCCATGCGGCGCACCCTTGCCATCGCGATCTTGCTCGCCCTTGTTGCTTGCACCCGGGCTGTGGTTCCGATGGCGACGCAGACCTCGCCCCAAGAGCCAACATCGACTCCGCTAGTCGAACCTTCACCTACGCCGCATCCTACAGCGACACCGTTTCCAGTCGGCCCCGGTGACGTTGAATCGCAAGCAAGCGAAGTACCTGAGGCAACCTCCACACCGATTCGCGTGAACCCTGGACTGTCATTCAGTCTGATCGTCCGAGAGATCGGTGAAATCCCAGCCTATGACCGCGACGACTGGAGACACTGGATCGATGAAGACGGTGACTGTCAGAACGCTCGCGGCGAAGTTCTCATCGGAGAGTCCCGTGTACCTGTCAGCTTCGACGGATGTCGCGTCGTCTCCGGCGACTGGCTTGGCCTCTATACCGATACGGTGGTTACGTCAGCGAGCAGCCTGGACATTGACCACATGGTGCCGTTGTCGAACGCTCATCGCTCGGGTGGTTGGACCTGGGACTCGGACAAGAAAAGGGAGTATGCCAACGACCTCGATGATCCAGATCACCTGATCGCCGTTACGGCTGGAGCCAACCGCTCAAAGGGTGACAAGGGACCGGAAGAGTGGAAGCCGCCGGATGCGACCTATTGGTGCGAGTACGCCATCGACTGGGCTCGAATAAAGCAGACTTGGAACCTGTCAGTGACACAGGCTGAGTTCAATGCCTTAGTTTTGATGGTGACCACATGTGACGTGCCTGTCGGTCTGACAATCGCCACCGACTCAGGTCCGGTCGCCATACCGTCAACGCCGACACCGGTACAACCAACCGTCACCAGCACTGTCATGCTGACTCAGCCGGTCAGTAATTGCGATCCGTCCTACCCAACTGTCTGCATCCCGCGGTTCCCACCTGACCTTGACTGCGGAGAGATACGGTTCAGGCGATTCCAAGTGACCGGGCGCGACCCTCACGGGTTCGACAGGGACCGAAACGGTATTGGGTGCGAGAGTTGAAGTCACAGGCGGACTACTGGGATGCGGCGCGGAAGGTGTTGGAGCAGTGAGGCGCGTTATGGCATGTACCAATCTGATTACCTTTCGCCTAATTTACTCGTACGCAAAATCGTACTTTCCATTCGGGTTAGATCGGGTTAGAAATTGAGCCAGTACGGTCGCCTAAACTACCCGGTGCCGTGTAGTAACGAAAGTGGCTTCTGCTAGATTCGCACGCATGTTGACCCGTTACGTCATACCTCGACCGTTGGTTATGACGCTGCTGCTCGCAACTGCGATCGCGGTGACAACCACGGCTTGCGGCACATCGCCCATCGAAAATCCGACATCCGAACCTCGACCGTTATCGAGAGCCGAGGTCATCAGATTGAGTTCGGAAGCGGTTGTGCGGGTCGAGACAACCAACGGGTCCGGAGGAGCCATCGGCTCAGGCTTTGCACCGGCAGGAATAACCGGCGTAGTTATCACTGCTTATCACGTTGTCGAAGATGCTGATGACATATTCATCCGACGGGGTGGAGCGGGCGAAGGCATCAGGTTGGTCGCGGAGTTGGTGGCCTTCGACGAATTTGCCGATGTCGCAGTTCTACGAACAGTTGACCTCGGTGTAGGGATTCCAATAGCACAACGACCGCCTCAGACCGGCGAAGAAGTGATTGCGGTCGGGTTCCCACTCGGACTCGAAGGTGACGTGTCGGTCAGTCAGGGAATTGTTTCTCGTTCTTTGGAGGCGGAGGGGCAGTTCTTCATCCAACATGATGCGGAGATTCTTAGAGGTAATAGCGGCGGGCCATTGATTAGTGAAACCGGCGAGGTGCTTGGCATTAATATTGCCGTTCTGCCGGACGTTGAAACTGTTGCGGGACTAAACTTCGCGACACAAGCAGGTGAGATTGCCAAAATCTTGCAGTCGGCGGGGTTGGGGTTAGGAATTTCTATTGCTTTGCCAACGCCCACTCCTCTACCGACTCCTACTAACACTCCAACTCCGACCCCTGTTCCGGCTCCGACTCAGACACCTGAACCGACGGCCAGACCTTCACCAACCCCACTACCAGCACCATCCCCAACATATGCGCCTAGTGAAGCCACCTCTATCGCGGTGACTGCGACCGAAAGGGCACGGGGATTTGCCACCCAGACTGTTTCGGCGTTCGTAAGCATGTCTACGGCGACGGCACAGGCACAATCTGCGGCAACTTCGTATGCTCGACAGCTACGGATGAACGCTACGGCAACTGCCCTCGCGATAATTCAAACTACTTCTACGGTGCAGGCTGTAATCGAGTATTGTGATTCACGGCCGAACCTTGTAATTCATGCGGCGACTAGTGGCAGCATTACAAGAGACGAATTCATCGGAGTTCCATCACCTCCGGATAAGGCCGAAGCTGTCAATTTTGACGCATCAGTCACGTTTTTCAATACAACCCGCTACTCGTGGTCATACGGATTAATGTTCCGTCGCGCCGGTTCCTCTGATATGGACATGCTTGTGGTTGCGGCTAATGCTCTTGGTGGGCACTTCTGGGCGCACCACTTTGTGCGACCCGGTGATGACGCTTGGATTCAAACCCGGCGGGAGTTCCTGTTCACGCCCGGCGTTCGAGCGCAGCCCCGTGAATCAAACGAGATACGGGTGGTCGCTAGTGGCCGAAAAGGAACCGCATACCTTAACGACCGGCTGCTTGGTACGTTCAATTTGGACGCAGTGGATGGCGAACACGTGGAGGTCATGCCAGCGTTCGGTTTTTATACCGATAGTTCACCTGGTACTGTTTCGTACGAGAACTTCATCGTCACCTGTCCCGGTTAGCGCACCACAGCGCCTCACACCTAGGCGGCAGCGTGAAAGCGGGACCAGGGCTACTCAGATGGATTATTTTCCGAAAGTTCGGTTTTTCTGCATGAGATAATCAGGCGGATGGGCACCCTTCACCACTTGAACGAACCACTGATCGAAGACCTTGAGCGTCTTGTGCGTGAGGGGGCGAGAATCCCCACGGCCTTTACTATGGCCGGTATACCTGAGAGCACTCGTACCCGCTGGCAGCGTAGAGCAAGGGGTGCTGAAGGAACCGGGCATCCTTTGCTTGATGAACTCTGGCAGCGTCTACAGCAGGCGGAAACCGATGGCAGGCAGAGGCGGATTGCCGTAGAGAAGCACGAGAGAGCACTCAAATTAGAGGCGTTGAAACACCGCGTCATCATGGCCGACCTGGCAGCGTCCGGGGTTTCCATTGCGCCCACGCCACCAGTGCCGCCGCCGGTCCGCAGGATCATACCTGTCAAAAGGCGCAGAGGCCGGAGATCGAGGTACTAAAACTGAGCCGTGAGCGTTTCGGGTGAAGTCGGCGAAACCTAGCATTTAGCGGCCCCCGTTGCTGAAACCTTGAGGTTGGTGATGGCAAACAACGTGCTAACACCGAGAAGACAGCGGTTCGCAGGGTTGATGGCAACGCGAACGATGTCCGCAACAAAAGCCTACATTGCGAGCGGATATGCGCCGCGGTCTGCTCGTGTTGAGGCGTGCAAGGCAATGAAAGACCCGCGTGTGCAGCAGGCGATAGCCGACAAGCAACAGGAACTCAGATCGGGCATGGCCTCTCTCCCTGTTGAAGCGTTCGACCTGGAGGCAGGCTCAACAGCACTTGAACAGGCAGACAGATTGCGAGCCTTAGCCGGTGCCATCGGTATGTTGCCGTAGAAGGTTTCGGGAGTACCTTCAGGCGCTCTCTTGTTGCGAAAGTGTGGTCGAGATCATCCCTGCACAAGCAAGGCAGTTGACCGGGCTGTCTATGGGACATTTTGCCTTATAGCCGAACATGCAGTATCGCCAGCCTGTCTCTCGACGCGCCGACCGTTCGCAAGCCTCGAATTGCTCCGCGATCTGCCAGAACTCAAGCCAGCGCCGATCATCCGGGCCGTCGATCTCACGTTCCAGCAGGGTCAACTGAGCGGCAAGCCGGAGTGCTGGCCTGAACTCGGCAGCGGTACCGGGCGGTAATGCGGCCATCAGTCGGCTCCCTTCTCGGCAGCGGCGGCTTGACGGGCCATTTCGGCTTCTAACTCCGCTTCTTCGTCATGAAGGTCGGCGAACGCGGCCACGGTCGGTTCCGGCTGTTCGACGAAAGAGGCGTCAGAGGTTTCGGCAGACTTTCGGCGGCTGTTTGAACTGGAATCCGCGCCGAAAGCCGAAACTCCCGAAAGTTCTGCGCTTCCTTCTACATGAGATTTTTTGTTTGTTTTTTCGTTCACGCGATTAGTTGTGAAAGTTTCGGAGGTTTCGGAAAAAGCGCCGTTTTGAACTGCGGAAGATGCCGAAAGTCCATTTTCGGTGTCTGAGGTTTCGGCATTAACCGGGCTGAGACTCCAGAGCTTCATACCCTTGCTGTTCTCGGTGAAGGAGAGCACCAACCCGGCCTTGACGCTGCCCGCTAGTCGCTTGAGCAGAAAAGGCAATCGCTTGATCGGGTCGCCGCGACCCTCGCCAAGCAGGGGGGTGAGATCATTTAATTTGAAATCCCACTTCGTGCCAACCGGGTCCGAGTCGATGCGCTCGACGACTTCTGCAGTGGTGAGTTTCGTGTCCCGCGTCCCATCCCACCATGCGCGGAAAAAGGCACGAGTGATCGCCGCATCTTCATCGGTAGACTCTCGCCACTCATACATGTTGGACAGGAACGACTTTATGCCTGCGAATTGGAGTATTCCGCCTACGATGTTTCTCCATTCCTCATACGACGCGAACGGCGGCAGACCTGTGGATTTCGGACTACCTGCCGCCTTCCATGCCTTTGCCATCGTGAAGATGGTCGAAAGGTAATCACCGCGGTTGTCCTTGACGTACTGTGTGAGGTTTGGGTGGGTGAAGTCGGCCGCGGCGCGCCTCTCCGGGTTTTCAAGCCCGCTACGCAGCACGATTGGCACAACTCGCCGGACAAGGCCACCGGTCGGTTCCAGTCCGATGCCGTTTAGTATCAATGTCACTCTGTTCGGGAGTACCAAATTGCTCTGGGCGTGAAATTGCCGTTCCTGCCAGAGATGGCCGGTTAACATCACCTCAAGGGAAACGCTTTTGATCTGTCCATCGGCGTTATCGAAGCCACCCAGAGGGTCCCCGTCTTGCAGAGTTGACGTGATCTGTTGGCGCATCTGGTTTTCGTTGTTGATGAAGGACTTGCGCGGCAATTCTTTCCCTGTTGCGATGATCGCAGCCACATCGGTTAAGAGGGTTCCGCCTTCTCCTGGTGTCGATTTGTTAATGGCGAAAGCGGGAACCAATCCGTTAACCGCAGGGCGAATGACCGAAGTGAGCGCCATCGAGAGCACATTGGCGCGGCTCGCATCGTCAAGCCCGAAGTCGGCAAAAAGGTCCAGAAGTGCAGTTCCAGCCGATTGAGCATCGGTTTGCGTGGGGTTGTCTGGCACATTCAGAGCAACCGCACTGGAGCCGACAATGAAGATTTCGGTTGCTTTGTCATATCCGGGTTTTGAAGCAATGGAGAAGTCCGGCCTGAGCACCGGCCCGAAACTCAAGTTGTTCAGGCGCGGGAAGCCGGGGTCCGGCAGTTGGAGCACGGCCTTAGCAACACCCTGCGGTGGGTCTGTCGCCCTGACGAACGGTTCGCCCTTTTTTTCACCTATTACCACCCAGTCCGCTGCCTCGGATAGCAACACGCGACCGAAGTGCTCGGGTACGAGTTCCGTCTGCACGCGATCGTGTTCGTTGCCCTTGATAATGACGGGCGATCCGCCTCGACTGAATAGTCTTTCCGGGTTGTTGTTCGCGGCCAACGCGTTTGCAGCTGCTCTGACCCGCTCATCGAACGGGACCGGTGCATTGGCAACGATCAGCGGCAACAATTCGCCTTCCGAGCCGGTGCGTCGCTTGTAGCTGAACAACTGAGGGTGCGGATGCACCATCTCTCGTATATCGGACAGTGTTGTGCCTGCGGCCAGTAGGTCATCTACACCTTGTTTCGAGCCGTCTTTTGCGGCCGGAAGCTCCAACCACATCGCACTGCCACCACGAGCAACAATGTGCTGGCCGATACGCCACGCCGCCTGCGCAACCTGTCTGTTTGTGCCGGTGTCGGAATCGAGCGCGACTACAACCCGCCGCCCTTTCCACTTCATTCGGTCGATAAAGGCCATCACCGCCGGATGCCGGTAGCCCCAGACACCCGCCAGCCCCAACGCAATGTCAGCACCTCCGCATATCAGTGCGTCGGCTTTCAGGGAGCCTTCGGTGATCCATATTTCCGCTTCCATATCCTCAAGCGGTTTACTACCCGGTGCTATGTCGATCTGCACAGTTTCCCCGGCTGGCAGTTCGTACTTAATGGCGCGCGCTTCGCCGTTCTTGCGGGCCTGGATCCGCGGCCTGTCTGGGCGGAACTGGTAACCCCATACTCGCTCACTGTTATGGAGCGGTATGACCAGGCCCTTGCCGCCTGTATCCCGTGCCTGTGCAGTGGAGAATCCCAACGCTGTCAGTTCGGCTTCAGTGGCGATTGAGTAATAGCCCCGTAGCTCTGCCTGTTCAGACGTGACGGCGCGAGGTTCGAGCACCGTAGTGAGATGGTGGTTTGAGAGTTGAATTGCGTTTGAAGGTGACGAGTGTTCATGCTGGCCGCGGTTCCGGCCTGTCTCGCGTACAGGCTTAGTCATGGGTGCCGGACTCCTATAGCCGTCGATTCCTGGGCCTGTGATGGGCCTGCGTTTGCTAGGCGGTTACACGTTCCCGTTCGGCTTGTTCCTGTTGGGCCAGATACCGCAGCAGTTCGGCTTCGGTGATGTACCTTTTGCCACGGATTTTGAAGCTGTTTATCTCGCCGTCCTGTATTAGCCGCCACATCGTTGCCCGCGATACATGGACCCGGTCGGCGCTTGCTTTCACGTCGTGAGAGAGTCGGTCCATCTGATATGCCTTTCGCTTGTGCCTGAGACCGTTAGCATTGTGTTAGAGTATCCGCTAAACACTGGTAAGGAGAGCGTATTTGCTGCATGAATTAGCGGGAATTACTGCTGAAATAGCTGGAATAACGGTTCCAGATGGCCGGAATGTGCGGGCGGAGTTCTGGGGTGGATTAGCCCGGAACATCCGGCGGCGCTATGGACTCTCTGCGAAGGAAATCGCAGACATATTCAAAGACGCTCACCCTGAGGCTGCGCCGTCTGCTCGAACTGTCGGTGACTACATCCAGGGTGTCGGGTATGACGCCGTTTCACTGTCGAACTGGCACCACGACTGGCCGAATGAGGATGCCAGCGGTGATGTTCTGCGCTGCGACCTGCTGACGCATGCCATCAAAGGGCGTGGTCTTTACAGCCGAGAGGCTGAGTGGGCGCGCTGTCTGGCCGAACCGCTTGCGGGTCTCGGCGCACTTGGCAAGTGGGCATTGGTGATGGAGTTCGGGCGGCGGGAATGGCTGGAACGGCACCACTACCCGGACGCAGAGGATTTGCGCCTGTTGCTGGCATATGCACCGTGGCGAGACGGAAGCGAGGGATACAGCCCGGTCGTGGAACGCAGGCCCCCGATCATCACGGCCATTACTCCGCAGATCACAGGCCCGCTGGAGCCGGAGCGACTCGACGGTTTCGACCTTGCCACAAAAGCCATCGGCTTGCGGGCATGGTCCGAGATCGGCGCGGACTACTACCCGGTTTTCACGTTCTCGCATAGCAGGGGCGTTGAGGCGTCTTCGTCCGCCTACACCACCTCGTCATTCGCTTCTCTACAGATCGGGTCATTGCCGCCGGATGTGGTTGACGGCGTCGTGGAGAGATGCCCGGAGGTTGTTGATTGGCGAAGTGCAATCGAGTTGGCAAACAAGCATCGGATGGGAGAGCGAAATGCAGAAACCAGGAGAGAGCATGGCGTCACGTACTAGCCGCAATGGGCGCAGGCGCAAGGGCCAGAACGAGGCGAGTGTGTACCCGTTACCGGGCGGCGGTTGGCGCGGCGCACTGTCACAGGGGTCGGGATTGCCACGGCGATACTTCCGGGGCCGGGACGCCGAGACGGTCAGGCGGAAGATCAGGAACGCTCAGGCTTTACTTGATGGAGGGATGCCCCTGCCTGACGCGGTGCTGACCGTCGAGCAGTGCTACAACCGCTGGCTCGACGTGAAACGGGACACCCTCAGGCGGGCGACACTGGTCAACTACGAGGGCACCTTTCGGACGTACATCCTCCCGAATCTCGGCAAGGTTCCGGTGGTGAAGTTAACGCCTGCACAGGTGAGCAACCTGTACTCGCGGCTTCGACGCCTCAAGGTGGGTGCATCGGCACTGGCGCATGTACACATGTACCTCAATTCGATGCTGAAGTGGGCGCTCCGAATGGAGATCGTCAGGCGTGCCGTCACGGAGTCGGTTGACGCACCGCGTAAGCCCAACAGCAAGATGCGTTCGCTTGATGAGGATGAGGCCCGGAGTCTGCTCGCTGCGGGTGATTCCTGGCAGGGCACTGGGCACCGTCTCGCGCCACTGGTCCATGTGCTGCTCGGCTGCGGCCTGAGAATCGGTGAGGGGGCGGCGTTCACATGGGCCGATGTCGATGAAGACAAGCGCCGTATCTCTGTCTCAAAGTCGTTGACGGAGCGGCGTGGTGGCCTGTCTGTGGATGCGCCCAAGACTGCTGAGAGCATTCGGACTGTTCCTGTGCCTCCAGGGGTGCTGCAAGTGCTCTCAGCACACCGCAGGGCCATGAATGAGGAATCCCTGAGCAGAGGAGAGGACTGGACCGCGGGCGATAGGCCGGTGTTCGTCACGGTGCGAGGTACGCACCTCTCTCCCTCGAACTTCTCGGCACGGGTGTTCAAGATGCTGGTAAAGGCGGCGGGCATAGAGGGGCGGCTGCGTCTCCACGATTTGAGACACACCTATGCGTCTCTGGCTCTCTCCCGCGGTGCCAGTCTCGCGGCTGTCTCGAAGGCGCTCGGCCATTCACGAATTTCGACCACGCTCGACATGTACGTCTCGGCCCTGCCGTCTGACGTAGACCAGCTCTCGGAGATCATGGATGCGAGTTATGGCTAGGGAGAAACCGTGGCAGCAAATGGCAGCAGTTGTGGCAGCAAGGCGGGACAGACGGATGTGGACTGATAGCGACGGATTGAGATTGGAGAAGGGGTTTCCGACCGCAGTTTGCAACGGGCAAAAATCTGGCTTCGAACCAGAGGGTCGGGGGTTCGAATCCCTCCGGGCGTGCCACTATTCCCAGTTCGATCTTTCCGGGTCGATGCTGTTCGCTGAAATCTAAGCGGACTCGGCACCGCTTCATTGACCGACACCCGGCTCCGAACTCCCGGCGGCAAGGTTAACTAGACCCCATCCGGATACCAGGCTTCCAGCCGCGTGCTCGCATCGAGCTACGGCGAGTATGATCGCCATTCGCGCAATGTGTCAGGAGATGCGAGATGGCCAACTCGGAACATGTCGAAATGGTGAAACAAGGCAGTGACGCGATCGAATCGTGGCGTGTGAAGAATCTGAAGCTGCGACTGGATCTGCGATTGGATCTGCGACTGGATCTTAGCTACGCAGATCTGACCGGCGCACAGCTGATCGGCGCAATCCTGAGGTTCGCAATCCTGAGGTTCGCAAACCTGAGCTGCGCAAACCTGAGCGGCGTAATACTGATCGACGCAGACCTGATCGACGCAAAGCTGATCGGCGCAGACCTGTTCGACGCTAAGCTGATCGGCGCAGACCTGTTCGGCGCAAAGCTGAACGACGCAAAACTAACGCGCGCAGACCTGACGCGCGCAGACCTGACCCGCGCAGACCTGAACGGCGCAGACCTGAGCGGGGCAAACCTGAGCGATGCAAACCTGAGCCACGCAGACCTGAACGGCGCAGACCTGAGCGGGGCAATCCTGAGCCGCGCGAACCTGCGCCACGCATACCTGAACGGCGCAAAGCTGAACGACGCAGACCTGCGTCTCGCAAAGCTGGAAAATACAATCTTTGCTGGGGCAGATCTTCATGGGGTCCGTTTCGGTGGAACGGCGTTCGCAAACGTTGACTTATCATCCGCGGTGAATCTGGATAGTTCTATTGCAGATAGTCCCTCAACCGTTGGCACGGACACCATTCTCAAATCTGGTGGGAAGATACCTGATGAGTTCTTGCGCCAATGCGGTGTGAACCCGATTATCCAGAAAATGCTTGTGGGGACGAACGAGACGCGGACGGATGCGTTTTATGAGTGGGTCGACCAGCCGATCAAGCTGGAGACATGCTTCATCAGTTACTCGACCAAAGACAAATCATTTGTTGACCAGTTGCAGCGGTCGCTCAATGAACGCGGCGTCGACTACTGGTACGCACCGGTGCACGGCGAATGGGGAGTGAAGCTGACGGAGCAGATCGACAGGCAGATCTCGTTGCGAGACCGGGTGGTTCTTGTGTGCAGCGAGGCTTCTCTCAATGAGAGCGACTGGGTGCAGTGGGAGATCGATAAGGCGATGGAGCAGGAGGAACGCCGGAATAAGCCGGTCCTGTTCCCGATAATGCTGGATGATGCGCTGCTGGAGTGGGACCATCCGCGTGCTGTTCGCACTCGTGAGATTCTCGCCGGTGATTTTCGGGAGGCGACGCAGGGCGATGCATTCGACGACGCGGCAGACCGGCTGTACAAGGCGTTGTATGCCCGACCGGCCCGCGGCGAATAGCTGGCTCTGAGCAGCGTCTTTCGATACTCATTCGATCGTCGATTAGCGATGTAGCAAATGGCGAGGCCACCGGTCTGCTTGCAACCGACGTCCCCCGACGGCGTGTTCAACGTCCTGCTTAAACTCCAACGTGCATCACCGGTTATTCACGCTGATTGAACACCGATCTCCAAGTCAGTCACGGCATCCTTTTTACTGGAGCGGGGCAAGATGTGCTTCCCCTGTCGCCCATCTCACACCGGGTGTGTCCGTCTTGCACGTTCCGACAACCAAAGCCGCATACGACTGAAGCGAATCAAGTAGAAAGTGCCTGGTTGGTTCCGATGAACTATCGACTCCTTGTGTTTACGCTGCCTGTTCTATTTCTAGGTGTCGCCTGTATCGAGGGCGCTAAAGCCACAGATCCATCGACCGGCGTAGCTGAGCCAGCAGGGGCTGTAGTGACCGCCTCTGCCGTTTCACCGTCGATAACCAGCCACCAACCGACCGATGCGCCCGGATCGCCGAGCGCAGATCCGCTATCCCTTCCGACTCCCACCGTTGCTCCGACATCGGCACCAGCTCAGAGAGTTCCGACCCGGGTGCCGGTGGTGAGTTTGTCCTCTCCCAGGCCGACGATGACCCCCGCACCTCGGCCAGCACCGATTGTGGTTACACCCAGCCCTACAACGCCTGCGGAGCCTGAAAGAACGCCGGTGAGGTTCAACCCTTTGGCAACGCCTACGCCGCTGTGGACTACGCCTCCCAGGCGCGTGCCGACAGCTACCCCAACTCCCATCCCGACACCGGTTGCGACCCTGTTCGTCCCGCCGAAAGTCGTTGCAGCCGCACCCGGGGACCAGTTCCAGCCGATTCTGACCCATGTGTACGAACTTCCCGGGCAGTGGTCGGAAGTCAGGACGGATTCTGCCGTCGTCTTCTACGACAGGACTGGAAGGATCAGCGTGACGATTTCAGAGCAGGCTGTTGAGCGGTGGAAGTATCCGAACGTCTACACGTTGGGCGCCCAGACGGAACCGGAGCGACCGGCCGAATGGGACACCTGGTCCATCGAATCCCGGGAGCAGTTGTGGAACGAATTGGCGCAAGAGTTCGTGTTCAGTGGAGCAAAACACGGTATCGACTACCTGAATATCGTCCGCTGGTTCTTCTGGGGCGAGGTCCTGGTGCAGTTCACCGTCGAGGTTCCCCGGAGTGACTGGGAAGAAAGGGTGTCGATTCACGATATGTTGCAGGGTGTGCTTGCATCGTTCGCGCCACACGACGGGACGGAACTCTTTGACGAGACTGATGTCCTGGCGTTGTTGAGGCTGCGCATGACTGATCGGAGTAGTGGAATCTACGGTAGGGACGAAGTGGCGCGCGCAAGAATAGAGCTCTCATGCGATGAGATATTCACAGACCTGCTGGAAATCCCTGTTTACCTCGGTCGGGGCGTCTGGCAGGCACAAGCGTCCACTCTGTCGAGCACCGATTCCTGGCAGGTATTTGAACCTTCTGGCGCCATCGGTGCAAAAAACACCAACGAGAGTGTGTGCTAGGACTTTCCTCAGAAGCTGGCAAGATGCAGTTTGACGGGGGCCTGTGTGGCTCCTGTCTCGAACCCGGCAGGAATCGCAACTTCGTTTCCGGGCGCGCTGCTCACCACATCCCGCCGGTAGACGACCCACGCGCTCCCTCACGTCCCGGCTTCCACTAACATGACGGCTGGCTCCGCGCCCTGGCCATCGTGAGCATCCCAAAACAGCCGCAATCCCGGGAGAAGGCCGTGACTGTTCAATCTATCTACCACGTTGGTGTTGTTGTTAGCGATCTTGAGCGGTCGCTCGAGTGGTACACGAACGTGCTGGGGCTGGAGGTCGAGCGGCCAACGAGGGAGCTCACGGGAGACTGGATCTCGCAGGTGACGGGTTTCGAGAACACTCGCATGAAGATGGCTTGGGTCGGCACCGGCGGAGAGTGCTCGATAGAGCTGAACGAGTACGTTGAGCCGGCGGGAGAGAGCGGACCTGCGGATCGAGATCGCAACGATGTCGGGACGTCACATGTGGGGCTTGAGGTGGACGATGTTCACGCCTGGTACGACCGGCTTTCGGCCGCGGGCGTCGAGTTTGCGGGGCCGCCGCCGCCAAAGTTGCCGAATGTGACGTATCCGTGGGCGAGGTGCGCTGTCTACCTGCGTGATCCTGATGGCAATTTGCTGGAGCTCCTGGAGAGGGACCCGCGGCCGGAGTAGGGGGAGTGCCTCGGCTAAGGATGGCAGAGCCTTCAGCCTCTCCTCGTCGATCTGATCCGGAGCGATTGGTTTCCGCTGTTGCAGAGAGCGGTTCTGGGGTGATGCCTCATCCGCCCCGGGTCCCTCACGCTGTGTCGGGACGAAGGTGGTTGGCGCATCGCTTCAGATTTGGTAGGGGCGGGCAAAAATGCCGCGCCGGTGGCGGCGGGGCCGGCACAACCGACCCGCCCTTTAGCTCGCGCCGGCAAGCGGTCACCCGAATCTCGTCTCGCGCCCGCCAATCGACGTCTTTGCGGTAGCGATGACGGAACACCTCTCCCTCATCCACATACCATGTGGACTCCTTTGCACGTCCAAAAATCTCGCTATGCTGCGTTCTGTCTTCGCTGGCCGAGAGGCACTTGCAGACGGCGTGTCCGGGAGACCTGGGGCGGGTTGCTAGTTTCTGATGGGTCTGGCGGGGATACGGGAGTTGACTTGATGGACCTGGCGGTCACATATATTGTTCGGCTCGGCCTGGGCGTGTTGCTGGCCGTCATGATGGGGCTGCTCGGCCTGGCGGTGGCGATGCTGGCGATCCCTCCCATCAAAGCAGGCGAAAGCGGGTACCTGTTCGTTCGAGTCGGCCTGATTGGCGCGACGTGCGGAATCGGGGGCGCTGTGGCCTGGGCAATGTGGAGAGACCGGCGGCGCGACACGCACATTTTGCTGTGGCTCGCCATGTCTGGAGGCGTGGTCGGCGCAGTCGCCAGCTACACCTGGGTCGACTCCCGTTTCGACGGTCTCGACGCCCTTGAACAGGCCGCTGTTTCCGGACGCACGACCCTTCTAACCGCCGTGGTCGGCGCCAATCTGCTGGCCGCCATCTACTCAGCTACCGGGTTGATTCGCGCCCTGTTGAGGAAGACTCGCTAGCCAGATCCCGAATTGTGCGAGCGATGGGCGCGCTGATTACCTGGAAGGTCTGCGGGTCTTCAAGCTTTCGACGGAATTCGCTTAAAAACGACGATATGCGGATAACTACCGTTGATCTGATATTAACTATTCGTCCAGTTTCCTATCGACAGTATTTGAGATCGTAAGAGCAGCTTTCGCCGCCTTGATTCGCATCTTACCGCGCCGAAATACGATTGCCGATCTCGTGCGCGTATTCGGTATATATAATCGTGATACGACGAATAGTTACTATTCTCTGACGTAACCGAGTCTCAAAATCGGGGTAGATGGGTGTAAAGGCGAGTGCTATAGTCATCGACGCCGCCAGATGTCGATTTTTTCAGATTGCGTAGTGGTTTTTGGCACCTGGCGGAGTTCAGAACGTAGATGAGCACGAGCGTCAAGGTTCAAAGAAACAGGCGTCAGGGCCAGGGCAGGTTTTACTGACTGCCGGATATTTACCAGATCGAGAGGGACACATGAGCTGGTTCGGCTATAGACATAAGAATATGAAGTGGCTGTTGCTGTTAACGAGCATCTCGCTCTTCAGCGCAGTAGCCGTCGCCTGTGGCGGCGATACTGAAACCGTCATCCAGACGGTCGTCGTCGAAAAGGAAGTTCCGGGAGCGGACGTCGTTCAGACGGTCATCGTTGAGAAGCCGATACAGCTTCCCGGCGAAGTTGTCGTCCAGACGGTTGTGGTACCGGCAACTGCCGTCCCGGCTCCGACCCAGGCCCCGACGCCTACAGGCGGTCCCAGTGGCACGTTTAAGCTCGGAGTGGAAAACGTGATCCCGCCGCTGTTCGTGCCCGCCCTTGGTGGCGTTGGCCACGAGCAGGACTACGCAAGCTGGGGCATGGTTGAGTTCCTGATCTATGCCGACCATGGCACTGAGAACTACAACCCTGCCAAGAGCATCGCCACGTCGTGGAACCTGTCACCTGATTTCAGCAAGGTGCGCTTCACGCTCAGAAAGGGAATTCCGTTCCACAAGGACTGGGGCGAATTGTCTGCGGACGATGTGGTCTGGAGCATGAACAATGCCATCCGGGACGGCTCTACGTTCTGGGGCGCAGGCGGACTGCAGCAGTGGATGGACCGCTGGGAGAAGGTCGACGACTTCACCGTCGACATGTTCTTCCAGGACTATAACGCGAACTGGCAGTTCATCCTGTCGAACCTGAGCACTCACCAGCCGTGGATCTACCCCAAGAAGGCTGTTGACGACCTTGGTGAAGACAGGGCGAACGTAACGCCGCTTGGCACCGGACCGTTCGAGAACGTCACGTACCGCACTAACGACATCGTGATCGTTGAGGCGTTTGACGGTGGTAATCACTGGCGTGCCAAGCCGGCTGTGCAGCGCATGGAGGTCCTGGACATTCCCGACCCTCTTGCGAGAAATGCCGCTTTCATCACCGGCGAAGTAGACGTCATCGCCGTCCTTAACAAGGACATAGCGCAGTTGAAGAACAGAGTGCCGGGCTCCTATGAGCAGGCTGCGCGCGGCACAGACTGGCCGCACGTTGTCTTCTTCACAGGGAATTACTGGGGAGCTGAGAGCTGCGATACTGACCCGGAAACCAGTTGGAAGTTCCTTCCGGATACTCAGTATCCGCGACCAGGATTCCAGCCTGACTCAGACCACCCGTGGATCGGCGACCCATCCGGGGTCGGCAACTCGATGGAGTCGGCGCTGAAGATCCGGCAGGCCTTGACGATGGCAATCGACCGTCCGACGCTGCTCGACACAGTGTTCGGCGGGCTCGGCCTGTCTACCGCGGCCTATAACGGATTCCTTCCCCCCGATCCGCAGTGGAAGGACTCCTGGAACCTCGACTACGACCTTCCGGGCGCTAAAGCGTTGTTGGCTGAGGCCGGATACCCGAACGGCTTCGAATTCACGTTCTACGTGGCACCTGACCACATCGTCATCAACTCTGAAGCAGGGGCGGCCGTTGCCCAGATGTGGCGTGAGCTTGGACTCGATGTAAAAATCGACAACAGCGCTTATGCAACAGCACGTCCACGGCACTTCCTGGGCCAGGATGACATCATCTGGTATGCGCACTCCGGTACTGGAAACCTCGACAAGCAAAAAGCCGGGAACATGGGGATTAACAACACGTTCCACGGCGCAGAATTGCCCTGTGACATCCAGGCTTTGTACTGGGCGAACGCGACCGAGCTTGACCAGGAGAAGCGCATTCAGAACAACATCGTGATCCAGGACTACATGGCGGACAACCGCTTGCACGTGCCCATTGCCAACATCACGGACTACTTCATGGTTGGTCCGAAGGTTGCGGCATGGTCCCCACACAAGATCGCAGGACGCTACTTCACCAACCCGGAAACCGTGCAGGTCAAGTAGTAGGATCGGCGATCAGGCTCAAACTGTACTGACGCTCGAGAGTGATTGGCTGGACCGATTGGAGAGATCCGATCGGTTCGGCCCTTCGCTCTCCGGCCCTGTGTTTCGGCTGCAAACCACCCAGTCTGTGAGTTACCAGGATTGAGACGGTTTTTACTTCAGCGGCTCCTGTTTTCCACGCTGATGATGTTGATCACGACCGCTTTCATCTTCGCCATGTCCAGGGCGGCGGGCGATCCGCGCTACCTGTACTTGACGGAGTACACAACGGGAGAACAATGGGAAGCGTGGGGTAGGACGATGGGGCTGGATCGACCTCTGGTGGTCCAGTACTGGGAGTGGCTGGTAGACGCGCTCCGACTCGACTTCGGTGACTCGCTTCAGCAGCGGCGACCGGCTGTCGAGCTGGTGCTGGAGCGTGCTCCTGCGACACTTCGCCTGGCAGGAGCTTCATTTATTTTTGCGATGGTCGTTGCGATTCCGCTCGGCGTGTTGTCAGCCGTCAAGCGCGGCTCGATCTGGGACTATCTCGGCCGCATCTTCGCCCTGACCGGCCAGGCAATGCCGGGGTTCTGGCTCGGAATCGTGCTGATCATGTTCTTCTCCGTCCAGCTGGGCCTGCTTCCAACAGGTCGCCAGGGAGGGCTGAATAGCTACATCTTGCCCATGATCACGCTCGGCTGGTATCCGGCCGCCGGGATGTTGCGTCTCACCAGATCTTCAATGTTGGAAGTACTCGATGCCGAGTTCGTAAAGCTTGCGCGTGCAAAGGGCGTGAGCCGTCGTGCTGTGATCTGGAAGCATGTGTTCAGGAACGCTTTAATCACACCGTTGACGTACGCCAGCCTGCTGCTAGCGGGGTTCGTGACCGGAGCTGTGATAACCGAAACCGTCTTCTCATGGCCGGGACTGGGCCGCCTGGGGGTCCAGGCTGTGAACAACAACGACTTCCCGGTCATGGCGGCGATTGTGCTGATGACGGCCGTTGTATACGTGGTGGCGAACCTGGCGGTCGATATGTTGTATGCCGTCGTTGATCCGAGAATCAGGTACCAGTAGCAAATTGACTGCAAGAAACCAGATTGCCGCGGGTGCTGTAAGGCCCGCGAAGACGAACTACAAATCGAGGCCGCGCCGGATCCTTCGGGAGTGGCCCACGCTACCGCTCATCACTCTGTCTATATTCATAGTGTTCGCAGCGTTCGGTGGGTTGATTTCCGGATACGATCCGACGTCCGGTGTGCTAACCGAGCGGAACACGCCTCCTTCCTGGCTTGAGGGCGGATCGATGTCGCACCTCCTGGGCACCGATCAGCTCGGCAGGGACATCATGACGAGGGTGATGCACGGCGCACGGGTTTCGCTGGCGGTTGCGGGGATAGTCCTGGCAGCAGGAGCGATTTGCGGCACGGCGCTGGGTCTGATCTCCGGATGGTTTGGCGGCGTTATTGACGAGATCATTCAGCGGTTTGTGGAGTTCACGATCGCCGTTCCGTTCATCCTTGTCGCACTGGTCGTGGTAATCGTCCTCGGTCAGACCATCGAGGTCATCGTCTCTTTGCTGATTATTTTCAGCTGGGGCAGTTTCACCAGGCAGGTGCGGGCTGAGACGCTGCAACTGAAACATCGTGACTACGTGGCGTTTGCACAGGTGGCGGGCGCTTCAACGTCTCGCATCCTTCTTCGTCACATCCTGCCCGGAGTCATCAACACCGTCATGGTGCTCATCAGTCTGACCGTTGGGGCGCTGATCATCACCGAATCTGTCCTGAGTTACCTGGGAGTTGGCATCCCGCCTCCCACTCCGGCGTGGGGTTTGATGGTCGCCGAGGGCCGGCTCTACATCGTCGATGCGTGGTGGTTGACGTTCTTCCCCGGACTGGCAATATTTTTCACCGTCCTGGCGTTCAATTTCCTGGGGGACTGGCTGCGGGACAGGCTCGACCCGAACCTGCGGCAACTGCTGTGATGCAGAGGTGGTTTGTTGGTGCGCCCGATCGGTCTTAAGAAAAGGGGCGCAGCGGTGATCGCGTCTATTCCGGCTGCCAGCGCCGGAGATTTTCGGATTTAAAGACAAGGAGAGGGACAGACATGAGCGGCACACGTTCGTTTCGCCTCGGCTATTCAACGATCACCTGGGGGCCGACCCCGGACCTGCACGAGGCTCTCGGCGCCATCGCCGAGGCAGGGTGGGAGGGCGTTGAGTTCATCAGCGCCCCGCTCGACTGGCTTGGCACGCCTAAGCGCTTGCGCGGCTTGCTCGATCAGTATGGTCTTGAGCCGTCAGCGATGCTTGGCAGCGTGAGCATTGGTGCCGATCGCGATGAGGCGCTGGAGCGTCAGAAGCGCCTGATCGAGTATGCCGGGGAGCTTGGCTGCGGACTGTATGCCTTCATCGGCGCTCAGCGTGTGCCGCTGCGTCTTCCGACTGAAGAGGAGTTTAAGCAGCTTGCCGATGTGTCAGAGAGCCTGATCGATCATGCAGAGCCGTACGGAATTACGGTCGTGTATCACGCCCATCCCCGGTGCACGGTGGAGAGCGAGGCGGAGCAGGATCGGCTGCTTTCGTACACGGACCGCCTGCAGATATGCCTTGACGTTTCTGTGTCCGGGCTGATGCGGGAGGACCCGATCGCCCAGATCCACAAGTACCGCGACAGGCTGGGCTATCTGCACATGAAGGACCTGGGCCTGAGCAAGTTCTGTGTGATGGGAGAGGGGACGGGAGAGCTCGATTTCGGCCAGATTCGCGAGACACTGAACGAGGTTGGTTACACGGGCTGGGTGACGGGAGAGCTTTCGAGCTATGCGGACACACCGGCGGTGGAGTCCTGTCACGCCAACATGGCACATCTGAAGTCGGTGGGTTACTAGCTGACTCGAGCGGTTCTTCCCAAAACCCGGGAGAAAAACGGCAGGAGGCCGAGTTCATGGAAAAGACACCGATCTGCGTCGTCGGTTGCGGCGGTATGGGCCAGCGCCACATCCTGGCTTACAAAGAGTTGGAAAACAGCGGCATCAGCAACCTCGACCTTGTCGCCGTCTGCGACCTGCGAGCAGACAACGCCGAGCGTGGCGCAGACCAGGTCGAGAAGCTGTTCGGTAAGCGGCCAATGGTCTACACCGACCTCGACAAGATGCTCGCCAGCCCGGACATCGGAGCCGTCGATGTGGTCACCGATCCGTCGACGCATCACTCTGTCGCAGTTCCCGCTCTCCTCGCCGGAAAACATGCACAGGTCGAAAAGCCGCTTGGCATCACGGTGCGCGCCTCGCAGGCGATCATCGACGCGGCCCAAAAAGCCGGCGTGGTGCTCGCGACGTCGGAGAACCTGAGGCGTGATCCACCGAACCGGCTGGCGCGGGCGGTGATCGACGCCGATCTGCTGGGCAAGATCCACCTCATGATCCACACGGCCGTTGGCGGCAACGACCAGATGATCATCACCCCGTGGCGGCACCTTAAGGAGAAGGGCGCCATCGGGCTCGACATGGGCGTCCACTACACCGACATCATCCAGTACTACATGGGTGAGTATCAGCAGATGTTTGGCACCGGGCTGATTGTGGAGAAGATGCGTCGGCGTCCGGACAGCCACGGTCTCGACCTGGAGTCTTACAAGGAGCGATACAAGGAGATGCCGGAGGTCATTGAGGCGACCGGCGAAGACAGCGTCGTGGCGAGCTATGTGATGGATTCCGGTGCGATGGTCCAGTTTTCGTACATCGGGGGTGGGAAGGGTAATCACGCGTTCGAGCGGAGCGTGCACGGACGGGAGGGCGCCATGTATGCGCCGGGGGACCGCAACGGCAACCAGGTGGTGCTGAAGCTGGATGGCAGGGAGCTGCGCGGGAAGGAGATCCTGGGCCTGCTCCCGGACTTCAGGATGAACGAGATCACTGAGCGGTTGTTCGGAGAGGGCACGGTTGAGTACGACTTGAACTTCCCGGAGATCGACGCAAAGCACATGGCGATAGAGTTCCACGACTTTGGCGAGTCGATTCTCAATGGCTCGACGCCTGAGGTCGACGGCTACGTAGGGATGACGGCGGTGGCGGCGATTCTTGGCGCTTACGAGTCGGCCGTGGCAGGGCGAGCTGTCACGCTAAATGAGATTCTGTCAGGCGCGGTCAGCGAGTATCAGGACGAGATAGACGAGGCGCTGGGCCTGATTTAGATTTTTCTTTGTTTTTTCTTCGGCCGACTTGGGTGGTGCCTGCCGGATTAGCCAGTTAAGGCGGAAGTTTTTTTTATCCGACTTATGTGGTGATCGATGGATTACCAAGTATCGACGGAAGTTGGGTTCTTCCTCCGTTTACAAGGGAGGGACGGGTGCGCGTCTAGGGGAGCGGCCACCCCTTCGTCCCGAGTCAGAACGAGGGACCCGGGGTGGATGAGGCAACGCACCAGAACCGCTCTCTGCATCAGCAATTACGAGCTACGAAGTTGTCATTCTGAACTTGACCCTTCGACGAGCTCAGGATGGCACACGTCACCGCCAACTCCGCCCGCCACACACCCCAACGCAAGAAGGCGCTCCCTACAACGGGGAGCGCCTTCTTTTCGCTTAATTCGATCAGCTTCCGTCGGTTACGCCGCCAGGTCCTGCTTGTAGCTCTCTGTCAGCTCCAGCAGCTCAACTGCCCTCGCCTCATCCTCAAGCGCCTCTTCGACTGCCTCGATGTCAGCCACCTTGCGGGCCACCTGCTCAGCAGCCTCCTGCTTGAGCATCCTGGACATATCCTCGCCGATAAGTCCCGCCCAGTCCATCAACGAATCAGATGCTTCCTTGATCCTGTCGAGAATGCTCAGGGCGCTGCGTTCCGCGATCTCTTTGATGCGGTTCCCAAGCTCTCCCTCCATCCGTGCCTGGCTCTTCAGAACCGTCGCTCGGGTCTGCGCCTCCTGCTCAATTGCCCACGTCTCAGAGTGGATCTGCGCCGCTTGCCGCTCCAGTCGCTCCGCTTCACGCCGCATCGACATCTCGGCTTCGGTCGCCAGGTTGATGTACCGCTGCTCGATCCGCATCAGATCGCCGCGGGCATCGATCATTCGCTGCCTGGAAAGACCTGACGACTGCGACTGTGCCGTGGTGCGTGCGCCGGTCCATGCAGATTCGCTCGCCCGGATCATCATGCTTGGCGCTGCGCCGCTTTCTGGAATGCCACTGCGTAGCGTGCGCTTTGGCGGTATGCGCCCGGCTGAGCCATTGGCTTTTGCCCGACGTGAGCTTTTCTTTGCTGTCATATTGCTGTTCTCGATTGCAGCGGCCTCGACGCCGCTCTTTGAACGCATTTTCGGGTTGCCCACTGGGGCCGGTCGCACTGTCAATACTCGATCCGCAAAATGGCGGCGAGCTGGGATGTTGGTGGGTTTTCCGGAGCTTGTTCCCGCCGAGCGTCCGAGTTTTGCCATGCGACAGACGCCCGGCAAACTTGCAAATCACCTGAATAACCGGCTTGCCGTTCTCGCTAATATCGCCCGCTGGCAAAGGAAAAGCGCAGGAGAATGGATTGGCGGAGGATTGCAGAGCGCTTGGAACAGGTGGTGAGAAGTGCCGTCAGATGAGTTGGATGTGGGCAGTTTTGCCAGATGGGCTGAGACTGCCTGGGAGCGCGTCTTCCCAGGACGCGTTCTGACTCATGACAACGTGCTCACCTCGAACCACGCGTTCGATACCTGACAGCATGCCCAGCGCACGATTGATGAGGTATCTGCGCTGGAATCCTCTGGTTACTCTTCAGCTACAGAACTCCTGGCCGATCAGGCAGTATTCAAATCTGCCTCCGACCATCGTCGCATGCACCTCGGTTTCGATCAGCAGGTTTGGCTCGATGTTGAGGGGGTCTTGTGAGAGGACGACGATATCGGCGAATTTTCCAGGTGCCAGACTGCCCACCATGTCTTCCATGAAGAGGGCATAGGCGGAGTTGCTGGTCATGAACTGGAGGGCTTCTTCAGCGGTAACTGCATGAGCCAAATACCAGTCGGGCGGTTCGCAGACTGTGCCGTCCGGCCTGAAGCCTCTGCGCGTGACCATCCAGGCCAGGTCTGAGATCGGTCTCACCAGGTTGTCCGCGAAGTAAGGCACGTCACTATGCCAGGCGATCGGCAACCCGGGATTGGCGTCGACGAGCGACCGCAACGGCCTGTGCCAGGTATGCGCGAACTCCCCGATATCGACAACACCGCCGGCATCTATGAACCTGCACACCTTGTGGTTGCCGACGACCACCGGAATCACGCCCAGCTCGCCGTATCGGGCGAAGTGCTCGGGCCTGACAAAGATGTTGTGCTCGATGCGGGGCCGAAAGTTTTTTGAGGACGCATCCGTGGCCGTCTCGATGGCGTTGAGCGCTGTTTCAACGGCGCGGTCTCCAATCGCATGGATCGCCGCCTGGTATCCCGCCTCATTAACGCGCTCCAGCGCCTCCGCCAGCTCCGCTTCACTCAAGAAGAGGTCGCCCATGCCGCCCTCAGGCAATTCGACGCTCAACGCCGGCCGGCCGCAGGTTCCGCCGTCCAAAAACATCTTCACGCCGGGAATCCGCAACATTTCGGGAGAATCGAGCACCGGTGGATGATCCAGAAACCAATCTCCCGTTAACTTCCCGCAGTTGTCTGTGTAAGTGAGGTAGAGGCTTGTCCTGAT
This sequence comes from Chloroflexota bacterium, assembly GCA_029262735.1. Classification (GTDB taxonomy): domain Bacteria; phylum Chloroflexota; class Dehalococcoidia; order Lucifugimonadales; family Lucifugimonadaceae; genus JAJCYX01. The sequence continues at coordinate 8,902 of JAJCYY010000030.1, read as the reverse complement.
CCGCAAACTGCCATCTTGCGCAAACGACTGCATCTCCTCCAGGTAGTGCTCATTGATGAACATGTCGGCCATCGTCGTGGTGCCGCCGCTCAATGCCAGCTCCTGGGCCTGTTCGAACGTCATACCGCCGCCATATCGACTCGCGTCATTGAATACGTGATTGTGTGCATCGACGAATCCAGGAAGAACGGTCCTGTCATCAAGATCGACCACACGCGTCGAAGAACCCTGGTAGGCAAGAATCTCCTCATCACTGCCCAAGGCCACGATTTTTCCGTCTGATATGGCAAGAGCCTGAGCGCGGGGAGTGTCGCTATCCATCGTGATTACTCGCCCGTTAACGAACACCAAGTCGGCGGCATCCGGGGGCGCGAGCGTGGGAGCTACGACGGTGGGAAGCGAGGGGATGGCGGTTGCCGTTGAGGTGGCGGTGGGCGTTGCTGCAGGAGTCGAGGTCGCAGTCACGGCAACGGTTGCCGCGGGAGCGAGAGTTGAAGTCGGCGTGGCAACTACAGAAGGCGGGATTGTTGGCACCGAAGTCGCCACTGGTGACGCGGGCGGCGATGTCGCCGTAATGGTCGCTGAAGGCGTGGCGGTTGAACCTGGCGTAGCGTCAGCGGCAATATTTGTCGGCAAGATCGGGGCGCTTTCGTCCTGTGTGCAACCGGACGTCAGCAGCGTAGCGATGGCGATACATAACACCGCGATCACAGGTCGGGTTCGTCGGGTTCGTACCAGAGAACTGTCCTTATCGTCAGCATTTAGCGAGCACGGCACTCTGCCGGGGTCGCACGTGTGCCAACTCGCCGAGGATGCTATCACGGGGGCCGTCGCGCTAAATTGAGGACAAACGCCGGGTGATCTACGTGTCGCTGTTCGCAAGTTCAGCGAAATGAAAACCCCGGTGGTGATTAAACCGTCGATCCCGGTTTCGCGTTTCAGCCTGCCTCGGCGCGCTATACTCTCGCCATCTAAGAAGCGACCTGGAACCGGCGCCGACGCCGTCTGGAAATCCAGGCTTCGGCAGCACGGAAAGCCTGGCGATATGAAGCACAGCACCGAGCGGATGTTGACCACTCACACGGGCAGCCTGTCGCGACCTCCCGAGCTGATCAGCGCGATGGGTCGGAAAGAGCGAGGCGAGGATTACGATCCAGGCGAATACGCCTCCCTGGTGCGTAGCGCGGTGGCAGGCGTAGTCAACAGGCAATTGGACGCTGGAGTAAGCGTCGTCTGTGACGGTGAGCAGGGAAAGCCCAGCTATCTGACCTATGTGAAGGAGCGTCTGACCGGCTTCGAGACCCGCGACACGGACACCGGCGAGGACCCCTGGCGAGGCTCCCGCGAGGTGCTGGCCTTCCCTGAGTTCTACGAATGGAACGCCCGGACGCGCACAGGAATCGTCGCGCCCCGCAAGGCCACTGTTTGCAGCGGACCGGTCACCTACATCGGCCAACAGGCATTGCAAACCGACATCGACAACCTCAAGGCTGCTCTCGATGGCAAGAGCGCTGACGAAGTGTTCATGCCGGCAATCTCGCCCTCAGACATCGAAGGACGCCAGCGCAACGAGCACTACGCAACCGACGAGGAGTACCTGTACGCCATCGCCGACGCCATGAGCGAGGAATACAGGGCGATTGTGGATGCCGGTTTTCTATTGCAGGTGGACGACCCGCGGCTGGTGACCTACTACGTGTCGAACCCGCAGGCCAGTGTCGAAGATTGCCGCAGCTGGGCGGAGCTTCGTGTCGAGGCTATTAATCACGCGCTCAAGGGGATTCCCGAGGACCGAATCCGGTTCCACACGTGCTACGGCATTAATATCGGCCCGCGGGTCCATGAGATGGCGTTGAAGAACATCGTGGACATCATGCTGCGCGTCAACGCCGGCGCCTACTCGTTCGAGGCTGCGAACCCGGCACACGAGCACGAGTGGCCGGTGTGGGAGACGGCTGGTCTTCCCGATGGCAAGGTGCTGATCCCGGGCGTCATTTCCCACTCAACCAACCTTGTCGAGCACCCGGAACTGGTCGCTCAGCGGCTGGTGCGCTACGCCAACATAGTCGGCCGTGAGAACGTCATCGGCGGGAGCGATTGCGGCTTCTCGTCGTTCGCCAGCTCAGAGCCGGAGATCCATCCAACCGTGGTCTGGGCCAAGTTCCGCTCGATGGCGGAAGGCGCCAGGATAGCGTCGAGGGAGTTGTGGGGCGCGTGAGGGGCGTTCTCCCTCCCCGCCACAGTCCTCAATCTTGCGGCTCAAATCCGATCGCAGCGCGTGCGCTTTCGTTGTCTCGCCAGCGGTTCGGGTTGTTCGAAGTGACGTAGAAGCATGCGAACCGCAGATCGGCCGGTGCGTCGATCGACTTAACGAGCGCCTGCACCGCATCACGTCGGCTCAGGTGAACTGAGCCCCTCAGATCGTCCTCCGGTTCGTCGCTGTGGATCACCCTGCTAAAGCGAATGCAGATCACGGACATCCCGTGCGCTTCCGAGTGATAGCGCCCCAGGGCCTCGCCCCACAACTTGGTGACGGCGTAGAGACCCGTCGGCCTTGCGGGATCGAGCTCCGATATCGTCAGGCCGGGATTTTCGAGTTCGTTACGGTTACCGGCGACGATCTGCTTGATCGCAGGCTCCTGCATGTAGCCGCCGGAAACGGCGCCGGAGCTTGCGAAGACCACGCGCTGCACACCGTTTTCCCGCGCCGCCTCAAAAAGGTTGTAAGTGCCGTTGACGTTCACCGACATGACCACCTGGTCGTCGACCTCATCCGGGAGAACGGCAGCCAGGTGCACCACGGTATCGATGCCCTTCATCGCCGTTGAAAGAGCGTCGGCGTCATTGATGTCGGCCTGAACTCCGTCGAAACCGGGCAAAGCTCGCCGGTTGAAAACGCGCACATGGTGAGTCGGTCCGATGGCCTCGATCAGATCGGTGCCGATGAGCCCGCTCGCCCCTGTAACCAGAACCTTTTTCATGGTCTTATTCCTGCCGGTCTGTGCGACCGCTACGCCGCCGCTCTACTCAACCCGCCATCCAACTCTGTCTCCGGCGTGAAAGTGCCAGAAGATCCCCTACTTTAGTCCGGTGGGTCTGCTCATCCAACAGGTCGTTGGCATCGGTTGGAGATTTCGTGCCGCTGACGGCGGATGCGCCGCAAATGTGAAGAACGAGATAAGCAGGTGCTCCTACCAAAAGGGCGTTACCGGGGGCACAAGTGAGAAGAAGACAAACCCGCCTCGCTACACCGTTGCTGTGCCGTGCTGGCCGCGCACTCCTCGCAAAGCTTCAATCATGCCGAGGTGACGGTTTGCGTGGGCCAGATAGCCAACCGATGCGTCGCCGACCGTAGTGTCGTTGCCGTGCCAGTCGATGAACGGCATCTCGTAGATGGTGTCGTCGATCTCGGCAAAGCGGCGCTCGAGGACTTCGAAGGTGGAGCGTGCGTAGCCGACGACCCTCTGCAGGTTGGGCAACGGCAGGTCGCGCGCCTCGTCGTCTGAAAGCTGCGAGCCGACTCCCCATGTGCCGAGAGGGGTGTCGTCGAAGCCCCAGTCGTCGGCGATCCCGAGTGCGTCCCAGAGCTGGTTGCCGTGGTTCGAGTGGTCGGATTCGCTGGCGGTTACCGGGGCCAGGAGCGACTGAACGTAGTCTGCCCAGCGGGCCATGTGCCAGATGTGCCACTTGATAGAGGGTGCGGTTGGCGGGTTCCAGACAGAGGCCATCTCGTCACTGACTTCAACGATGATGTCGAGGAACTGCTGGTGGGTTCGTGCCAGCCGCGAGAGCGATATTTCGGCGGGGGAGAGGCGCATGGAGAGAGTTTAGCTGGTGTGTGCGGAGTGAGCGACCGATGCGTCCCGGTGAAAGTTCCTCACACCGGCTCCGTCTGCGGTCCCAGCGTTGGGGCCAATTGCTTGTAGCGCGGGATACCGATCAGTGCCGCTACGCCGAGGCCGAGCGCCATGCTGATCCAGAGTGCGAGGTCGTAGTTGCCGTCTGAGTCGAAGACTCGGCCTGCCACCCACACTCCTGATGCTGCTCCCACTGGCATGATGCCGAAGATCGCTCCGTAGACCGTTCCCAGTCGTCGCAGGCCGAACTGATCGGCACTGACCGAGCCCGTTAGCGAGATCACAGACGTCCATGACATGCCGATGATCATCACGCCAAGCGTCGCCATTGGCAGCGAGTCTGCAAGCAGGAGCACGGCATAGCCGATACCGCGGAACGAATACGCGATAGAGAGCACCGGACGCGTGCCCCGGCGGTCGGCGAAGAAACCGAATCCGAGCGCGCCGATGATGCCCATCGCGCCGACAGTCGCCAGGGAGCCGGCGGCCGCAATTGCGCTGGCGCCGAGGCCGGTGGCGTAAGCCACGTAGTGGGCGTTCACGAAGCCCATTGTGTAGCCTCAGGTGAAGAACCCGGCGGTGAGCGCCCAGAAGATCGGCGTTCGCGCCGCCTGCTTCAGCGACATCCCTTCGTCAGGCATCCATGCGCATGCCGGCCTTCCGCTGTTGCTCGCATTCTGCCGGGCTTCCGTCGCGTCAAATGTCTCTCTCACCTCGGTCTCAGAGCCGTGGCGACGACCAAACCACGAGCTGAGCAGGAACGAGGAGAGGGGCAGTACGATCGCCAGTACGACGATTCCAAGGACGACGTATGCCGAACGCCAGCCGCCCATTGTGAGGGCGACGGCCGCTATCGGCACCAGCGCGGTCTCGCCTATTGCCGACCCGCTGCCGGCCAGCGATAGCGCAAGGCTGCGGCGTTTTGTGAACCGCACACTGACCAGCTTGGTAAGCGTTGCCGGTGACGCCAGCGTGAAGCCGAATCCCATGAGCAGAAAGAGGGCGTAGAGCTGCCACAGCTCCTGGATGCGGGAGAGGCCGAGGAGCGCGATGCCGCCGAGGATGAGCCCGAAACCTGCGACGTAGCGCGGGTCGTAGCGGTCGGCGAGCGAGCCTGCGACTGGCCTGAGCAGCCCTGTCGACAGACCGGCGACTGCCAGCGCGCCGGACAGGGAACTGCGTGACCACTCGAACTCTTCTGCGAGCGGGCGCAGGAATACGCCGAACGAGAACCGGCTGCCTGCTGTGCCGAACAGGATTAGTGCAACGCCGATGACGATTATCCATCGTGGTGAGAGCTTTATTTCACCGATGCGTTGCATGGAGGTCCGTGAGCGGTTTGAGACAGTTAGCGGATAGATTATGGAATCTCACGATTGAGATCGCCAGTTTAGCTGGTGACAGGGAGATGGCGATGGTGGATCGAGGGACTTTGCTCATGGTAATCGTCGAAGTAAACGCTGCTCATCGCTGCAAAATTGTAAAACCCCGGCATTGATGATAAAAACCGCTTCTAATCTCTGCGAAATGTTGCGAAACAGGGTTATTGCGCCGTCGGCAGGTCAAGATCAGGGGGACACAAATGGACGGTATTGTGGCGATTGAGCTGGCGATTGGCCTGAGCTTCATGTTCTTTGTGCTCAGCGTCATTGCATCCGGCGTTGGCGAATGGATCTCGCGGCTGCTAACGCTGAGAGCCAAGACGCTTCGAGACGGTATCAGCTCGCTGCTCCTGGGCGGAGAAGGTGGTGATCTGACGGCGACTCTTTACAGCAACCCGTCGATAAAATCCCTCAGCAAAGCGAACGTAGCAGATGTGAACAGTGACGGTGGAATCTGGGCGCGGGGCAACTGGAAGGGCTCCTGGTTCAATCCGATCAACCTGCTGAAGCTGACCGAGTGGCCTGATGTCATTAAGAACAAGATTCTTGTCAGAAAACCCGGGCCTTCCGCGATACCGGCGCGACGCTTTTCAGCGTCATTGATTGAGACCCTGCTCGAAGACAATCCGACGGTAGAGGCGGAAAAGGCGTTTGAACAGATCAAGGAAAAGCTCGGCATATCGCTTGAGCCGGAAGCGACGGCGGTTGAGGATTCTGACAAATCGGAGACCGGCGTCACACCCCCTTTGGCAGCGGAACCCGCCGGTCCGCGGGTTGGTGCGTCCGAGACACCAGATGCTTCTGAATCAGAGAGCCAGGCCATCTCAGATGAACTGAAAGGCCAGCTTGTGTCGATCATCAATTCGGTCCAGCGGGAGGCCACAACCGGGACTGAGAGATACACCGCATTTCGCTCAAATATCGAGAGCTGGTACGACGAGTCGATGGATCGCGTTGTCGGCTGGTACAAGCGGAAGCTTCAGATCGTTCTTTTAGTGGTCGGTCTTGTGCTAGCCGTCGGGCTGAACGTAAATGCGTTCACGGTGGCCAGCGAGCTATGGCAGGACGACACTCAGCGTGCGCTGATTGTTGAGCAGGGGAGGACGGCCGATTCCGGTCTTACTGAAGATGATGCCGATGCGCTGCTGAAGAGACTTCAGCTTCCTATTGGATGGACGAGCGAGGAGTCTGATCCGCGCTACGTGAGCTGGGAGGAGTGGTGGTTTGAGGGCGATGACGATGCAGACGCCGATGAGGCTGATGATGCCGATGAGAGGGTCGTCTGGTACCACATCTTCGGATGGCTACTAACCGGCACCGCGATCTCGCTCGGGTCGCCGTTCTGGTTCGACCTGATGAACAAGTTCGTTGATCTCCGCGGCGGCGGAAAGGTTTCGTCGAAGGAGAAGAAGAAAGGCAATGGAGGCGCGGGATCCGGCACCTCCGAACCGTAGAGGTTGGAGATCTCGCTAGCTTCGACGGGGACCGCCGGTCTGAGTTCGGCCAGTCAGCCGTCAGCTGAGGGTGTGGGACCAGGGTGAAATAGCGGAAAGCGGCCCCGGCATCTGCGCCGGGGCTGTTTTTGGGCTGCTACGGCCATTCTGTTTTCAGATCGGAGAAGGGGGAGAAGGGGGAGAAAGGCTTGAGCGCCCAGAGAAGCCTCATCACCGGCGCTTTGCCAACGGACACGGGATCGCCTCCGTCATGAGGTAACGAGGCGCTCAAAACCACTGATCGTGCTGCCTTGACCAGTTCGTTCAGGCTGTTGTCATTCACTTCCATCAGAAACCTCCCGCAGTGACCTGGTGACCTCAAGATTTTGCCGTTCCAGCGCAAAAATAACCACCGTGTCTCCTCCCATGACGGGTCCGGATGGCTTGCGATGAAGTCGTGGTCTGGCTCGTTGGCGAGGCCCAACTTGCGGCTAGTGTGACAAACTCCGTCACAACTACGGCGATCTCAACTACAGCATGTAATCTGTCGCTTCGGTCTTGAGCAGATTGAAGGAGTACTCGATGAGATTCGTAGTGGCGCTGGCCACACTAGCGACGATAATAGTGATTGGGTGCAATACAACGGACCCAACGCCGACCACGGTACCCACACCAACGACGCCACCAGTTCAACCTACGCGACAGGGTTCTGTGACAAACGATGGAATAGGGCAATTCACGAGATTTACGAACGCCGCAAAGACATTCTCGATTTCATACCCCGATGACTGGGAGCTACTGCTGTCACAGATGGAAGCAATGGACGAGTCGCTCCGGGAATTGATGGAGGATTCCCCCGCGACCGCAAGGATCTTGTTCTTCGCCGCGGAATTAGAGGACGGAATAATTCAACACTCGGCGAGAGTCACCCTGGACGCTCTGCAGCGAGAACTGACGGTTGATCAATACGCGGAAGGCGTTCTACGACTGTTCAAAGACCAGTTCCCGGAAGTGTCCACCGTGAGCCGGTCAATCGTTCCGATCGGCAATCACAGTGGCCACTTAGTCGAGATGGAAGGCGACCTCGCATCGTTCGGAGGCGAAGGTCGATTCAGAAATCTAATACTCATGACAACGAGTCCCGGCCTAGCTGCGGGTTGGAATGTCACCTGCTCTATGCTGCTACCGGTGGAGGATTCAATTGCTTCGGCGTGTGAACGAATAGTTGGTGAGTTCGTTCTATTGCCGTAGGGCACGTGAGAGACTTCGGCCACCGCCCTCTACCTCATCGACTCCCACAGCGGGTCCGGGTGGCTTGCTATGAAATCGTGGTTTAGCTCGTAGCCCAGGCCTGGTTTGTTGTTCATGTGGTAGTGGCCGTCCCGGATGTCGAGCGGCTCCGTCAGCACCGAGTCGTAGGCGGCGTCCGTTTCTTTCTCTTCAATCCATGTTCCGGCCGACAACCATGAGAAGAACTCCAATCAGTGGAAATAACACTGTCGAAACGTAACGGATCCTGCGGCGTTTCGTGCCCTCAAAGGCCCAATAGTGATGCCAGTGGAAATCCTCCCAGAACCCCGTAGGCCTGCGTGACAACGACTTAATCCGCATCTGATCGACTTGTGCTTCTGAATGATAGCCAATCAGACGACGAGCACGATTTATTCTGACGCCACAACGCTTGTGAGCCCACCACCGGACCGGAGTTAGTAGCCCGGAAAGAAACAGGCCAAACCCGACGAACATCAGCCAGGAACTCATCTCCAACCCCTACCTCATCCCCTCCCACAGCGGGTCCGGGTGGCTTGAGACAAAATCGTGGTTTAGCTCGTAGCCGAGGCCCGGATTGTTGTTCATGTGGTAGTGGCCGTCTCGGATGTCGAGCGGCTCCGTCAGCACCGCGTCGTAGGCGTCGCGGGCGTGATCCGTCATCTCGAGCCGGTACATGTTCGGCACATTCATCAGCACGTGCGCGCCTGACGTCACGTTGATCGGGCCCGAGGCGTCGTGCGGCGAGATCGGCACGTAGTAGGTCTCCGCCAGCACGCCGATGCGCTTCATTTCCGAGATCCCGCCCGTCCAGCAGATATCCGGCATGATGTAGTTCACCAGCCCTTCCTGCAGGTACGGGGCGAAGTCCCAGCGGGTGTACTGCCGCTCGCCAATGCACAGGTTGATGTCGGTATTGCGGCGCAGCTGGCGCATGGCGTCGATGCTCTCCGGCTGCAGC
>JAJCYY010000029.1 GCA_029262735.1 Chloroflexota bacterium | reverse complement strand
ACACGCTGCTGTTCGCCACCGGACAGCCGGGACACCCGCTCCGACTCCCGGCCCGCGAGTCCAACGCGGGCCAGCGCTGCCGTTGTTGGCCGATGCGCGATAGGCAGGGCCAGCGCCGCCAGTGAGCGAACGAGGCTCCACCGACCGAGCATCCCGGCGTCTGCGTTGTGGCGCGCAGATAGCTGCGGCACAAGGTCGAGCCGCTGCTGCATCATGCCAACAAGCCGCGTACGCGCTGCCGAGCTTTTTATCGTTGCCGGCCGGACGCCGTACAGGGAGATTTCGCCAGAGTCCGGCTCGAACATCCCGGTGATGATCCTGAGAAGGGTTGTCTTGCCAGCGCCGCTTGGTCCGACAAGGGCGACCATCTGGCCGCGGGCGGCGGTGAACGAGACGTCTGTTAGTGCAACGCGAGAGCCGTAAGAGAAGCCCACAGCTGAGACGCGGCAGATATCGGACTCTGGAACTTCGGATGTTGACGTCGGAACGGGGTTGGTTGTGGTCATGGTGTTGGGGGCTGGGGGGTGGTTTGTCGAGCGTCGTCGGTGTTGGATTTTCCTCTCTCCCCTTGTGGGAGAGATTAGAGAGAGGGGGTTTCGGCCAAAAGCCGACCTTCCGCCGACCTTCGACAAGCTCAGGATGGCGGAAAGTTTCACCCTCTCCCTTTGTCCCGCGCCCAATGGGCACCCGATCAAGGGAGAGGGTTTGGTACAGAGCCACTCAAATTCAGGACAACTTGACGGCTTCTCTCTCTATCCGCGCCCAGTGGGCACCCGGCTGGAAAAGGAGGAAGAAATTCACCTGACAAGGTCTAGCTGGCGTGCGGTCTCCTCTATGGCGGTGTAGTTTTCGTTGCTGGTTTCGATAAAGCTGTCCGTGTGGAACAGGTCAAGCAACCTCTTCTCCCCGGGGATGGATGGGTCGAGCGCCATGATTGCCTGCCGGATCTTTTCTGATGTTCCTATCCCGTATCGAGTGTCGATCTCCGGGTGGGTCACCCAGTGGTAGTCGAAGTACGGATCGGTCTGCTTCAGCACCCGCACCTTCGTCAGATCGACCTTTCCATTTTCCACCGCCCTCTCCCAAACCACGGCGTTCAGAGCACCGGCGTCGAAGCTGCCTGCCTCGACCAGTCTCCAGGTCTTGTCGTGCGAGCCGGAGTAAGAAGGAGGGCCGGTGAAGTCTTCCTCAGGGTCGATACCTGCCTGCGACAGGAAGAAGCGGGGCATCAGGTGTCCGGAAGTGGAACTCTCGGACCCGAACGTGAAGGTGTGACCTGCAAGCTCAGCCAGTGTGGTGGCTTCAACGCCTGACCGCGTGATGAACACCGATTCGAAGTTCGCATCATCAGGGCGTTGCAGTATTGCGTTGGCACCCGGAGTTGCGATGCGGGCCTGTACACCGGTGAGTCCGCCGAACCAGCTCAGTTGAACGTCGCCATTTTCAAACGCGGTCACAAGGGTGGAGTACGAAGTTGCCGGCCTGTATTCGACGTTGATCCCTACTGTGTTCGCCAGATATTGCGCGATTCCGCCGAACCGCTCCTCTAACAGTGATACATCCTGATCCGGTATTCCGCCGATAACGAGCGGATCGCTGTTGCGGGACGCGGTTGGCCCACCGGTTTCTTCAGCCTGGGTGCTGGAACATGCGAAGGCGGTTGCCAGTAGCAATGAGATTAGAGTTAGTAATATGCGCAACTGTAATGTAACCTGCGATTTCAGACGACTGCCTTTGACTATACGGACCTAGATGAAAAATGGCCCATGTACTGAAGTGATTATTCATGCGAGGTGGTTATGGTAGATGTGGATCAGCTTAAGGCGATGACCGCAATAGCAGAGACTGGATCCATAACCGCGGCGGCTAAGGAGCTGGGTATGAGCCAGCCAGGATTGAGCAGGCTGGTCGAGCGGGTGGAGGACGAGTTCGATGCGAGCCTGTTTGATCGCGGTCGGAGAGGCGCGGAGCTAACTCAGGACGGAAGGAAGTTCATCGAGTTTGCGCGTTCGACGCTTACCGAGTACGGAATGCTTCGAGCATCGGTGAGCGGGAATCGACGCCGGTCTAATGGCTCACCAGCGGTCGTGAAGATAGTGGCCAGCACGACACCGGGCGAGTATCTCCTGCCGCAGATCGCCAGTGATTTTACGAAGCAGCATGATGGCGTCTCCGTGGATACGCTGATCACGGATTCGGCTGCTGTCGCCAGTTTGCTTTTGTCAGGCGAATACGATGCCGGTTTTGCCGGGCAACGGGCTGACTTCGGTGCGCTGAACTACGTGAAGATTGCGCGTGATGAGGTTGTGCTGGCGGTGCCGAGTCCGCACAGGTTCGCTTCCCTGGATGAGATAGATATCAGCGACCTGGTTGGCGAGCAGATGCTGCGTCGAGAGAGCGGGTCGGGGACGTATGAGGTTGTGGAGTCTGTGCTTGAGGCCCAGGGGAAGATTTTGCCTGATGCGGGGTCTGTGTTGACGCTGGGGAGCACTCAGGCGGTGGTCTCCGCGGTTGATGGCGGCCTTGGCGTTGGCTTCGTTACGCTGCGGGCGATTGAGCATCATGCCGCTTCAAGGGTTGCCGCAGTGAGGATTGCTGGAACGCCGATGATGCGGGATCTGTTCCTGGTGTATGAGAACGAGCGCAGGCTGTCTGAGAGCGCGATGAGATTTATCGAGTTTGTTCAGAGTCGCAGGTCGAATGGCGCATCGATAGGTTGAGTGCGCGGTGGGCGATTCTCTCAATTTCATGGGGCATGGTGACAGGTCCGGGGGAACGGGATAGGTTTCGTCTGAGCTGCTGGCCTGGTGGGCCGGTGAGTAGTTTGCACGACAGGCAGGTGTGACAGGGTGGTTGAGGCTTTAGAACGTCTGTGCTAATGTTTGCCTGTCCGGAAGGCGCTGGCATGTGAGGGTGGTTCGGGTTGTGGTTGGGGCGCTGGCAGTTAATGTCCCAATATGTCCGTTTGCGGGTTGAATATTCCCCGCAGAAGAACGGAAAACCAGACTGGAGAGTAGCGGTCTTGGCATCTCGAAACGGTTCCGTTGCGGCTAAGGCGAATGGCACAGCGGGCGAAAAAGAAAAGACGCTGGAACTGGCGCTTGCTCAGATAGAGAAGCAGTTCGGTCGTGGCGCCATCATGCTGATGAGCGAGAGCACGACCGACCAGACTATCGGCGCTGTGCCGACGGGTTCGATTTCACTCGATCTTGCGCTTGGTATTGGCGGATTGCCGCGTGGGCGCATTGTCGAGGTGTTTGGCGCTGAGTCTGCGGGGAAGTCGACTCTTGCGCTTTCGGTTATCGCCGAGGCACAGCGGATGGGCGGGAGCGCGGCTTATATAGATGTTGAGCATGCGATGGATCCGACTTACGCTGCTGCGATTGGCGTCGATGTCCAGAAGCTGCTGATTTCGCAGCCGGATTCGGCGGAGCAGGCGTTGGAGATCACCGATTACCTGGTGCGCAGCGGTGCGCTTGATGTGGTGGTGCTGGACAGCGTGGCTGCGCTTGTGCCTCTGTCTGAGCTTGAGGGCGAGATGGGCGATACGCACATTGGCCTGCAGGCGAGGCTGATGTCGCAGGCGTTGCGGAAGCTGACGGGGTCGATTCACAAGACGCAGACGGTTGCGCTGTTCGTTAACCAGTTGCGTGAGAAGGTTGGTGTGATTTTCGGCAGCCCTGAGGTGACGCCGGGCGGCCGTGCGTTGAAGTTCTACAGCTCTGTTCGGATCGATCTGCGAAGGTCGGAGTCGATCAAGATCGGTCAGGACATCATTGGAAACCGTATCCGCGCCCGCGTTGTGAAGAACAAGGTTGCGCCGCCGTTCCGCAAGACGGAGATAGATATCCTGTTCAAGGAGGGGATCAGTAAGGAGGGCGGCCTGCTGGATCTCGGAGTCGAGATGGGAATTCTGAAGAAGAGCGGTTCGTTCTTCTCTTATGGCGATATTCGCCTTGGCCAGGGCCGTGAGTCGTCGAGGGTGTTCTTGAAGGAGAATACTGATATCCGCGACCGTCTTGAGCAGCAGATCCGTGTTGATGGGGGGCAGACTGGCATGAAGGTGGCGCCTGCGGTTGCTCCGGTTAAGGCTGCTTCGGTTGATGCCGCTCCTGGCAAGAGCGAGACCGGGGATTAGCGACTGCGCCGAGATGTTCACAGGCACGATCATCGATGCTCCTGAGATTACGGCCAGGTATGTGACCTCAGATGAGACGTTGCCGATCCCCGAACAGGCTCCGAAAGCGTTCGATAAGTTGGAGGCTGCGGTCGGTCCGCTGCGGTCGGTCCGCTGCGGGGCCGCAGGTTCTACGGTGTGGTGCTGGGCGATGAGTACAGGGCTTGTGTTGCGGTGAAGGCTGGCAAGCCTGGCGATTCGCTTCCGGAGTCGGAGTTCAAGATCCCCGGTGGGCGCTACTACTGTCATCGTCTAAGAAACTTCGTCTCAGAGCCGCAGAAGATCGGTACTCTCATAGACGAACTGGTCAAACGTAGCGATTTTGACCATTTTCGACCGATAGTTGAGTACTACCGCGGCCATGACGAGCTTTCGAATAGGCTGCCGGTGATATAGCCGCTTCTCTACGCGAGGCCAGGGCGGGAAGCTGGTCCGCGACAAGCCGCTGATCCAGACACTCCAACCTACGGTGAACCGGCTCCTGCCTTCCTGACCGGTTACGTGCCACATCCACCGGGCTCATCGGCCCGAACTGGTGCTAACGTCCGGCTACACGCTCAGTATCCTGACGCCGTCCTCACATGTCATTCCGGTTCGGCACGCTAGAATGAGACTGACGGCAGTTCATAGAATTCGATAGAGCCTTCTCAAACTTCTGGCTTTTCGAGATGAAACGCCGTCATCCGCAATGCTGCTCTCGATAACCATCATCATCATCGGCCTCACAGGTAGCGCCTTCATCAGCGCGACCGAAGTCGCCATGCTCGGATCGCGGCGCTTTCGCATCAGTCGCATGGCGGAGGAAGGCGATCAGCGGGCCGAGGCTGTTCTGAAGGTCGTTGGAGACAACGACAGATTCTTCGGCACCGTCCTTCTGCTCGGCAACGTCTTCAACATCATCGTTGCCTCAGTCGGCACGAACCTCGCAATTACAACGATCGGCGGAGGCAAGCCAAGCGCGCTCTCCACGATCTCCGCCACGATCATCGCCACCATCCTCATCGTAATTGTCGGTGAGTTGACACCGAAATCGGTCGCCGCGCTCGTTGCCGAACGCTGGGCATTGAACACCGCCCGAATCATCCTGTTCCTCATGCGAATCTCCACTCCGCTCGTGTGGGCGTTCACGCTCCCTTCGCGCGGCATCGTCAAGCTCGCCGGAGGCCGTGAAGCACTCGCAACCCCCGCCGTCACATCGGCCGAACTCCGTCTGCTCATCGACCAGGGCGAAGCAGCCGGCACCGTGGAAGAGAACCAGGGCGCGATGCTGGACAACATATTCAAGTTCGGTGAACTCGAGGTTCGGGACGTCATGACCCCGCGCCCAGAAATTATCTGGATCAGCTCAGACACCACCTTCAGCGAGTTCCTTTCGACGTACCGGGAACGTCCGCATACGCGTTTTCCCGTTTACGACGACGAGCACGACGATGTGGTTGGGTTGCTCTCCGTCAAAGACGTGATGGTTTCGCAGGCGGAGGACAGGCTGGACCCATCACAACCGGTGACCCGGCTCATGCGTCCTGCGATGTTCATTCCGGAGACGAAGCGGCTGGACGACCTGTTCGAGATGATGCAGGAGTCCGGCGACAAGATCGCGCTCGCCGTCGACGAGTTCGGCGGCATTGCGGGACTGATCACTCTCACCAGGGTCGTCGAGCAGATCGTGGGCCGCACCGGTGAAGAGGGATTGCGTCCTGAGCGCCGCTTCATCGAAGTGAACGAGAACACCTTCGTCGTGGACGGCGGGATGCCTATCGAAGAGGCGAACGCGGAACTGGAGCTAGATATTCCAGAGGGTGACTACGAAACGGTTGCCGGGTTCTTTTTGGAGCAGGCGCAGGGCATTCCGGTGGAGGGCAGCCGGGTTCGGTACGGGGGCCTCAGGATGCAGGTTTCCGAGATGCAGAGTAACCGCATCGCTTCGGTTCGAATCCGCAAGATGCCGGCCATTGTGGAGCAGATCGTCGCCAGTACTGGGCCGAGTTAGGGTGGCGCCACGAGGAAGCTCCGAAAGCCCGGCGCGGAAGCGGTTTCTGAAGCTGCTGGGCGAGGGGCTTGAGGAATGCGGGATGACCGGGCCTGTGCGCCTGCTGATTGCGCTGTCGGGCGGTGCCGATTCCACTGCGTTGCTTCTCGGAATGCACGATCTGGCCGGGCACCGGGACCACGGAATCGAGATCGAGGCAGCGCACTTTAATCACAGGTTACGCGGCGACAACTCCGATGCGGATGAAAAGTTCTGCCGCGATCTGTGCGACCGTTTAGGGGTGACTCTGCATATGGGCAGCGGCGACGTGTCGACCCACGTGTCGGCGGATGGTGCGTCGCTTGAGTCGGCGGCTCGAGAGTTGCGGTATCGCTTCCTCTCTCAAACGGCCTCCAGGCATGGGCTGGACGCTGTGGTCACCGGTCACACCATGGACGATCAGGCCGAGACTGTGCTGCTGGCTATCACGCGCGGCGCGGGGTTGCGCGGCCTTTCCGGCATGTCGCATTTCACGGAGCGGGCCGACCTGAACGAGGACGGAGCTGGTCTCAAGGTGCTGAGGCCGATGCTTGCGTTGCGCCGTTCTGACACCGAGGAGTTCTGTCGGCTGGCGGCCGTTAGCCCGCGGCAGGATGAGTCGAACCTTGACCCGGCATATGCCCGGAACCGCGTTCGCAACAATGTGATTCCTGAACTACGAGAGATCAACCCGGGTGTGGTCGAGGCGATCAGCCGCCTTGCGGCGGTGGCCCGAGAAGATGTTGAGCTGATTGATCAGATAGCTGTCGGAGCGCTCGGCATTGTCAGGATTGGTGATGGAGGGAAAATCTCAAAAGCGTCGCTTCGTCAGATCTCTCCGGTGTTGCTGACGCATGTGCTTGCCGAAGCGTTTCAGACGGCTGCTGGGACTGTGCGAGACCTCGACATGGTGGCGCTACGGTCTATTGTCGAGGCTGTCTCGGAGTTGGACAGTGGGAGCATCGATCTGCCGCACGGCATCAAGTTGGTCGTGGAGCATGACGCGGTACGGTTTCTTACCGGGGATGACGATCCGGATTGCCCGTACCCGGGCGTGGTCGGCGAGCACGACCTGGGTGTGCTCAGGACGATCAAGTTCGAGGATAGAAGTTCGCTGTCAGCACGCATTTCGTGGCCTGCGCCTGATCCTGCTGATCTGACGAAGTGGCAGGCGATCATCAGTCCCGAGGTTCTCAGGGACGGTCGCATGCAGGTGCGGTCGCGCCTGGCTGGAGACAGGTTTCATCCGCTTGGCATGGTTTCCGAGATGAAGTTGCAGGACTTCTTCGTCAATCAGCACGTGCCAGCGAGGTGGCGTGACCGCGTGCCGCTCGTGCTTGGTGAGCAGGGAATCTGCTGGGTGGTTGGCGAGCGAGTGGCAGAGTGGGCGAGGGTGCCGGATGGAGCGAGCGAGGCGGTGCTGCTGGAGTATGTGGGGGCTGAGGGTTAGTAATGAGTGTGTTCCCTGAGCGAAGTCGAAGGGTCTCTCGCGGAGACGTTCGCCTTGGATGGGATCACTCGTCTCCGACAGCGACGGTCATGGCAGGTCAAGTTGTCTCCATCGCAGACCATCTCTACCGGGCCGCTCGACACCCATAGAGACCCTCCGACTTCGCTCAGGGAACACATCAGGCACACCGAGCCTCGGGCGAGCGGCGCCGCTACTGGAAGCAGGCAGCGCTTACAGAATCCGGGCGAGTCTCGGGTTTACGGTTATGCCCGGGATGCGGCCTCGCTTGGCTACGGGGCGGCCCTCGATCTCTTTCAGGTCTGCTGTGAAGGCTACTGGCTGGGCGCTGGCTATGTAGAAGCCGACGGCGAAGACGCTCACGGGGGCTTCGGCAGTTACGAATCGCTCAATACGCTCAGGAGTCATGCCGCCGCTCACGTAGATATCGACGTGGTTGTAGCCTGCCTGGTCGAGCCTAGCCCTGACTTCGTGTACGAGCGCAGGTGTAACACCGCCGCGTTCCATCGGCGTGTCGAGCCTGATGCCGCGCAGCCGCTCTCGCAGCGCTTTCGCAACGGCCATTGCGTCCTCGGCCTCATCTTTGAAGGTGTCAACGAGTGCCACGCGCGGGACTTCAGGGGGCATGTGACGATCGAACGCCAGCACGGTGCGGACGGTGTCGCCGATGAGGAGGACGAGGGCGTGTGGCATGGTGCCGGATGGCGTGAGGCCGGTGAGGCGGGCGCCGATGAGAGATGAGTTGGCGACGCAGCGGCCGACGACCGCCGAGTAGTCCATGACGCCGACCACTGAGGGGTGGACGTGGCGCGCTCCGTATGAGATCACCGGGATTCCCTGCGCCGCTTCGACACACTCTCGTGCGGCGGTTGCCCAGCCGGTGGACGAGGCAAGGGTTCCGCAGACGGCGGTTTCGTAGAGGCCGAATGAGGCGTACGGAGCGCGGATGCGCAGCGCCACTTCTCCGGTCGTTACCGAAGAGCCTTCGTCGAGCGCCCACACCTCTCGACCGGTCTCAGGGAGGATGCGGGAGAGCAGAGAGCGTGCCTCGGTGATGCCGCAGAAGATGCCGTCGCCGCCGACGGTGAACTCCATCACAACTTCCGGGTTGATCCCTTCGTTGCGGAGAATCGTCTGGGCGCGGACAAGTTCGTTGTCTGCCGTGTCGCCCACCAGGACAGAACGTGGAATCTCGAAGTCTCGAGTGGTCATATGTTGGTTCCCGCGCTCCGGAGGCCGGCCAATGCCGGGTTTGCCGGTTGCTTCCGTGTCTTTTCAGGCGGACCCCGCATTCTGACGCAGTTTCGCGCTGTGGCGCAAGGTGGTGCAGCCGTAAATTTCTAACTTGACGGGGTGGATGGCCGGCGTCTGCCGCCAAACCGCAGCCTGAGCAGACCTTTCACATCCTCCCACACGGTTGAGACGACTTTTACGCGCGTGTCCGGGTCGTCGACCCATCTGACGGGTATCGACTTGATGCGGTAACCGGCCGCCTGCGCCAGCAGAAGCAGTTCGGTGTCCATGAACCAGGCGTTGTCTTCGATGAGCGGCAGAAGGCTTTCGGCGGCGTTTCGGGAGAGCGCCTTGAAGCCGCACTGGGCGTCGGGGAACGGCGGCCAGAACATGAGTTTGATGAGCATGTTGTAGCCGCGTGAGGTGATCTCTCGTGAGAGCTTTCGGCCGACGACTTCCGACCCTTTGCTGAGGCGTGAGCCCGTTGCTACCTCGAAGCCTTCGGTTGCGACGGCGGAAACGAGCTGTGGGAGCGCTTTGATGTCTGTGGAAAGATCGACGTCCATGTAGCAGCGCACGTCTGCATCGCTCGCGAGCCATGCGCGTTTTAGCGCGCGGCCGCGGCCTCTCTCTTCGAGGCGAACGCTGCCGACGTTCGGGTACTTTTCGCCGAGTTCTGCAATGACCTCTGGCGTGCGATCGGTCGAGCCGTTGTCTGCGACTGTGATCTTCCAGTCGTATTCGCCGTGCTGCCCTGTGAACTCGACCAGGTTTTCGATGCAGGCAGGAAGCGATCGCTCTTCGTTGAGGACCGGGATGACTATTTCGACGGATGTTGGCATGCGGTATTTCAGATGATCTGGCGACTATCTAGTGCAGGAAGTGCCGTGTTCCGGTCATCACCATAGCCAGACCCAGCCTGTCTGCCGCGTTTATCACTTCGTCGTCTTTTATCGAACCGCCTGGCTGGGCGACTGCGGTTATTCCGTACTCGGCAGCACCCTCGACTCCGTCTGGGAACGGGAAGTAGGCGTCTGAGGCCATCACGCTGCCTGTTGTGGCATCCCGGCCATCTCGGTTCGCCACCCGGCCTGCGAGCATGACGCTGGTGATGCGGTTTGGCTGGCCTGCGCCCATGCCAACAAGCGCATTGTCTTTTGCGAAGACGATGGCGTTGGAGTGGATCAGGCGGCACGTATTCCATGCGAAGGCAAGGTCGGCGAGTTCCTGTTCTGTCGGTGCTCGCTTCGTTGCGACCTTCCATGTGCGAGGGTCTTCAACGAGGTCGTCCGGGTGCTGGACGAGAACGCCACCAGATACGGTCCGCAGCTCGAACCGATTGGACTTTGCAGCCTGCACCTGGAGAACTCGTGTGCGCTTGCGCTTCTTCAGAATCTCAAGCGCCTCCGGCTCGTAGCCGGGGGCAACCGTCACATCGAACAGAACACCCTTCATCGCGGATGCCGTTTCGGCGGTGACGATTGTGTTGAAACCCACGATTCCGCCGAATGCGGAGACCGGGTCGCCTTCCAGCGCTTTTCGGTAAGCCTCAGCCTGGTTGTCGTGGACGGCAAGACCGCATGGGTTGGCGTGCTTGACTATCGAAACTGCGTTGGCTGGGAAGCTGTTTGCGGCGGTCCACGCAGCGTCACCGTCGAAGTAGTTCAGGTACGAAAGATCGATGCCGTGGAGCTGCTTCGCGTTGACGATGCCGCCGGTCTCGCCGGGGTTGGCGTAGATGCCTGCAGGCTGGTGCGGGTTTTCGCCGTAGCGCGGCACGGATATGCGGTTCCAGCCTGCGGTCCACTCTTGCGGGAAGTTGGCTTCCGGTGAGTTGTCAGATGCTTCAGATGAACGCAGGTAGTTTGAGATAGCGGTGTCGTAGAGGGCGACGTGCTGGAAGGCTTTAGCTGCGAGCTGGCGGCGCGTTTCGAGCGGGACGCCGCCGTTCGCCAGCATTTCGGCCACTTCTGCATAGTCTGAGGGATCGACCACGATGACAACAGACGGAAAGTTCTTTGCGGCGGCGCGGGTCATCGCCGGACCGCCGATGTCGATGTTTTCCAGTGCGTCGATCAGCGTGACATCGAGTTTCGAGACGGTCTCAACGAACGGGTAGAGGTTGTTGACGACGATATCGATGCCTGTGATGCTGTGCTGTTCAAGCTCGGCGACGTGCTCAGGCAGGTCCCGGCGGGCGAGGAGGCCGCCGTGGATAGCGGGGTGGAGCGTCTTGACCCGGCCGTCGAGGATCTCGGGCGAGCCGGTTACCTCTGCTACCTGCGTGACGGCGAGGCCTGCGGCCTGCAGGTCTTTGAGTGTGCCCCCGGTGCTGACTAGCTCAATTCCGAGATTGGCAAGAGAGTTTGCGAACTCTGCCAGCCCGGTTCGATCATATGCGCTGAGAAGTGCCCTCATTGTTTTCTTCGCCCGACTTAAGTGATGATTGACGGAATGGCTAGTTCTGGCGGAAGCCGGTCTTCCGACAGCATTCGATGGTCTCTGGATGGCGTTACATGGATTCTGCGAGTCCACCGGGCGCAGCATCTTTGCCCGCCCCTGCCAAAAAAACTGATCCACTCGCTGCTCTCAGGCCCGCCCCTACCAAAGGCAGGTAGAACAATGCTCCTACAGTCCGCTTGTGATTACTCTCTCGTCACCTGTCTGCTCTACCAGCCGGCCTAGAAGCCACGCTCCATCGATATCTTTCAGGAGGCTCTGGACGCCTTCTTCTGAGGCCACGACCACCATGCCGAGGCCCATGTTGAAGACCCGGAACATCTCAAGGTCGTCAATCTCGCCTGTCCGCTGTATATGCCGGAAGACCGGCGGCGTCTCCCAGCTTCTTACGTCGACTTCAGCCGCCAGTCCCTTCGCAATGGCGCGCGGTATGTTCTTGAAGATCCCTCCCCCGGTGATGTGGCCGAGACCTTTTACTTCTTGCCGGACTCCGGCTGAACCGTCGCGGAGTACTGGCAGATAGCTTCTGTGAGACTCAAGCAGCGCGTCTCCGAGTGTCCGTGTGTCGCCCGGCAGCCGGTCGTTCAGCGCCGATGGGTCGTCATCGAATCCGAACACCTTGCGCACCAGCGAAAAGCCGTTCGTGTGCAACCCGCTTGAAGGCAGGCCGATCAGCACATCGCCCTCAGATGTGTTTTCCGGCTTGATCTGCCTGTCGCGCTGGACTGTGCCGACGATGAAGCCGACGAGATCGTAGTCGTCGTCGTGATATATGCCGGGGAGGGTGGCGGTTTCGCCGCCGAGCAGGGCGCAACCCGCATCAGCGCAGGCGTTGCTCAGCCCTTTCAGGATTTCAGTCGTCAGGGTCTGGTCAAAGTTCGAGAGGCCGATGTAGTCGAGGAAAAAGAGCGGGAGGGCACCGGCAGGAAGGATGTCGTTGATGCAGTGGTTGACCAGGTCCCGGCCGACGGTGTCGTGGCGTCCCATCGCCTGTGCAATGCGGAGCTTCGTGCCAACGCCGTCCGTGCTGGCGACGATTAGCGTGTCTGAGTTAGCGCCGGGGTCAATCACGCCCCCGAATCCGCCCTGGGCAGAGAGCACGCTGGGACCGAGCGTACGCTTGGCAAGCTCCATGATGGGGATCTTCGCTGCGGCTAAAGCGTCGAGGTCAACCCCTGCTTCGCGGTAGGTCAATCCAGCGGACGAGCTATCTGTTCCGGGGTTCATGGGTCCAGAATCTCCGGTGGCTTGGGTTCGTGTCTTTTGTCGAGGCCGCAGGGTGTCGGTTCCCGGCGATCGGTCGGCATGAATGGCGAGGATGCAAGTATAAGCCGCGGGCGGGCCGCAGGGACGCCTTTTCTGGGTGCTGCCGCTGTCTCAGGGATGCCGTTTACGTGCATACAATGCAAGCGTGCGTTTGCGTCCGTTGATTGTTAAATCGTCTACGGTGAGCCGGTTCGGGTGGCGTATGGCACACAGGCGCGCTGTGTAGAGCACGTCAGACTCCTATGCCCTGGGCAGTCCAAGATGAGATGCGTTGAGGCTTTTTGCCGTTTCGGCCAACGGGTAATATGTTGCGATATTCGGCGCCTGGGAGTGTTGGATACGGCTGCGGTGGTGTGGCGGTGACAGTGCCATGAGATTGCTTTCGAAACATATTCCGCTTCGTCGGAGCAGGCAGCACCGGCTTGATTCCGCGCTGGCAGAATTTTCTCGGCGCGCCGGGACATGTGATTCGCCAGAAGAGGTCTACAGCGAGTTGAACCGGGTTCTTGCCGGTCTCCTCAAGTACGACAGGCTGGCTATCAGAACCATCGATGACGACTGGGACACTGCGACAAATATCTTCCTGAGTGGCGAACCGATTCCCTCCATCGATCAGCATGTCGACCGCACGATTGCGAACGACAATTCCGACCAACTTTCGGTACTAAAGGCGCCTCTCGTCATTGCGGATTGCAGTGACAGCGCTGTGCTGGCCCGATATCCAAACCTGAAAGACGGTGCCGCTGAACTGCCATC
This sequence comes from Chloroflexota bacterium, assembly GCA_029262735.1. GTDB lineage: Bacteria > Chloroflexota > Dehalococcoidia > Lucifugimonadales > Lucifugimonadaceae > JAJCYX01. The sequence goes on along the minus strand of JAJCYY010000029.1, from coordinate 28,700 downwards.
GCTTGCGGGTGTTCCGTTGAGCTATCACGGCGATACGGTTGGCTACATGATCATCCGGTCTCGTAAGAAGGGTGCCTTCTCAGATAGAGATGTGGAGATACTGGGGCTGGCTGCCGCGCATGTGGTTCCTACTGTTGTGAACGCGGCGCAACTTGCTGAGCTGCAACGCGATGTGCGTGAACGCACTCTCCTGGCAGATATCGGCCGTTCTGTGAGTTCGACGATCGACTTCAGCCTTGTCTGGGATGAATTTGTCCGGACTGTTCAGAGCCTGGTGCCTTGCGACAGGCTGGTGATGGCGATCGTTGAGGAGGACGGCAAATACATTGAGGACAGGTACATCTGGGGAGTTCCAATCCCGAACTGGGATGACCGGCAGAAGCACTCATTTGAGGGTGCGCCGACGGAACGAGTTCTCGTTTCCAGGCATTCGGAGATTATTTCCACCGAGGATTTCGACCAGATTTCGTTGGAGCTGACGGGCTATAAGTTGAGTGAGCGCACAGGTCTTCATTCCACGATGTTTGTGCCCCTGATCGCTGGCGACAGGCTGATTGGCTCGCTAAATGTGAAGGCCCTTCGGCGCGACGCGTATACAAAGGATGACCTGGCTCTGCTGGAGCGTCTTGCGATGCAGGTGGGCGGATCGGTAGCCGCAGCGGAGCTGTATACGCGGACTGTGAGACTTGCCGAGGAGAAGGAGGCGCGGGCTGAGGTTGAGCTGAGAAACAAAAAGCTGACCGAAAGCAACGAGTCCCGTACTCGCTTCATATCGGCGATCTCACACGAGCTACGGACTCCTCTCACGAGCATTATTGCTTTCGTTGACATCCTGAGGCGTCGTAAAAAGGATGTTTCCAACGAGAAAAATCTGCAGTACCTGGACGTGATACGCAGGAACGCGGAGCGGCTGCGTGTACTTATCGAAGACCTGTTGGACCTTTCAAGCGTCGAATCTGAAGATCTGCGGTTGAACGGAACTGAGTTCAATCTGCAGGACGCGGTTGCGGAAGTGACTATGTCGCTGAAGCCGATGATCGAGGCCAGGGCGCAGCGGCTGGAGACCGAGTATGCGAAACCAGCAATCAGGCTTGTGACTGACCGCTCAAGGCTGGACCAGATCCTCATAAACCTGATCACGAACGCCAGCAAGTATTCGGGTGACTACAAGGAGATCAAAATCGTCGCTACTCAGATGAACGACACGGTGCGCATTGCCGTGACCGATCAGGGCGACGGCATGACGGAGGAGGAGTCGGCCGTGATATTCGATGAGTTCACCCGGTTGGACAACGTGGCGACGAACTCAACGTCGGGCCAGGGCCTCGGGCTGGCGGTCTCACAGCAACTTGCCAGGGCACTTGGCGGAGAGGTGACGGTGTCGAGCAAGAAGGGCAAGGGCTCGGTGTTCGTGCTGACTATACCGGCGCTGCTTGAAATGGCCGCCTGAACCGGCTGATCACGGTTTCTCGAGGCGATCAGACGCCGGCAGGTTCGAGCGCCAGCTTGTCCATTTCGAGCTGCACCGGGATCGGGTAGCGACCGGTGAAACAGCCCTTGCAGTAGCTGTCGTCAGATACGTCAACCGCGCGCTTCAGACCATCGACGCTCAGGTAAGCGAGCGAGTCAGCGCCAATATGGTCTCGGATTTCGTCAACCGTCATGTTCGCTGCTATCAGTTCGGCCATTGTCGCCATGTCGACTCCGAAGTGGCAGGTTGAGATGACGGCCGGGGCCGCCACGCGGACGTGGATCTCCCTGGCTCCGGCCTTCCTCAGCATATTGATGACCCGGACCGTGGTTGTGCTGCGGATTATCGAGTCGTCGACGACGATGATTCGCTTGCCGCTGATTATGCTGCGCATGACGTTGAACTTCATCTGCACGCCGACTTCACGCATGCGCTGGTCTGGGGCGATAAATGTCCGGCCGACGTAGCGGTTGCGGATGATGCCCTCGCCGTACGGAATGCCTGACGCGTTTGCATAGCCGATGGCGTGCGGAATGGACGAATCCGGGATGCCGATGACGAGGTCGGCATCGACGGGGCTTTCCTGGAACAGCTCTTTGCCCATCCTGCGGCGCGAATCGTAAGCAAGCTGGCCGTTGAGCACGCTGTCCGGTCTTGCGAAGTAGATCTGCTCGAAAATACACATCGAGTGTGTCTTGCGTGCGGCGGGCCACACCTTCGACTTGATGCCGTCCTTGTTGATGACGATCGTCTCGCCGTTCTGTAGCTCCCGGACGAAGGTTGCACCGATGTTGTCGAGAGCGGCCGTCTCAGAAGCGACCACGTAGCCGCCATTCAGTTCGCCGAGGCAGAGCGGTCTGATGCCGAGAGGATCCCGGACGGCGATGAGCTCGTCCTTCGACATCATCACCAGCGAGTAGGCGCCCTTGAGCCGCCGCATGGCGTACCAGGCGACCTCAAACCAATCACGGCCGGGAGCGCGGGCGAAGATCTCAGCAATAACCTCGGTGTCTGAGCTCTTATCGAACGTGATACCCCAGTGGTCGGCAAGTTCAGGCCGGAGCTCTGAGGCATTTATGACATTGCCGTTGTGGCCGATTGCGATGCGGCCGCGCGGGCCGTCTGCGAGAAGCGGCTGGGCATTGTGCTGCTTGCTGCCGCCCATCGTCGAGTAACGCGTGTGGCCAACTGCGATGTGGCCGTGCATCTCCGCAAAGTCTTCCTCTTTGAAGACCTGGCTGATCAGTCCCATGCGAGCGTGCAGTCGAAGGCCTTCGCCCGTCGAAGTTGCTATGCCCGCACTCTCCTGGCCGCGGTGCTGCAGGGCGAAGAGGCCGAAGTAGGTGGTGCGGGCGACGTCCTGGCCGGGGATGTAAACGCCTATGACGCCGCACGCCTCGCGTGGCCGGTCATCATTATCAAACGCGTTTAACGTCTCGTCTTCAGTTCCGCCTGGGCCGAGCGCCATTTTGGAACCGGATTCAGATCGCAACAGTTGATGTTTCCCGGGAATTCGGACGCTTGCGGCGGCCTGGGGAGCCGGTGCACGTTTGCCCTGGTCGCCTGTGGAGCCGCTTACGGACCATGTGGCGTGTCGTGCTTAATCTCCCCTTCAATTGAATTCTAGGCTCGCGAAAGGGATGGGTCAACGAGGTTTCAGGCCGTTTGCCTCATGAGCAGTTCGCGATTTTCCCCGTATTGGCGTGGTGGGCAAACCATCTGGCAGCCGATCGGGTCACCGATTTTTGCTCTGTTCCCATTCGACGGACCGCCTGACAGCTTCGTCCATGGGCACCGTTTCCGTGTAGCCGAGTTCTCGCCGGATCTTCGATGTGTCCATGTACAGATGCTGCGTCAGGTCCTGCGTACGAACGGCGGGATCGTCGGTCTCGCTATCGGGAACCCGCTCGAACCGGCCTTTCCAATTCGATACTTCGGCGATGATTCTCCACCAGTCCTCCCACGTGAGCGTCTCCTTGTCCTGGACATGGAAGACGTGGTTTCCCGGGCGTCTGTCTTCGGCACACAGGATCAGCGCGTCTGCAATGTCTGGCAGATAGCCGCGTCCAACGAGAAAACTTGCCCTGGTCTCGGGAAGGCGAACGACGCCGTCGTTGCCAGCGGCCGCCATCGCTTCCAACGCCGCATTGACCCGCCACCTACTTAGATTCGACTTTTCAGGATTCCTGCAACTATTCCAACTGCGGCCAAAAGCGCAGCGCCGACTGTGATCAAGAGTCCGCCGTGTTTGATTCGTTCGACGTCGAGCGCCGTGACTCCTTCAATCACCGCGATCAGCCCAGCTCCTTCCAGCAACATGCCAACAAGCACCAAGACGAACGTTGCCAGAAGGCCAATGAGTATCCAGATGGCGTAACTCATCACTTGCCTTTCTTGTTCTGCTTCGGTTGTTCTCGTTTGATCGCTCTAGCTTCGGCAGCCCGCGCCTTAGCAATGCTGTCGTATTGAGTTATCTCGACCTTGCTGGCCCCCCGAACCGGATCTTTACCGCTCGGTAGGTGCTCGGTCAGCCTATCTGTAACTCGACCTCGCGTTGCGCTGCCGATGTACTCCGTCCCGCCGGATTTGTTCTTATGACGGTACACAACGGGTTTGTCGGCAGCCAAGGACTTGACTCCATCTGCATTCGCCTTCGCTGATTTCTTCTTTGGCATTATTTGTTCTCCGAACTTGGTGTTTGCCGGGGTGTCGACCCAGATAGCTAAAGCGATTGCTCCAGCGGAACGCCATCAACCGTGACGTAACGCACGGTGCGGCCGAAACTGCGAGCCACTGGTGCAGACAGACCGACATGGGCACCTCTGCCGATCAACGACTGAAGTTTCCTTTTTGCCGCGGATCCGCCTCTTTCTCGCAATTCCGGCGCGTATACACCGGCGACCCGAACTCGTTCGCCACCGGCTAGCTCAAACGTGTCACCGTCGATCACTCTGCGAACTTTTCCCCTTGCCATGTTTCAATCTCCTGTAGACTGCTTGACGATGACGGGCAGTCTATCAGTGCATATGCGAAATACACAAGCGTTCATATCTGAAACGAACCAACATGGCCAAGTTAACGTTATCTCAACTAGGCGTGACAATACGTTCCCAACGGGACACGGCGACGGTTAGGGAAACGGCAGACGAGATCGGAATCGCCCCGGCGACGTTGTCGCGAGTCGAACGAGGCCATACGCCTGACCTCGTAACGTTTGGGAAATTATGTGCGTGGCTGGGTGTTGACGCTTCCGAGGTGCTGGGTATCGACCCAGCTTCGAGAAAAGAGTCGAAAGCAACCGACATCGCTGCTGCCCACTTGCGAACGCGCCGTGAAATCGATCCAGAACTGGCAGAGGCACTTGCAGAAGTGATCCTGGCGACCCAGCGCATGTTGGAGTAGACAGGTCGTCAAATGGCATTTAAACGAGGCTACAAAACATGGTGTGAAAGAACGTCTGCTTCTGTGCGTCGCGATCTCGGACTGCGGCCAGATGATCCACTTTCTGCAGAAGATCTTGCAACGGAACTTGGCGTACATCTTCTGGTGCCCTCGGAGATCTCTGACGTAAGTGACGCGTCATTGCGCACGCTGAGCCAGACTCACTCCGATGACTGGTCGGCGGTAACTATCAACGCCGGTGGTAGCGACGTCATTGTTTACAATCCGGACCACCCACCCGGACGGATATCCAACACGCTGATGCATGAGATGGCGCACGTCATGCGCGAACATGAGCCGTCCCCGATAGTGTTGTTCCCGAAATCGAATCTCGCGCTGAGGTGGGAATACGACGACGAGCAAGAACAAGAGGCCAATTGGTTGGCCGGTTGCCTGCTGCTTCCGAGACCGGCGCTCGTTTCAATCAAGCGGCGAAGACTGCCGTCAAAAACAGCACTGGATCTCTACGGTGCAAGCATTACGCTGTTCAAAATGCGTATGAATGTAACTGGAGTTGAGTCTCAAACGAAGCGGTGGCGATAGTTAGGACTTGGCGACGAAACGCTCGTCATATCCCAGTTGGTGGCAGCCGCCCACACAATAGTTGGCCGAAACTTCGTAGATCCCCGTATTCGGTGGCAGTACAGGAACACCAACAGCCCATTCCGAAACGAGCGCCTCCTTTGAAAGGGAGACCGTCAGGCATGGAACGGCACTGAAATCTTAAAAACGACTCCCCGTACGCGTCCCAGCCCTCTCCCGTCGAGGGAGAGGGATTTATACAGAAATAGCCCGCTCCAGCCGCACCAGGAACTCCCGGTTGCCGCGGTCTCCCCTGATCGGCGATTCTTCGATTCCGGTCACATTGAGTCCGCGTATCGGTGCTTCGGTGGTGAACCGCTCGACGACCGTTTGCAGGAGAACTTCGCTCTTGATGACTCCGCCGCGGGGCACCTCATCACGCTTTGCCTCGAATTGCGGCTTCAGCAGCGCGATGCAGTGTCCGCCCGGCTCAAGGTGCTCCATGCATGGCGGCAGAACCACCAGAAGCGAGATGAACGACACATCGGCGACTACGATCTGCACCTTTTCCGGGAGCGTGAGTGGCTTGCGGGCGTTGGTGCGCTCCATGCTTGTCACTCGCTCGTCCGACAGCAAGCGGGAGTGCAGCTGCCCGCGGCCGGAGTCGACTGCGTAGACGCGCGCTGCGCCGCGCTGCAACAGGCAGTCGGTAAAACCGCCGGTTGATGCGCCGATGTCGAGCGCGGTCAGCCCTGAGACGTCTACAGCGAAATGCTCCAGGCCATGCTCCAGCTTCAGCCCGGCACGGGAGACGAACTTTGGCGGCTGGACCACCGTCATCTCAACTTGCTGATCGACGCGCATGCCGGGAGTCAACACCGCAGCTGCGTCTGGGCCGCTCAACGAAACCTGGCCCGCCATGAGTAGCCGGGCCGCCGAATCGACGTCAATTGCGTGGCCTCGAGCAACCAGAAGCAGGTCGAGTCTCGTTCTACTGGTGGAACCACTCATTGCGTACTCGTGTCGCCGTTCGTTGACCTTACGGGTCGACTCTCCATATGATCCATCAATGGTCGCTGATAGTCCCAAAACCGAATTGCTGTCTCTGGGCACCCTGAAGAACCTTACTCGTTCATGCCGTCCGAAGCAGACGGTCAAGAACGGCCTGGTGCTGGTTCCGCTGTTCTTTACGGTGAACATCTGGTGGGACGGCGATCACCTCGACGACATGGTCATCATTATTCTGAAGGCGATCATCACGTTCGGGGCGTTCTCAGCTCTCTCTGGCGCGGTCTATCTGTTCAACGATCTGCGAGATGCCGAGCAAGACCGTAATCACCCGACGAAGAGGTACCGACCGATTGCCGCGGGGCTGGTTTCGCCGAGGCTTGCATGGACCACTGCTGCGGTGCTGACGGCTCTGGGCTTGACGGCGACCGCGGTGATTAATGTTCCGTTGCTTGGTGTGAGCGCAGGATATGTAGCGCTGAACGTCGCTTACACGACGGTGTTGAAGCACGAGGTGATCCTGGATGTGATGTCGGTGTCGGCCGGGTTTGTGCTGCGTGCCGTTGCAGGGACGCTTGCGATCAATGGGACGGAGTTCAGCTTCGGAGGGCTGGAGCCGGCGCGGCTGCCGCTGAATATTTCGCCGTGGCTCTACGTGGTTACGGCGCTTGGTGCGCTGTTTATTGCGCTGGTGAAGCGTCGCGCGGAGCTGGTTGCGGCTGGGGATGTGGCGGAAAGCCAGCGAGCGATTCTGCGTGAGTACACGGAGAAGCTGCTCGATCAGCTGATCGTGATTGTGGCGGCTTCGACCCTGATCGCATATACGCTGTACACGTTCTCGGCAGGGATCACCGAGTCGTCGAACGTGCCAGAGAACAACACCATGATGCTGACGATTCCGTTTGTCGGCTACGGGCTGTTCCGGTATCTGTACCTGATGCACGTGAAGGGCAAAGGCGAGTCGCCCGAAGAGGTGCTTATCACGGACCGACCGCTGCGCCTGAACATCATGCTGTGGCTGGCAACCGGTGCGATAGTGCTGCTGCTGAATTAGCGGTTGGGGGCTGTGAGGTGATGAGTGGGCCCCGTTACCGACGGAGTCGGCAGCTTGTTTTGTCATCTCGACCGTAGCGGAGAGATCTTACCGTCCATCTGAGGACACTTGAGAGATTCTGAATCAAGTTCAGAATGACAAATCGCAGTCACCTTCGTCCCTCACCCGCAAGCGGGTACCCGTGGCTCGGGACGAGGGGTTGGCTCTAAATCTCCCCGGCGTTTTCACTTGGACGGTGATGGGGTCCGGTGAATGTTTGTTTGATCAGACTCAGTCTCTTGTCCGGTAAGATCCCTCCATTCCGTCGGGATGACACAATGTCGGCGACCGATTGACCAAACAACTTCTCGCCGCTCCCACAGACTAATCTTGCTAGACGGACGCACCGACTTCTGGAATATCGGCTACCCGGCTCTTGGCGCGGTGGTCTACTTCGTTGCTCCGATCGCGCTTGCCGCCATCGTCTACGGGATGTACCGGCGCATCCGCATCTGGCGGACAGCCGGGCCGTACGCAGAGCTGGGCGATCATTCCGTTCGCGTCCGGGAGTTCCTGGTCTATGCATGGGTCGACCTGTTCCGGCACCAGAAGTTCCGCAACCGCGAGCGATACGCCGGGTACATGCACCTGGCCATCTTCTGGGGATTTTCGATCCTGCTTCTCGCAACGACTATTGCGGCGATCGAGTTCAACGCCGAAGAATACCTGGACTGGACCTTCCCGACTTCGCACATTCGGCTGCAGACGTCGCTGGTTTGGGACGTCTTTGGCGGATTGCTGGCGGCTATCGGGCTTGGCATGGCGGCGTGGCGCAGGTACGTCATCAAGCCGGAGCGGCTGAACACGTTTGCAGACGACGGCATCGTGCTGGGATTCCTTTTCGCGCTCGTGTTCACCGGGTTTCTCATCGAAGGTTTGCGTATTGGCGCTACTGAGCTAAACCCTGCGAGCGCGCTTTACGACACGTCGGCGGCTGCATGGTCGCCAGTCGGCTGGCTATTCGCAAAGGTGCTTGACGGCATCGGCATGACACCTGCCGTCATGGAGGACACGCACCGTGTCATGTGGTGGTCGCACGCCGCTATCTTCACGCTCGGGCTCGTCTACGCAGCGGCGAGCTTCACCAGGTTCAGTCACATCGTAATCAGCCCGCTCAACACCTACTTCAGGACGCTCAGGCCTCGTGGCGCACTGAAGCCGATGGGCGACCTGGAGACGCTTGAGACGTTCGGGGCGAAGGACCTTCCCGACCTGACCTGGCAGCAGGTGCTGAGCTTCGACGCATGTACTAACTGCGGCCGCTGCCAGTCGCAGTGCCCTGCATACGCCGCAGACACACCGCTATCGCCTCGCAAGCTGATCCAGGATTTGCGCCGTTATGCAGAAGAACGTGCGCCTGCGATCTACTACACGCCGGAAGGCGAGACGCCGCCGGAGCCCGCACGGTCGATGGTCCACGATGCGGCGGGCGATGACGCGTTGTGGGCCTGCACAAGCTGCGGGTCGTGCGTCGAGGCGTGTCCCGTTTCGATCAACCACATCGACGCAATTGTCGATATGCGCCGGTTCCTGGTGCTCGAAGAAGGCAACGGCCCGGAGACTGCGCTAACTGCGTTGCAGAGCATCGAGCAGCGCGGGCACCCGTGGTCAGGGACGACTCTGACCCGCACGAGCTGGATGGATGGGATGGATATTCCGACGCTTGCTGAGAAGCCGGACGCAGAGGTTCTGTTCTGGGTCGGCTGCACGGGCGCGCTGGTGAAGCGGGGCGTCGAGACGACGCGGGCGATGGCGCGGGTTCTGAAGAAGGCGGGCGTTGATTTTGCGGTGCTTGGCGATGAGGAGACCTGCACAGGCGACCCGGCCCGGCGCATGGGCAACGAGTACCTGTGGCAGGTGCAGGCGGAGCAGAACCGTGCGACTTTTGCCCAATATGACGTGAAGAAGATCGTGACGACGTGTCCGCACTGCTTCAACACGATCAAGAACGAGTATCCCCAGCTTGGCGACTCGTATGAGGTCGAGCACTATACGGCGTACGTTGGCAAACTCCTGCGCGAAGGGAGGCTCAAACCCGGCGAAGGAATCGTCGGCTCTGTCAGCTATCACGACTCGTGCTACATCGCGCGGCATAACGGGATGACCGAGGAGCCGCGTTACATCATGAGCCAGATCCCGGGGCTCGAGGTGAAGGAGATGTCTCGCAACGGCGAAAAAACGTTCTGCTGCGGGGCAGGCGGCGGGCGCATGTGGATGGAGGACCCGGGGAAGCGTGTGAACCACATCCGCACCGAGCAGTTCCTGGAGACGGGTGCTGAGACCGTTGCGGTGAGCTGCCCGTTCTGTATCCAGATGATGGACGAGGGAATATCGGCGAAGGGTGCGGACGATGAGAAGGACGCCGTTGACCTGATCACGCTGCTGGACCGGGCGACGGGTGGTGGCGAGGAATCGCCTCGGTCGTAGCCGGTGGCGGATTTGCGGCATTGCGTGCAGCCGTTCGTACCGGCAATATCTGCCCGATGACGCTTCCTCCTACATTCGCCTCACTCGACGAACACGTTTCGCGTCTCACGGATGTGGATTTCTGGTGGCCTTATGTTTCCAGAGTCCTGAAACGCCACGGTTTCCTCGACGCCGATCTAGAGCCGGAAGCCGGATTCAACGCCACATATCCAACATTCCTCTATGGCGATGTCGTGGTGAAGCTTTTCGGCTACTCAAGGGCCTGGCGCAAGAGCTATGAGGCCGAGCATGCGGCGTTGGTTCTGGTCGCTGGTGATCCGGAGATCGCCGCTCCCGGTCTGCTTGCGTCAGGACACCTGTATGAAGATGCAGGCGCACCGTGGCCATACCTCGTCACCACTCGCGTCTCAGGGGTCGCCTCGTGGCGCGCCAATCTGTCGAGAGAACAGAGGTTTTCGCTTGCTGAGGATCTGGGAAGGCAGGTACGCAGGGTGCACGCACTGCGTCCGGTCGGAGATCCGGCGGAGATTGCTAGCTATCGGGACTGGTCGGGTCTGGACGTTGCGCTGGCTGCAGAGCGCAGTTCGCTACCACCGCATCTCATTGCACAGGTCGACGGCTACCTCCGCGGCTTAGCGCCGTTTGACCCTGTGTTCACTCACGGCGACATTGTCGCCAATCACGTCTTCGTTGATGACGGCGACCTCAGCGGGATCATCGACTGGGGTGATGCGATGATGGCTGATCGGCACTACGAGCTCATCCAGTTGTACCGGGACACGTTCAGTTGCGACAAGGCGCTGTTTCGCGTGTTCCTGAAAGCCAGCGATTGGCCGGTCAGCAAGGATTTTCCGCGGCAGGCGCTCGGGCTAGCTCTGCACCGCCAGGCGATCGGTCTTGCCCAGCACCACAGCATGGACGTTTTTGAACCAATCGCCGCTCTGCTTCCCCTGCAGGAGATCGGCACCCTCGACGATCTGGCGACCGAACTCTTCGCCGTTTAGGGTTCGGTCGAACAAATTACCGCAGTTCAGACCCCGCAGGCCGCTTTGAACGCCTCTCCGAATATGGCGTCCCAGCCTCCGTCGTAGCCGCCCCGCAGCATCGGCCCGTACTCGCCCAGCGCTTCCCAGTTGCTCTGGGTCAACACGACCTGCGTTCGATCATCTTCCAGGGCCGTGAAGCGCACCTCGACAAGGCTCCTGCCCTCAACGACCTCGCCGGGCTGCGGGATGTGAAAGTCCATGCTGAACAGGTCGTGCGGATCGTACGTCTTGATGGTGCCCCACAGGTGTTCAGCGCCGTCGTGGCCGACCTCCACGATCGTGCCGCCCGGCTTCGGCTCGACGCGCACCGCCCTGGCCACCCCGCCGGCCATCGCCGATACCGTGAAAATGCTCAACGGCCACCAGCTGTCCATCTCGTTCACGAACACGTTGAATGCCGTCTCCTGGCTGCAGGGGACTTCGATCGTCTTGATGAGCGGTGAGATCAACCAGGAGTCCATTTCGACTTGTTGAGCATTCGGCAGGCATGGCACAAGAGGTTTCTCAAGGGACGGCGAGACCTCTCATCGGCCTAGTGGCCTTCCATCGACATTATCTCGTAGACCCGGATTCTGGTGATGGACGGGCAGGACTTTGCGACGCTCTCGGCGTCCGCCATGTTCTCGGCGTCGATCACCGAAAAGCCGGTCAGCGAGTCGAGCCCCATTGGCAGATCTTTCGTACCGGACTTCGTGATTTCCTTTGCAGCGCCGAACGCGCCGACGTTTTCGGGATTCCTACCGGCTATCGATTCGAACCACTTGCCCCACGCCGCCATGATCTCGGGCGTAGGCGTCTCGAACCCGTAGTGGAGAAGTGCATATCTCTTCATTTCGCTGTTCCTTTTCCTGTCGACCTGTTTGCCTGTTGCGATCTTCGAAGTTTCCGAGCTGAGTACGCATGAAGCTCCAGCGTCTCCTACTCAATCTTCATGCGCCGGGCGATCTCCGCGCCGTATGCGGACAGGGCGTCGGTCCAGAACCTGTCGAGATAGTCACGCAGTTCGTCCAGGCCCTCTCGTTGGACCGTGTACAGGCGTCGATTGCCCCGGGGTTCGGCCGTTACCAGCCCTGCGGACTCAAGCACTTTGAGGTGTTGCGAAACGGCGGGTCTGCTGACGGGCTGGTCTGTCGCCAGGTCACCCACGGTTTTCGGCTGCTCCCACAACGCCTCGAAGATGTTTCTGCGGGTTGTGTCTGCGAGCGCTGTGAACACTTCTGCGTAAGCCATGCCTTACGGTAAGCGACAACTTACCGATTTGTCAAATGGGTGTGGTTGAGGAGAGGTTCTAGCCTCGTTGTCATTCTGAACTTGATTCAGAATCTCTCGGTGACCTCACATGGACGGCGTGGGGGTTCGCAGACTGTTTGAATGACAAGAAGGAGGCTCGTGCCCGGTAAGATCCCTCTGCTGCGGTCGGGATGACAAAAACATTCCGCCATGGGCACGCCCCAAACTGGGGTGCTGCGAATGGCGCGGAGACCGGGGTGCAGCCGGGTGCCCGCTTGCGGGCGCGCCCCTACCAACTCTGAGAAGGCATGTTGGCCCAGGTGAGCCACCCGGCCGAGAGAAGGATGCGTTGCGCTGGCCGGTCTTCAATTGGATATTCCAATCTGACCCGCGACAAAATCCCTGTGGGCTGCTAGCATCGGGTGATCTCGGCTTCTTGCCGAAGCATCCCTGCGTCGATCTAAGTCAGAATGACCTCGCCAACCAACGGAAAATCCGGTGTCCAGCATGACCGTCGCCCGACTCGCACCAGCGCGTTCGGGACCAACGGACGGATCAGCCACGATTCGTCTGACTACTATGCGCGGGCGTTGCAGCCTGACGCCGCCGAGCTAGACGTCAAGCCGCGGCCTGAGAATGCGGTTCCCGGAGATGCGTTGGACCGCATATTTGTACACTCGAGTGTAGATATGCACGAGCTGCCTGACCGCAGCGTTCACCTGATGGTGACCTCGCCGCCCTACAACGTCGGCAAGGAGTACGACGAGGACCTTTCGCTCGAGGACTACTCGGAACTGTTGGCCGGAGTGCTGGCTGAGACGTATCGAGTGCTTGTCGATGGCGGCCGCGCCTGCGTGAATGTGGCGAATCTTGGCCGCAAGCCGTACATCCCGCTGCATTCGATCGTGATCGGACTGGCTCGTGACGCCGGGTTCTTCATGCGGGGCGAGATCATCTGGAACAAGGGCGCAGGAGCCGGGACGTCGACGGCGTGGGGAAGCTGGATGTCGGCGTCGAACCCGACGTTGCGGGACACGCACGAGTACATCCTGGTGTTCCAGAAGCCGCCGTTCGGCCGCAAGAAGCCGGAAGGTCGGGAGCCGACCATCGATCGGGACGATTTCCTGGCGCTCACGAAGAGCGTGTGGGAGTTCGGGCCGCAGTCGGCGAAGCGAGCGAAGCACCCGGCGCCGTTCCCGGTGGAGCTGCCGCGCCGACTAATCCAGCTGTACACGTTTTCCGGCGAGGTCGTGCTGGACCCGTTCATGGGCTCGGGCGCCTCGGCGATAGCGTCGGCAACACACGGCAGGCGATATGTCGGTTACGAGGTCTCTGAGGACTATGCGGAGATAGCAAGAGAGCGGATCGCAGAGGCTGTGGATGTTTCGAGTGCTCCGGTCGAGTAGCAGGTCGTCGGATATCAGCGTTCAATTGATCAACAAACACGCCTGCCGATAACTTGTCACCCTGCTTAGAGTTGGCTCCTTTGAGAAGGGATGCAGGATAAACCGGTTTCCAGCAAGAGTCGGCTATCGATCATTCGCTACTGGCATCGGGCGAAGAAAAAAACGAAAAAATTAGTCTTCGGTCGCTCCTGCATGCGGGACGTAGTTGTCTGCGGGAATGGCGCCCATCTTGCCTGCCTGGTAGTCAGCGAAGGCCTGGTGGAGCTCTTCCTGCGAGTTCATTACGAACGGGCCGTGCCACGCCACAGGTTCTTTGATCGGCAGTCCGCCGAGCAGCACCACTTCGAGCTCCGGCGTGTGCGAGTCCTGCTCTGAGTCGGCAGAGATCACTACGTGGTCGCCATCGCCGAACAGGACTGACTGACCTGCGTGCACCGTGTGACCGACCGATCCGGCCGTGCCCTTTCCTGCCAGCACGTAGCCAAGGGCGTTGAAGTTCGGGTTCCACGGCACTTCGAGCTGTGCGCCGGGGCTGACCGTCGCATGGACCATTGTGATCGGCGAGTAGGTTATTCCCGGGCCGTCATGGCCGCTCAGTTCGCCAGCGATCACCCGCAGCAGCGCCCCGCCATCGTGCGACGAGATCAGCGACAGGTTCTTGCGAGAGATGTCCTGGTAGCGTGGCGGCGCCCACTTCTTGTCCTTCGGCAGGTTCACCCACAGTTGCAGGCCGTGGACAACGCCGCCTTCGAGAACGATCTCCTCGGTTGGCGCTTCGATGTGCAGGATCCCTGCCCCGGCGGTCATCCACTGCGTGTCTCCATCAGAGATTACGCCGCCGCCGCCCTGCGAGTCACGGTGCTTGAACACGCCGTCGATCATGTATGTGACCGTCTCGAAGCCGCGGTGCGGATGCCAAGGCGTGCCCTTCGCCTCACCGGCGCGGTACTCTACCTCGCCCATCTGGTCCATCATGATGAACGGGTCGAGTTGCTCCAGCGGGATGCCTGAGAAAGCTCGCCGCACTGGAAATCCCTCGCCCTCGAAGCCGGTCGGGGCGGTCTTGACGACTCTGACCTGGCGCTCTTTTGAATCGAGGGCAGGACGGTCGACACGCGGGAGCGCGAGTATGTTTTCAACTGTAACTGCGGGCATATTTCAAACTTTCCGATCTGGATTTCGCAGTTGTGCGAGTACCGGCTTGCTTCACTAATTTAATTGTACCAGCAACTACATTGGATGAACAGTGTCGTGATTGAGATGCACGCGTGGCACTGTTTGAGCATAGACCGGAGTGCCGCAGATGGCATGGCCATAGGCTGGCAGGACGCGACCGGGATTAGCCTGACCCGTGTGCTTCAGGTGCGCCGACTGACTACGTCTCTGCTACGAAGACCTTCACCTGCGCCGGTTTGAAGCCGCAGCTTTCGAGAAACTCGGCGTCTCGTTCGTCCCGGTCCTGTAGCACCGAGTAGATGTGCTTGATCGCCTGTCGCTTTGAGTCTCCTCGCAGTGACTCGACAAGCTTTCGGCCGACCCCTTTGTTGCGGAAATCGGGGTGAACGGCGACTGCGACGATTCGCACTCCCGGCGGCAGGCCGTAGCCTGAACTCTGGCGCTCTGCGAGCAGGAAGCCCACGACCCCGGATTCGACTTCTGCGACCTGGGAGCCTGACCACGGCAGCGCCTGTGTGCCGAGCCGCGAGAAGGCGAGAAAACGGTCGATGTACTCGGCCCAGGTTGAGGAGCGGTCCTGGCCGAGGATCAGGGAGTCTAGCTCTCTTACCGCTTCGGCGTCGTCTCGCTGAAGGCGTCTGACCGTAATCGGCCCCGCCTCTGTGGGCATCATCTCAGAAATTGCGTTGGACATGGCAGTCCTCCTTTTGTACTGGCCGGGCTAGCAGCAAGATAGCTGCGTCGTTTCGGGAGCCAGCACTTTCTGGGTGGCGGGATTATTACACACAACTGTGAAGGCGGCATGTGCGATATGTCACGCGGCGATACGGTGTACGGAGGAGATGGATTCGTGTGATTGGCGTGTGATTGGGCTGCGCTCAGGAGCGCGCTGGTGGGTGTTCTCTTAGCGCAGTCGAAGGGTCTCCGTGGAGGACTGGTTGGCTTGTTGAGGTGGTTTGCGATGGCGTCCAGTCGTTTTGATGGGTGCGGGACGCCGCCTCAGTCGACCTGGCCGCGGGCTTCTCGTGCCGCCGAGATCATCTCGTCCAGGATTGCGGGATTGACGCCCTGTGACAGCGCCTTCGCCTTGTCTCGCTGTGATGCAGGATCGTCTCCGAGCTCTGCATGCACGACGGCCCGGTTCGCATACGCCTCGGCCCAGTCCGGTCGCAGCCGGATCGCCTCGGAATAGTCCTTCAGCGCTTTTTCAGGCTCCCCCATCGAGTGGCGTGCATTGCCGCGGTCGAGATAGGTGTCCGGGTATGTAGGAGTCAGCCGCACCGCGGTGTCGTAGTCGAAGACGGCCGCTTCGAAACCTCCCATCTCGGCGAACGACGAACCGCGATGATGAAACAGCTTTCCGGTGTTCGGCGAGAGCCTGATTGCTGCCGAGAATTTTTCTACCGCCTGCTTGTGCCGGCCAGACTCCGCAAGTCGCACAGCGTCGTCATACAGCTTGAGCGTTCGCTCGGCTGCCGTCAGGCGTCTTCGTGTGAGCAGGTTTTTAAGAAAATCGAATAATGAGGCCATATTTGAAAATGATACGGATTCGTGTGTGCAGGCTGATACGCATACAGAACAGAACGAAATTCGTATATCCATTTTGTGTCTGCGGTATGAGAATAAAAGAAGTATCAGGTCACCGGGGAGACCAGAACTGGGGCAGTGGGCCGAATTGGACCTGCCGTCACTACCCGGCGTTGGACTGATCTCAGGTCATCAAAGAGATGGTTGCCTGGCGGCAGTTGGTGCATGTTGGTGCGCCTCCCGGCGTCGAAAATCCTGCGATTACTAAGCCACGAAGAGCTGTAGTTCGTCGCGCCCCTCGCCCTGTCGACAGGTTGTTGAAACAGGGCCCGCGTTCTTTGCAGCACCCCGCATTTCGGCGGTTGTGGCTGACCGGCACATCGGCATACATCGCCCGTTTCACCGACTTCACCGTGATCGCGTGGTTGGTTGTCCAGCGTACCGACGATGCCGCAGCTGTCGGCACCCTGATATTCCTGCGGTTCGTCTCGTTCTTCCTGTTCGGACCGTTCGTCGGGCTCATCGCAGACCGCTTTCCGCGCGTACGGATCCTCCGAATTACGCAGGCTGGGATTGGCGTTTCGACTCTCGTGCTCGCATTGCTGTTGCTGCTGGGCGAGGCGCAGTTGTGGCACCTGTACTTCTACACCTTTGTGAACGGCGTACTGTTCATGTTCGAGATATCGGCTCGCCGGCCTTATATGAGCGCGATCGTCGGCCGCAAGAACATCACCGCTGCGCTGGCGCTTGACATGATCTCGCTGAACGTCGCATGGTTCGTCGGTGCGAACGTTGGCGGCCTCTTTGTAGCTGCTGTCCCCGCCGAGTACCTCTACTTCGGCATGGCCGGGTTGTTCGCGCTCAACGTCTTCTTCCTGCGCAATCTGCCGATCCTGTTCAAGAAGGAGATGACGCAGAACAAAGAGTCTGTGTTTGTGTCACTGGTCAGCGGGTTTCAGTACGCCCGAAAGAACCGTT
This sequence comes from Chloroflexota bacterium, assembly GCA_029262735.1. Taxonomy (GTDB): domain Bacteria; phylum Chloroflexota; class Dehalococcoidia; order Lucifugimonadales; family Lucifugimonadaceae; genus JAJCYX01. The sequence continues at coordinate 11,375 of JAJCYY010000029.1, read as the reverse complement.
TGATCATGGGCGGCCTGATAGTGGTTGGCGTCAACAACTTCACCGGCTACACGTTCGAGTCGATGGGTGCCGTGTTCGCGGTCGACGTTTATGGCGCCGGGCCACTGATGTTCGGGCTCCTTATGTCGGCGCAGGGACTCGGCTCGCTTGTGATGGCTGTGGTGTTCGTGAAGTACGGCAGGCGAGTCCGGCGGCCGGCGCTGTTCATGATTGGTGGGGCGCTGGCGCAGCACGTTGGCGCGTTCGCATTCTCGTTCATCGGGTTCGCTGCGCTGGGGTTTGTGATGCTGCTGGTGCTGGGGGTCATGACGATGGTGTTCGGGGTCATGCACAACTCGCTGGTGCTGACGGCAACGGCTGACCGCGTCCGAGGCCGCGTGGTCGGCCTGCAGATCCTGGCGATGGGGCTGTTCCCGCTGGGATCACTGGCGGTCGGCCAGCTTGCCGACGTGATGGGACTTCAGACGGCGGTCCGCATATTCACGATTGCCGGTTTCGCAACGCTGATAGCGGCGTTCGCGCTGTTCCCGGAGTTGAGAAGGCGTGGGGTTGCGATGAAGGAGCAGGTTGCGCCTCAGGGTGAGACCGGTGACGTGGTTTCTGTGCCCGCGAAGGCGGCTTGAGCAGGTGGGAAGCCATCCCGAACCTGCCGACGGATGTCATCCCGACCGCAACGTAGGGATCTTACCTTCCATGTAAGGAAACTCGAGAGATTCTGAATCAAGTTCAGAATGACAGGTTTGGCAGGTTGAAGATGGCAAGTCGATCGGCCGCCTCGGCTAGCTGCTCATATCAGTAGTCAGTCTCACATTGAGAGAAAGACTCAGTTTTCTGTTGAGCCTTCTGGCTTCGGGTTGCGCTCCACCATCTCGAGCCAGTTCCCGTCTGGGTCCTGAAAGTAGATGGCGAGGCGCGCCCACGGATAGTCGAGGTCTCGAACTTCGCTCGGGCCGAAGGCAGTGAATCCCTGTGCTTCGAGCTTTTCGCGCCACGCCGGCAGGTCATCGACGACCATTGCAGCGTGTGCGGAGCCGGGGCGGTTGCGGTCGTACAGGCCCGGCTGCGGCGTGCCGAACGGCTCAACGTACTCGATCAGCTCTATCGAATGGCCGTCGCCAACGCCGACGTATGCCATCTTCATGCGCACCGTTGGATAACCGACGACCTGTGCGAGCCACGGGCTGTCGGTTTCGATAGGAGCGCGTTCGATGCGCATGCCGAGCAGCCCGGTGTAGAACTTGATGGAGCGATCGAGGTCCCGGACGATGAAGCCGGTGTGATAGATGGATTGGACCTGCATATTTTCTCGATGCGGTGAGACGGTTGTTAAAGGACAGCCGGTGGAGCGTTCGCCGTAGTTTACGCCGGGAGCCGATGGCAGGGAATTCATGCGAGCAACGTCCTGATTGCATCGCTCATTAGCGACAGGATACAGCCGAGCCTGAAGCTCTAGGCGGCAGCCTCAAGCGATTCATCCTCTCCCAGCGAAACGATTCGGTCAGTGGGGATTGTGAGGCACAGCGTTGTCGAGTCTGTGTCCGACTCAACCCAGATTCTTCCGCCGTGCCCGTTGACGATGACCCTGGAGATGTAGAGGCCGATCCCGGTTCCGCCCCGCGCGTTCGTCGTCTCGTTGTCGACCCGATGGAACAGATCGAAAATCCGGTACGCGTCGGCGTCTGTCAGTTCACCGCCAGTGTTGCGGACACGCAGCTCCAGGCCGTTGTCTGTCATCGAGTTGGATACAGACACTTCGGTGCCGGGGGGCGAGTATTTGAACGCGTTGCTCAGTATGTTGATGAGCACCTGTCTGTACCGGCCGCGGTCACCGTAGACGACTGCATTTTCGCTCTGAGAGATGGCAATGCGATGACCGTCCTTGTCCGCGATCTCGGACATCGTTGCGATCGTTTCGCCGATCAGCTCATCGAGCGAAAAATCCCGTTCGTTGTAAGCCAACTCGCCATTTTCTATCTTCGACATATCCACCAGGTCGTCGACCAGCATCGAAAGATGCCAGCCGTTACGCTCAATGACCTTCAGGAACTCCAACTGCTGTTCAGTCAGATTGTTTTCTCGATTATTGGAGAATCGGGTGACGAATGCCAGCATCAGTGTGAGGGGAGTTCGGATCTCATGAGACACGGTTCCGACGAACGATGTTTTGGCTTCGTTCAGTTTGCGCAGGATCACCGCTTCCTGGATAAGCGTCTTGGCTTTCTGGTCCAGGAAGTGGCGGAACGTCGCCGAAAGGGCCAGCGTCGATGTCAGGAAAAGCATCCTCGTTGGAAACTCTTCCAGTGCCGCCGCATCGTCCTGCAGGGGTGAGAACTGTGTGATGGTGAACCAGCCCACGAGCAGAATGGCGATATTCGTGCCGACGTATATGCCGTAGCGGTACGGGAGGGTGATCATTATCGGGAACAGGATGAGATAGGTCTCATCGTTCGAATAGAGAGCCACATCTCCCAGCAGCAGAGCCAGCCACGCGCCAAGCAGGCTGACCGTGTCTCCGACCGTTCCGATTGCGAAGGCTGAGGTTGACTGGCCTCGGAGCAGCTGAATGGCCGATGCGGCGGAGTAGGCGTGTATGAAGGCCACGCTGGAGACTGCGCTCAACCAGCCGGCGTCTGAGATTCCGCTGCGGAGAATTAGCACCAGGAACAGGTTGCTAATGACAATCCGCCCTGCGATCCAGATCCATTCTCGCCGCGCATTCACATGCTCAGCGAAATCGTTCCGGACTCTCTGTAGCAAGGATGAGTCTTCCACTTCCTGATCCATTCTCACGTCGCGCGGACAATCGATGGATCAATCCATTTTTTCCAACTCCGAGTACAGTTCACCGTATGTAACACCCACTTCAGCCTGCGGCGCACCGACATCCCAGGAAGACTCACATGAGTCTCTGAATTGGATCTCACCGGACTGTGACGGAGTGGTGACAGAATCGTACTGAAGGTAGACCGGCCTGAACCCGGTGCGGAAAGGAGATCGAATGGCATCCGAGCGTGTTCAGTTCACTAACGATGAGGGCGAGACGCTGGCGGCGATTCTGGATATGCCGGAGGGTGTAGAGACCCGCGCCTGCGCGCTGTTCGCTCACTGTTTCACCTGTTCGAAGGATCTGCGTGCGGCGCGAGCCATATCCGGGGCGCTGGCGGACGAGGGCATTGCGGTGCTGCGATTCGATTTCACGGGCCTCGGCGAGAGCGAGGGTGAGTTTTCAGAGAGCAATTTTTCGTCGAATGTGAGCGACATTGTTGCCGCAGCAGGGTTTTTGGCTGAGCAGCAGAGCGGACCGAGCATCCTAATCGGTCATTCGCTTGGCGGCGCGGCGGTCTTGCGGGCGGCTGAGCGACTGGACTCGGTGAAGGCGGTTGCGACGATTGGCGCACCTGCGGACCCCGGGCATGTAACGCACCTGCTTTCTTCTTCTGAACAGGAGATCGAGGAGAGCGGAGAGGCTGAGGTAACTCTTGCCGGGCGCAGTTTCAGGTTCAAGAAGCAGTTCCTGGACGACCTGCGGGACGGGTCGATCGAGGGATGTGTGCGAGGGCTGGACCGTGCGCTGATGATCTTTCATTCGCCGGTCGACGAGATTGTGCCGATCGAAAATGCAGCGACCCTGTTCAAGCTGGCCCGCCACCCGAGGAGCTTTGTTTCGCTGGATGACGCCAATCACCTGTTGACGAACACACGAGACGCAGAATATGTCGGTCGGGTGCTTGCGGCGTGGGCGGACAGGTACGTCAAGTAAGGATGGGTTGGCGACTCGGCGGTCTAGTCTTCGCGGCTCCAGCGGTAGAGCGCGTCAGGCTCACGCTCTTCGTTACCGCGGCCATCGGTCGTCTCTGAGAGGGAGAAGCCGCGCGATTCGTAGAACTCTCGGGCCGCACGATTCTCCTGGAACACCCAGAGGGACAGACTGCCAACACTGCTCGATTTCGCTTTCTCAAGGAGCGCTGATCCGATGCCTTTCGATTGGTGGGCCGGGCCAATGTAGAGGTGCTCGACCGTGTCCGGGTTGAAGGCGATGAAGCCAACGACCTTGTCCTGCTCTTCGGTAACCCAGACATCTTGCTTCGGAAGGACCACGTGCCTGAAGTAGTCGACGGTCTGTTGATCGGTGTGTGAGTCCGGCAAATACGGCATCGCCGCAGTTCGAGAGTCGGTGTGGACGCTTGAGATCGCTTCGGTGTCTGAGTCGCGGGCTCTGCGTAGCGTCATTCGGGTTGAGTGATCTGCTGCTCGGTCTCTATCCGCAGCGCCTGATTTCGTAACACGGTCCTGACGAACTTCAAACTCAGTCTATGAACTCATTGGTCTCGTAGTTCCACTTCCAGTCTTCGCCCGGCTCGATTGAGCGTACGAAGGCGTGCCCGGTCTCCTGGAAGTGTTTCGTGGCATGGGTCATGGGTGATGAGTCGCAGCAGCCGATCTTGCCGCAGACGAGGCATATGCGCAGGTGAACCCACTGGCCGCCTATCTTGATGCACTCCTCGCAACCCTTCTCGTAGGCTGCTCGGGCTTGATCTTCCGTGATTTCGAGAAGTTCTGGCATTCTGGTTTTACCTTCGCTGAAAACTGGATTTTGTGGCCTGCGTCAGACGAATGGTGCACGAGATAGGCCGGAGCCTATCCGGACCGACCAACGCCGCAACCTGTTCTCCCCGACTTGCTCCGCTGGCATAGCTATAACGTAGCTCTGCTACTCCATCTGGTGTTTGAACCCTATGTACCAGTGCGTGCCGTCACAGAACGGCTTGTTCCGTGAGCCCCCGCAGCGGCACAGCGTCTGACGTTCTCGCGTGTCGTACGCCTCTCCGTCACCCGCAATCACCTGCACGCCGCGGGCGTGATACGGCGCATCGACAGCAACCGTGACCTTCGCACCCTGCTGGTCCTCTTCAGGCTCGCCACCTTTTGTCTGTGTGTAGCTCAGGGCGCCCGACGGACACTTCCTGATGGTGTTGATGATCTCCTCTGCCGATGCGCCTTTCGCATCGACCCACGGCTCGGTGCCCATCTTGAAGACAGATGCCAGGTTGTCTGTACAGAACCCAGCATGGGCGCAGCGGCTGCGGTCGTCATAGATCGTTACGCCATCTCCGACGAATGTCTCACGGCGCTCTGCCGCTGTGTCTTTGCTTGCGAACTCCTGGCCGTTGAAGTTGTTCTTGTTGTGCGTGCCGTCACAGAACGGCTTGTTCTGCGAGCCGCCGCAGCGGCACATCCAGTAGACGCCGGTCGCTTCGATCGGGTTGCCGTCGTGGTCGTAGATCGGGATGCCGTCTTCGACCATGTATGGACCGCCGTCGGTGACCGTTATCTTCGGTTGAGTTGAGTCGGGCATGTGAGGTGTCCTGTGAAGGGTTCTGGGGAATGGGCCGTTTGCGAATAGCGGTTTCCAGCTTAGAGCATAGTTGTTGCATGTACAACTAACTGCCGCCTGCAGGCCGGAGAGATCGGTCCGGCGTCGGTCGGCAAAACGGGGAGGCGTTGGCTCTTGCCGAAATGCTCACGGTTTTCAGCTCTGTTTCATTGAGAAGCCTGGGTGCGCCGCGTGTTTTTACTGAACGGAACCGAAGCGGCGATACGCGGGTAGACTGCGGCCAGCTTCGGTGCTCTTGATGAGCCAATGGACAGCGTCCAGGATGACCTCAGTGACAGAGAGGCCATCTCAGAAAAATGGGCTGGCCAGGACGTGTTCATGGCCAGGAGCGAGCGGCATCTCATTTACGAAACGACACGAGTTCAGGGTATGTCAGACGGAATGACGGTTAAAGACAATATTCGCGTGGTGCGTCGGTTTATCGATGAGGTGTGGAACCAGGGCAACCTGGACGTTGTGGATGAGATCGTTGCACCGGCGGCGGCAAATCCCAATGGAATGATTGCGGCAGGGCCGGAGTCGGCGAAAGAGCTGGTCCGAGGGATACGCGAAGCTTTCGCTCCGTTGCATCGGAACATTCACGATATCGTGGCCAATGAAACGCATGTCGTTGTTCACTGGACTACCACGGGTGTCCATTCCGCGCATTTCTCGATGTTTCCGTATCCCGTCACCGGAGAACCAATCTCGGTAACCGGAGTCGTCACGTTCGAAGTAGCCGATGGCAAGATCGCTTCTGAGTCTTGGGATTCATCGAACCTTGAACGCATCTCAGAGACTCTGGCGGGAGGCGCGGTCAAGCGGTACGTCTCGGATATTTGGAACGCCGGTAACTCGGCGTTGCTGGGCGAGTTTGTGACTACCGATCACGTGCGGCATCAGCCCGGTGGCGATGTCGTGGGAATCGATGCGTTGTCGTCTGCTATTACGGCGCTTCGTGTGGGCTTCCCTGATCTGCATTTTGACGCGACCGTGATTCCGGCCAATGACGGCGGCCAGACGGTGACGCGCAGGTGGGTGATGACCGGGACACACGACGGCGTCTACGCAGACATTGCGCCAACGGGGCGCTCGATTGAGTCAACCGGCGTTGGGATTAGTCGGTTCGAAGGCGGCAAGATTGCCGAGGAGTGGATCTCCCGCGACGATCTTGGCTTGCTGGCGCAGCTTGGCGGGTAGGGCCGGCACCCTTTAGTCCGCACTCGGTGGACAGCAGAAGGCGGCGCGCGCGTCTACTACGGCCTGTGTTTGTCGATTAGAGATGCGGCTCGCGGGTCGACGCTGGCGTCCATCTCCCGACCGGCGTCGCACAGGGCCACTCCGAGGTGGACGGCGCGCAGTAGTTGCTCGTAGTCGGGGCTTCCGGCGTGCTCGACTTCAAGTTCGTTGAACACGGCGCCAAGCTGGTCTTTGTCAAAAGTTCCCATGTGTTGAACCGAGGCTACTCGTCCGTCCTTGCGACGCCAGTGGCGACGATGGTTTTGAGCTCCTTCGCGAACTCCTCTGCGTCCTCAGTGCTGGCCCCGCCGTTTTCCTGGACCTTCTTCTTGAAATTCTCGAACAGCCACTCTTCCTTGCTGCCATGAGGAATCTCGAAGGCCTGGCGATTGAAATGCGGCAACTCGCCCGGTCCGAAATAGCCCTTTTCGCGAATCTCATATCCTTCGAGGTTGTCGGTGCCCTTGCCGAGGATATCGCCGGTTTCGATGTAGTGCTCCATCACAGGTTTCATGCCGTAGCGCTGAATCGGGCAGACCTTCATGCAGATGCCGCAGCCCTCGTAAGTGACCATGATGGGCCGGCAGCGGTCGTAGATGAGCTTGTTCTTGAGAACCCCGCGGTACCAGACCTTATCCTTGAGCAGAGCGCGTGCAGGGCACCGGGCCACGCACACCTGGCACTGGTCGCAGAACTTGTTGATGCCGTAGTCGACCGCTTCATCGCGAGTCACCGGGGCATCGGTGGTGATGATCATCAACCTGGCTCGTGAGCCGAAGTGTGGTGACAGGAGCTGTCCGTTAGCTCCCAGTTGGCCGAGACCGGCGTTTACAAAGATCGGAATGAACGCTCCGCTGTTGTCGTTCGGGCTGTGCACCTGTGCGTGGTAGCCGAGTGAGCGAATATGGTCGGCAAGTTGCAACCCGAGATCACCGGCGACCTCGTAGGTGCCGAAGTGGGCGAACTCAGCCTCAAGACTCGGTATCGACTGTGTCTGGCTGTAGTCCTGCTCAAGCGCGAGGCAGATCGCGTTGCCGTACTTGACCCACTTCTTCTTGCTGGCGTAGGTGTATCGTCGGTCGTATTTCGTGAAGCCAACTTCGCCAAAGCCAAGTTCCCGCGCCCTATCGCGGATGCTGGCGGTCACATCGACTCCCGGCTCCGGGCTTGCGGTCGGCTCGATCTCCCCGGTCACCGCGGCCGCCTCGATCAGCGGCTCGCTCACCTTCTCGTGCTTCTTCCGGTAGTCGAAGACGTCCTTGATATAGATGGTCCAGCCCCATGCGCGATCGGCCGATTTCTCGATCGTCTGGGATTCGATCGGATACTCCCTGGAGTAGAACGTGACATCACGGTCGCGGACGGGTGAGCCAGGCACGGACACCAGGTCTTCCGCTACTGGGATCTCGACTGCCGGATCATCGGCATCTAGACCGGGTCTGCTGACGACATGATGCACATTCTTGGCCATATTTGATCCCTACCGTGCTATTTGTACTCGTATGCAGAATATATCGCATACAGGCGAGCGATTGTGTCATAACCCGGCGTCAGATGTAGCCGGATGTAGTCAGATGCGAATGGAAACGCAGAAAATCTCCGAATAGCGGGTCGATTCGGCCTTAGTGAATCTGCGAGCCATATCAAATTCGTTCGCGATGTAGAATCTGACGAATCTCGATTCGACTCGTTTTCCGCACGTTTTTCCAGGAGTTCGTTGATGCGTTACGACTACGTTGTGATCGGCGCTGGTTCGGCGGGCGCAATCATCGCTACGAGACTGACTGAAAATCCTGGCGTTTCAGTGCTTTTGCTCGAGGCGGGACCGGACTATCCGGACATCGACAGCCTGCCCGAAGAGGTGAAACTCGGTTATGCCACCGGGACCGATATCGCCACGAGCGACCACAACTGGCAGTTCACGGCCAGGGGCACCGACGAGTCGGAGATCATGGTGCCGCGCGGAAAAGTGACGGGCGGATCGAGCGCGATCAACGGTCAGATCTTCCTGCGGGGGATGCCTGCGGACTACGACGACTGGTCGAGTTGGGGCAACGACCGGTGGGGCTACCAGCAACTCGTTCCTTACTTCAACAAGATCGAGACCGATACGACGTACAGCGATGATCCCGGGGATTTCCACGGCGCGGACGGCCCGATCATCTGCCACAGGTTTCCTCGCAAGGACTGGCTGCCCGCCACGCGGGCCTTCGAGGCAGCTTCGCGGGCCGCTGGATTCCCGGAATGTGAAGATGCCAACTTGCCGGATTCGGCGGGCGTCGGGCCTCTGCCGCTGAACAACCCGAACGGCATTCGCTGGTCCACCGCCATCGGCTACCTGGGGCTCTCACGGCACCGGCTGAACCTGACCATCCGCGCCGATGTGACCGTTAAGCGGGTTCTATTCGATAGGACCGGGGAGCGTCCGAGGGCCACGGGCATTGAGGCGGTCTCCGGCGACGAGACGTTCACGGTGGAGGCAGACGAGATCATCCTGAGCGCTGGCGCCGTGGCGTCACCTCAACTGCTGATGCTGTCAGGCATCGGGGCAAAGGAGCACCTGGGAGAGCACGACATCCCGGTCATCGTCGACTCACCGGGGGTCGGCCAGAACCTCCGGGACCACCCGATATTCCAGATCGGCTGGGAGACAAAACCGGAGGTTTCGCTGGACGTGCTTGGTCCGAGAGCCCAGTTGACGCTGCGCTATACGGCGAAGGGTTCGGAACTCGAGAACGACATGATCGTCTACTACACGGTTTGTGCCAGTGAGCCGCCGGACCGTGGCGGACGCCGGTCACAGCCGTTCGGGATTGCCGCAATCCTGGGGCTCAACCTGGCGCAGGGCAAGGGCGAACTAAAGCTGAACTCGGCGGACTACCGGGAGCAGCCGTGCCTCGACTACAACTACCTTGTGGAGCCTGAGGACGTTCGGCGTGTCCGTGACGGAATTCGCATGATCGTGGAATTTGAGAAACATCACTCGTTGGCTGAAATGATCGATCGCCGAAAGGCACCGCTTGACTCTGATCTTGATTCAGATGAAGCGCTGGAGGCGTGGATGCGGCAGAACGTGACGACCGGCCATCACATCTCCTGCACGGCGAAGATGGGCACGGCGGACGATGAGATGGCAGTAGTTGACCAGTTCGGGAAGGTTCACGGCGTCGATGCGCTTCGAGTGGCGGATGCTTCGATCATGCCGGACTGCGTACGGGCGAACATCAACGTCACCGTGATGGCGATGGGAGAGCGTATTGCAGATTTCATCAAAGAGGGGAACTAGTGGACGGTGCGATGGGTCCGGAGTGCGTGGCGTTTACGAGTCTTGCGATAGAGGGGTGATCTGCGAGTGAACCCGGACGAGTCCGCGCAGTATGACGTTGTCGTCGTTGGAGCCGGAAATGCAGCTCTGTGCGCCGCGTTGGCCGCGCGTGAACGCGGCGCTCGCGTGCTGGTGCTTGAGAAGGAGGAACGGCACGCACGCGGCGGGAACTCCTACTTTTCCGGCGGGCTATTCCGATTCCCGTTCTCCGGTCTCGACGATTTGGAGCGCGTCGTCGGCCCGCTGGCCGAGGCTGACAGAGACCTCATTGAGATCGACCCGTACTCGGAGTCGGACTTCTACTCGGACCTGATGCGGATTACCGAGGACCTGGCGGACCCGGCGCTGGCACAGGTCCTGGTCTCTAGAGCGGCGGATACGGTGCGGTGGATGACTGGCAAGCGGGTCCGATGGGTGCTGGCGTATGGCCGCCAATCTTACAAGGTAGACGGAAAGTTCAAGTTCTGGGGAGGCCTTGCGTGCGAAACGGTCGGCGCAGGTGTCGGCCTGATCGATTCGCTGTTTGAAGCGAGCGAAAAAGAGGGCGTCGAAGTCGAATACGGGACCATGGGCACGGAGTTGCAGCTTGATGAGCAAGGTGGCGTTTCCGGGCTGACGGTTCGTTCAGTGGACGGTGTACGGACGATTTCGACGAAGAGTGTCGTGGTGGCGTGTGGCGGTTTCGAGGCGAACCCGGAGATGAGGGCTCGCTATTTAGGCAAGCCGTGGGATCTTGCGAAGGTGAGGGGGACTGCGGCGAATACTGGAGACGGGATCAAGATGGCTCTTGCTGTCGGAGCACAGCCGTTTGGCAACTACAGCGGCTGTCATGCGGTGGCGTGGGATGCCGGTGCGCCGCCGTTCGGAGACCGGCGTATCGGCGATCTGTTTCAGAAGCACTCTTATCCGCTGGGCCTGATCGTGAACCGCGATGGCGAGCGGTTCGTTGACGAGGGTGCCGATATCCGGAACTTCACTTACGCTCGGTACGGCAAGGAGATTTTGAACCAGCCGGGAAGGGTTGCGTTTCAGATTTTCGATGCCCAGGTTGTAGATCGTCTGCGTGACGAGTACCGGATTCACGAGGTCACCAGTGCGACGGCGGATACGATCGAAGCGCTGGCTGAGGGACTTGGAGTCGACCCTGCCGGACTTTCACAGACTGTCGAGAACTACAACGATGCGGTGGGCGAGGGCGGTTACGATCCTTCCCGGCTTGACGGTAAGGGAACTTCGGGAATTAGTCCGGCGAAGTCGAACTGGGCGCTGAGGCTGGATCATCCACCGTTCGTCGGGTATGCGGTGACGTGCGGAATAACGTTTACGTTCGGCGGACTGAAGATAGATGAAGCTGCGAGGGTGATCGATGTCCAGAACCGCACGATCCCGGGCATTTTCGCAGCAGGCGAGCTTGTAGGCGGGCTGTTTTACGAGAAC
>JAJCYY010000028.1 GCA_029262735.1 Chloroflexota bacterium | reverse complement strand
CGGGCGAACGGGCGAACGGGCGAACGGGCGAACGGGCGAACGGGCGAACGGGCGAACGGGCGAACGGGCGAACGGGCGAACGGGCGAACGGACCTGTCAGAGAGTTTGCTGCAGTGGCGTCAGGAGCCGGAATACCGCCTGACAAACTCCCGCACCTCGAAGAAGTCATCGAACGGCGTGAACTCTTTGCCTTCACGTTCGCAGTAGCCAGCCAGCGCCGCACGTGCCATCACGTAGTCCGCCTGCAGAGCGGCACAGTAGTCTGATGCCCCGTCGCCGACGAACAGCACCTGCCTGCCCAGCCTTCTCTGGCGCCAGACCCGCTCGCACTTGCACATCGCCGTCATACCGCAGTCCGCCAGGCCATCGCGAAAAGTCACAACGCCGTGCCCGCGCTCGTCATATTCGGCGTCCGGTGCAGAAACAGGCAGGTCCGGCACCCCGGCATTCTCAAGCACGGCATCGATGTAAAACCTGATCCCGCTCGACGCCACTTCCAATGGTGTTTTTTTGCTGCGGCAGTGGTCCACGAACTCATTGAAGCCTGGCCTGATCTCCGCAACATCGACCGCCGCGCTGCGCATCGCCTCGTGGTCTTCTGCCCTGAGATGATCGACCTCAACCGCCCACAGCTCCCGTAGCGATATCTCACCGCGGTCGTACGCCTCATCAGCGGCCCGCCAGCCTTCACGCCCAAAATTTCCGATAACGAGATCACCGATATCCTTGAGTGTGATCGTACCGTCAAAGTCGAGAATCACGGCGAGAGGTTGAGGTTGTTGTGGCATTTGTGGCTGGCGTTCCTCGACCGTTGTTCGTGAAACTGACAGGCGAAAAGTATCAGGATACCGGGCAGGAACGAGTTCATGACGCACCAGGGTTTTTACTGATCGAAGTGAAACGAAGTCGAAGCATCTCTTGCGCAGCGACTCGTCTTGTCGAGATCACCTGACTCCCACACTACCGATCCATCAAGGCGACTGGACTCTATTGCGGACCACCGTGCCAGGCGCAACTGACTCCAAAGAGCCCTTCGACTGATTCAGGGAACACACGGCTCCTCACCTACCAATGAGACTCCTCGTACTCACGCGAGTTCCTTTCGCTCAGGCATCACCCGACTCTGCAACCAACATCGACCCGCTTGCTAGACTGCCCACTCATCGCAATAACCCACCCGGAGACCAGTCACGGCGCAAAATCCAATCAACCTCGGTGTTCGCTTTGTGCTGGAGATGGCAGCGCTCGCCGCCGTCGCCTATCTGGGATGGAGCCTGATCGACGGCGCTGCCCGAATAGTCCTAACGATCGGATTTCCCGTCGTCGCCGCAGCCGCATGGGGCATATTCGCAGTTCGAAACGATCCCAGCAGATCGGGCAAGACCGTTGTCCCCGTCAACGGAAAGATTCGGCTGGCAGTGGAAGCGGCATTTTTCGGAATTGCCGTATGGGCACTCCAGGACGCCGCAAACACTCTTCTCGCCACCGTCATGGGTGTGACAGTCGTCCTGCACTATGCCGCGTCGTACGACCGGCTCCGCTGGCTGTGGACAATCGACTCAGCCTCAGGCGCCGATACAGCCTGAACTGGCTGGCGCAGCCCGGTCACCCGCTCGTACGCCATCCAGGTGACAGATTCCGCCGTTCCGACCGGCGCAACTGCACCGTCCGCAAGTCACCTTCCACGAAAATTGAGTGCACGCGCAGCGAACAACTCGCTGCGTTGCAGACCGCATCGTGGTAGAATTAGGAAGCCGGGCTCGACGAAAACGGGCTGGAGGCACGGAAGTGGGCTTGGCCCACTTTTTTGTTGTGGTTTGTGTGGCGCTCCACTGATGAGCGCAGATCTGGCAAGGGACGAAATGGCGAAGAGCGATCTTTTAATTGCGGTAACACAACTCGCCGCAGAGCGAAATCTGCCACATACAGTCGTCGTATCGGCGATCGAAGCTGCACTTGCGTCCGCCTACAAGCGTGACCCTGCGGCCGAAGGTCAAGACGTACTCGTCCAGATCGACCCCGAAGACGGCGAAGTAACTGTAAACACGGTTCGCCACGTCGTCGTCGAAGAAGAGATTGAAGACGAGTTCGCACAGGTGTCCGTTGAGGCCGCGCAGGAGCTCCAGGCGGGCGCGCAGGCCGGCGACTACATCGTTACCGGTGAGCTTGAGTACAACCCTGGCCGCATCGCAGCGCAAACTGCGAAACAGGTCGTGATGCAGCGTTTGCGCGAAGCAGAGCGCGACATCGTATTTGAAGAGTTCATCGACCGCGCCGGTGAGGTGCTAACCGCAACCATCCAACGCATCGAGGCACGTCACATAATCGTCGACCTCGGGCGAGCCGAAGCAATTCTGCCACCCGCAGAGCAGTCGCAGTTTGAGCGTTACCGTCCCGGCCAGCAACTCAAGTTCTTTGTGCTCCGAGTTGAGAGAACGGCGCGCGGCCCTGAGATCGTCGTTTCCCGCACACACCCCGATCTGCTCAGGCGACTGTTCGAAGTCGAGGTTCCGGAGATCTACAACGGCGTAATCGAGATCAAAGCGATCGCACGCGAAGCAGGTTCACGCAGCAAGGTTGCGGTCGTTTCGCACCAGGTCGGTGTCGACGCCGTGGGCGCATGTGTTGGCCTGCGCGGCATCCGCATCCAGAACGTCGTAAATGAGCTCCTTGGTGAGAAGATCGACGTCATCGAATGGGACGACGACCCGAAGAGGTTCATCGCAAACTCACTAAGCCCGTCAACCGTCGAAAAGGTTGTGCTCGGCGAAGACAACGAGGCAGCGCTCGTCCTCGTCCCTGACAGGCAGCTCTCACTTGCCATCGGCCGTGAGGGCCAGAACGCAAGACTGGCGGCAAAGCTCACCAACTGGAAGATAGATATCCAGGGTGAAGCGCAATACGCCGCAGCCCAGGCACCGCCGGAGCCGGAGCCAGTTGAGGAGCCGGTTGCAGAAACCGCAGAGGCGGCAACGGCTACAGAAGAGACAGAAGCACCGGTGGCAGCAGAAGCGGAGGCACCGGCCGAAGAGGCCGCTGTTGTGGCAGAAGCTGAAGCTATTGCCGCAGGGGCAGATATTGCCGAAGAGGTTGAGACTGTGGCTGAGCCGGCCGCCGTGGCGGTCGATGAAGCAAAGCCCGTCGTGCCGGATGTTGATGAAGAAGCGGAACTGCTCAAGCTCGAAGCAGAGCTTGCTGAGCTTGAGCGCGAAGAAGCGGAGCGCCGTGAAGCCCAGGAGGAGGAGGCGATTGACGTCTCATCCGAAGACCTGTGGCAGGTCGGCCCTGCAGCCTCTGAGGAGAAGCCGGAAGAGGCGGGTGTGCTGCGCTTTGCCGAGGACATCGCAGGTTTCCGGGAGCAAGGTGAAGGCCGCCGGAGACGCGGCGGCGGCGGCGCAAGGCGTCGTGGCGGCGGCCGCAGGTAGGCTCCAGACGCCGCCGTTCGTCAGAGTTTCTTGGTGAAACGGGGGCTCATGAAGACCAGGCATGTTCCCATGCGCACCTGCGTTGTGTGCAGGGAGAAGAGGCCAAAAAGAGAGCTTCTCAGGATCGTGAGAACGCCGGACGGCGAGGTCATGCTGGATGCCAGTGGCAGGCTTGACGGTCGCGGCGGCTATGTCTGCGTTTCGGGTGAGTCGAGCGAAGCGGCCGATGCTGCCGACGGGCAGGGCCACTGGGGCGACAGGCGAATTCGAGCTAGACTTGGACAGGCGCTCAAAATTGAGCTCGTCCAGGATGACATTGACCGGTTGAGAGAGGCTGCTGCAACAGCGTGAAACGTGCCCACGCGAAAGTCAGCAATTGAAAAGAGATATTCATGGCGAGACGACGAAATCCAGGCGGTAGACCGAGAGGTCGACGGAGGCAGGGTCCGTCCGACTCCGATCAACGCGGCGCGGCTGCCGTAGCGGTCGAGGAAGGGCCGTCCGGGCCTGTAGAGATTCCAGCCACGCTGACCGTGGGCCAACTGGCCGAGATCCTTCACAAGTCAAATGTAGACACCATCAAGGGTCTGATGCGCAACGGCATATTCGCCACCGTTAACGAGATGGTCGAGTTTGACGTCGCGGCCCGTGTCGCAGCCCTGTTTGAAATTCCTGTCCTGAAGCCCCGTGACCGCGAAGAGAGCGCAGCCGCGCAACGCGTTGGCGTCGACGAGCAGGCGACAGAAGAGAACACTGAGCCGCGTGCGCCGATCATCACCGTCCTGGGCCACGTCGACCACGGCAAGACCACGCTGCTCGACGCTATCCGCGGCGCAAAGGTTGTAGACACCGAGGCTGGCGGCATCACGCAGAGCATCGGCGCCTACCAGGTGAACAAAGACGGCCACCGCATCACCTTCATCGACACGCCGGGCCACGAGGCCTTCACGGCAATGCGCGCAAGCGGCGCGCAGGTAACGGATATCGCAGTGCTGGTAGTGGCCGCGGACGACGGCGTGATGCCCCAGACGCAGGAAGCCATCGACCATGCCCGAGCGGCCGGTGTGCCCATCGTCGTCGCCATCAACAAGATGGACTCACCCGGCGCCGACCTCGACCGCGTAAAAGGTGAGCTGGCCGAACACAATGTGATCGTCGAAGACTACGGCGGCGATGTGGTTGCGGTTCCCGTCTCCGCCCTGAAGAACGAGGGGATAGACACGCTGCTGGAATCGCTGGTTCTCGTTGCCGAAGTGCAGGAACTCAAGGCGAACCCGGACCGTCCAGGTATCGGTGTTGTCATCGAGGCCCACACGGACCGCGTCCGAGGCAGCATCGCAACAGTTCTCGTTCGCTCAGGAACGGTCAAGCTCGGCAACAACGTTGTTGCCGGAACCCAGCGCGGCCGTGTGAAGTCGATGCGTGATGGGTTTGGCAAAGAGATTAAAGAGGCCGGTCCGTCTACTCCTGTCCAGATCCTGGGCCTCAGCGGCCTCCCCATCGTCGGTGACCAGCTCGATGTGGTTGATGATGAGAAGTCGGCACGCACGCTCGTCGAGACGAGGGAGCGGCTCGATGCTCAGCGCGGAGGGCGCTCGGCGTCGACGATGGCTGATGTAATGCGCCGCGTGCACAGCGGTGAAGCGAAAGAGCTGAACGTAATCATCAAGGCAGGCACGCAGGGCAGCGTCGACGCCGTCACGCGTTCCGTCGAACAGCTCTCGTCAGAGGAAGTGCAGGTCAGGGTGATTCACGCCTCGGCCGGCCAGATCGGCGAGGCGGATGTCCTGCTTGCCACCGCATCTGACGGCCTGATCGTTGGCTTCGAGACGACCATCGAGGCAACGGCACAGAGCCAGGCCATGCTGAAAGGCGTGGTGATCAAGAACTACGACATCATCTACAACCTGATTGACGATGTGCGGGACGCTGTCGAGGGCCTGATCGAGCCTGAGGAACGCCGTGTCGTTATCGGCCACGCAAACGTGCTGGAGATATTCCCACGCGGCAAGCGAGAGAAGGTTGCCGGTGTTCGGGTCACAGACGGTGTGATGCGGCGTACGGGCCGCATAAGGGTGCTGCGGCGGGGCGAAGAGCTCTTCGACGGTGCGATCACGTCGATGCGGCACCTGCAGGAAAATGTGCGGGAGATCGCCAATAATTTCGAGGGCGGAATCATTCTGGACGGCTTCCACGAATACCAGGAGGGCGATGTGCTGGAAGGCTACGAGATTACAACGTCGTAGCGTGAAGAGACTGACCGCTCACCAGATGGCGCTCGACCCCTGACATCTACATCTACATCGTGATCCGGGAGCGAGTCAGCGAATCGGTCTCCCGATCAAGGATCTGTGTTCACCGTCGCGACTTCACGCGGCTCATCCCGAAACAGCATCTCTAAACTTTTTCGAGTGTGTAACTCTTCGCATCGTCATCGGTCTGTACCGACACGATTTTCCAGGTAGAACCATCGTGCATCAACGCATCGTCCTTGGATAGTTCAACACCGTCTTCAACATCGCCAAAGTTTTCTACGTACTCCTGCCACTTTTCGGATACGAGTTCGGCATGCGATTTCGTGACTATCTCAGCCTCTTGTTCTTCGATCTCGACGCCAAACTCCTCCCCGCCATCGGCCGGCTCTCGACAATGAACGCCACGAATATCGGCGTAACCCATTCCACTCAGGGCTCCGACGACATCTCCGGTCGTCGTGGGATCGACGATAAAGGCGACTGCAATTCCATTCTTAGTTGCAAATTGCTGTAACTCGGACTCATCCAGCGCACCTATCGTTGATAGGACATAGGACGCCCACTGATCATCGCCTCCCGGTATCGTTGGTAAATGGGATGGCGAAGACTCTGCGCTGCTCAGATTCGTGACCACCGAAGTTCCATGTGGTGAGTAGTAACCAAGCTCGACGCCGGAGATTGGAGCGACAGTGTTGCTGGCGTCTATTACGCCGTGAGCGAAAATTGCGACCTTGGTCGTCTCTTCTACGGGCTTAAAGAGTTTGAATGGACCGTCCGAGTCCGTCGTTTCTTCCTTACCGTCCCCATTTCTCTGAATCGGTTGCTTGGCGGGAGATAGCTGGACGACATTACCCGCGGCGTCTGCCGCCGGCTCAACATCGAGTCCCGTCTCAGCGTATGTGTGGGCATCGTGATGAGCTTCTGGCTGATGTCCTGAAGCGCGCTGAATCATACGCTGCACGGCTCTATTGCCAATACCCTGTTGGAGTTGCCGTACCAGCGTGACCCGCTGCGGCGTGTACATCGGGCGAGAAATCGGCCCACCACCCATGCGGGCCAGGTGTTGAGTCAGCGCGGCACCGTCAGAGCCGGTAGTGAACTCGGGCGACTGTCCACCGATCGCAAAACCATCGCCTACGTGGTCAGAGATCCTGGCGGCTGGCCCAACCGACGCATGCTCATTAGGGTTGGCATCGTTGCTAACCCTCGATCGTTTTCGACTGGTCTCACCCATGTCGGCACCTTATGAACCCTGCGTACAGCCTGGACGAGTTCCCCTGTCAACCGATCGTTCAATTTCAGACGAAGGCTCCTGCCAGCCGATGTTAGCAATCCCCCGGAATTGATCTCTCGGTTGTGGGACGGTGACGAAATCTACGGCACATCAAGCAGTTGAACGTAAACGTGTCACCAACTTCTGGTTCAGTTGTACTGGCGACATATCGAAACTATTGCCACAGCGCCTACGTTACATCTGTATCCTGTGTAGACAGGCAATTGAGCGTCAGAATCCCAAAACGCCAACGTGTTTCCGCAAAGAACTCTGAACAGGTGGGCTCGACGCGCCCTGTCCAGACCTCCACTGGCCAAACTATCTCGTGACACACAAAATCGCTCGCGCAAGCGTCACAATCCAGAAAGAGCTCGGAGACATCATCTCGACCGTGCTCAAAGACCCGCGCCTTCCCGGCTTCATCACAGTCACCGCTGTGAACCTTGCACCCGACCTCTCAACCGCACGCGTCTCCATCTCAACACCCGGCAGTGAAGAAGAGAGTGCGCTCGCAGTTGAAGCCCTGCAGTCGGCGACCGGACGCCTGGGCCGGGAGTTGCAAGCGCGCATAAAAATCCGCAGGATTCCAAAACTCACATTCATCGCAGATGACCGAGTTGCCCGTGGTGAGGACATGAGCGAGATGATCGACAAAGTGATGGAAGAAGACCGTAAGCTTCGGACCCGCCGGGCGAACGATTAGCACACCCATTTTCAGCCAACGGTCATGCCACAGGAGCCAGTCTTGGTGTTATTGAAAGGACCCTCCGCCAGCGCGTTCAGCGGCGGCTACCTGAACGTAAACAAACCGGCGGAATGGACCTCCACAGACGTCGTCCGCAAGCTCAAAGGGATGACAAAGGTCAAGAAGATCGGCCACGGCGGCACACTCGATCCCATCGCGACCGGCGTACTGCCAATCTGCCTCGGCAACGCCACACGCTTCGCCGAGATGATCCTGCTCGGTACGAAGGAGTACCG
Source organism: Chloroflexota bacterium (assembly GCA_029262735.1). GTDB lineage: Bacteria > Chloroflexota > Dehalococcoidia > Lucifugimonadales > Lucifugimonadaceae > JAJCYX01. The sequence continues at coordinate 49,214 of JAJCYY010000028.1, read as the reverse complement.
GATCACACTGAAGCTCGGGGCATCCACGAACACGTACGACTCTGAAGGCGATGTCACCGGAACGGCGGACTACTCGGCGGTGACCCGGGCAGAAGCAGAGACGGCGCTTGACCCTTTTCGTGGAAAGTTCGAGCAGCGTCCACCGATGTTCAGCGCGGTCAAGCACAACGGAAAACGGTTATATGAGCTGGCGCGCCAGGGCATCGAAGTCGAGCGAAAGACGCGCCAGGTTGAGGTGAAGCGGCTGGAGCTGACGCGCTGGGAGCCGCCCGAGGCCGAGTTGGACGTGGAGTGCAGCCACGGTTTCTATGCCCGGAGCCTTGCTCACGAATTCGGGGAATCTCTCGGCTGCGGAGCGCACCTGAGCGGTCTCGTCAGAACACGCGCGGGAAGATTCGATATCGAGGATTCGCATACGCTGGAGGAGATCCAGGAGCATGTCGATGCTGGAACGTGGAAAGACCTCGCAGAGCCGATCGACTTCACACTGCAGCATCTGCCGTCTGTGAAACTCGACCCGATAACCGCCGAGGCGGTGCAGCACGGTCAGTCGCTGTCAGTTGCGCAGTTCGGCCCGCCGTCCGGCGCAAAACCCGGGCAGCAGGTGCGGGCCTACGATACCGAATCTCAACTGATCGCTATCCTCATCTACGAGCCTGAACGCTTCGGCTGGCGGCCGAACAAGGTTCTCGTTGCCCGCTAAACTGGGCCTGGCGCCTGGCTCGGTGCCGACCTGTCAACAAACACCGCAATTTATTGGGTGCTGACCCGGCGGCAACTACGGGCGAACATGTACAGTTGAAACAACAAAAATTCAACCACTCGATCCCACCTGTCTTTTCTAACCAGTATCCACGTTGACCGAAAACCCGCTTGAGATAGTCGCTGAGCTGATCCTGCTTCTGGCGCTCATCCTGATCGCCGCCAAGATCGGCGGTGAGATATTCGAGCGTTACCTGCACGTTCCCGCCGTTCTGGGAGAACTGTTCTCCGGGATAATCATCAGCCCCTTCGCCCTCGGGGGCATCCGTTTCTTCGACCGTTTCGGCCCCTTATTCCACATTCCAACCGAGCTGGAAGTCCACGGCGGAATCCTGGAAACCGTCGAGTCCACACTCCCGGTCGAGCCACAGATCTTCTTCGTCGCCCAGCTGGCCGCCGTGATCCTGCTCTTTGAAGCCGGGCTCGAAACCAACCGGGCCCAGTTCCTGCGCTGGATCAGGCCCGCCTCAGGCGTTGCGCTGGGCGGCGTTGTCGTCCCATTCCTGCTCGGCTTCTTCGGCACGATCATGTTCGGCTTCGCATCGCTCGATTCGATCAACGACGCAGTTCCCGCCCTCTTCGTCGGCGCAATCATGACCGCAACCTCGGTCGGCATCACGGCACGAGTTCTCGCCGACATCAGACGCCTCGACTCGCCAGAAGGCGTGACCGTTCTCGCCGCAGCCGTCATCGATGATGTGCTGGGAATCATCATCCTCGCAGTAGTGGTCGGCATTGCAGACGAAGGCACCATCACAGCAAGCTCAATCCTCGTGATCTTTGCCAAGGCCGTTGGATTCTGGCTCGGCCTCACCATTATCGGAAGCCTTCTTGCCAACCGCATCTCCCGCGTGGTGCTGTGGTTTAAAGGCGCGGGCGCACACATCGGAATCGCCATAGGGCTGGCGTTCCTGGCGGCTGGCGTTGCCGAGATTGGATTCGGGCTCGCCATGATCATCGGCTCCTACTCACTCGGGCTGGCGCTCTCCGCAACGGATTTGAAGCACGAGATCGAAGGGCCGATGCGGCAGGTGAACAACTTCCTGATGCCCATGTTCTTCGGCGTGATCGGAATGCAGGCCGACTTCTCTGCATTTGGAGGCGACGAGTCCGAAGCCACCCTGCTCACAGCAATCGGCTTCGCAGTTGTGCTTTCGCTCTTCGGCATCGTCAGCAAGCTCGGCGGCGCGGGACTGCCAGCGCTGTTCGTCGGCTTCAACCGCACCGGCGCATGGCGGGTTGCTGTTGGCATGCTGCCACGCGGTGAGGTTGCGCTGATCGTTGCGGGCATCGGCCTGACGAGCGGAGTGATTGGCCGCGATGTGTTCGGCGTTGCGATCGTGATGACAATCGTGACAACGGTCATGGCGCCAGTACTGCTCGTCCCGGCTTTCCGAGGCGGCAGTGGCCTGCGCGAGGATGACGAGCCTGAGGAGTCGGAGTCGGAACCGCTTGCTGCGGAACCGGAGCCGACGCTCCCGTCAGGTGAGGATTGAGATGACGACGATGCCATTTGTCATCCCGAGCGTAAGCCGAGGGATCTTACCTGTCTCACTGATGAATCCGGTTTCCATCACGAGTTACCGTGAATGCCGCGGGTAGTTCCAACTGGCAGGAAAGATCGCTCGGACGGAAGCCCTCCGGCGAGTGCCGTCGGAGCGCGGAATGACAACTCCCCATCACCCGCCATCCCGTCCCACGCCCTGCGTAACCTCAACTAGAATGTAGCCCTGCGCCCCCGTAGCTCAGTGGATAGAGCGCTGGCCTCCGAAGCCAGATGCGTGAGTTCGAGTCTCACCGGGGGTACCACCTTCTTCTCCCTCCTGCTTCGCAAGCCGCTCTCCCGAATCTCAGCCATACGACCTATCAGGAGCTACCAGGTGACCCGGTCAGCCGCCAACAACACGCCTCCGCATTCGTATTCGGTCCCCGACGCGGATTCTGGTGCGGACTTAGGCGCGGACCCTGGTCTCGACCTGGCTGAACGTCTCGCCGAAACCATCGCCACCGCAAAAGCGGGCACCCCGTTTCAACGCGTCACAGTCGTCACTCCCGGCTACTTCTCCAGCTTCTACCTGCGACGCTGGCTCGCCCGAAACGGCCTGCTCAACGTCGAATTCGTCCGTATAGAAGACCTTGCCGACCTGCTGGCGCAAGCACAGATCTCAGAACACGGGGGACGCTCGCTCTCACGGCTCGAAGGCGCCGAGCTCGTACGCAACACCGTGGCCGAAAGCGCTGCGGCCGGTGATCTAACGGGACCGTTTTCCGAGCTGGCGAACCAACCGGCGTTCCTAGCAGCACTGCAGCGCACGCTGCGAGACCTCGAGGCAGAAGCAGGCGCAGGACCGGTCTCGTTCAGCAAGCTCTCAAATCCCGGCGAAATAACGAGAACAGTCGGGAAGACCTGGGACGTTTACCAGCGCCTGAAGTCCGAGCAGAAACTCTTCGACCGCACGCAGGTATCGAGCTGGGCGGTTGACGCCTTGGACTCTGGCGCGCTGGAAACCTCGGATGCACAGCTCTCCGTCGGGAAGCTGGTGGTGATCGCAGCGACCACGCCTGCGCCGCAGTACCGCAAGCTGTGGAGAGTGATCGTATCCCTTCCCGATTCGCATGTGCTGACCGCAACCACCGGAGACGAACACAGCGACATTGCGCTGGCCGACGCGTTCGGCATTTCGCCACCAGGTCAACCCGCAACAGCCAACACGCCGCCATATCCACTTCCATCAATCGTCAGTGCCGCCGACACAAGATCAGAGATATCCGCACTCATCCAGCGCATCGCCGAAGCGGCCGCGACAGGCACGCCTCTCAATCGCATCGCCGTCCTCTCGAACGACCCCGCATATGCAGCCCGCGCTCGCTCTGCGTTGAAGCTGGCAAATATCCCGGTTTCAGGTCCGCCTCAGGAGCCGTTGCTCACCTCTCCCGCGGGCAGGTTCGTAGACGGCATCCTCAAAATCGCATCGACAGATCTCGCACGCCCGCAGCTTGGCGATTGGCTAGCGACCGGCCCCGTACAACACCCCGAGTCCCGCAAACCGGTCACCGGCACCGCGTGGGATCGCATAAGCAAAGCGGCGCGTGTGACCGGTGGGATGGATCGCTGGAAGCAGCGGCTGGGAAATTTCGCTCAATCCAAACGCTTCAGGGCGGACGCGATTGAGCGCCACGGCGAGGATGACTCATCTACTGATGGCGGTGGCGGTATACGGGCTACTGAATCGCTGAGAAGCGAGGCTCAGAGCGCCGAGGACCTGCTGGCGTTCATCGAAGCGCTGGCCATAGACCTCGAACCGCCCGGCGTGACGGCAAGCTGGCCAGATTGGAAAAATTGGTCCGGCTGGCTGGACAGACTGATCGACCGATACCTGCATGCGCCACAGGAGCCCGGTGCCACCAACTCGCGTACGGCTAACTCAGCAGAACGCATTAAAATCCTCCTCAAGAGAATTGGCGAGCTAGACAGTCTCCGGTTCAGCCCCGGTAGTGGCCGATTTGGCCCGACTAGTAGCCCGAACCTCTCGCGCTTCGCCGCCGTCGTTAGCCGGGAGTTGTCTGAAACCCGCTCCGGCGCCAACCGGCTTGGCAAAGGAGTGTTCGTCGCAAACGTTCGGGACGCCGCAGCCACTCGCTTCGACCACGTCCACATTCTCGGCATGGCAGACGGCACCTTCCCCTCCCCGGACACGGCCGATCCGCTGCTGCCTGACGCGGTGCGGGAGGAGCTTAACGGCAAGTGCGGCATCGGCCTGCAACTCTCCGGCGTGCGGAAGGACCTGCGACGTCGGCAGTTCCTGGCGGCGCTGATCAGCGGCTCACGTGCCACGCTTTACTGGTCCCGGTCGAGCGGGCCGGGTAGAAGCGAAACAGGTCCGGCGCAGTGGCTGATTGAACAGGCCCGCAGACACCCCGGAAACGAATCGTTGCAGGCTGGCGACCTCCTGAAACGCCCGGAAACCCTGTGTGGCGTCAGCATTGCAACGTACGGCACTGGGCCGGGAGCATCGGATATCCACGAGTACGAGATCGCCAGCGTTCGAAACCACGTCCAGTCACGACAGTCGGCCGCAAAGCACTGGCTCGAGTCGGACACACGATCGGGCGTGCCAGCGGCACTTTCGCTCGAACGTGAACGCTACGGCAAAACCCTCTCGCCATGGTCCGGCGGTCTCTCCTCCGTTGCATCTGATGTTCCCTCAGTCAGCGGTGAAGTGCTCTCTGCCAGCCGAATCGAAACGTTCGCCGCCTGTCCGCTGCGCTACCTCTTCGGCTACGTGCTAAAGGTCGATCCCGGCGTGCGGGAGGACGACTCGTTCCACATGGCGCCGGACCGCCGCGGCACGTTCATCCACAGCGTCCTCGAAACGTACCTGAACTTGCGCATCGCAGACGACCGGCCGCCCGGCGGCAAGACGATGGACGAGGCGATGGGTGTGGTGACGGCTGACTGGCGGCGGAAGGAACCGGACGCCGTTGGCAGGATATGGGAACTCGACACCATCGAGATACGCCGACAGCTCCGACGCTGGCTGGCAAGAGAGGCAACGCTGGAGGCAGGTGGCTTTACCCCGAGCGACGCCGAACTTTCCTTTGGCCGCGGCTCTGGCCACAGTTCTGACCAGGGTTCTGACAGGAATGCCGATGACTCGCTTTCGAAGCTCGAGATAACCCTGGAAGATGGAGAAGTGTTGCAGTTCGGAGGCGTGATCGACCGCGTTGATCGGCACGATGACGGCAGCTATTACGTGCTGGACTACAAGACCGGCAACCCGCGCTTCTACTCGACGCTGAAAGACGATCCCGTCGACCGCGGCAAACACCTTCAACTCGCCCTCTACTCAAAGGCCGTTCAGCAGTTCCGGTCGCCTGAGCGCAGCCCCGTCGCCGGATACTGGTTCGTCGGGATCGGCAAGGAGAGGATCCTACCGGAGCCTGACTCGTTCGACCCTGAACTGGCCGAACGGCGGCTGCGTGACGTGCTCGAAACGCTGCAAGCCACCAGCCGCAGCGGGCAGTTCCCACCGAATCCGGGCGACAGGAGATACGGCGGCGGCAGCGGCGATTCGTTCGAGAACTGCACCTACTGCGACTTCAATCGGGTCTGCCCGGCCAGTTCGAGACGTGAGCGGATGTTCAGCGACCACAAAACGGACCCGCGGCTCGCTCCATACTTCGACCTCGCCCTGGCCCGCGACGCCCGCGAACAGGAAGTGGAATGACATCTCCCGGCGCTGACAGAAACGGCGGCTACGGCCACAGGCCAGATGAGCTCACTCGCCAGCAGGTGCGGGGCAGCCTGGCCGACAACCTGTACGTCGAAGCAGGCGCCGGGACCGGCAAGACCGACGCACTTGTGACAAGGCTGGTCGAGCTGCTCGCCACCGGTACAGCCCAGCCGGAGCAGATCGCTGCCATCACGTTCACACGAGCGGCAGCGTTCGAGATGCGCTCCCGGCTACGTTCTACGCTTGAGAAGCGGGCGACGTCCGAGCAGGACGAGACACGGAAAGCACATTTAACAGCAGTCGTTGACTCCCTCGACTCGCTGGCCATCCAGACCATCCACTCCTTCGCCCTCTCCATCCTGAGAGAACGGCCGCTCGATGCCGGCCTTCCACCGGTGATCGAACCGCTTGACGACATCCAGGCCGCGGTGGAGTTCGACGACCGCTGGAGCGAGTGGTTCTCCGAACGCATCGAAAACGATGCCGAACTGGCCTCTGCGCTCGGAGTCGCACGGCGGCTTGAGCTAAAGAACCCGGTTGACCGCCTGCGACAGCTCGCTCAGAAACTCGGCGAGCAGCACCAGAACCTGCGTTCGGACCTGTTCGCATATCACGGCCCGCCTCCTCCAGCGATCTCCACAGCCCTGCTTGCCAGGACTCTTGCAAAGGCTCGTGAGATCGCGGCAGCCGCGCCCGTCCAGGACGACAAGATGTGCATCTTCGTCAACGATACAGTCGCCCCGGAGCTTGAGTCGCTGCTGTTACTGGCAGGCGAATCAAGGGAGCTACCCGCGGCCGACTTCGCAGACGTGCCGTCGTTCAATGCAGACCGTAAAGGCGCAAAAAAGAACTGGTCACAGGCCGACGGCGGTGAGGCAGCGCTCACCCGACTCCGCGAACTGCTGTCCGAACTGCAACTGGAGATCGACAATGCGCTCGACCTGCTCCGGCAGGCCACGCTCGCAAGCCTCCTGACCGCCACAGCCGAATTCTCGCTTCAGTACGCCGTACACCGCCGGGTCCAGGGGCGTCTCACTTTCCATGACCAGCTCGTCCTGGCACAACAGCTTCTGCAGCGCAGTGACGAGGCGCGAGAAACGCTCCGCAGCAGGTTCAGGCACATCCTGGTCGATGAGTTCCAGGACACAGACCCGGTCCAGATCGAACTGCTGCGACTGCTTGCCGGCACTGAAAACGGGTCTATCAGACCCGGCAGCCTCTTCATTGTCGGCGATCCCAAGCAATCGATATACCGCTTCCGAGGCGCAGACCCGGTTTCCGCGGGCAGCTTCTCGGCAGAGGTCGCCGCCTCGGGGAACAACCTCCCGCTCAGCGAGAACCACCGCTCGCTACCCGGCATCCTGAAGTGGGTCAATACGGTGTTTTCTGGCTGGATGAAAGAGGGCGAGGCCAGGGGTCAGGCACCGCACCGCGACCTGCAACCGGACGCGGAGCTGGAGGCACAGGAAGCCGAGACCGGTGGCATGCCGGTGCAGTGGTTCGGCGGCGAACGTGACGTGAACGCAACAGACACGCGCAGGCTGGAGTTCGAAGAGATTTCGGCAATCGCTGTTGCAGCGGGGAGCGGTGCCTTTCGAGTTCGGAATGACGAAAACGACTGGCGCGACTCGACCTTTGCAGATGTCGCTGTGCTGATGCGCCGACGAACGGGCATCGACCTGTTGGAGGACGCGCTGAATGGTAAAGATGTGCCGTACGTGCTGGACAGCCAGTCGTCCCTGTTCACCTCGCAGGATGTGCGAGATTTGCACGCCTGTCTGACAGCTATCGATGATCCGGCGGACCAGGTTGCGGTGCTTGCCGCGGTCCGCTCCCCGGCCTTTTCCTGCCCCGACACCGACCTGCTCGCCTGGAAAAAATCTGGAGGCGGCTTTTCCTACCTGGTAGATAGCCATCCCGCGCAGCCGACGAACGTCGGCGACGCGTTCGAGACACTGCGAAAATTTCACAACCTGAGCAGAGAGATGGAAACCGCGAGCGTTGTCGAAACCTTCATCAGGGAGCGCAAACTTCGGGAGAAGGCGATGCTCACACGGCTCGGCCCGGAGCGTGCACGCGGGCTAGATCTCGTTGTTGAGCTTGCGAACGCACTGGCTGGCCCCCAATCCGGCACCAACGGTGGCAGCGGCAACATCACGCTGCGAGACTTCACGCGATGGCTTGCTCGGCAGGCCGAAGAGAACGCGCAGATGCCTGACCGTGTCTCGCAGGGCGCTGTGACGGACGCCGTGCGGGTCATGACCGTTCACGGTGCCAAGGGGCTGGAGTTTCCGATCGTCATCATGGCGTCGGCGTCCAGCGGGCAGAACAACAACGACTCCATCCAGTTACGGACCTTGCGGACGGAAGGCGGTGAGGTCAGGTTGGAGGTGCAGCTCGGCGAGAAAAAGCTGGGACTGCGTACTGCGGGCGCGGACGATGCGGTGGAACGCGAAAAAGCTGACGGCGAACTGGAAGACGTGCGACTGCTCTACGTTGCGGCCACACGAGCGAGGGACCACCTGCTTATCAGCAGGTACCGAAGCAGCCGACGCAGCGCATCCCGGTCCCTGGTTCCTCACATCGAAAAGTACCTCGAAGGCAACGAAAATCTGTGGCACGAGTGGTCGCGCCCGCCTGCCCCGCAGCTTCGCGAACAACCGCCCGCTCCCCCACCGGACACCAGGCAGGCACGTGACGACTGGGAGACCGAACGCTCGTCCCGGGTCTCCGAAGCATCGCGGCCGCGGTACACGACGCCGACTGCTCTCAAGCCGGAAAAAGCCGCCGCCGCCCCACTTCCAAAAGAACCATCTGAGTCACTTGACGATGAGCCGGTAAGGCCGGGACGCGCGGCGACCGATATCGGACGCGCCGTCCACGCGGTGTTGCAGCATGTTGACCTGACGGGCTGGACCGATGTTGATCTGAACAGCCTGGCAGATCGCATGTCGCAAGAACACGGCGTCGAAGACCGGGCGCAAGAGATCACCGGCCTCTCCCGCGCAGCGTTGAGCACCGAAACCATGACCCGCGCCGTCGCTGCGGCGAAGCGCGGCCAGGCATGGCGAGAGGTCTCGGTAGCGGCCGCGCTAAAAGATACGGACGGCGAACTCGAAGGCCAGGTCGACCTGTTGTTCATCGAAATAGACGGCTCACTAACGGTCGTAGATCACAAGACGGACCGGGACCCGGGAACCAGCCTTGAGGATGCGGCAGAGCCGTACCTGATGCAGATGGGAGCTTATGCATGGTGCGTCGAACGTGTGTCCGGCATGCCTGTGTCCCGTGCAGTTCTGCTGTTCGCGAGCCGCGCCGCGGCAGGTGATGCTGCCGAGTACGAAGTGCCGGACCTACCGCTGCAAAAAGAACGCGCGGCCCGGATGGCAACCGAGCTGGTTTCGGCATCAACCGACACAGGCTAAGATGACCGCTGCAACATTTTCATCACGAGACCAGGCAATTAGAACCCTCTCCCTTCATGTTGGCGCGTGCACAAATCTAGTGTCTTGCGAGTCGGCCTCAGAATCCACGGAGAGGCCGTGCAGATGCTTAGACTGGCCCAAGTCTCGTCCGTTTCGTCGCAACGCACTATGGAACCATAGTCCACGCAGAGCCTGCGCGAGCACCTTACCCCCTTCTACCTACCTGTAATGTGCCTCAGCGCATGTGGGAAACATTGCAGCGCGAATTTCTCCGCACTTTCATTGCGCTTCGCGTTTGCAACATATAGACTTGTTTGTATGAGAAGGAGAGGATGATGACGAATCAATCTCTTGTGGAATACTTGCAGAACACGCGTGAGCGTCTTGCTGATGCCGGCACGAGGCTCGACGAACTTGAAGCCAAGCGAGCCAAAATTGGTCACGAGATCGACCGCCTGGTTCGTGAGAGGCAGGGCTACCAGCTGCTTTTGGATACGCTCGGTGAAGAGTCGCCAGAAGTGAAATCAGAGCAGATCGAGACCGAGCTCGAACCCGAGTCCAATGAACTCACTGGACCCGGAATGATTCTCAGTTCAGGCGCAATTGGTCGTCGTGGTGAAGACATGCCTCAACGTAGAGCGGAGTTTGCACGGATGACATTACGGAAGGCAATATCTGGATTGGTCTCAGACGAACCGCATCATGCAGACTACTTCGCCAACCTCATTTGGGCACTTGCAACTCAAGATGACCTGCGATTGGCGAAACGGTCGCTCAACTCAGAACTGTCCCGCATGCATCGGGACGGCCTGCTGGTAAAGACAGGCCGGAATGAGTTTAAGAAGCTAGCTAACCAAGGAGGTGTTCAGTCGGGCTGAACTGCGCACATGCGGACGGAATGTGGCGTGATGCAGACACGGCGTAAGAATTAATGCTAAAATGCAGACAGCCTCGGGTGACGAGGCTGTCTTATCAACCCACCTTGTCGAGGTGGCTGGGCTGATTGGTGCACATTCTAGCCTAGCCTTCTTGACGGGTGGAGTCAAGAATGGAGGCCCTTCAATGGGCAAAGTTGCAGACATCGATTGGGAAGGTATCAGCGGGAGAAAGTATCGGTACCACATCTATCCGATTTCGGACTCGCACGGTGCCGTTCCAGCGAATTACGTGTTCGCCAAGAAAGTTTCCGGTGGGTATACGCCTGTCTACGTTGGTGAGACCGGGAACATCAGCGACCGGTTTGACAGTCATCACAAGATGCCCTGCATCAAGCGGCACGGTGCTACGCACCTGACCACTCACGAGAGTTCCAACGATGTGAAAGTTCGCCGTCTCGAAGAACAGGACATCATCAAGAAGCAGAACCCGCCTTGTAACGATTGAGTAGGCTTTCCTTCTCTTAGGCGAAGTAAGGTATGGCCGCTGACGGCACATGATGTGTAGGCCGCCAGCGGCCATCTGTTTGTGGTAGCAGTAGGACGATGAAGTTATCGTTAACTACCACCCCAACCTCCCAGCCCACCAAATTCGAGGATTTATACCGAGCCGCCAAACAATTACCTGACAACGGAGAACAAACCATGGGACTACTAGACGGCAAGCGGGCGCTGGTCACCGGTGCTCGCAAAGGCATCGGGCGCGGCATCGCGTTGACCCTGGCGAAAGAGGGCGCAAACGTCGGCCTCAATGACCTCATCGACGACGGCACGACGCAGGCTTCCGCCGAGGTGTGCAGGCAAAGCGGCGTCACGGCGACCATCCACCAGGGAGACGTCAGTTCGATCGCCGGTGTCAACGCAGTCATCGACGCCTTTGAGAAGGAGCACGGCGGTATCGATATCCTGGTCAATAACGCCATCTTCCCGGATCAGAGCCGCCCGTTCTTCGACACGGACGAGGCTTACTGGGACCGCATGATGAACCTTTCGCTCAAGGGGTACTTCTTCGCCGGCCAGCGCGCTGCGAAGTCGATGGTCGCCCAGGGAACCGGCGGCTCCATCATCTGCCTCTCCAGCGTCCACTCGTACGTCGCCATGCGTGACTGGACAGCGTACGGTGTCGCCAAAATGGGGCTGCGGCGCATGGTGAAGGGTATGGCCGTCGATCTGGCCGGGACCGGAATCACAGCCAACTGCATCGCTCCCGGCGCAATTGTGAACACCCTGCCTGCCAACGACGATGACGTTGACGGTGAGCCGTACGACCTTGAGGAGCGTCCGCATCTCAGGGAACGCGTGCCTTCACAGCGCGGCGGTCTGCCATCAGACATAGCCAACGCTGTGCTCTACCTCTCATCCTCGCTCGGAAGCTACGTCAACGGCGAGACGATACTGGTAGACGGCGGCATGATCGCCTCGTCGACGTTGTAGGTCGAGCTGCTTCTCCGTCCTTAGCCGAGGCACCCGCTTGCGGGTCAAGCAGTTGCTCGTTGTCATTCTGTCCCTGTACTGAGCGAAGCCGAACGGATTGATTCAGAATCTCCCGGGCGTCCTCACATGGAAGGTAAGATCCCTCCGCGAAGGTCGGCATGACACCCCATTAGTCCAAAAATAACCGGTAGCCAACTCCCGGCTCTGTGAGGATTCGGCGCGGTCGTGAAGGGTCCGGCTCCAGCTTCCGACGCAGCTGCTTAACAAAGGTCCGCAGATACTCGGTCTCCGCGCCGTATTCTGGACCCCAGACCTCTTGCAGCAGGTGCCTGTGAGTCAGCACTTTGCCGGCGTCCACCGCAAGTGTGCGTAGCAGGTCGAATTCGGTGCGAGTTAGCCGCACCTCCTCGTCGTCCCTGTAGACGAGCCTTGCAGCCAGGTCAATCTTGAAATCGTCAGCATCCACGATCGGCTCGGACTGGTGCTCCGGCGACGAAAGCCGCTCAGCCCTCCTGATCGCCGCCCGCAGGCGCGCCGCAAGCTCCTCCGTTCCGAACGGCTTGGTCACATAGTCGTCAGCGCCGAGGTCCAGGGCGCGCACCTTTTCGCGTTCCTGGTCGGTCGCCGAAAGAATGATCACCGGGTCTGTGTACCACTCCCGCAACCGCTCCAGCGCCTCGAACCCACCGATTCCCGGCATCGAAATGTCCAGCACAATCGCTGCCGGTTGGTGCAACGGCGCCTTCTCCAGCGCCTCCTCTCCCGACGCCGCAAGTTCCACGTGAAACCCGAAGTGGCTCATGTGGGCTGCGACCAGCCGTCTGATCTTGGGATCGTCGTCGACCACCAGAACCGTCGGCATACTCTGTGACTCTGTCCCCATGCTGTCCATTCCTCCAGTTCGCGCCTAGCTGTCGGTAGTTTCACCCGTGTCCACCGGAAGGGTGAACCAGAACACTGAGCCGTTCCCGGTTGAACGCACTCCAATTTTGCCTGAGTGAGCGTTGATTATTGATTTGCATATCGCGAGACCGAGACCCGATCCCTGGCGACCCCTTGTGCCGGATCCTTTCAGACGTGAGAACCGGTCAAATACCGCCTCATGGTGCGCGGGCGGAATGCCAGGTCCAAGGTCCCGCACCTCCACCCTCAGGTATCCCTTATCAGGATCGGCCCTTGCGGTAATGCCGATGCCTTCGTCTGAGTACTTCAGGGCATTCGACAGCAGGTTGTCCAGCACCCTGCCAATCTGGCGCGGATCTGCGTAGATTGCAGGCAGGTCCGGTGGGACGTTGAAATGAATGTACCTGCCCTCTGCGTCCCTGGTGCGATTGATGCGTGACATCGAGTCCTCGGTGATGTCGGCCAGGTGGCACTCTTCCAGCTCAATCACATCGGCGCCGGCCTCAATGCGAGTCATGTCGAGCAGGTTCGATACCAGCTCCGCCAGGTAATCGACCTCATCGTCGATCGGCTCAAGGAAGCTGACGGCGCTTTCGGTGTCGAATGCTGTTGCCGCGTCCAGGGCAGCGGCAGCCATTCCCTTGATAGTGGTGAGCGGCGTCCTCAGATCATGAGTGATCATGGACAAAAAGTCATCCTTGACCTGCTCGAACTCCTTGAGCTTTGTAACATCAACCAGAACGCAGATCGCTGAGTCCAACTCTCCGTAGGAGTCAAAAACAGGTGCTGCGCTCGCAAGCACCGGAATGCGGCTGCCGTCCGGCCTGATCAGTAACACCTCAATCGGCCCGACGGAGGCATCATTTTCCAGGGCAAGGTTCATTGGGATCTCTTCACGCACCATCGGTGTCCCGTCAGGGTGGTGATAGAGCTTTTCAAACGGATGCCCATCAACTCTAGTCTGATCGGGAACATGGATGCCGAAGATGCGATACGCCTCGCTGCTGATCTCGGTTAAATACCCTGTCTTACCATCTTTGACCACAACCCCCGCGGCGGAGCCGCGTATCACGGCCGTAAGCCGCTGTTTCGAAGCCTCAGCTTCGGCCCGCAGACTGTGTTCGTCTTCGTATAGACGTGCATTGTCGAGAGCGATGGCGGCATAAGATGCCAGCGCCTGGATCTTCTGCTCGTCCGCTTCAGTGAAACTGTCGCCACCCGGTCGTCGAGCGACATAGAGGTTCGCTGAACTGCCCTTGTCCGATGTGACGCGCACTCCCAGCAGGGCCTCCATTTCGGGATGGTTCGAGGGAAATCCTGCAGAGCGCGGATCCTCAGATATTTTTTCGAGGCGTAGCGGTGCGCCGTCCTCGCCGAGCCTGCCAAGCACGCCAACTCCTGCCGGTGGTGGACCGATCTTTTCCGCCTGCTCATCTGTAAGCCCGGCGTATGCCATCTCGGTGACTCTGCCTTCCGGATCAAGCACCGTGACCGCTCCGAAATTGGCGCCAACCATCTGCCGGGCCAGCTCGGGCAGCGCCCGCAGGGACTCAGCAGCGTCACGCAGATTGCCGGTGCCACCAGGGGAGCCATCTCTATTCTCGATAGTTGGAATGGCAAGCTTGGATCGCACCAGGATCACCTGCCGGTCCCCGTTCGTAGCGGAGGTTTTCTGGACCCTTTTACTGGATGTCATCGATGGATGTGTCTCATGCTTGCAAAACTGAACCCACCGGGCTCCCGGTTGATACAGGCTCCGGTAAATACAGGCTACAGGTGAATTCTACTGCGGCAGAGGCCTGACTCAGCAACCGCGTGCCCGGTTCGAGCAGGATGAACGCGGCGTCCGTCCCTGCCAGATGACGAATCGGTGAGGCGCCAGTCACCGCTCCGGTCAACGCTATGCGAAGCACGTGTGCAGAACATGATTACTCAACCTCAACTGAATGAGGATTTTGTGAATCTGCCCCATAACCGCCGCTCGCTCACAGATTCGTCACGGCAAATTGGTTCTCAGGCCCGCCAAATATGTAAAAACTCAGAATATTCGAGGTGTCGTCCTCTCCCAACGCGCACAGCGCCACAGATTTTTCCTTAAGCATGCAGGAGCGATGCCATGCCAGTTTCGGTTCTTGAAGTGAAGGCTGACGAAATCATGTCCAGCCCTCCAAAAGTCGTGAGTGAATCGACGCCGTTGAAGGAAGCAGCACGGCTGATGATCGACAACCGAATTGGTTGCCTGCCCGTTGTCGACGAACGTGGGCTACTGACGGGACTTGTCACTGAGCGAACGTTCCAGGTGCAAATCGCCGGGGTTAAGCCCATGTCAGCGCTGAGTCCCGACCGGAGGGTCCTGGAAGAGCTGTACGTTGCCGGGCCGGACCACCTGAAGGTGATCCAGGAGGCGTTCGTTGACAGCTACTCCAAACCGGTTTCCGAGATGATGCTGGAGTCTCCGTCTACCGTTACCAAGGAGACGCCGCTGTGGGAGATTGCGGAGATTCTGTTGCGATCTCACCTGAGCCACCTGGTGGTGGTGCAGGCTAAAAAACCGATTGGAATTATTGCCAGGCATGATCTGCTGAGAGCGTACGCAAGCAGGTAGCGCTCGTTGACTAAGGTCGGGCTGCGCTACCGGTGAGAGTGGTAGTTCAGCCCGATGCAGGTTCGGGAGTCGTTTCCCGAGCCGATGCTCAGACCGGACCATCCAACTGAAAATCGGTGACAGTCAGTACGAATCCGTGGCCAACGCTGTCCTGCGCCCTGACGGAAACCGGATAGCCATATGTGGGATCGTATGAAATCTCTCGTCGGTGGTAGAAGTCTCGCAGCACCAGCTCGACGATCCAATCGAATGCCGCGGCGATAGTCAGCCGGGACCCGGTCGCATCACCCACTGTAGAGGCACTATGCTTGATTCCGGTGCTATCGACCGTCACCAGCGCAGATTCGCCCGGCACATGCGGTGTGCACGACAGACACCTCCAGGTGATGACGTACTGGTAAGCTTCCGGCTCGTTCTCGTTCCAGAGCTGCCGAACCCTCTCAAGTTCACTCAGTTCGGTCAGAACCGCAGTCGAAGGCGTGCCGTCCGACGAACAGGCGCTGAGAACCGCGACCGTAATCAATAGAAGCGCCAGCGTGAATCGAACCACGGCACTCCGTTCCTGGCGGTTTACCAGCAAACTCAGCGTCGACACTGCCGCCCACTGATCACAAACAGCCCGTCATCTCACCATCTGCGCGAAGATCGGCTCCAGCCTCCGACGTGTTTCGCGAGAAGCGGCCGTGTCTTCTTCGTCGAGTAGTGCAACTTCCTCTTCCGGGTCGGTGCTCAGGTCGAACAGCCGTCCGTCCTCGTACAGCTTCCACCTGTGATCGCGTATGAAACGCTGCGCCGGGCGCTGCACCCGACCGCTCATCGGCTCGAAGTGGAAGAACAGCCAGTCACGCGGATCGCCTTCATCACCCTTCAGCTGCGGCAGGAACGACCGGCCATCAACTACGTAGCCCTCAGGCACCGGCACTCCTGCCGCCTCGAGAATCGTCGGCAGGTGATCGCAGTTATCGATCAGGTCGGTCTGCACTACGGACGCAGGAATCGTGCTCGGCCAGTTGCAGATCAGTGGGACATGCGTGCCGCGGTCCTTCGTCATGCCCTTCCCACCACAGACCTCCGTGTGGTGGTGCATCATCGAGCAGACCTCAACTGGCGAGCCGTTGTCTCCAAGGTAGACGATCAGCGTGTTCTCTCGCTGACCCAGATCCTCAAGCCTGTCGACAACTCGGCCAATCAGCTTGTCGTGGTACTCCACCATGTCCTTGTAGAACTTTGCGTCATCGGGCCAGTTCTCGAGCTCATCCCAGGTCTTCCCGCCCAGGGTTTTGTTTGAAGGCGGCTGGAACTCCGCGAACTCAGGCGAGTCAGGCGTTGGCTCAAGCGGCCTATGCGTCAGCGCCATCGGCCAGTACACAAACCACGGATCATCCTGGTTCCGCTCGGCGAAATCGGTGATGTAGTCGGCGAAGATGTCATCACCGTACTTGCCATCCATGTCATTCAGGAACTCACCATTCTGATAAATGATCGGGTCCTTGTAACGAGACCCTTTGTCCTCGGTATGGTGAGGGTGCCAGACGCAGAACTCGTCAAAACCTGCGTCCTCGATCTTCTGGCCCTTGTTGCGCATCTCAGGGTGCTCATCCGGCGGGTTGTATGAATACAGCTGCCACTTGCCGGAAATACAGGTCTTGTAACCGGCGTCCGACATGAGGTGTCCGAAGGTGACCTCCTCAGGCGCAATGAGCCCGAAGCCGATGTAGTTGCGGAAGTTGTACTTGCCGGTCATCAGAGCCACGCGGGTGGGCGTGCACAGTGGCATAACGTGGGCGTTCTCAAACCGCATCCCGGATTCCGCCAGGGCATCGAGCCTCGGTGTCGCATATGAGGTGCCGCCGTTGCAGCCGATAGCCTCGTAGCCCAGGTCGTCGGACATGATGAGCAGGATGTTCGGGCGGCGATTTTTGCTGGTCGAATCGGTTGTCATGTTTTTTCGGATCCGGGCTAAAGGTTTTTCATGGCTTGTGGTCGGGCGGTCGCAGCAATATACGCGGCGAACAGGAACGGTGTGTGAACGCCTGCGCCCAACCGCCGCCACAGATTGCATGCGGCAGCCCGCGAAATCAAGTCGCCAGAGTCCCTTCCCGCCTCTCCTGATCGGGGAACCAGTCTCGTGAACAGGCGTACTGACGGATGCCCATAGGACAAGCGCGCGCCCTGACCTGAACGCCAGCGACTCCGCACTTCAAACGCAATTTGCGTAAACTGTTGTGTGATCGCTTCTTGTCTCCTTTTCATGGTCCCGTTGGCGCGCGGCCGAAGAGTGAGCGAACTTCGAATCACAGAAATTCCTAACACGAGGTGTGTATGACTGATACAGCCGTTATCGATTCTCCCGAAGCCGGAGAAATCGACTACGAAGGGCATCCGCGGCGGTGGTGGATCCTGGTCGTGATGTGCCTGAGCCTGATACTGGTCGTGGCGGCTGTCAGCTCACTCAACCTCGCAATTCCGTCAATTCGCGACGCACTCAACGCCAGCGGCACCGAACTGCTCTGGATCGTCGATTCATACGCGCTGGTGTTCGCCGGTTTTCTACTTCCCGCAGGTGCGCTCGGAGACAGGCTTGGGCGGCGTGAGGCCCTGATTGCCGGTCTCATCATCGTGCTTGGAACGTCGATCGGAGCCAGCAATGCGAACTCCGCCGTCTCATTGATCATCTGGCGCGGTGCGATGGGCATTGGTGCTGCGCTGATCATGCCGGCAACGTTGTCGATCATCACAGTTGTGTTCCCCAGGGCCGAGCGCTCACGGGCGATTGCGATATGGACAGCATTTGCCGGAGCGGGCGGAGCGCTTGGCCTTCTCGGCGGTGGACTGTTGCTGGAAGAGTTCTGGTGGGGCTCCGTCTTCTTCGTCAACGTGCCGATAGCCGGAGTGGTGCTTATTGCGACACTCGCAATCGTTCCGACATCTCGTGACTCCATGCACCGAAAGCTGGATGCTCCCGGCGCTCTGCTATCAATCGTCGGCCTCGGTGCCCTCCTCTTCGCAATCATCGAAGGTCCTGAACGGGGCTGGACCGAGCCGGTAACACTGGTTGCGTTCGTTGCTGCGGGAGTTTTGCTCGGTGGATTTGTCAAATGGGAACTGGTCACCAGGTTCCCAATGCTTGATCCCCGGTTCTTCCGTCTCCGGCGCTTTTCGATGGGCAGCCTGTCGATAACGATAGTGTTCCTGACGATGTTCGGGTTCTTCTTCCTGATCGTCCAGTACTTCCAGTTCGCACAGGGCCTCACACCTCTGCAGGCCGCCGTGCGCACGCTGCCTTTGACAGGCACCTTCTTCGTCTTCGCACCGCTCAGCGTGAACCTCGCACGCCGCTTTGGCGCCAGGGTGACGATCCCCGGTGGACTGGTGCTGGCATCGATTGGCCTGGCTCTGATGGGCACGATCGACGCCGACACCGCTTACGGCATCGTCGTTATTCCAATCATCATCATGGGCGCTGGCATGGCGACCCTGATGCCTCCGGCCAGCGAAGGCATCGTTTCATCGCTGCCGCAGGACAAGGCCGGCGTCGGCTCGGCCGTCAACGACACCACACGAGAGGTTGGAGGCGCTATCGGCATCGCAATCATGGGTTCACTGCTCGCAGTCGGCTACAGAAGCGGTCTTGGCGATGCGACTGAGGGACTATCGCCTGAAGCTGCGGAGCAAGCAGAAGACTCGATAGGGTTCGCACTGGCTGTCGCGGCGAATCAACCGGCAGAGCAGGCTGAAAAACTTGTGGCCGCGGCCACGACCGCCTTCACAGACGGCATGTCGCTTGCATTTTTCTCAGCAGCAGGTCTGATCATTGTGACCGCCGGAATAGTGGCGAAGTTCTACCCTGGGAAAAACGAGGCGGAAGCGGCCTGACGGCGACGATTCTTACAGGTGGAATCGGTCGTCATGTTTGTTCCGATTCGGGTTAACGGTTTTTCGTGGCGTGTGATCGGGCGGATGCAGCAATATTCGTGGCGAACAGGACCGGTGTGGGAACACTTGCGTCCAACCGACGCCACAGATCGCATGCGACCGTGCGCAAAATCAAGTCGGAGGGATTAATGGGCAGTGTCCTATTTGGAACTTCTGATTTTCCGTTCTTTGAGCCAGTCCCAGAAATTCCACAGGCCAGCTAGAACCGCGCCTGCAACCAGCAACAGCAGACCTCCGATAAGCATCAGACCCATTCGGATTATCCCTGTCTCCGAGTCTCAGGCACCAGTCTCAGCGGGGCTGGTGAACTCAAATCATGACACTACCGATTAGTGGTCGTGATTGCCGTGGTAGAGGCCAAGACCCGTCCAGAGGCTCACACTCCGGCCGCCGCCCTACCTCAGCTCGTACTCCAGCCCCAGCTCTTCACGAATCGACTCGAACCATTCGATCACCTCGCGGTGGTACGGGATTCCCTCTTTCAGGCGAATCTTGGTCTCTTCCGCCTCGGGCAGACCGGCATACACAACGCGGTCGTGGCCTGGCGCGGGCTTCGTCTCTCGCAGACCGCGCAAGAAATCGTCCATGTCACTCTTGAACTTCCCAACGTCCGTCAGCGCATCGATGTTGATCGCCTGCACAAAGTGATTAAGCATCTGTGGCTGCGTCGGCAACAGGAACCCGGCAGCCGTGCCGGACAGGATGTTGCTGAGCACATCGGCAATTGCCGCAAAGCCGTAGCCCTTGTGCGAGCCCTGCTCCCTTGAGCCGCCAAACGGCAGCATCATGTACTGATCTCTCGAAGGAAGTTTCGTCTGCTCCATGACCGGCGCGCCGTCCGTATCTGTGATCCAGGCCGGCTCCATCGGTGCGCCGATGCGGTCTGCAAGCGCCAGCTTGTTCCCGGCAACCTGCGTCGTCGCCACGTCGAAAACGAACGGAGCCTCTTTGTCGGCAGGAATAGCCCACGCCCACGGGTTCGTTGCAAATCGCATCTCCGCACCGAACGTCGGCACCATGCTGAGCGGATTCCCTGACGTCACGCACCAGCCGATCATGTCGTGCTCCATCGGCATCATGGCGTGATAGGCAAGCATGCCGATGTGGCGCGAGTTGTGAACGACAACCGTTCCTGTGCCATGCTTGCGCGCCTTTTCGATGGCCATCTCCGTCGCCTTTGGAAGCACATGCAACCCGAGGCCCTCATCGCCGTCGAGGTTCGCTGTCGTGTCCGACTCGCGCGTGACCCTGATGTTCGGAGTCGGGTTCATCTCGCCTTTTCCATACCATTCGACGTAGCGCCGCAGCATGTTGGAGACGCCGTGCGACTCGCAACCCCGGAGGTCGCTCGTCATCAGCGCGTCCGCCGAAGTCCTGGCGTCAGCAGCCGAAAGGCCCATCTTCGAGAAGATGGCGTTGGTTGCCGCATGCATCCTGTCGTTCTGGACGTAAACACGGTCTTGTTCCGGGACAAGGAATCTTTCGAGCATATTGTCCTGTCTGTCTCTGGCTGGGGAGTGTGTTGCGTCGCCGGTGCAGGGTCTTGAGGCAGGATGAACGATGCTGCGCGAATTGGCAACGTTGGACGGCGGCCTCGAAGTAGCGTCAGAAATCCTGTCGAAATGCGCCCGGTCCGTGCGTCGTAGTTCCAACGAACGGAAACGAAGCGCAGGTAGAGGTGTAATCCCACCCGGTCGTTTAGATCAGTGGGACTCTGTGAATCCTTCTCCCGTCGGGAGAATTTGTCATTCTGAACTTGATTCAGAATCTCTCAGGCAACCTCACTTGGACGACAGGATGCCTCGACCCGTAAACGGGTACCCCGCTGCCGGGATGACAACACATCGAGTCATTGTCAGAAGAAAGCAGGTGCGAGATGACTACGAGCAACATAACTGGCGAAACGGAGAATGTGAAACGACCCGTGCGGAAGAACCTTGTGCTGGCCGTGCTATCACTGACGACCCTGATGGTGTTCCTCGATGGCACTGTGGTGAACACGGCAACTCCAGCCATCGCGCGTGATTTCACAGCAACAAACTCGACACTGCAGTGGATCGTGAACGCCTACGGCCTGATCCTCGCAGGCTTTCTGCTCGTCGGAGGAAGCATCGGCGACCGCTTCGGCCGCAGGAGACTGCTCACAGGTGGAATGGTCGTGTTCGCACTCGGCGCGGTCGGCGCAGCGCTGGCAGAGAGCTCCTCATTCCTGATCGCAATGAGAAGCGTCCAGGGGCTCGGCGCTGCGATGGCTCTGCCCTCAACGTTGTCGATCATCACCGACGTGTTCCCCAGGGGTGAGAGAGCGAAGGCGATCGCCATCTGGACCGGTGTCAGCAGCATTGGCCTCGCAATCGGACCTGCCGCAGGTGGCGCGCTGGTCGATGAGATCGGCTGGCAGGCAGTCTTCTGGCTTCAGATCCCGTTCATCGCCGCAATCCTCATCGGAACCCGGTTCGTTCCGGAATCGAGAGACAGCAGAGAAGAACCGGTCGACCTGCCGGGTGGAATCCTGGGAACCGCCGGTGTGCTGGCCATCGTCTTTGCCATCATCCAGGGGGGCGAAGCAGGCTGGACCTCTGCCCAGATCGTCGGCTCGTTCATCATCGGCGGAGTGCTGCTCGTTGCGTTCGGCTGGGTTGAGATCACAAGCCCTCACCCGATGCTGCCGATGAAGTACCTCCGCGACAAGCAAATCCTGGGGCCGTTCGTGGTCCTGATGATTCTATTCCTTGGCATGATGGGCGTGTTCTTCTTCATGTCTCAGTTCTTGCAACTCGTGCAGGGACGTAGCGCGATCGTTTCCGGCCTGGCGATAGTTCCCGTCACCGGTTCGATGATCGTTGCGGCCGGCGTGAGTTCAAAACTGCTTCCGAAGATCGGTCCGAAATCGGTTGTGATCATCGGAACCGTCATCGTGCTGGCAGCCACAGGATTTCTTGCGCAGGTGAGCGTCGACCAGGCCTACTGGGTGTCTCTGTTAGGGATTTTGTTAATGGGTCTCGGAGCCGGAATGGTGATGCCAACTGTCTCCGACACGTTGATGGCGTCAGTTGATGTGAACGATGCCGGTGTTGGTTCTGCGCTAAACGATCTTGGCCGGGAGCTTGGTGTGGCTCTCGGTGTTGCGATTCTTGGAACCTTCGTAACGAACTTCTATCGCAACGATGTTGTGGACGCGCTGCGGGGGCTGATTGGCGCCGATTCAGTGGAGCGCATCGGTGACAGCATCGTCGCCGCGGGCCCGGAGACGGTCGGATTGCCAGCCGCGACCACGGCACAGGTGATCGCATCGACCAACGAATCGTTTGTCTCGGCGCTCCAGGTCGGATACTGGGGCGCGTTCGGTTTCGTTGCACTGGCACTGATAGTGGCGGTGCTCATGATGCCTTCGAAGATGCGAACAACCCAGGTTGAGACGGAGGGAGAGCCGGAGTTGGAGCCGGAACTGGTGCCGGCGGTGGAGACAGCGTGACGATGGGCGGGATGGGTTGGGTTTATGTCATCCCAAACCGGCCCGTGCCACCTCGATGTTGCTCGTGTCATCCCATCGTAGCTTGTGTCATCCCGACCCGGGGTACCCGCTCGCGGGTCGCAGGGATCTTACTGACGTCTTCGGGAACGCCTGGCAGATGCTGAACCAATCCATTCGACAAGCTCAGGATGTAGTTGGCTCTGTTGACATCATCGCCAAATCCCATCTCCCAAATTCGGGTGCCCGCTTGCGGGCGAGGGGCAGGGTGACGGTGAGGGTCGTTTCGGCTCGAAGGACCAACTTGACTCACTTGCCCGAGCGACCCACCCTCTAACTCGCGCCCAGAGGGCACCCGAATCTGGGAGGGAGAATTACCGCGTCCGCAAGACATCTAGTAATCATGTCATCAGATCCAACCACGTCATGAGCTTGTCGAAGGGTCATGTTCAGCATGACGGGCGTTATCCCAACCCGAATGCCTCGGCCAGCAACTCATACGAGCGCGCACGTGATTCGTAGGATGGCGTGATGGTGAGGACGATTAGCTCGTCCGTGCCGTACGCGGCTCCGAGGCGTTCCAGCTTCTGCTTCACCTGCGCCGGGTCACCCTCAATTGCCCGCTCTTCGTAGATATCTATCAGCTTCTGCTCTGCCGCATTGAGCACGACCGCCGCAAGGTCGTCCTCAGAGGGCACACCAGCCAACGGCTTGCCCTGGTCGCGCCGTAACCTCGTGTACCGACGCGTGAATCCCAGTCTCCGCGCCTCTTCCGGCGTCTCCGCGCAGACGGCCGATACTCCGACGCTCACAACCGGTTTCTCGAGGTACTCCGACGGTTGAAAGTTGTCTCTGTACCATCTGACAAGTTCAGGCCCTGCGCCGAACTCCTGCCGAACGGAGTCAGCCTCGGGATCGCCCGAAAGCGAAATCTGGTCGTGGAACGAATCAGCGATGAAGTGAGCGAAGGACAGCGGCAGGCCGAGGGCCGCGGCGTATGAGATGCTGCCGTATGAAGATGCCAGGAGCCACGGCTCGGCGACAGACGGTCCGGAAGGCGTTGCGCGGATGGAGCTAAAGCGGTGGCCTTCGGGCATGGAGTCGTGGTGAAACCGGAGCAGATCGGTAACCTGATCGGGATACGACTCGATCGGAAACGTGATGGGACCAGTCTGGAGCGCGGCGGAGGTCATGTGATCGCTGCCGGGCGCTCTACCGAGGCCCATGTCGATGCGACCAGGAAACAGCGTCGCCAGCATGCGAAAGATCTCGGCAACCTTGAGCGGTGCGTAGTGCGTGAGCATGACGCCGCCCGAACCAACCCTGATGCGGCTCGTTTTGCCTGCAACGACCGGAATCAGAACTTCAGGACTGGCATCGGCAAGCGAGCTGCTGTTGTGATGCTCGGCCAGCCAGTACCGGTTGTATCCAAGTCGATCGGCGAGGCAGGCAAGTTCGACCGTCGCCTGCAGCGCGTCGGCAGATGAACCGCCGGAGAGAACCGGCGACTGATCGAGTACGGAAAGTTTCATAGGTGATAGCCGACAGTGACGTTTAGCTCGCGATGATACGCAGCATTACCCGAGCGGTCACCCAACTCACACGCTGCGGCAAGTTCTAGTTGTACGCCACCTGGCAGAACCCATGATTGCAGTAGCCATTCGGATTCTTCGCCAGGTACTGCTGGTGATACTCCTCGGCATAGTAGAACTCACCCGCCGACGCTATCTCCGTCTGAATCTCCCCGAAACCCTTCTCCGTCAGCTTCTGCTGGTACGCGGCAAGACTCTTCCTCGCCGCATCGAGATGCTCATCACTCGTAGCGTATATCGCGCTCCGATACTGGCTGCCAACGTCATTTCCCTGCCCCATGTACTGCGTCGGATCGTGATTCTCCCAGAACACCTTCATCAACTCATCCAGAGTGACCTTCTCCGGGTCGTACACCACCAGCACAGCCTCGGTGTGGCCGGTGCGTGTGGTGCAAGTCTCCTCGTAAGTCGGGTTCGGCGTCGTGCCACCTGCATATCCGGCAGCAGTCGTATAGACACCGTCCAGCTGCCAGAAAAACCGCTCTGCACCCCAGAAACAGCCCATGCCGAGCACAATCGTCTCCATCTGCTCTGGGAACGGCGGCTTGATCGGATTGCCATTGACATAGTGAATAGACGACGTGAGAAGCGGCATCTCGCGACCGGGCAGGCAGTCTTCTGGAGCCGGAACTCCGGCGGGTGGACGTCGCAGGCTGAACATGGTGTGACCCTCTTTCTATTACTCTCTACTTGATTAGAGTACCGGGAGCGGACAAAGGTTGCAGAAAAACGGCATGAACTGGCTCCTCACCACCTGAGAAAACCGATGTCTCACGCTCCCCGAAAACCTCATAAAAACAGACCCTTGTGATAAAGTGCACATACTCGTTAACGGCCAGAGGGACGCGCTAATTCGGAAGATGATATGAGTTCAATCCTCAGGGCGTCCAACCTTCTCCTAATCATCACAGCCTCGCTCATGGCCATCATGCTGTGGATGGTCTTCTTCTGGGTCCCAACCGAGGCCAACCAGGGCAACGTCCAGCGCATCCTGTACATCCACGTGCCCGTCGCCTGGGGCGCAATGCTCGCCATCATCTTCGTCGCCGGGGCATCCTTCGCGTACCTGCGAACCAAGAACGAAGTCTGGGATCGCATCGCCGTCGCCACAGCCGAAACGGGAGTCGTCTTCGGTGCGCTCATGCTCATCACAGGCATGTTCTGGGCGCGGCCGGTCTGGGGAGTCTGGTGGACAGGCGAGGCCAAGCTGACAACGGCGCTGATCCTGTTCTTCGTCTACGTCGCCTACCTCATGTTCCGGGCATACTTCCCGCCCGGGGCACAGCGGCAGCGGCTCGCCGCCATCATCGGCCTCATCGGCGCCATCGACTCACCGATCATCTACTACGCCGCCCAACTCTGGTCTCAGGCCCACCCACCGGCAGTAGTCGGCCCCGACTCCGATGGCGACTTCTCAGGCGAATTTGGTCTCACCCTGTTTGTCGCAACCATGGCCTTCACATTCCTGTTCATCTACATCGCCCGGGAACGCTTCTCGATTCGGGAGACCGAGGACACGCTGATTGAGATCAGGCGCTCGATTGGCGATGCGGAGCCTGCAATTTGATCATTCGCCCATCTTTCGCCTCGGCCGGTCCGCGAATTGGTCCTGCTCTCGCCCTGGCAGTAGTCACGCTGGCAGCTTTCGCTCTGCTGGTTAATACTCAAACGGCATCGGCGCAAGGTGGCCGCACGATCAGTAGTGGTGTGGTTGTCGGAGTGCTTACAGACGACCAGGGCAGGCTCGAGAAGTTTGCGGTGTCCGATTCGGGTGGAACTGTAATCGAATATTCGGTCGAGGGATCAACCGAGTATGGGCTTGAGACTCAGGCTGGCGAGCGCTGGGTTGCGACGCAGGCAGACGAGCCGATCGAGGTCGTTGGCAGGTTGCGAGACCACCAGGAAAGGTTTGCGTCGATCACAGTCACTTCGCAGAACGGAGTTGCACTTAGCGTCGTAGAACGGGAGAGTGGCAAGCTCGAGACGAACCTGTCGTACCTCTTCGCGGTGTTCGCTGTCACATGGGCAGGCTTCTTCGCATATATCTTCTTCGTTTCACGAAAACAACGCGAGCTACAGCGAGAGGTTGCGCGGCTTCGAGCTAGTATGCGAACCAACACGGACGAATAACCGCACATGCCAACTGACTCTAACGACCCGAAAACGCAGATCGAAGACGAGATCTTTCTGCCCAAGACGATCGCAAAGCCGGCGACGCTTTTCAGCCCGCGGGTTAAGCTCGGCGTTGTCTTCTCGCTGATCGCAGCAGGGCTGATCTACTTCGCGTTTACCGCGTTCGGCAGTGCAACTGTCGAGTTCAGCAAGGTCGCCGATGTCGCCACAGCCGGTCCGACAAATGAAGATCGCCAGGTCGGCGTGATCGGCAAGCTCGTGCAGAACTCCTATGTCCGCTCAGCCGACGGTGTGACCGCCAACTTCGCACTGGTAGACGAAGACGGCTCGACTCCGATGCAGGTCAAGTACTCGGGTGAGATCGGACAGGTGTTCTTCAACGATCATTCCGAGATCATTCTCAAGGGCCGCCTGCTCCCGGATCAGGTGTTCGAAGCAGATGTCCTCACCGTCCGTTGCCCGTCGAAGTACCTGACCGAACAGGAGCGCGCTGAGATCGAGGCCCAGGACAGCGGACAGCCCCTCCCACCGCCCTACCAGCCGGACTACTTCGACAAAAGCACCTGATCCCGGTAGGCGGGTCCTTCACCGCGACCTGCAATGTGACATGAAGCTGGCATCTGACAAGTCGACGAGCAGAAACAACTGCGCTCCGGCCCTCGGAACCCCAACTGCTTTCTCTACCCGCACTCCCAGATTACCGACGGTTCCCGTACCTTGTTCACCAGGTGGATCGACAGTCTTCGAGAACCTCGCCCACTCCAACTATGCTGGTCTATCGCATCTGCCGATCACTCATGGCAAGCTCGCGATCATTCTTCGGTTACAAACCATGAACGTTACCAAAAGCAGGATTCCGGCTCCAAACAGCCCGTAGCTCAGCAAGCGTGCAATCCGTTCCCAGTTTTCCGCGCCGAATCTGCCCGATGATGGCCCGGGTGTCCCTTTTAGTAGTTCGGCGACCCAATCGTGAAACGCCGCCGCTGAGCGCAGATTCAAGATGAACGTAAAGATTCCACTTATGATTGAAACGCCAAGCGCGATCCACGACCACTGAAGTAGTGAGATTCCCTCATAGCGAAGACCCGATCCAAAGAACAAGGCACTGAGCGTCAATGTGGCGGTTGAAACGGTGACCACGGTCTTGGTCAGTTCGGAGGCCGCTCGAGATTCCCATTCAGCCGTCCGAAGTAGCAGTGCCCTGTCCTCGTCAGAAATGCAAATTGGTGTAGGAGTTGCGGATCCCTCCGTTTCTTGTGGTACTGGTTCGCCCTTCATTTGCTTTTCTTCTGAGTTCGGCGTGATGCCTTTCTGACGATACCCTGACTCTCTCGCGATTTCGGCTGATGCTGCAGTGAGGCAGGGTCAGGATAATTGGTTTCTATCAGAACCTGATGAACAGGTTGCCGAGCCCCCCAGGCAACTGCGCCGAGGCTATCACCTTCCTCACCTTCCTCCTTGACCGCTGGGAATGGGTACGCCAAACCATGTATTGGCGTCGGACGTAGCGCTGACCCGGCTAAGACAGACGGAGAGGGGGCAACGGAACCCATTCGCGTTGCGATCGAGTCGATCCGATTGAACAACAGATCAACCCGCTTCAGCAGCTGATCGAATCCGGACTCTAGACGGCTCTGTCGGTGCATCAAACGTTTTAGGCGCAAAGCGGACGAACTGACTTCCATGCTGTCCGGTTGGACCAGGCCGCTTCTCGATACGAAGGCGATTTGGAATCCCTGGCCCAGCTCATTTGCAACTGCATCAACCGTCTCCATACTCGAGCCATGCGAGAGATTAAACAGTCGAGAGACCTGGCTCTTGCTCCAACCCAGCGAATCGGCAAGTCTGGACTTTGTCATCCCAAGACTTCGCATAGCGAGAAACAGGCTGACTTTCGCCGAAACTATCGTGGGCAACCTGACACTGTGTTGCCCCGGTTTAGCTGGACTGGGAAGTGGAAAGTCGAGATCATGATTGAATCGTTCCTGGATTGCGGCTGTGATTGCATCTTCTGCCGCCTCCTGCACCGAGTCAGAATCAGGAGACTCAGTGACGATTTCCGGGAAATCATCCACTGTTATGAGGACTTTCCCATCCTCAACAGCTTCAGTAGTTATCGGATATGTCAACAATGCTCTACTCCGGAGATTGAATCTCTACTTTTCTTCGTCATCTATTCCGAGTTGTTGTTTGATCTTTTCAACAACTCGGCCAGAGAGTTCCCGAATCGGACCATATAGCGGTGCGATCACCGATTTCCCATCCAGTGTTACACGAGCATGTCCCTTCGAAGAGCGCTCGATTTCGACCCCGTGTTGGCGACGCAGATTCTCCCGCAGGTGATCAGTTCTCATCTGGCCATCTGGAGTAAGTATACACTAATGATAACTCTCTGCCTATAGGAGATTTACAGTACTGTAAACTGGCACTGACTCGACGATCCGCTAGCTCTACTGAATGTACGAGGCACCAACGTGCCGAAAACGCGGCACACCGGTGCCGTTGTATGTATGAACGAGGCATTTATGATTTTGAGCGATTCTAAGAGCAATTTGGCAACAGGTAAACTCCGTATCTAATCTCCATGGAGGACGATTGCTCTCTTCGCGAGGCTATTGCACTGTGTCACTAACGCCGAAACTGGGAATCCTGAGCGCGTCTTGATTATTTGTAGATCGGAGAATAAGTGCATATCAGCGGCAAATTAGTTAGAGGGGTCAGATCCTTGTTACTCGCAAGCGAGTAACAAGGGCCGAATGACACACGTGCGGACGCCACTAAACCAGAATCTCACCGCATTCCGACGCCAACCCGCCTCCCCTACTCCCCGTCCCGCGGCCTCAAATTCAGTCCGCGCATCCTGGAACTGAATACGAACACGGCCAATGTGAACAATGCCACTGCTCCAGCCGCCATAGCCGTTGCGGCGCGCAGTCCAACCAGTTCTGCCAGTCCTCCCACGATCAACCCGCCAAGCGGGAAACTGGCCCATGCCAACTCGTAAGCGCCCGTCACACGGCCTCGGATGTGATCTGGAACATTGGTCTGTATGGCCGAGATGCCAAGGGCGATGTGGTACGCGTTGAACAGCCCCAGGAAAAACCCCACGATCGCCGCCAGAGCGGTATTGCCCGCGATGGCATATAGCCCGGCTGACCCTGCGAACAGCAAGTTGCTTATCAGCAGGCCCTTTCCCGCGGACTCGGTTCCACCCCGTTTTGCAACGGCCAGCGCGCCGAGAAACGCGCCGGTTCCGGTTGTGGCAAAGATCAGGCCAAGCCCCAGCTCTCCGGAATCGAACTCCTGCTTAACGAACGCTGCGATCATGAACACGAATCCACCCAGCATCATGGCGTTCATCGCTGTGAATCCAACGTTCAGGCTGAGCACAGAGTCGGCGCGCAGCGCGCTCCCCGCCTCTTTTATCTCTTTGAATGCGCTCGAGAAGCCGATCTTCACTCGGCGTTCGACACTGGTTTCGGGCTGCCGCTTGAACGAGAAGTAGATGATGATGGCGAGCGCGAATAGCCCGGTGATTACACCGTACGAGGCACTGGTACCAGCCGATGCGAGGATTGCCGCTGCGATGAGCGGACCAAATACCCGGGCTGCATTAAATGAAGCCTGGTCAATGGAGAGAGCGCTGACCATGATGCGTCGGGGGACCATGACAGGCAGCAGGGAGAGCCGGGAGATCCAGTCGAGGGCGAGTGAGACGCCCTGTGCCGACCCGGCCACCAGAATGTGCCAGGGCTCGAGCCGGTCGGTGGCGTAGAGGACGGCGATGGCCAGCATTGGCAGGGCGACGATGCCGGAGCCGAGTATGAGCAGGGTGCGCCGCTGGAGCCTGTCGGACAGCACTCCGCCGATGACGGCTGCGATGATGTTCGGGACGCCGACGGCAGCTCCGAGCCAGGCCAGCCAGATCCGGTCGTCTGTGAGTTCGAGTAGAACGAAGCCCTGCGATGCGGTGACCATCTGGTGGGCCGTACCCCAGGCGAGCGTACCCGAGGTGAATCGACGGAGTCCGGGGTCTCTGATTGCGTCGCCGAACCGCCCACGATCAGATGATGCAGGCGTCGACGATACAACGGCTTCGGTGCCGGTTGGGTCTCCGCTATGTGAGGAGCCAACTGAGCTATCAGTCATTCACGTACCGAGCCGGTATGGTCTGGACCCATATCCGATAGTACGGTTCAGTGTGCACCAGATCTGCGGGCGGTTGTATACTGACGGGCGCTATGACTGATGCTCCTACGTTTTCGCTTCTCGCCGTTGCTGCGGTGGTCGCATATTTCCTCGGAAGTGTACCGACTGCGTACCTTGCTGGAAGACTGTTCGGCAAGGACATATTCCAGGTCGGCACACGACAGGCCGGTGCGACGAACGTTTGGAGAGAGGTCTCCCGACCTACCGGTGTATGGGTTTTCCTGATTGACTCGGCGAAGGGCCTCACTGCGATTCTAATCGCTCGCAGCCTCGGCCTGAACGATGTGTGGCTGATTCTTCCAGCTTCGGCTGTGATCCTGGGACACTGGAACTCGCCGTTTACCCGGTTCCGCGGTGGAGATGGTGTCTCAAGCCTGACAGGAGTTGTTCTTGGGATCACTCCTTTTGCTGCCCTGCCCGCCTACGTTGTCATTGGCTTTATCACGTTAAGGTTCAACTCGAGATTTGAACACCCGACTCTCTGGGGGGCTTCGATAGGCTACCTGGTCTACCTGGTCTCAACGTTGAGCCCACTGGTGCCGGTGAGTCCGGAGGTTGTCTTTGGCATCACCGGGCTAGGCATCGCCATATTGCTACACAGCATGGTCTACCATCGGCGGAGGCTCGGGCCCGTCGAACATATCCCTGCAAGCGAAGAGCCCAGCGAACATCGTCGCTAGCTCTATCAGCTTTAGAATCTGAACCAGACGATATGCGGCCCCGGTGTAAACACCGGGGCCGCATATCGTCTGGTCAATTAATTAACGGCTACCTGCCGTCCGAGATGTTCCGAATCTTCTGTTTCAGGGATTCTGGCACCTCTTCCTGGGGCAGATCTCGGGTGAAGCCTACGGTGGCGGCGAGCGATCTGACCCAGCCGTTGCAGTCCTTGCACAGGCCGAGGTGGGCCTTAATCCGGTGCGTGAGCGACGTAGAAGACTCACCGTCGATATAGTCCGACGCGTTTGCACGCACATCGTCGCAGTCGACATCGCTGCGCGTTGAAGGATCGTCGCAGGGGTCGACCTCAGCCGGTATTTGATTGCTGGACCTGCCCAACAGGCGGTCCAGCCATGATCGAGACTCTTCAGGCACCGTTGTTCTGCCTCTTGCCCTCTCCAGGTCCCGGAACAGTCACAGGTGTGAACTGGCATTCCCGGGAACCGTAACCAGCGTAGCTTATCGTAGCAAGTTAGATGCAGGTCACATCATCAGGATTCTGCACTACGATAAAGCCATCTGAAACTCATCGCCTCTGGTATGGTAATTGAGATGGCGCACCGAATGCGCCCATCGAACCTCAACCTGGTCCACTGGTTGAGGTCCAAGGGACACTCCGACCCCGTAGCCTCGAATGAACGATCAGGATTTCGCGCAACTCGCCGAAGAACACTCCGGCTTCGTATACAACGTCGCATATCGCATGATGGGAAACCAGCACGACGCTGAAGAGGTTGCCCAGGATGCCTTCGTATCGGCGTACCGTGCCCGTGAACGGTTTCGTGGCGACGCCCAGCCCACCACCTGGCTCTATCGCATCACCGTGAACGCAGCTCTCATGCGGCTCCGCAAGGACAAGCGCCGCAAGGAGATGACGGTCCCTGAAGAGTCCCAGCCAGACTCGCCCTCAAACGACTGGACACAATCGCCAGTGGCCTCTGCGATGAACTCTGAGCTTGGCGAGCGCATCAAGGGGGCGATCGACGAGCTTCCCGAGGACCTGAAGACAGCCGTTGTGCTGCGAGACGTGCAGGGGCTTTCGAACGAGGAGGCAGCCGAGATCCTCGAGGTGTCGATCTCGGCCCTGAAAGCCCGGCTCCACCGAGGCCGAGTTGCGCTTCGCGGCGCGCTGGCCGAATACCTGGCGCAGCGTGAGAGCGCGGGTTAGTACCAAGCGCCACTCCTGAATTCACCTACTCAGGCGAACTCAGGCCGCTTTCCGTCAGTGCGATAAACGCGTCCTCGAGAGTCGGGCCTGACGCCGCCAGCGCACGAATCTCTGCGCCGTCCTGAAACACGAGCGATGTGATGGCCGGGACCGGAACCTCAGAGCCCGCTCCTACGATTCTCATCGACGTCACGTCGTTATCCAGCTCTGTCACCGAGACCGCCTGAACTCCATCGTGCTGCTCGATTGAGCTGGCAAGATCAGCCGAAGCGCCCCTCACCTGCAGCTCAACTGTCGCCTGGCCAGCCACAAGCCCCTTCACCCTGGCCGGTGTGCCCTCCGCCACGATTCGGCCCTCATGCAGTATGCCAACCACGTCTGACATCTCCTCTGCCTCATGCATATAGTGAGTGGTGTAGAGGATCGAAACCTTCTCTCGCTCACGAAGATCGGAGGTGATGAAACGACGCAGAGAACGAGCGCTCGCCGCATCGAGACCGATGGTCGGCTCGTCCAGCAACAGCACTCGCGGACTGTGGATCAGCGCACATCCAATCGCCAGCCTCTGCTTCATGCCCATCGAATACCGCTCAACATAGTCGTCGAGCCGGTCACTCAGGCCAATTACCTCGGCCATCTCTGATACCCGGCGTTTGAGATCTCGACCGGAGAGATCGTAGAGTCGACCGAAGTACTCGAGGTTCTGCCTTCCAGATTGACGCCAGTAGACGCTGCGTTCACCTCTGACGGAAACTCCGATCACGCTTCTGACATCGGTCGCCTGGCGCTCTATGTCGAACCCGGCCACGGTCCCTGTTCCGCTGTCCGGCAAAAGCAGCGTGCTCAGGATCTTGATCGCAGTCGTCTTACCGGCCCCGTTTCTGCCAAGTAGTGAGTAGAACTGGCCTTCCTCGACTCTAAAGTTGAGGTCGTCAAGAGCTGTCACTTGCCGGCCAGGCACACGCCCGATGAGCGTCTTGAATAGACCAGCGCCACCTGTGTTCTGGCGAAACTGCTTTCGTATTCCATTTAGCTCGATCATCTCCAGCCAGCTTCAGTAGGCAATTAACTCTCCTGTTCGCAACTGACGGGCAATCACGCGCCTGAATATCCATGCGCCGACGACGAACGCCGCCACCGCACTCAAGTAGACGATTCCGACCTCGGTCCACAGCGGCGCCAGGGTGTCCCGCCCTCCCAGAGCGCCTCGAAATGCGTCGATGCCGTAAGTGACCGGGTTGAGGCGTGCGAGGATCTGCAGCGGTCTTGGCAACAGATCGATCAGGAAGATCGCTCCACTCAGTATCAGCACTGGCCGGTGAACAACCAGCAGAAAGAACGATCCATCGCGCACCAACAGGTACAGCCCGGCGGAGGCGAGTCCCACTCCGAGGCTCAACGCCACCAGTCCGATGACGGTCAGCGCGGAGACGGCAATAGATTCGGCCGTAATGGTCATGCTGCCGCCGAGCAGTACAACCGCCAGCATCAGCAAAGAAACGCTGTGGAATGCGTAGAGGGCGGCGTAGTACGCGCCATGCCCCAGTACGACCACCGTTCGCGGCACCGGCGCAAGAAAGTTCCGCTCGATCGTGCCTGTATGGACCTCCTCCGTCATGGCCCATGCCATGCCGGTGTAGAGCATGATGGGCGTGCCGAAGCCGAATGCCATGAACGCCGTGAATCCAAGAATCACGAACAGGAGCTGGCTGCGGTTTAGCTCGGTTAGCTCGGACCCGGCCTCCGCGCCCGATAGCGCGAGCGTGATGAGAAGTATCGGCGCGATGCCCAGGATGTGGCTTGAAACGTCGGACAGGAACTTGTTGCGGTAGCTTGCCTGCAGCCGCAACTCCTTCGCTGCTATGTGCCAGAGCAGTCTTGCGTTCTTCATGCGCCGGGTTCCGAATGTGTGAGTGCCATTTCAGTACATCCCTAACACGCCGGTGCCCCGGGCTCGTCTCAGGGTCATCCGAAACAGGAGGAACGCCAGGATCCACATCCCGGTCGATATCGCGGTAATTACGCCAAGCCCGAATGCCATGTCTCCGAAACCTGCATGCTGCAGGAACGCCTGCCGTTCGAGCTGAAACGCCCATGTAAACGGAATGGCCTTGGCGATCGCCTGCAGCCATCCCGGGTAGATGGTGATCGGGAATCCGGCTCCGGCGAGCAGAGGTATTGCGACGTATGAGATTGTCTGCTGGACAATGAACGCATCGCGAATCCAGAGAAACAGGGAGCTGAGGATGAATGCGAAACCGTAGACGGCGTAGAGGTGTGCCAGTGCGGCGAGCAGCGCGGTGCCCCAGTTGATGTCGAGTTGCAGGTCGACGATTAGCGAGATGCTGGCGATTCCGATGGCAATGTAGAGGCCAAGAAAAAACAGGTGGGCGAGTGCGCCACCGAGCACCAGCGATGCCGGAAAGCGCATCGATATCATCGTCCGTTCGAGTGTGCCGTTGGTCTGCTCCTGCCTGATCGCCTGGCCTATCCAGCTGTATGCAGAGTTGGTTAGGAAGGCAAATACGAGCGGTACTGCGAGGAAGCCGGTGTAGTTGGCGTATCCGCTCAGTTCTTGGAACGGCCCCAGCCGTTCGCCGTTTTCACCGACGATGGTCTGGCCGAGAAGTACGAGCGGGGCGACGAGGAAGAAGCCGGTTGCGGATGCGGTGACGAACCACGTTCGCTGCCTGCTCTGGTGGTGCAGCCTGAAGCGCGCCACGGTGATGGCGTCCCGCACCGGCTTGGTAAGCGAATATGGGACGACGGCCATTCGGTTGCCTCGAACTCGCAACGGCGGCCGCTATGTGCAGACGCTGTGGTCAGGTCCTGAAAAGAGAAGGTGTGATTGTAGACCGGAAATTCGTCCATGCCGCCGCGAAGATTAACTATTGTGGGCGATTCGGCAGGAGAGGAACAAATCCTGGCGCACACGTTCAGCCGGAGGGCGTTTCGGCCTGGTTGAACGGTCTACTCAATGTGAACGTGGCCAGAGCACGGTACTCCTGCCAACCCGTCTGATTCAGGTTCTGTTGCCCTGTTGTTACACGGCGTCTAGACTCAGATCATGAGCAAGAAAATCGTTATCGCAGGCGCCGGATTCGGCGGACTCGAGCTATCGAGCAGACTTGCCGAAGCGCTGCCGGGGCAGGTCGAAATCACCCTCATCGACAAGAACAAAGGATTTGTTTTTGGCTTCTCCAAGTTCGAGTTGATGTTCGGTCGGGCAACACTGCCAGAGGTGAGCCTCTACTACCACGACATCGTGAAACCAGGGGTGGAGTTCAGGCAGGAGACAATCACTGCAATTGACCCCGGAAACCGCAGGTTGACGACTGACCGGAACTCTTATGAAGCCGATGTGCTGGTTGTGGCCCTGGGGGCAGAGTATGACATCGAGGGCACGCCGGGATTTGCCGCCGGAGGCCACGAGTTTTACTCGGTGCCCGGCGCAATCGCACTGAACGATGTGCTGCAAGAGTTCAAATCGGGTTCGCTGGTGATCGGGATCATCGGCCAGCCGTTCAAGTGCCCGCCTGCGCCGTGCGAAGCTGCGATTCTGCTGGACGAGTTTTTTACAGAGCGCGGGATTCGTGGTGACATTGAGATTAGCGTTGTATCCCAGTGGGATGTGCCAATCCCTCCCTCACCAGAGGGTTCGGAGTTCATTCTGAAATCTTTGAAGCAACGTGTCATTCCGTTCGTCACCGGAACCGTCATCACTGCGCTTGACCCGGAGAAGAAGTTGGCTCTGACGAAGGATGGAGGGTCGATTCCGTACGACCTGTTCCTGGGCATTCCGATTCATCGCGTTCCGGCGGTTGTTAAGGAGAGCGGACTATCTGAGGACGGCTGGATTCCGGTGGATGACAGGAACCTGTCGACAAAGTTTCCGGGTGTGTACGCGGTGGGAGATGTGACGAGCGCGCCGGTGCCAAAGGCCGGTGTTTTTGCCGAGAGTGCTGCGCAGGCTGTGGCTGAACACCTGATCGCGGAGATCAGCGGTTCTGGCGAGCCGGACCCGTTCAGTGGCAGGGGAACCTGTTACGTGGAGTTTGGCGGTGGGCTCGTCGGCAGGATGAATGCAGATTTCTTCCCCGGCACGCGACCGACCGCGCCGTTCAGCGAGCCTTCACTTGCGCTGGCACGAGACAAGGCGGATTTCGTTAGGAACCGGCGAGCAAGGTGGCTGGGGACTTAGGCGGGTCGTGGAGAGGCAGCGCGCTGCTAGCCGGTTGCGACTCCTGCTTTCGCGATCTCCAGCGCGTAGTCGTATCGCTCAACGGCGTTCCGCACGACCAGTTCCATATCGCCCGGCAGGATGTATCCGGCTTCGACGAGACTCTGCGTATCCGACCGAACCTGCGACTCGTAGTCTTCGCGGCTCCCGTATCTCTCCTCGATTGCCCGTCGAGGATCTCCGTCGGCCTGCTGTTGCGCGACTGAGGCCGGGAACCAGCGGCTGAAGCCAATCATCGGGATCTGTTGGTCAGGCGAACCGGTCTCCGGTGCGCGGGTGTTCCAGCCGGTGTGTGTTGCGACCGGTCTTGAGATGTCGGGAAGCCTGATTCCGGAAAGCTCGTTCCCATCCTCGTCTACAGCGGAGACGAGACAACGATATGCGGCGCCCTCTTTCGGAGGATAGCTGCCGACACCCTCGCCGGAACGTGGGCCCATGTCGAGCGTCCGCAGTGCCCATAGCTTCGCAGGATCCGGTGTCGTGATGTCGGGCAGCCGGTCAAATGTGGCGAGCACGTCGGGTTGCTCGACCGCGGTGCCGTCGTCGAGGCGCGGGTACTTGCTGGGAGGTGGCTCGGCGCCGTCCGCCACCCAGTTCACTAGGTTGGCAAGGGCAGCTCGGAGCAGCGGCGTGTAGTCGACTACGTTGTACGGCAACGCCGGGAGTGCTCCTTCCGGCGCGCCGGTTCTCCCCTGTGGAAGGCTACCGGCACCGTGCTGCGTGCCTGCAAAGTGGTAGACGCGGCTGGACGAATCAGGCTCAACGTCTGACTGGCCAAGCGGGTCGGTTGTGATCAGCGAGCCGTCGCCGCGCCAGTACTCGGCGGAGCTGTTTGTGTAGAAGATTTTTGGCTGGTGGCCGCTCGCTTTGACCAGGGAAAGAAGGCCGTCTTTGCTCTCGGTCAGCGGGTCCACAAGCTCCGTGTCTGCGAAGGGGAACATGTGGCCGTGGTTGGGGTAGGAATGGTTGGAGGGCTGCGCGTACCGGTGGTTGAAGGAGCCTCTCCTGGCACCGGCGACATGCGGGAGAAGTCCGTCGTACGCCATGCGGCCCTGTTCGTCTGTATTCAGACCGTGGTACACGAAGTGCCTGATCATGCGGCCGGTCTGCGAGACTCCATATCCGATCACATTGTCGATCTGCCCCATGCCGGGCAGCAGAGAGTCGGAGTCGTGGCGGAGAAATGTTGCTACGTCACGGAATGCGAGCAACCCGGCGGCGGCAATTGGCGTGTCACCGGTCGAGTAGACGACCTGATAACACTTGCCGGGCTCAAATCTGCCTTCCAGGTAGACGTGCTCATTGCTTGGTTCGACGCCGTCCGATGTCTCCCTGGCGAATCGCCAGAGGTTACGCGAGATAACGGTATCTTCACCGTCTTCGTAGTCTCTGGTATAGAGGACTGCGTCTGGATCATCCAGATCAGCCACTTTGAGCGGTACATGCACCCTGTCTGCAAGCAGCCAGGTGTTGTGGCGTTCGTTCGGCCGGATCTCGACCACCGTCTGACCCGGATCCCTCTCTTTCGAGACGTCGGCGATGGGCGCTTCGATACCCATCAACACGTCGTCGCGGTAAACATCCCATTGCCAGCCGATCGAAGCGACGCTAAAGCCGCGCTCGAATAGGAACCCATCACCCGGCGGCGGACTGTCTGATGGGTCTGCGCCGGTCTGGTTGAAGGTGTCGATGATCCGCCTGCGGCCCCGGTTCGGCAGTTCGATCAGTAGAGTCCCTGAGCCTTGTTCGCTGTGAACAGGTCTGACCACCGAGAGATCAGCCTTGAATCGCACCAGACCGTTCTCGTCGTGTGGTGCGAGGCCGAGATCGTGGATCAGCCGGTTTGCAGACGCGTGCGGATCGACACCGAACGTGAGCACACCGTCGATTTGCTCATACGGACCGGTTTTGCCAAAAGAGGTCCCGGACGCATATGAAATCCGGCGAGTCTCTTCGAATCCGACGACGGTCATGAATAATTACTCCTGCTTGCAAACGGCACTGCAACTCCGCGGCCGAACGGTATCAGATCGTTGGCGAGCGGGTGAGATTTGGGGGCGCGAGGCGAGATGGCGTCCACGATCCGGTAGGGGCGGGCAAAAATGCTGCGCCCGGTGCGCTCGAAGAGCGCACATGCTTGTCATCCCGACCGCAGCGTACCCGCTCGCGGATCGCAGGGATCTGACCTGACAGTTGGAACTACTTGCGGCATACGGGCTACTCGAAATGGATAGTCGTTTCAGCAGTGAGGCCCGTAAGATCCCTCCACTGCGGTCGGGATGACACAAAAGGGCGATTGGGATGACACCCTTGACCCGCAAACGGGTGCCCCGGCTCAGGATGGCAGGCATGTGGACTCGTCGAGTCCACCGGGCGCAGCAAAGCGGCGCCCCTACCGGGAATCGCGGTGTCTCGCGCCCTCTCCTTCCTTTATGTATGATCTCCGCGCGTAGAGTACGGATGCTGGCGAACTCTGTCGCCGAACTATCGGCGATCGAAGTTGCGCCTCATCTGATCCACCACTTTTGCCGGGAGCGGAGTGCCATGAAGATCGAAATGTTCCATCTTTGCCCGTACCGCGACCTGCCTGAGGATTTCCGTGAGAAGAACCGCAGTGTGTGGGTTGATGTGCCGAGCCATCTTTTCGACGCGGAGATAGCGAGCCGCACCTACAACCAGACGCTGGACGAGCTCAAGTACGCAGCAGAGGCCGGGTACGACGGTATCTGTGTCAACGAACATCACCAGAACGCGTACGGCCTGATGCCATCACCGAACATCATGGCCGCCGCGATGTCACGCGAGACGGAAGACGTTGCGATCATCGTCATGGGCAACTCGATTGCGCTGTACGATCCGCCGATTCGTGTTGCCGAAGAGTTCGCGATGCTCGACTGCATTAGCGGAGGCCGTCTTGTCGCCGGCTTCCCCGTCGGCTCGGCGATGGACACTGCGTTCGGCTATGGCGCCAACCCGGCGACCCTGCGCGAAAAGTATGCCGAGGCCGAGGAGCTGATTCTGCGTGCATGGGAAGAGGAAGATGTTTTTGCCTTCGACGGGAAGTACACACAGCTTCGCTACGTGAACATCTGGCCAAGACCGCTTCAGAAGCCGAGACCCCCGATCTGGGTGCCCGGCTCCGGGTCTGTCGAGACCTGGAACACCTGTGTTGAGAAGGGGCATCTCTACGCCTACCTGTCTTACAGCGGTTACAAGCGCGGCAAGCAGGTGATGGACGGTTTCTGGAAGGTGGCGAATGCGGCTGGTGTCGACAATCCGTACCATGCCGGGTTCCTGCAGCTTGTCTGCATTGCGGACAGCGAAGACGAACTGCATGAGAAGTTCGCTGCTCACACGGAGTATTTTTTCAACAAGATGCTGCATATCTATCCGGGCTTTGCAGACCCTCCCGGATACCGGACGGTGGACACGATAAAAGCGGGTTTACTGGCGCAGACAACCAGCTTCGGGACCGCCTCGGCTCGAGAGCTCACGTTTGACGAACTGAGGGAGGCAGGGAATGTTGTCGCAGGAACGCCTCAGCAGGTCACCGAGCAGCTTGAGCAGGTCATCAAGGATCTGCGAATCGGGCACCTGATGTTATTGAACCAGTTCGGGTCGATCCCGCACGACCTTGCGATGGAGAACATTCGCCGCTCTGCGACGGAGGTTGTGCCCAATCTCCGGCACCTGTGGCCTGAGTATGAGGATCACTGGTGGCCTCAGAACGCGGTGGTACGGCAGCCAACCGGAGTTTCAGTGAAGTGAACAACGAATCAGGAGCAGACAACGGCCGTGGCCCAGCGTCAACAGTAAGTGCAATGAAAGAACGATCGGTTTCGGTGCGTAACGGCCGGTTTCGGGTTGACGTTCTCGAAGGCGGGACCGGCCCGAAACTTCTCTACCTTCACGGCATCGGAGGTCTCGACCAGAATCCCTTCCTGGAGCATCTCTCGAAGAGCCACTCGGTCGTTGCGCCGCGTACGCCGGGTTTTGGTGAATCGACGGGCAGTGAGTCCATCGACGACATCCATGATCTCGTTGTTTTCTACCTTGATCTCCTGGATGAGCTCGATCTGTATGGCCTGCCGATTGTCGGGCACTCGCTCGGCGGGATGTTCGCCGCTGAACTTGCAGCAGCGCAGCCTGAGCGTTTCACCCACGTCGCTTTGATTTCGCCTTTCGGCTTGTGGGCGAACGACGATCCAATCGCAGACCTGTTCGCCGTTCCGCTGCCGGAACTGGCATCGGCTATGTATGCAGACTCTGAGTCAGAGGCCGCGGTGGCCATTGCGACTGCGCCACAGGCGCGGATGACTGAAGTGGACCCGGATACCGAGGAGGGCCAGGCGACGATTCGCTTCCTTGTAGAGCGAGCGAAGTCGATGTCGACCGCAGCCAGGTATCTATGGCCGATTCCCAACAGGGGATTGAGCAAGCGGCTTCACCGTGTGCGTCAGCCGGCGACGGTCATCTGGGGCGAGAGCGATGGAGTCGTTCCGGCGACGTATGCTCAGCGGTTTGCAGATTCGATGCCGAACGCTGAGGTGGTCCGGATTGCGGCCGCTGCGCACATGGTGGTCGATGAGAGACCGGCTGAAGTTGCAGAGACGATCGTGCATCTGCTTACCCGGTAGCGGCAATCGGGATTGGATCTCCGCGCGTTGCCAATCCGGCCAGAGATGTGATCCACCGTTGCCGGTCTTCAGGCTGTCGATTCGACTATAATGCCGACAAATCTGCGATTCGAGCCGCATAAAACGGAGAAAAATTGATGGTTACCGCCAGTAAAACGATCAAGGACACGTTTGATCGACAGGGTTTCGTACAGGTCGAAGGCGTTCTGGACCCGAAGACGGTTCTCGATCCGATTATCGAGGAGTACCACGGAGTCCTGGACAACCTGGCGAATGATCTATTCGAGGCGGGTGAGATTAGCTCCCGGTACGAAGAGCTATCTTTCGATGAGCGGGTCATCAAGATCTACCAGGAGACCGGACGGGCGCACAACCAGTATTTCGATTTCTCACTGCCCTTCCAGGGTGTGACAGAGGATACGCCGCACTGGACCGGACCGGCTGTGTTCAATGCGTTTATCAACGACAATCTCCTCGATGCCGTTGAGCAGATCATCGGGCCTGAGATCTTCTCGAATCCCGTCCAGCACGTTCGCATCAAGCCACCGGAAAAGTTCCTGCCAAAAAACGAGCACGGTTTGCCTGTGATCGGACCGACGGTCTGGCACCAGGACCACGGCGTTGTGACTGAGGAGGCCGACGATACCAACATGGTGACGGTCTGGTTCTCTCTCACGGACACGCCAGTCGAAGCGGGCCCGCTGAATGTTGTTCCGTTCAGCCACGGCGAGGGTCTTCTGACGCACTGTCTCGACTACGAGGGCAACCGGCCTGAGTTCAGGGGAGGACGGCAGATTCCCGAGCGCCTGTTCGAGCACGAACGCTCTGTGCCACTGCCGACAAATCGGGGCGACATCATCATCCTGAACAAGGAGCTTGTACACAGCTCGCTGTCAAACGTGAGCGACCGGATCAGGTGGAGTTTCGATCTCCGCTACAACCCGATCGGCCAGAACACGGGCCGTTCGGCTTTCCCGGGATTCGTTGCCCGTAGCCGCGAGAATCCGGAGTCTGAGCTGCGCGACCCGGCGAAGTGGAGCCAGTTGTGGCTGGACACCCGGAGCCGAATGGCCAGTATCAACCAGGCCGGCAAGGACGAGACCAAGAACTTCACCCGCTGGGAAGACGGGCACCCGGACTGCGAGATGCTGTAGTTCAGACTGAGGCGGCCCGGGAATTGGCGCTGATTTGAAGATCACTGACATCGAGCTGATCCGCTTTCGCTTGCCAACGCGCAGTCATGGCACAAAGTGGGGCTATGGCAGCGACGGTGAGCAGCACGACGGCGTCCAGACGATCACGCGCATCGTGACTGACGATGGCGTGGAGGGTTTCACGACCGGCGGCGTCCACTCGTACTTCTATGGGCCGTCTCCTGATGAGATCACGCGGCTGGTCAAGCCGCTGCTTGTTGGGCAGGACCCGCTTGACCGCGAACTGCTCTGGCAGTGGATGAAGGGCAATCGCGGCTTCTCCGAAGCACTTATCGGCAATATCGATTCGGCGCTGTGGGACCTTGCGGGAAGAGCAGCCGGCCAGTCTGTTGCGCAGCTGCTGGGCAAGGCTCGCGGCAAGGTCCGAGCGTACGCTTCGACGGCGCCGAACCTGGGATCACCGGAGGTCTACGCGCAGCTGGCGCGAGACTGCCAGGACCGCGGCTACACCGCGTTCAAGGTTCACGCATACATCTACGCCGATCCTAAAACGCTGGAGCCGATGCCGGGAAAGCCGGCGAGCCCGCAGGCGGACGTGGAGGTTTGCGAGGCGGTTGCTGACGCCGTGGGCGATTCGATGACGCTGATGCTTGATCCGTGGGGGATCTACTCGTACCAGGAGTCGCTGTACGTTGGCCGGGAGATCGAGCGGCTTGGTTACTACTTCTTCGAGCACCCGATGGATGAGAAGGCGGTTGAGCCTTACCGCAGGCTGTCGTCTGAACTTGAGATTGCGGTCTGCGGGCCGGAGCTGGCGGCGGGGATGCACTATTCACGAGCGGAGTGGCTGGCGCAGCAGGCGACCGACATCGGTCGCATCGATATCAACTTCGGCGGCATCACGGCCTGCCGCAGGGCTGTGGATATGTACGAGTCGTTCGGGATGCCTTGCGAGATGCATGTGGGCGGGTTCGGTAACGCGGCGATTCTCGGTGCGACGACGCAGGAGACGTGTGAATTTTTCGAGCGGGGCCTGCTCTACCCGCTCGACCATCCAATGGGAGACTACGACCGAACTCCCGTTTACCTGAACGAGCCGTGTGATCCGATGGACGACGAGGGCAATGTGATTCTGCCTTCAAGTCCGGGGCTTGGGTACGACTTCAACTGGGACTACATCGAGGGGAATCGGCTTGATGGGTAGGTGGGGGCAGAAGGTCACCGCGTTGTCATTCTGAACTTGATTCAGAATCTCTCGGTTGCTCTCAGATAGACGGTGTGATGGTCGGCGTATTGCTCGCGTGAATAGCCCCAGGATCATGTCCGGTAAGATCCCTCCGCTACGGTCGGGATGACACCCTTCGACAGGCTCAGGATGGCACGCCGGTGCGTTCGCAGAACGCACCGGCGCAGCCGGTTGCGCGCTTCCTGCCCCACCACGGCTTGCCCTTCTCAGGTATCTTGGCGCTCT
This sequence comes from Chloroflexota bacterium, assembly GCA_029262735.1. Classification (GTDB taxonomy): domain Bacteria; phylum Chloroflexota; class Dehalococcoidia; order Lucifugimonadales; family Lucifugimonadaceae; genus JAJCYX01. The sequence goes on along the minus strand of JAJCYY010000028.1, from coordinate 5,184 downwards.
GAATTCGTTGCTTCACCGCAAGACACGCTCGTGCCCGTTCGTTCCATGCTCAATCAGCAAGACGGCGTCTCATACCTCAACCTGCATCCGGGTCTCTTTCTTGAGAGAAGCGCACGCGTTTACCCGGACAAACCGGCGGTGGTTTACGGCGACAGGGCCTACACTTACGCCGAATTCGACCACCGGATCGCGCAGCTCGCGGGCGGGCTAACGCAAGCAGGCGTTGCGCCCGGCGACCGCGTCGCGTACCTGGTGCCGAACATCCCCGAAATGCTCGAAGGTCACTACGGCCCGATGAGGATGGGCGGTGTCCTCGTCGCCATCAACACCCGACTTTCAAAACGTGAGATCGGATTCATCCTGCGCCACTCCGGCGCGAAGGCTCTCATCTTCGACACCGAATTCGCGGGCGTTGTTGGCGATGTCCTCGATGAGATCGGTGAACTGGAACTACTGGTGGAAGTGGTCGACCAGTCGCCTCGCTCCGGCGTGCGCGGCGCGATCGAGTACGAGGAGTTTCTGGCCGGCGGCGAGGGCGTTGAGCTGCCAGAGATCGAGCGGTCGGAACTCGACACCATTGCCATCGACTACACGTCTGGGACGACAGGTGAGCCGAAAGGTGTGGTCTACTCCGGGCGTGGCGCGTACTTGAACGCGCTGGGACAGGCCCTGGATGCGGGGTTGACTCCGCAGAGCGTGTATCTCTGGACGCTGCCGATGTTCCACTGCAACGGCTGGTGCTACACATGGGCGGTGACGGCTGTCGGCGGTGCCCATGTCTGTCTTCGACAGGTGAACGCAGCAGACGTTTTCTCACAGACAGCCGAACAATCCGTGACTCATATGTGCGCTGCGCCGAGCGTCCTATCTCTTATCGAGTCGTCGCCTCATGCAGGGCCTGGCAAACTCGACAACGTGAAGATCTTCACCGGCGGCGCGCCTCCCGCGCCAAGGGTGCTTCGAGCGATGCAGTCGATGGGCGCCGAGCTGCATCACCTCTACGGCCTCACGGAGACCTACGGTCCTTCCACTATCGCCGCTATTCAGCCTGGCTGGGACGACCTGAGCGTGGACGAGCAGGCGCAGATGAAATCTCGCCAAGGCGTGCCAACCACAACGCTACATGCGGGCGTAAGAGTTGTGACCGACGATATGGCGGACGTTCCGGCAGACGCCGAGACCATCGGCGAGGTTGTGGCACGCGGCAATACGGTGATGACCGGCTACTACAGGGACGCCGAGGCAACAGAGACAGCGTTCACGGCCGGGTGGTTCCACACGGGAGACCTGGCGGTCGTTCATCCTGATGGATACATGGAGTTGAAGGACCGCAAAAAGGACGTGATTATCTCCGGGGGTGAGAACATATCGAGCGTGGAGGTTGAGAAGGTGCTGATGGAGCATCCGGCGGTGCTGGAGACGTGCGTGGTTGGAGTTCCCGACGAGCGGTGGGGAGAGGCGCCGAAGGCATTTATCGCGTTGCGGCCCGGACTGGATGCAGACGAGACGGAGATCATCGAGTTCTGCAGGCAGCGCCTGGCGCACTTCAAGGCTCCTAGGCACGTCGAGTTTGGCGAGCTTCCGAAAACAGCAACGGGCAAGGTCCAGAAGTTCATGCTCAGGGAACGAGAGTGGGCGGGACACGAAAGGCGTATCGGCTGATGGCTCGGAGCACATGAAATGACGGGAGAGGTTCCATTCTATACAGATCCCCTCTCCCGGATTCGGGTGCCCGTTTACGGGCGCGGGTCAGGGTGAGGGGCGATTCGTATTGTCATGCTGAGCTTGATTCGGCATCTCTCAGGAAACCAGTCGATGAGAGATTCCGGATCAAGTCCGGAATGACAAGAAAACAACCCACCCTCTAACTCCCTCCCCTGGGAAGGGAGGGAGGAGTTGAGCACAGGAGAGATTTCATGAAGGTGACACGGATATACACCGGCGACGACGGGAAGTCCCATTTCGAAGACCTGGACTACGACCTGAAAAAATCAGGCGTTGGGATGCTGTCCGATCTCATTCCCGCAAGAGGAATGATTCTGCGCGAGACTCCCGGCGACTACTATCTCGATTTTCATCCTGCGCCGAGGCGTCAGTTCATCATTAACCTCGATGCGGCCGTCGAGATCGAGGTTGGCGATGGCGAGAAGCGTGTGATCGGCCGCGGCGAGGTTTTTCTTGCTGAGGACACGACGGGACAGGGCCATATCAGCCGGTCTGTTGACGGCGAGGTTCGCCACAGTATTTTCGTGACGCTGGAGTAGTTTTTCTCTTTTTCCCTATGGAGGAGCGCATGCCTGAGAGACGGCCACGATTAGAAGGCAAGGTGGCGATTGTCACCGGGGCCGGAACGCGCGGACCGGGCGTCGGCAACGGGAAGGCGACGGCGACGCTGTTTGCCAGGGAAGGTGCAAGCGTGCTGCTGGCGGACCTGGAATTGGAGAAGGCGAACGAGACGCTGGCGGAGATTGAAGCGGAGGGCGGAGTTGCTTCGACCATCCAGGCGGATGTGACCAGCGATGACGACTGCCGGGCGCTCATCGAAGCGGCGGTTGATCGCTACGGGCGGCTGGACATCCTCGACAATAACGTAGGCAACAGCATTCGGAAGCCGGTCACTGAGATCGAACCGGATGAGTGGGACGCCTTCATGGATCTGAACCTGAAGAGCATGATGCTCACGTCCCGGCATGCGATCCCCCGCATGATCGAATCAGGCGGCGGGTCGATCATCAACATCGCCTCTGTCGCCGGTATCCTGGCTTCAAAGTCGATGGCCTATACGGCGTCGAAGGCTGGCGTGATCGGGCTGACGGTCGCAATGGCGGCAGATCACGGGCGACAGGGGATTCGCGTCAACGCCATCGCACCGGGCGCTGTGTACACGCCGATGGTGTCGTGGAGAATGTCGGATGAGCTGCGGGAGCACCGCAAGAACACGACCATGCTGGGGGTCGAGGGCACGCCGTGGGATGTCGGTTGGGCTGCGGTATACCTGGCCAGCGACGAGGCGCGCTGGGTGACCGGGACGGTTTTGACGGTTGACGGCGGAGCATCCGGGATGGCCGGATACGCGTATGTGAACGGGGAGTGACGGGGATTGGAAGGCGGGATGGCAGCCATTCCCCTCTCCCAGATTGGGAGAGGGATAAAGGGTGAGGGTCGTTTCGGCGTGTTTAGTCAAGTTGATTTACCTGCACGAACAACCCACCCTCTAACTTCCTCCCTGGCCAGGGAGGGAGAAAGTACTGCCATCCTGAGCCATCTAACGATCATGTCAACAGAGCCAACATGATTCAGAATCTCTCAGGTGACCTCATGTGGACGATGGGGTGGTTCGGTGAATGCCTGGATGAACGGGCGGGGCAGATGTTCAGTAATATCCCTCCGCTTCGGTCGGGATGACAGGCGCTGGAAGAGCCGCTACGCGCGCCACACTTCTCCGAACAGCCGCAGCCAGTTTCCGCCCATGATCTTTTCGACATCGGACCGCGAATAGCCGCGCTTCTCCAGCCCGGCGCCGATGTTCTGGAACTCGGCTGCTGACGTGAAGCCGTGCAGGTGGCGATACGGCTCCGGAGTTTCGGCCACCTCTTTGGCGGGGATCGTTCCCTGTGACGAGAAGAGCCATTCGAACCAGCTGCGGGGCTGGTCCGTGCAGAGGTCAGAGCCGAGGGCGACGTGGTCAGGACCGACCATCTGGACAAGGTATTCAACCCGGTCGAGGTAGTCGTCGAGCGTGGACCCAAAACCCCCGGGAAAGAACATCGGGAAGCCGTTCGAGCCGATGACGCCGCCCTTTTCTGCGAGAAGCTTTATCGCCTCATCGGTCTTGTTCCGAGGGTGTTCGTCTTGCGCACGCGCATTGGCGTGGGTTATGGCGACCGGCATATCCGACAGCTCGATCGCATCCAGCGTCGTGCGGTCACCGACGTGTGAAAGGTCGATCAGGATCCCGGTGCGGTTCATCTCGGCCACGACCGCCCGTCCAAACTTGCTCAAGCCTTCGTCGTGCAGCTCGTAACAGCCGTTGCCTATCAGGTTTCGCTCGTTGTAGGTGATCTGGATGATGCGGACGCCGAGTTCGTGGAAGAGCCTGAGCCGCCGGAGATCGTTGCCAATGGGCGTGCCGTTCTGCCAGCCGAAGATCACGCCGCAGCGCCCGGTTTCATACGCTTTCTTTATGTCGTCGACCGTGCGAACCGGGATCACCAGGTCGGAGTTCTGGTCGAAAATCTCGTACCAGTCGGAGATGGCGGCCGTGGTTGACTCGAAGTCGTCCCAGATTGCGATCGTGGCGTTTATGGCGGTGACGCCACCGGCGACCAGGTCTTCCAGCACGCCTCGCGAGCCATTGGGCGGACCCCAGGCGGAGGTGTTGAGACCGTCTATTGTGATCGGGTGACGTGTGTTGCCGTTCAAGAAGTGCTCCAAGAGGAATGGCTGAGTTGGAAGTCTGCCACTAGCAGTGGCACCGATATGGCAGGTGTGGACGTATCAGACGCAGTTGATGGAGTCGATGAATTCGCAGTGAAGGTCTACTGCAGTTGTATTATTTGAAAACTGTACTTGCCAGTCGTTGCCTCATCCCCATATACCGTTATTGTCCAGGTTCCTGGAACCAGCGAGACTCTCTCTAATTCAACGGTGCAATCGCCGAGATTTTCCTCCCAGCCCTCGAACGACGTACCGCTTTCATTCTCTAAATTCCACTCAATATCGCCGAACAAGTTAGGTTCACTACAAGTGGGGAACCGTTCATCAAAAAAATATGCCGCCGGACCATCTCCACTAACTTGAAACGTGTAAACGGCCGTTGCCCCAGGGATACTGATATCTCCCGAGATGATCTCTTCAATATCGATAGTAGAGTGGCTGGCAGGCGGAACGCTCCAGATTTGAAAACCGTAAGCGCCGGTCGCTGCCTCTTCGCCGGTAACCGTTATCGTCCAAGTTCCCGGGACTAGCGGAACTTCTCTTGGTTGGTCGGTACAGTCGCTGAGATTCTCTTCCCAATTCTCAAACGAGAAGCCGTTTTCATGTTTTAATTCCCAAATGATGTCACCGACCAAATTTGGTTCGCTGCAAGTGGGATTCAGCTCATCAAAGAATGCTATTTGTTGAGCAGATTCTACTTGAAAAACGTAGATGTCCTCGTCGCCCGGTGCCTCGATGATGCCAGCG
>JAJCYY010000027.1 GCA_029262735.1 Chloroflexota bacterium | reverse complement strand
GCCGCCGGAGTTGGCTGGTACGAGGAGCCGGTGGACCCTATCGAAAACATGACAGCGATGCGCGAAATCCATGAAAAGTCACCACTGCCAAATGCCGGTGCCGAGATGGGCTACGGAGTTTCGATCTTTAAGCGACTGATCGATGAGGATGTGCTGGACATCGTGATGCCTGATGTGAAGTTCTGCGGCGGACCAGTCGAGGCGTACCGCATAGGCATGGAGTTGGAGCCTGATCACCCCGGTTCAGTCTCTATGCACTGCCCATCAGGACCGCTCTCACTGCTCGCCAGCGCCCACGCCACAGCGGCATTCGACAACGTCCTGCCTCTTGAGCACGCCGTTTACGAAGTTGATTGGCGCAGAGAGGTGATGGAGCCGTTCGAAAAGATCAAGAACGGCGAGTTCATCATCCCAGATGGCCCCGGATTAGGCGGTCGAGTCGATCCCGTAATGGTCGAGATGCGAGGCCGTCGCTGGGCGGAGTAAGTGGCTTAACCTCCTCTCAGTCGAGCGGAGAAACACCATCCTGAGCAGCTTGTCGGAGGCTGGAATATTGTCCTGGTTTTGCCGGGACCGGGCGCAGTATCCTTTGCTCGTCCCTTCCGAACAGTGAGCACTCACAAGTCATCCGAGCCAACCAGAGTTCATCAAACGAAAACGCGGCTCACCGCCTCTGGCACTCTACCGTAGCGCTGCGCGCACCTCGGCCGTCAGCTTGCGCACGTCCGAAGACTCTGCAAACTCCACCTCGAACTTCTTCTGCGCGTACAGCACACTCGAATGATCCTTGCCACCCAGCGCCGCCCCCGTTCGCGTCGCCGTCAGCTTGCTCTCCTCACGCAAGAGAAATGCAGCAAGCCGCCGTGCCGAAGACGTGCGCCTGTCCCTGCGGCTACCGGTGATAGAAGACGCAGGTACACCGGTGTGAGCCGCTACGGCAGCGATCACTGCTTCAGGCTCAGGAAACTCTAGCGGCTTCTTAGATCCGATATTCGCTAGAGCCCGCTCTGCAAGCTCGACATCAACCTCGGCACGAGTCAGCTGAGAGAAGGCGATCACCCGGTTCAGGCCACCCTCAAGATCCCGTACGCTATCCACACACGCCGCTGCAAGGACTTCGAGCACCCGTGCAGGCATCTCGGCTCCCCGACTTTTAGCCTTTCGCTGCAGAATCGCGTAGCGCGTTTCGTAGTCCGGGGGTTGAATATCCACAATCAATCCTCCCGAAAGTCTCGATTGAATCCGCTGTTCAAGATTGATCTTGTCTGCCGGTAAATCACCCGAGATCACGATCTGCTTGCCTGACATGTGCAGTTCGTTGAATGTGTGGAAAAAGCCTTCTTGAGTCTGGGGCTTGCTGGTGATGAATTGAATATCGTCAACAAGCAGCGCATCCACTCCGCGGTAGCGAGACCTGAACTCCTCGGTCTTGCCTTCTCTTATGGCGCGGATGTACTCGTTCGTGAATCGCTCTGCACTCACATACATAGCGGCCAGGCCTTTGTCGGACAGCTCACGTCCGATGGCGTGCAACAGATGGGTCTTACCGAGGCCGACAGACGAGTAGATGTAGAGCGGATTGAACGCTGAACCGGGTGACTCGGCAACCTGCAACGCTGCTGCGTGAGCGAGCTGGTTCGACGGACCCGCTACATACTCTTCAAAACTGAACTCCGGCCTGAATCGGGAAGATGGGGCGCGGTACGCGGCAGGTTGATCAGCCTCATCTTCAGCAGCATCGAAGCGGCTCCTCGCAGGCGACGCTGTGCCTCCCGTATCAAGGACTGCGAACCTGACCTCCAACTGCTCGTGTGCGACATGTTCAACCGCTCGTTCGATAGATGCAGAAAGACGCTTCTCCAGCATCTCCGCGGTGAACGCGTTTGGCGTGGAAATGGTTAGAACACCGTCATGCACGCTGTGCGCTGATGTGTTTCTCAACCAGGTTTCGAAATTAGGCCTTGGTATCTCTATTTCGAGCTGTCCCAGGGCCGCAACCCACAGTTGCGTGGCCGATATCGTGTCCAGTTTCGTCCCCCTGACAAAAAAGACAAACGTCGTCCTAACCGCCCTGCGCAGGCGGTTGAAAATAACGATTCCGATGAAAGAAATTTACGGCGTACAGACCCGTGAGCAGGAAGCCCTCGTTTGGTTCGCCACAGGGGCAAGTTAACATGGTCTGTCAGGGAGTAGGCAACCCCCTAAGAGGGGTCTTTTTTGAGAGTTATCAACGAATTTCCCCGGATGCCATTATTGCCAAAATCAAACTTGACAACGCAGTATATTCATGCATCGAAGGCTGGTTGTTTCCCACACCTACCTGATACCGCAAGGTGACAACGCGCCTTGACGAAACCGACGACTTGAATAGGGGATAAGTTTGGGTCTTAAGGTAACTTTCTTCGGCTCTCCAAAGGAAGCCTTGCCCGCGCTGGAAAAGCTGCTCGAAGCAGGCCATGAACTGCTCGCGGTGTATACCCGACCAGACCGCGCCGCCGGCCGTTCAAGACGGTCTCGACCAACCGCAGTAAAGGCTGCTGCGGAGTCGCGTGGAATCCATGTGGAAACGCCGCGCAGTCTGCGCGACACCGTTGTCCAGGAACAACTTCGTGGACAAAACAATGATCTGTTCGTGGTTGTGGCATACGGCCGGATTCTGCCGCCTGAAATTCTGAACATTCCACGTCTTGGCGTCGTTAACATTCACCCCTCACTGCTACCGCGCCATCGCGGTCCCAGCCCCGTCTCCACCGCAATCCTGAATGGCGATTCTGAAACCGGTGTGACGGTGATGCTGCTTGACGAAGGAATGGACAGCGGACCGGTGCTGGCTCAATCGGATCCGGTGGCTCTGGTCGGAGACGAGCGGGCGGAAGAGTTGACGGCTCGGCTGTTCGAGATAGGCGCAGATATGCTGCCAAATGTTATAGCCGGTCTTGAAAACGGGTCGACCAAGCCAGTGTCGCAGGACGAGTCGCAGGTGACCGTGACCAGCTTGATCGAAAAAGAGCACGGCCAGATCGACTGGTCGCACAGCGCTTCAAGTATCGAGCGAATGACCAGGGCGTTCGACCCGTGGCCCGGTGCATTTACCTCGCTCCGAGGCAAGAACCTGAAGATCATCTCTGCTGCGATCACCAACACAGGCAGTTCAGAAGGATCACCAGGCCTGATGCAAATCAGGGACCGCAAGCTTTTTGTGGCGACCGGAAAGGGTGAGTTGGAACTTAAAGAGGTTCAGCCTGAGGGCAAACGGCCAATGTCGGCCCAGGATTTCATCAACGGAACTCCTGACCTCGCAGGAACCAAGCTAGGCGTGTAGGCGACGATCTGCCTTCCTCTCGCACCTGTGTTTATTACAGGTCAATGCGCCACCCACGAACTCGTGACAGAATTCTGCGTGCCGAGACCGCCGCAACTCACCAACCCCACTCGAAGCACGAAACACAACAATGACTGATCTAATCATCACCAACGGCCGACTACTGGACCCATCGCAAGACCTCGACGGCGTTATGGACATCGCTATCGAAGATGGTGAGATAGCCGAGATCGCAAGCAGCATCGACCAGTCGACCGCCGAAAGAGTGATCGACGCGAAGGGACTGATAGTCACGCCGGGGCTGATCGACATCCACACCCATGTCGCCGCTGGCATTCGGAAGGCAAGCCCGGAAGACATGATGGGTGATGCCGACACTGCCGGTGTCTACTCTGGCGTCACGACGGTCCTCGACGCCGGCTCAACCGGTGCGTACAACATTGGTGGATTCACCAACTTTATTGCCCCAGGCGCAGTTACCCGAACACTCGCGCTGCTCAATGTCGGAACGATGGGCGTAGCCCGAGCGCCTGAAGTCAGAGACGCAGATGACATCGATATCGAGGCCGGAATCGCAGCGCTTGCCGCACGGCCAGATGTGATCGTTGGCGTAAAGGCCCGCATGGTGTCGCCCGGCATCAAATCGCTCGGAATCGAACTGCCAAAGGCAGCAAAAAAGATCGCCCGGGGCGCGGACACTGGCGCGTTCCTGATGGTCCACGTCGGCGACATCATGGGCCAGGACCCTGTTGCTGCCGAACTTGCGCCACAGCTTCTTTCAGACGTACTCACCGAAGGCGATGTGGTGACGCATTCGCTCAGCTTCCAGATCGGCGCATTACTAAATGGAGGCAAACTGCTTGACGAGGTGAAGGCGGCACGCGAGCGGGGCGTGTACTTCGATGTCGGCGTCGGAAGAGCCAACTTCAGTTTCGAGTCCGCAAGGCAAGTAATCGACCAGGGACTCATTCCCGACACGATCTCTTCTGACTTCACGCAGGCGGGTCGTCACGTTGGCCCCGTTCACTCGCTCGTCGAATGCATGTCCAAGATGATCGCCCTCGGCATCTCTCTTGAGGACGTGATCACGATGGCGACATCGCGACCTGCTGAAGTGCTGGGCATCGACGACGAGGTCGGTAAGCTGGCGGTTGGATACGATGCCGACATCACGTTGCTTGAGGCTGTCAGCGGAGATTTCATCTTCAGAGACACCGTCGGCGGTATGCACAAAGGCTCAACTGCTCTACGGCCGGTGAGTACAGTACGCGTAGGGCAGGTAATGCCCATAGACTTCGGCCCGCGTCCATGGGGCTGGCTACCCGAACAAGCATAGCTCGGTGGCGAGCCGCTTTTTCTTTGCCAACAGATATGGGATTCTGTAACAGGGTCAGGGGCCCCAATCGCGCGAGTGATGGGCCATTTCGGCGATTTGGGCCTGGCGGGCTAGATCCTGTAGTAGCGCTCCGCGTTCTCCCTGAACAGCTTCGCCCGATCCGAATCTGAGAAATCTTCCGTGATCTCGTCGTACGCACTCCAAACAGTGGCATAGTCCGAGAACAGACTGTCGACCGGGAAGTTGCTTGCGAACATGCAACGATCGGCTCCGATGATCTCGATCGTATCGAGAACAAACGGCCTGATGTCGTCGACGCTCCAGTCCTGCTTCATCATACCGAGCGCAGATATCTTCACCGAAATGTTCTCGGCACCGGCGATGGCTCGCATGCCTTCGCGCCAGAGCGAAACTCCCTCGTCATCCCAGTCACGCGGCATCCCAGTGTGGTTCAGGACAACCGGAACCTCGGGGATGTCGATCGCAAGCGCCGCCGCCTCTGCAAGCTGCCACGGCCAGACCTGCAGATCGAACGAGCCACCGAACTTCGCCAGCAGTCTGTAGCCCGCGCGCCACTGGTCATCCCGCATCAAGTCGCCACGCTCAGCGAAGCGAAATGCGGGGTCATCGGCCCAGTTCAGCATATGGCGAATCCCGCGCCAGTTCGCGTGTTCGGCGTGCCGGGCCAGCGTCTCCTCAACACCAGAGTCAGCCAGGTTCGCATAGCCGACTATCGCGTTCGGCATGCCTCGTGACTCGGGCGTATCCGCGACACCCTGCAACCAGGCGGTCTCGCCAACGGGATCGCCATCGTGGTCCCACTCTGCCTGCACGTGCACCGATTTCTGCAATGGGATACCGACGGCACCGTCGAGAAAGTCCTTGATCAGAAACGACTGGCGGATTGGCGTGTAGTCACCAACGAAGTGGTCAATTCCGTCCTGCAGCCAGGGATAGCGGTTGTTCTCAAGGTCCCACAGATGGTGATGTGTATCTATAAAAGGTGGGATGGTCATGGCGTTGTTCCTGTTGTAACGGGCCTTTTTTCGTCTGCCGAAAGCATCGGCTGGAATCGGTGTGTTAACGCACCAAGTGTCCTGCTATTTGTATGCTCTGCCGCGTTCACGAACCGTTCGCGGTCGAAATCCGGGACTAACTGGAACGCCGTAGCTGCAACTTGTAATTGTGTGAGTCACCGCGATCTCTATCACCTGACG
>JAJCYY010000026.1 GCA_029262735.1 Chloroflexota bacterium | reverse complement strand
CCAGCCAGGGAGGCCGAATACCGTCAGAGTTTTTACAAGGCACAGGGCTGCCCGATGAGCAGCTCATTGCGCAGGATGTGATCAGCGAGCTAGACGAACTGCTGCTCGAGCCGCCGCTTTCGGACCTCGAGGAGTCTTTTAGACGCTCTCTCTTCATCGCCGGACTGGCTGCGATGGCTGCGGGACTGATATTTGTCACCTTCTTCACCCGGCAGGCGCTTTCACCAGTAAGAGGTCTGACATCGGCCGCACGGAAGCTCGGCTCTGGTGACTTGACATACCGCGTCCCCGAAGACCGCAGCGACGAGATTGGCGAACTGGCGTCTACGTTCAATGAGATGGCTTCAGACCTGGAGTCGGCTGAGTTGCAGCGGAGGCGGCTAACAGCGGACATTGCGCATGAGCTACGAACACCGTTGACGAATATCCAGGGTTACCTGGAGGCGATTCTCGATGGCGTTGTAAAGCCCGACCCGGAGACGATCGCAAGCCTCCACACCCAGACCGTGCACCTGGCCCGGCTGGTCGATGACCTGAGGCTGCTGTCGGTGGCCGAGGCCGGTGCGCTGCGCCTGGAGACGATGCCTGATGATCTTGGCGCGGTAATCCGTGAGACGACGGCTTCTTTTGAGCCCAGGGCCGGTGAGCTGGACATTGCGCTCAGTGTTTCGGTGGAGAGCAGTTTGCCGTCCGTCGAACTGGATCGAACACGCATGCGGCAGGTGATCGTAAACCTGATTGAGAACGCCCTGCAACACACGCCGCACGGCGGTCGAGTGAGCGTTGATGTTGAGCGTGATGGCCCCAAAACCGTGGCGTTCAGCATCTCGGACACAGGTGCGGGGATTCCAGCCGACGAACTGGACCTTATCTTCGATCAGTTCTACCGGGTCGATCCTTCACGGAATCGGTCAACAGGCGGCGTCGGACTTGGCCTGACTATCGTCAAGCGGCTTGTGGAAGCGCACGGCGGCCAGTTGAGCGTCACGAGCACTCCCGGTGAGGGCACTTCGTTCCGCGTTTCACTGCCAGCGGCTGAAAACACGGCTGGCGAGTAACCGGCGAGCAGGTCGGCCCTCCCCTGGCTATTTTTCGCCGACGGCGAGTGGGGCGGCGTTTTGTAACACAAACTCGCCCTTGTCGTTCACGAACTGATCAGCCTTACTCTCAACCTGGGCCCAGAACTTGTCTGTTTCTTCCTGGCTACGTCCGGCGAGCATGGCTCGAATCGGCGGTGTCAAATCGTTGAGCCACTCACAGTATTGTCGAGAAGAGTCAAGCTGGAATCCGATGTTTAGCTGGTGACCGGTCACGTTGCGGAACCCTGCGGTGGTCAGCGCTGATTCCAGAGCGCCAGCCTGCCCGAGTACAAACAGATTCGGAGCACCCGCCGGTGGTGGAGCCGGTGGAGGACTCAGGACCTGTTGAGCCACGGCCATCGGCAAACTTGCGAACGGCACTTGGTCCGGGGTTCCCCACACAACTCCGGCGAATCTCGCACCCGGCTTGAGGCTACGCAGAATATTGCGCAATCCTCCCTGTAAATCAGGTAGGAACATCAGGCCCCAGCGGCAGACTGCTCCGTCGAACTCTCCTTCAGGAAACGCCAGTTGCTCGGTGTCACTCTCCAACAACTGTATGTTTTCGAGACCTTCTTCAGAGATTCGCTCACGAGCCACTGCCAACATTTCTGGAGATTGATCCGTGGCCGTGATTGATCCATCTGATCCAACTATTTTCGCCAGGGTCACGGCTGGCTCTCCAATGCCAGTTGAGATATCCAGAATTCGGTCGCCCGGTTTCGCATCTATTGCGCTGGCAAGAGCTTCACTGGCAGATCCGGCGCCCTTTTCTATTGATGGCCACCATTTTCTCCAGGCCGGTGCCACGGAATCCCATTGCTGTTTTTGTCCAGCTTTGTAGCCACCTTGTTCGAATTGATCGGCCATCGTGACTTAACTCCCAGGATGAGTGCGTACGACGAAATTACCGGAACGTTAACACGCCAGTTATCCGGCAGTCTGGTCACACAGGCATTCGACTCGGCTATGCTTTCTCCGTTCAGTCCGCCTATTCTGGAACAGATAAATTGCCAAACTCACAAATCGAAGTGCTGTTCGAATCAACAACTCCTGAGCGCGTCGCAACTGGCTTCGTGTTCACTGAGGGACCTCTCTGGGACCGTTCCGGCTTCCTGTACGTCTCGGATGTTGATGCGAGCGGTCACTACCGCGTAGATCCGGTGACGGGAACGAAGGCAGTGATCCGAGAAGAGTCTGGCGGAGCGAACGGCGCAGTGTTTGATTTGCAAGGCCGGGTTGTGATCTGCGAGCAGGACGAGCGGCGTGTTTGCCGTTACGAGACCGACGGAAGCCTGTCGCTTCTGGCGAGCCAATTCGAAGGAAAAAGGCTTAACCGGTGCAACGACATCGTGCGTGGCCCGAGCAACTCGCTCTACTTCACAGATCCGGACAAAAAAGGACTCCCGGAGGAAGAAAAGGAGCTGGGACACTCGGTGATCTGGAGGCTGAGCGAAGACGGCGCTCTGGAGATGATGGCATCCGACATGAACCATCCGAACGGGCTGGCGTTCTCTCCCGACGGAACCGTGCTGTATATTTCGAACTCCCGCCCCGATCCGCACCTGCACGCCTATGACGTGGCTGAAGATGGCTCGCTGGGGAACTCTCGAATTATCGATCCGATGCCCTACGGACCGGCAGGGGAACTGGACGGCGTGCCGGACGGCCTGAAGCTCGACGAGGCTGGAAACATTTTTTCAACCGGTCCCGGCGGACTGTGGATCTGGACTCCCGATGAGGAGCTGCTCGGTGTGCTGGAGCTGCCGGAACTGCCGGCTAATCTCGGCTGGGGCGGAGCCGACAGGAGCACGATGTTTGTAACAGCGCGCACCTCGGTCTATTCGCTCAGGGTGAAGACGCCTGGTATCCCGGTGCAGCCTTGAGCGCAGACATCAAGCTGGCCGCATTCGACCTGGGCAACGTGATGGTGGACGTTCAGGAGTCGATACCGGCACGCAGACTTGCAGAACTCTCGGGCCAGCCTGAGGCAAGGGTGCTCGAAGTGATCTTTTCACCCGCCAAGAAATCGGAGTTTGAGTCTGGGAAGATCACTTGGGAGCAACATGCAGCCAGTGCGATCGCCGAGCTCGATCTGCCAATCGACGAGCCCGAGCTTCGAGAGATATATCGCACCTCGCTCATCCCTGATGAAGAAGTGATAGCGATCGTCGCGGCGGTGGCTGAGATGACCGGCATCACGATCGCCAGCAACACGTCGCAGCCGCACTGGGAGTGGGTCCAGCAGAATCTGCCGTTTGTAGAGTGGTTTGATCCACCGATACTTTCGCACCTTGTCGGTGTGATGAAGCCGGATGCCGAGTTCTATCGACCACTGATCGAAAGATCAGGGTTTGCGCCTGAGAACATTATCTTCACAGACGACAGGCCGGAAAATGTCGAGGGCGCAGCGGCGCTCGGCATTCGTGCATTCCTGTTCCGTGGGGCGGATCAGTTACGGGCCGATCTGAGTAGCTGCGGTCTCAGCGTTTAGCGCGGCCGTTCAGCTTTCGATTCAAGTTTCATCCTTGCCGTGTGGTGATAACTTGTCGCCGTTATCCCGCGCTTAGCAAACACTCCATGCCAGGAGAGCACCGACATGCCATCGACATCGCAGTTCACCATCATCCGGGCAGACCGGCTCCTCGACGGCACCGGCGGCGAAACCGTTCCGTCCGCAGCCGTCCTCATCGAAGGCGCAACGGTCCAGAGTATCGGCACGCAGTCGGAGGTCAGAGCGCCTGACGGAGCTGAGGTAACGGAGATCGACTATGGCGCTGCCACGATCCTTCCGGGACTGGTAGACGCACACACGCACATGATGGCGCCCGGCGACGGCACGCTCGGCGACGATGTGGCGAAGGACGACGACGACATGCTGCTGCTGCGGGCCGCGAAAAACGCTCGTCACGCACTCCACTCGGGAGTCACGACGGCGCGAGAAAATGGGGCCAAGCACCGGGTCGGCTTCTCGCTCAAAGAAGGTATCCGCCGCGGACTGGCATCGGGTCCGGAGATGGTGATATCAGGCCGGCCGCTCACGATGACCGGTGGCCATATGTGGTATTGCGGCTCGGAGGCGGATGGTGAGGCTGAGGTGCGCCAGGAGGTGCGTTCCCTCATCAAGGAGGGCGCAGATTTCATCAAGATCATGGCGACCGGAGGCAGCACTCGGACGTCGTTCGCCAACTTGCCTTCATACACGGTCGCTGAGTTGAGTGTTGCACAGGACGAGGCGAGCAAGTTCGGCAAGCTGACCGCCGCCCACTGTGCGAACGCAGCGGGCGTTGCAAACGCGCTGGAGGCGGGGATCGATATGATCATCCACTGCGTTTTCGAGGACGAGTTCGGAAAGTATGAGTGGCGTCAAGATCTCGCAGATCGGCTGGCGGCGGCGGGCGCATGGGTGAACCCGACTCTCCATGTTGTGCGGGCGGGCATCGAGTCGGCAGAAACGGATATTCGTGAGAACGGCTCGACGCCGTACAAAGTGGCAGCGCTCGATGCGACGAAGCGGAGCCTTGATTACCGCATGGAGGCGACGGGACGACTGGCGAAGATGGGAGTGCATGTGACGGCGGGTTCAGACTCACCGTGGAGCCACTATGCGCCGGGGCTGTTTGTGCACGAAATCGAGATTCTCGCAGAGTCAGGTCTAAGCCGTGCCGACGCTCTGGTGAGCGCTACTTCGGGCGCTGCAACGTCAGTGGGAGCAGGCGAGCGCGCCGGGACTCTTGAGGAGGGCCGGACTGCGGATGTGCTGGTGGTGGACGGAGACCCGCTGACCGATCTTTCTCAGCTCTGGCAGGTGCGGGATGTCTTCAAGGCAGGTGAGCGGATCGAGCGAGGGGTTTTGTAGCGCGGCGAAAGTCGCGGCTCCAGACCAGGTTTCGAGATGAGAGCACCATTCCAGGTTCTGGTATTTCCGTATCGTCGAACGGGCGACGGCTTCGAGTTCGCGGCATTTCACCGTGCGGATATGCAGGGCGTCTGGCAGGGCATTGCCGGTGGTGGTGAAGATGAAGAAGTGCCTATCGAGGCTGCTATCAGGGAGACGACCGAGGAAGCGGGTCTACCGTCCTCGCTTGCGTTCGTCACGCTGGCCTCCTCGACTACGATTCCGGTGGAGTGGGTTGGAGGGTTTCACTGGGGAGGTGAGGTACTCGTGATCCCCGAATATACGTTTGGCGTCGATGTCGGAGCGCACGAGATTCGGCTTTCTGACGAGCATACGGAGTTCAGGTGGAGCGATCACAAAACTATCGCCGAAATCCTAACGTGGGACAGCAACCGGTCTGCCCTCTGGGAACTTAACTGGCGCTTGACCCACTGAGACGGAGTCAGCTCTGCACCGGCTCTTTGAGGCCGCTTCCGGTGATCGGCATCAGTACCGTTTCGTCCGGATGAATCGTCCCGCTCGCAATGAGCTTCTCCAGACCGGCGAATGCTGCTGCAGATGTTGCCTCGCAGAAGATGCCCTCGTCGCGGGCAAGCCTTCGTTGCCATTCGAGCGCTGCATCGTCGCTCACGGTGAGTGCGGTGCCACCCGACTCCTTGACCGCAGCCACGCTCTGTTTCAGGCGCGGCGGAAAGCTGACGGCGATACCGGATGCAACTGTTGGCGCCGCGTCGGAAGCGTCCCACGTGTATCCGTTGACCGCGGCCGCGAGAGGCTGAACCGCCTCCGACTGAACAGCGTGAAGACGCGGCGACTCCGAAATCACGCCAGCGGCTATCAGCTCGTCGTATCCGGCCTTTCCGCCGATCAGCAGCGAGCCGTTGCCCACCGGAAGCACGATATGGCGAACGCCCGATGCCGGTCCGGCGTTCACTTCGTATGCGAGCGCCTTCATGCCTTCGGAAAAGTACGGCGAGAGGTTGTGCGAAAGGTACGGGAGCCCGCGCTCGTTGACGAAGCGCTCGGCATCATCGGTCGCCGCCTGGCGCGGCCCTTCGATGGCGTGCAACTCTGCGCCGAAGATGCGGATCTGGTCGAGCTTGCCGGAAGCGGCGTTGGCCGGTGCAAAGACATGGGCCTTCATCCCGGCAGCGGCTGCATATGCAGAGAGCGATGCGCCGGCGTTGCCCGATGAGTCTTCGATAAACTCGGTGACGCCTTCGGATAGCGCTGCCGAGATCAGAACCGCCGAGCCGCGGTCTTTGAACGAACCTGTTGGCGAAATGAACTCCAGCTTGGCCCAGAGCTGTCGCAGCCCGAGGTATTTTGCCGTTCTGGTTAGATTGATTACCGGTGTGTTGCCTTCTCCAAGCGAGACGTTTCGGGCTAGATCTGTCAGCGGCGACCGCGGCTGTTTCCCGCCTGGCGGCGAGTCATAGGCAAGGTTGAACAGTCCGCCGCAGCTTTCACAGTGGAGACGGCTAACGGTTGCCGGCACCCGATGTGAACAGTTGACGCATTCGAGCAAAATTTGCATTGGTTGGGTGCTTGGTGGACTCAAGTGAACCAGGTAAACGTTTTCGGGCAGTCTACCGTGTGCTCACGAACAACCAGTCTGAAGCGGTTGTGCGCTAGACAGCTTCGGCAGTTCCAAGCTCCGGGCCGTCCACCGCATACGCCGCATACGCCGCCTGCGCCCGTTTGTAGCCGGCAAGTTGCAGAACGGCGAAGTCGGCAACGACGGCTGCCACAAGTGCAACGGTCACGAACCCGGAAATCGTCAATCCTGTTGGGTCTATGACAACGAGCGCTATGCTCGCCGCAACCCACACAAAGTCGCCCGCGATGGCCATCTTCACCTTGCCCAAATCAACCTTGCTGCGGGAGGCGTTGACAAACAGGTCGAGTGCGAACGGTAACAGCCCCAGTCCAACGGCCAGGACTATCCACGGCGGTTCGACTCCGATGCGAGGGCCAACCGCGTAGCTTCCCGTTGCCAGGGCCAGCCCGGAGACGGCCGAAAAGAGCGCGTTGAACCTTAGAGCCCGCCTGAGCAGATGATCGCTCGTTTTTGCTTTCATTTCGTATAGCCTTCGTGTAAATATGACTGTTATACTTGAAAAAGATATAGTATAAACTATACATAAGTCAAGTATTAAAGTCAGGTTGAGATGGTTTCTGCGAAAATCGAACGGCGGACATACGGGCAGGCATGCAACATCGCTCGCACGCTGGATCTTGTTGGCGAGCGCTGGACACTTCTACTGCTCCGTGAACTCTCGATAGGCTCTCGCAGCTACGGACAGCTTGAGGAGTCGTTGCCCGGTATTGGGACGAACCTGTTGGCGGCGCGGCTGAAGCGGCTCGAAACGGACGGCCTGGTCGAGAGAGAGCGTGCGCCGGGGATGCGAAGACGCCACATTTATCGCCTGACTGAGCGGGGCCGAATGATCGAGCCTGTACTCATCGAAATGGTGCGGTTCGGTCTGCGAGCTGGGCTGCCCGG
Source organism: Chloroflexota bacterium (assembly GCA_029262735.1). Classification (GTDB taxonomy): domain Bacteria; phylum Chloroflexota; class Dehalococcoidia; order Lucifugimonadales; family Lucifugimonadaceae; genus JAJCYX01. The sequence continues at coordinate 14,367 of JAJCYY010000026.1, read as the reverse complement.
CGATGATTCGGACTACGGCAGATCGACATGGGCCGTGCTGGCGTCAAGAGCAGTCTTCAGGCCTGATTTCGCGGTCGGGCTGGATGAAAGGTACGAGTTTCACGTCAACGACGAGGTATTTCACCTGGGCGTGCGGAATGGTCGGCCTGACAACGGTAGTGGACCTGCACTGGACCCGGTTGTGACGGTTGAGATGAGCGAAGAGACGTTCGATCGGGTTCAGACGGGGGCGATGAAGATGGCTCAAGGCATCTGGACGGGCGAGATCAAGGTCATTTCCGGGTATGCCGGGGCACTGGAAAGGTGTGAGCAGATCTTCGGTGGGTGAGGGAGTTTTGTCATTCTGAACTCGATCCTTCGACAGGCTCAGGATGGCATTCAGAATCTCCCTGAAACCGGTCTGAGGTAAATTCCGACTTTTTTCGTCGGAGTTAAGAACAGCCGAAACGACCCTCACCCTGACCCTCTCCCAGTCCGGGAGAGGGTCAGGGTGAGGGTGTCCGCTTAGCGGACAGGGTGCAGCATGTCTGCCTCCCCTACCGGGTGAACGCCTCCTCTACGGCGTCACGACTGCTCGTGTCACTACCGAACCGGTGTTGCGGCCAACCCATTCTGCTGTCTCGAACGCGTCACCGATCTTGTCGAGCGGGTACTCGTGCGAGACGACGCTTGTCAGCGGGTACCGGTCGGCAGTCCGCACCAGGAAGTCGATGGCGTTCGGGAGGATCCATGGGTCGTAGTGCTGGATGCCGAAGAAACGCACCTGGTTCTGGACCAGCTGCTGCACATCCAGCCTCGCGATCGAATTCGGAGAGATGTGCCCAATCTCAAGATATGTGCCACGCATGCGGCACATCTTCACGCCCTCCTCGACCACTGCCGGGAACCCGACGACCTCCACCACCTTGTCAGCGCCTATCCCGTTGGTCAGTTCCATCACACGCTGAATACGCGCCTCAGGCGTGTCGTACTCGCTCATATCAATCGTGTCGGTAGCGCCACACTGCAAGGCGAGGTCGAGGCGGGGCTTCTGGCCATCGATGACGATCACCTTGTTCGCACCCAGTTCAGCAGCCACGGCACAGGCGTTGACGCCAAGGCCACCGGCACCCTGTACAACCACATTGTCGCCAAGCTTGATGCCGCCGAGATGGAGCGCTTCGTAGACCTGCGCCAGAGCGCAGTTGATCGGTGCAGCGGCGGCATCGGAGATTGAGTCTGGGAGCTTAAAGAGGTACTGCGGCGCCCGCAGGTAGTAGTACTGGGCAAAGCCACCGTTACATACCGGCCACTCGTCGAGCGGCTTTCGACCCATGCGGAATTTGCATGCTCCAAACTCGCCTCGTATGCAGTTGTAACATTTTGCGCAGGGGAAGAAGTACGAATAGGCGACGCGGTCGCCCTCTTTGAGAGGTCTCCGAAGCGAGTCCGTGGTGATCTTACGACCGAGTTTCGCCACCTCGCCCATCATCTCGTGGCCAAAAACATAAGGGTCGCGTGGCGGCGCGTCTTTCGGCTGGCCGTCTCCGCGCCACATGTGAAGGTCCGATCCGCAAACTGATGTGGCTTTCACACGAATCTGCACGGCGTCGGGCTCCATCTCAGGCAGCGGCAGATCTCTCAACTCCCATGAATGGTCCGATTCGTGCCAGACAGCCGATGTGCCCTGTTCTTTCGATGTGGTCGTCATATGTTTCCTCTATGTGTGGCTGGTCTGTGGAACTGGCCGGAGCCGTGTTTTCGGGCGGTTTGTAAGCGGAAATGGTGGCCCGGGAGGTTGGTCGCTTTCCAATCGCAAAGGAGTCCGCCGGAAGCTTACTCCAGTGAAGGACTCGTCGCACCATCTGGGAACAGAGTGAGCGGCAGCCGTGAAATGTCATGACCGAAGTGAATCCGGACCCGATGCGGTCGCGCCGTCAATTCTTTTTTGAGTAAGCGTTCTGCGCCGCCATGACGACGACTCCGATTGCGACGCCGATTGCCAGGCCGATGCCTATGTTGTCTATGGCTGCTCCAAGAGCGACTCCGATTCCCGCGCCAATGGCAATCCACGCGCCGCTGAGCCCGACCCGACGCGACTCGGTGTCCGTTTCAGGGTCTTTATGATCGTCACTCAAGGTTGCGCTCCTCCACCCCGGTCTGTCGGATCGCCTTTTCAGCCGTTGCTCTCAATGAACTCTTTACCGGAATTCAGCAGCAGGTCATGTATCCACATGGACGTCATGATGTCGCCTGACATTGGCCTGCCTTTTGAGCGGATGTAGTCGGAAAGCTCGTTGATCACCTTGACGACGTCCGGGTGCTCGGGCTGACCGGGGTAGCCGATCCCCTGGGCGAAGTCGTTCGGGCCGATGCCAAAATGGTCAATTCCGTCGACCGCGAGTATGTCGTCGATGTTGTCTACCGCTCCCTGGTCTTCGAGCAGCGCGCCGACGAGCATGTTGTCGTTGGAGTCTTTGTAGTAGGCGGTCTTATCACCCCAAGGATCCGGCGTGAAGGTGTAGTTGGTGCCGCGGTTGCCACCGAAGGACCGCTTGCCACCTGGGCCGAAGTAGCATGCCTCGGCAAGGGCCTGCGCGTCCTCCCCGGATGAGACATGCGGGACGACGATGCCCTGGATTCCACGATCGAGGTATTGCAGGACCGTCGATTGCTGGACATTTTCGACTCGAGCAAGTGCTGTTGCGCCCGCAGCCTCAATGGCACGCACCTGGTCTTCTAGCTCGGTGTAGCCGAAGGGGCCGTGCTCACCATCGAGCCAGACGAAGTCAAAATCGAGTCTGCCGAGGATCTCGATGTTGTGCACGGAAGGAAATGTGAGGTTGTAGCCGAGGGCTTTACGGCCTTCGTTCATCGCCTTGATGACTCTGTTCTCTCGCACCTGTGACATGTGTTGTTCCTGCTGTTTCTTGGCTGGATTCTGGCTGATGCAGTCTGTTTCGTGCCGATCTGCGGTCTGGCGGTCGACTGTCGATAGATAGGTATCACATTCCGGGACTCTGTGGGCGGAGACTGCGAGGTTGATCGGTCGGGCTACGATCAACGAGCGAACGCGGAGCTATACTCCGCTGCGGAAGATCGGGTGAAGGGGAAAGTGAACAGGTTATGTTTCCTGAGCGAAGTCGAAGGATCTCTCTCGCAGACGGTCGCCTCGCCAAGATCACTCGTCTCCCACAGCACCGGTCACATCAAGACAACTGGACTCCATTGTGAACCACCGCAACAGGAGCACCTGACTTCACAGAGACCCTTCGACTTTGCTCAGGGAAAACCGCCCACACAACGGAAAAAAATGAAGATCTCTCATATCGAAACGGTCCGGGTTGGCGAGAGACCAGACCTGATCTGGGTTCGTGTGCACACAGACACCGGGCTGATTGGCCTCGGCGAAAGCTGGTACGCCGCCAGCACAATGGAGGCCGCCGTCCATGACCACTTCGCTCCCCTGCTGGTCGGCAGGGACCCGTTCGCCATCGAGCGCCACTGGCTGAATATGTTCAGGCTGTCCGATCACGCCGGATACGGCGGGGCCGAGATGCGGGCAATTTCGGCAATCGACATCGCGTTGTGGGACATCAAGGGACAGGCGACGGGCGTGCCCGTGTACGAGCTGCTCGGTGGCAAGGTGCGGGACCGTATTCGCGTTTATGCCACGAGCGCGCCGTTCGTCGGAGCAGGAGAGTTGGCAAAAGAACTTGTTGCGGACGGCATCGTGGCGATGAAGATGGGCCCGACGATTCGCGTCGCAACGCCGAGTGATGGCCAGTACCTTTCGCCAAGAGAGCTTGATTACGTGCTGCAGCCGTTCAGGGACGTGCGGGATGCGGTGGGCGACGACATCCAGATCGCTAACGACGGGCACGGCAAATGGGCACTTCCAGTTGCGATTCAGATAGCGCAGGCGATGGAGCCACTGGAGATCATGTGGCAGGAAGACCTGATGCCACTGCTAAACCCCGATGCCCTGCTGAGGCTTCAGCAGTCGACAAAAACATCGGTCTGCATTTCGGAGCGACTTCTCTCTCGCTGGCAGTTGAGACAGTTCATTGAGAACGGATCGGCTCGAATCGTCATGCCTGACCTGATCTGGACCGGCGGGATCAGCGAGACACACCGCATCGCCATCATGGCGTCTGCGCACCAGGTCCCGGTGGCTCCCCACGACGCCACTGGACCGGTCAACATATTCGCGTGCGCGCAGATCTGCATGAGCTCGCCGAATGTCATGATCATGGAGCATGTGCGGTCGTATTTTCACGATTGGTACGGCGACTTCGTTGACCCGAATTTGCCGATCGAGAACGGTTGGCTGGCTGCGCCTGAGAGACCCGGGATCGGGACGCGGCTCAGGCCGGAGGTGTTCGAACGGCAGGACGTTTCGACGCGGGTGACGGATGAGCGGGCAGCGGTGCCCGGGATGGTTGACGAGGAGTGGGATACCGACGAGGGGCTTTCACCGGCGATGTCGGCTGAGATGGACGATATCTGGCGGTTCAGGAAGATGGCGGCGGACGAGACGGAGGGCAGGCTGGGATGAGGAATTCACACGGTCACGCAACCGCAGGTTGTTCGAGTTTTTCATACCGAACGTGCTACTTGTCATCCCGACGGCAGCGGAGGGATCTTACCGGGCGACGGTGGTCGGTTTCGAATTCAGAATCAATTCGACTTTTGGCGGCACAGGCAACGGTGAACCCGGCGGCGCACGGGAGATCGCGTGACGCTGCGTGTTCCCTTGTTAGCACGGTCTTATCCCTCCGCTGCCGTCGGGATGACGGTGGTTGCGGTTGGGATGACCCATGGGTGGGTCGGGATGACGCCCTTGGACAAGCTCAGGATGGCCGAGTGTTGACCGAAAGTGCGCTGCCATGAAGATCACCCAGCTTGAGACCATTCGCGTTGGGCAGTTTCCTGACCTGATCTTCGTGCAGGTCCACACAGACACCGGAATAATTGGGCTCGGTGAGACCTGGTACGCGGCGAGCACCGTCGAGGCGGCGATACACGACTACTTCGGGCCGCTGCTCATAGGTCGAGACCCGTTCGCTATCGAAGCGCACTGGCAGACAATGTTCCGGCTGTCGGACCACGCAGGCTACGGTGGTGCAGAGTTGCGAGCCATCTCGGCGCTTGACGTGGCCTTGTGGGACATCAAAGGTCAGGTGCTGAAGCTCCCTGTGTTCGAGCTGATCGGTGGCGGCACTCGACACCGCATTCGGGTCTACAACACGCTTGGCGTGTACGGCGACATCACCGACGGTCACGACGTGTGGCGAACGCCTGTGACTGTTGCGAAGAGCCTGCTGGACGAGGGAATCGGCGGGATGAAATTCTCGCCGACCGACTTCATCGCACGGGAATCTGACGGCAATCTGCTATTCAAGAAAGACCTCGACCGTGCGTTGCGACCATTTCGAGAGATCAGAAACGCTCTCGGTATGGACATCCAGGTGGCGAACGACGGGCACGCAAAGTGGAACCTCTCAACGGCGATCAAGATCGTGCAGGAGATGGAGCCGTTGCAACCTATGTGGCACGAGGAGTTGATCTCGCCGCTGAACGAGGAGGCGCACTTGCGACTTCAGGAGTCGACGCGCACTCCGATAGCCGTTGCGGAGCGGCTGATGACTCGCTATCAGCATCGGCGATTCATCGAGTCTGGTGCGGCGCGGATAGTCATGCCTGACCTGACGTGGACGGGCGGAATATCCGAGGTGAAGAAGATCGCTGTGTTAGCGTCGGGACATCAGCTGCCGATCGCTCCGCACGACTGCGTCGGGCCGGTGAATATGCTGGCGTGCGCCCAGGTCTGCATGGCGACCCCGAACGTGATGATTATGGAGTACAACAGGGCGATGCACCGCGGCTGGTACGGCGATTTTATCCAACCGAATTTTGTGGTGAAGGACGGCTTCCTGATGGCGCCGACCGAGCCGGGGATTGGCGCGAAGTTGAAGGGCGATGTGCGGGAACGGCCTGATGCGACGGTGCGGGTGAGCGATGAGGCGCGGGAGTCGTGGCTGACTTCGAGGGAGCGGTATACATACCCGCCGAAGGATATCCAGGAAGAGTTTGAGAGGGAGTGACATGGAATCGCAGACTACTGATTGGTTGGCACCCCTGATTAGCGGTATCGCGGGTCTGTTGGTCGGAGTCGCGGGTTACTGGACCGCGACATCTGCCAGAAAGGTGCCATTTGCAGACCGACTATACGGGCAGCAGTTTGAGTCAGTTCAGCGCGTGCACTCTGGGGCGATCGCATTGATCCAGGCCAGTGCTGTGTTTACTGAGCAGTACGCAGAGCACGTCACTGATACGGCTGCACAATCATTCGTAGATGCCAAGAATCGGTTCGTCGAACAACGTGATCAGTTCAATGATTCATGGAGAGGAGAATCGTACCGGCTTCCATTGCGATCACTCGTAGTAAGCAAATATCTGCTCGATGCTGCACGAACGATTGAGTTCAACGAACACAATGAATTGGAAGCGGATTCAGATGGCGAACTGACCGAATCGAGCCGTGTACGACTGGACTCTGAGATGAAGCCGTTCAGAGATCTTCAGTTGATGCACAGCCGATTGATACACGCCAGCCGTGAGGATCTAAAAATTGAACGATACAACGGACATTTCTAGGACAAGGGGCGAATCCACTTTGAAACGAATCATCTTCATTGGCTGCGGGGCGGTTGGCAGCTACATTGGTGGCTGGCTCGACCACACCGGACACGACGTGACCATCGTCGATCCGTGGGCTGAGCAGGTTGAGAAGATCAGGGTGGACGGACTGTCTGTAAACGGGCCGCACGAGTCGTTCACCGCGCACCCTAAGATGTTCCATCTGCACGAGAACGAGCTTGTTGCGCGGCAGGAAAAGTTCGACATCGGCTTCATCGCCATGAAGGCGTACGACACTCGCTGGGCTGCGAACTTCATCGATGCGTTTGTGAAGCCGGAAGGCTTCATCGTCTCGTCGCAGAACTGCTGGACAGACCCGATCGTCGCCGACGCGGTAGGAGCGGAACGCGCCGTCGGCCTCGTCATGTCGTCAATCTCAGTCGCCATGTGGGAGGCAGGAAAGGTAGAGCGTCCGGGCAAGACCCGGCGGCGAGATGACGGCCACGATGTGTTCAGGGCTGGTGAGCACGATGGCTCTGAATCGCAGCGCACGCGCGATCTTGTCGAGATGCTGGACCCAATAGACGCAGGACGCACAACGACGAACCTCTGGGGCGAACGCTGGGCGAAGCTGAGCCAGAACTGTATGGGAAACCCGGTCGTCGCAATCTCAGACATGGGAATGGCCGATCTGAGCAAAGAGGCCCGGGGCCGTGAGCTGCAGATCAGGCTCGCTGCGGAATGCGCAAGAGTGGGGCTGGCACTGGGGCTGAAGGTGGAGAAGTTCGGTGGCCTGGATCCCCAGAGGTGGGCTGATTCGAGCCACGGCGATGTGTATGAGGAGCTGGACGGCATGCTGTCGGAGAAGGCTGGCGGAGCGAACTGGCGGCCTTCAATGGGACAGGATGTGGTCAAGGGTCGGCAGACTGAGATCAGCCAGATGAACGGATACGTGGTGGAGCGGGCGTCGAAGGCCGGAGTTGAAGCGCCGGTGAACCGCGCAATCGTCGAGGCCGTGAAAGCGGTCGATGCAGGAACTCTGAAGCCGGGGATCGAGAATGTGGACGCTGTGTTGGCGCGTGCGGGATTTTGAGGCAAGCGGTGAAGGAAGTTCTGGGGTATGTTTCCTCTCTTGCCGGGTGTCGTTTGGGCCCGGATCTGAGTTCACTTCTCGCTCATCCTGAACCGTCTGCCGTCGGGAGACAGATTATTCTTCAGCAAGTCGATGGCGATACGGTGAGTCTTCGTTGAGATTTTGGCCTTCTAGAAACGTCGCTCCTGAAATCACGGTCGCCGATGTCGCTGCCGGTGCGAAGGCAAATACGGCGCAGCGGAAACGATTCTATGGTTGGAACCTGGTGGGCGCGTCTGCGGCGATCAACGGCTTCGGCGGCAGCATCCACTGGCAGGGCTTCACCGTTTTCTTTCTCCCGGTGTCGCAGGGTCTCGGGCTGTCCAGCGCTCAGACAGCGCTGCCGTTCGCACTCTCTCGTGCCGAAGGTGGCCTTGTCGGTCCGTTTACCGGCTGGCTGATCGACAAGTTCGGTGTCCGCCCCCTCATGTTGATCGGGACCGTCGTCACCGGCATCGGCTACCTGTGGCTGTCCCAGACCAGCACGTACCTGTCCTTCGTGCTCGTTTACCTGTTCGTGCTCTCACTCGGCTCTTCTACCGGCTTTATGCAGGCGACGACGTCAGCTTTGAACACCTGGTTCGTGCGCAAGCGCGGCGTGGTGATGGGGATAAACAGCGCTGCGTTCCGGCTGGGCGGAGCGATCATGGTGCCGCTGTTGTCGTTCGCCGTCCTGCGCTGGGGTTGGGAGACGGCCGCCCTGTACGTCGGATTCGGGATGATCCTGTTTATCGCCCCAATGGCGCTGTTCTTCAAGCGGTCGCCGGAGAGCATCGGCCAGTTGCCTGACGGCGACCTACCTGCGCCCGCCGTTCAACAAAATGGGCAGATTCAGGCTGCAACCGCAGCTTCAATTTACGATGATGACGACTGGACTACGAAAGAGGCGATTCGCTCCCGCGCATTCTGGGTACTGGCGACCGGGACTGTCTTACGCATGTCGGTTCACGGTGCGATATTTGTGCATTTTGTTCCCATCCTGGTCTGGAAGGGAGAGAACCAGCAGGTTGCGGCGAACTTGATCGGGCTGCTTGCGCTCTGCTCGGTGCCCGTGATCCTGCTATTCGGCTGGCTAAGCGACCGGTTCAGCAGGCAGAAGATGCTGATGGTCTCGTACATGTCGTCTGCGGCGAGCCTCTACCTGTTGACTATTGTCGATGGAACCTGGCCGATATTTGGCGCGATGTTACTTTTCGCCGGCTCAGAGGCCGGGTCGTCGTTGAACTGGGCACTGGTTGGCGATCTGTTCGGGCGAAGGAGATTTGCGTCGATCAGGGGAATGCTGGCACCGATCTACAACTCGGCGCTCCTCGTCACCCCGGTCGCAGTCGGGTGGATATTCGACGAGACCGGCTCGTACAGGATCAGTTTGCAGGCGGGGGCTGTGTTGATGGTGCTTGCAGGGATAACGTTCCTGCGGCTTAAGCCTTCAATTCGTGCCACTTCTTCCGCGGATAGGCCATCGAGCGGGAGTTAGCGTTCTGAGGTGTAGCCGTTCTCATCCGCGGTGTGGTCAGCTTCGAGTGATCGGCGCGGTCTGAGATCGGCAGGCCATACTCGGCTCACTCGGCTACTGCTGGAATATCAGCGAGCATTTCAAGGATCTTGTTCACGGTTCGCCAGTTCCGCATCGTCGCCTTGACGCCGACGCGTGGCCTGCTGAGAAGCGACTCCGCGGCCTTGCTTTTCGACAGTCCGTTCGGGGTGTAGAGGTAAGCGACGTTTTCTTGCAGGTCGAAACGTTCGTCCTGGGCGATCTTCGGGCGCGCCCTCTCCGCCCACTCGCTGCTGGCGTCTCCTGACAGGAAAACCAGCACCGACTTCTCTTCTTCTTCGGCTGAAAATGGGAGGTTTTTGACCGCTCTATCGAAGTCTCTACTCGATATCGTTATGGCCGGAACCTCGTACCCGAAACGGTCCCTGATTTCGCTCTCGATCTTCAGTTCCAGGCTTTCCGTAGTCTCATCGCCAGGGGCTGTGAAAACGAGGTTGCCGCTCCGGATGTATGAGCTAACGTTGTCAAAGCCAAGGTTCCGGAACGCCTCTTCAAGCTCCTTCATACGGAGCTTGTTGTGGCCTCCCACGTTGATGCCGCGCAGCAGGCACACATACCGTCCCTGTTGGCCGCGGCTGCTCACTGCTCTTTCGTATAGCCGAGTTCGTCGGCGACCCGATTAGACGGCTTCAGGCCACTTGCAGTGGTGAATTCAATGCGGTTGCCATCGGGGTCGTAGGCGAAGATGCAGCGCTGACCGTCGTGCCGCTCGCCGGGAGGGCCTTCAATCTCAAAACCTGACTCCTGAAGCTCTTTCGTCGCGGCGTCGAAGTCGTCGATCTCCAATGCGACGTGATATCTGGGATTCCCCTCGTTCTCAGGAGGCTCGATCAAGTGGATCATCGTCCCGTCAGCGGTGCGCATCCAGACGATCTTCTCACTGTCGACCATCGACGGAATGACTTCGAGGCCAAGCAGGTCACGGTAGAACTCGAGGGCGATCTTCCGGTCTTTGATCGGTAGCCCGATGTGATTGATCGTTCTGACTTTCATTTTTTCGCGATTTTTCCAGGGGTGGTTTGGTGACCAATGGATTTCGAGGTTTCAGGTTGACTGGCTAATCTGGCAGTTGAGACTCGTCAGCGATCTCCACGATCATCTCTATCTCAACTGGAATCTGCATCGGCAGGCTGCCCATGCCGACCGCCGACCGAGCGTGCTTGCCTCTATCGCCAAACACCTCAACAAGCAGGTCTGAGCAGCCGTTTATCACCTTCGGATGGTCGGTAAAACCGGGCACAGCGTTTACCATCCCGAGCAGCTTCACCACGCTCTGCACCTTGTTCAGGTCGCCGATCACCGATTTGAGCGCAGCAAGCAGGTTCACACAACAAAGGCGGGCTGCCTCATACGCCTGATCCTCAGTCACATCGTCGCCGACCTTGCCCTTCATGTACTCTCCGCCTGGACGCCGGGGACCCTGCCCTGACACAAACACCAGGTTGCCTGTCCGTACCGCGGGCACGTAGTTGGCGACGGGTGTGGCCGGTGTTGACACATCAATGCCCAGCCGGGTGATGTTCTCTTCTGCAGTGCTCTGGCTCAATTTGTTTCCCTCAAAAGATTGACTTTTTAAAAATAAGACTGTGGATACCGACGACTCGGTTCCGGCGTGTGGCCAGCGATTATGCCTCAGCCAGCCCGGAGCGTACCAGTTTGGCGAGCTGATTGGTCTCCTCATACTGGCTCGCCGGTCGTTTCATGCCGGCCCCCGGTTCGTTGTGACGACGGTGAGCATACGGCATCGATCTTGAGCTGTTGGCCCAGCCAGTTGTCCGTCTTAACCGTTAGAATCGGCTGCTGCTTCCGATTCAACAAATTCAAGCGAACCGCACACCACGAACCGACCATTAGGACGAGACAAAATATGAAAGCTGCCCAGATCGTTGCCAGGCGAGACATGAGAATGATCGATGTGCCTGAGCCGACGCTTGCCGAACCAGGCCAGGTCAAGGTGAGGCTCGAGTACCTGTCCGTCTGCGGTTCAGACATCTACCTTGAGTATGATGCCGACCTGCCAGAAGAGCATTTTCCGCTTGCCACAGGAAAGCCTGTCCACGAGTGCGCAGGTATCGTGGCGGAGTCACGCGATCCCGACTACAAAGAGGGCGACCGTGTGATCGTCATTCCGGACGAAGCGGCTGGGGCGGCCGAATTTGTGGTGCAGACCGCAGACCGGACAATTCGTTTGCCCGAGTGGGGCGGGCTTGACGAATGGGTGATGTGCCAGCATTCGGGAACTGCGCTCTACTCGGCGAAGAAATGGGGCAATGCGGTAGGAAAGCGGGTTGCAGTTCTCGGGCAGGGCGGCATCGGGTTGTCGTTCACAATGTTTGCCAGCAAGCAGGGAGCAGCACAGGTCGTTGGGATCGACTTCGAGGAGTACAGGTGCGAAAAGTCGCTGGAGATTGGCGCCACCGGAACAATCAATGCATCGAATGACGATGTCCTTGAAGCAGCAGAGGCGCTCACCGACGGAGAGCTGTTCGATGTCGTTGTCGACGCGAGCGGAAATCCGGAGGGACTGAACACATGCGTCGGGATTGCGCGGCCAGAGGGACAGGTGATCAGCTTTAGCCTGACCGGCCAGGAACCGGTGAGCTTCAATCACCTTGACTGGATGACCAAGAACCTGCAACTAAACGCAACGGTGGTGGCGGCAACCGACCAGCCTGTCAAGGAGATTCGAGAGATGGTTGAGTTACGGGACCGCGGATGGGCCGACCCTGGGCTCTTGAAGTCGCATGAGACGACTTTTGACCAACTCCCAGAGGCGTACGAGATGTATCGAAAACGGGAAGATGGCGTAATAAAAATCGCTGTGAAGGTGCCGTGAAAGTCGGAAGGCGATGGTAGGCTGTTGCATGCGATGGCATAATCGCAACTCTAACAGCCAGCATATTCGGACTGACGGCAATACGGTGACGCAGCATCGAAGCGTTCGACCACACCCGGCGTCCGCAAAGTGGGAGGTAGACAGTGACCGTTTCAGCAGGTGACACCGCGCCAGGATTTAGCCTGACGAACTCGGCTGACAACCAGCAAGTGAGTCTTAGCGACTACTCGGGCAAGAACGTCGTCCTGGCGTTCTTCCCCGCAGCGTTCTCTGGAGTCTGTCAGACCGAGCTCTGCACGTTCCGAGACTCGCTGTCGTCATTCGAGTCGCTGGATGCACAGGTACTCGGCATTTCGATAGACCCGCCGTTTCCGTTGAAGGCTTTCGCTGAGCAGAACGGGGTTAATTTTCCTGTGCTGAGCGACCTGCATCACTCGGCAATCAAGGACTATGGCCTGGTCTTTGAAAACTTTGCCGGGGTCGACGGCTACTCTGTAGCCCGCAGGTCTGTCGTGGTGATTGGCAAGGACGGCAAGGTGAGCTGGACGTGGCTTGCCGACTCACCCGGCAACGAGCCTCCATACAGCGAGGTTGAGGCGGCGGTTAAGGCGCTGGGCTAGCGGTGTGACGGCTCCGGTTTAGCCGCCAGTCGAGCTGACATTACGAAACAAGAAATCTCCCGAGGGCTTGGTGCCCCGGGGGATTTTCTTTTGTCTTTTTTCCGCACGACCAACCGGCGGTAGTGGCGGTTCCCAACGTCATATTGCAACTGGCCAATGATCCGTTTGCGCTCCGGTTGCGAACAACATGCGTCCGGGCGAATTGAGGGGCACCAGGCGTACGCGTGTGGCCGCAAAACCCGGCACGGGACACGGCTTGCGCTCGACCGGACGCAGAGTCACATCATACGGAGGAATTTCAACGCTATGTATTCACGTTTATCAGCCCACGATGGGCTGCGGAACCGGCGTCTGTTCTTGCCAGCGCTTGCCCTGCTGCTGCTGGCGGCAATGGCGTCGCTGATGTTGTTCAGCCAGGGCCAGACAGCCCGCGCCGTGGGCACGGAAGTGAAGGTGACGAACAACAGCCAGTTCGGCGACATTCTCACCGATGCTGCAGGAAAAACTCTATATCTGTTCACGCGGGACCGCAGGCTCGAATCGAACTGTAGTGGCGGGTGTCTCACGGCGTGGCCGCCCTTGCTCACGGAAGACCCTCCGGTGGCGGGCGACGGCGTTGACGAGGGCAGGCTGACAACGATCGAGAGGTCAGACGGCACGTTGCAGGTGGCCTTCAATGGCTACCCGCTCTACTACTGGCAGGATGACGTCGTCGAGGGCGACACCGGTGGCCAGGACCGCGGCAGCGTGTGGTACGTGGTCTCACCTTACGGCAGCTCGGTCTTCACTTCGGCGAGTATTCAGCTCAGCACTGACTCGACTTTTGGCGAGATCATCACAGATCCATCAGGGCGCGTTCTCTACCTGTGGAAGCGGGATGAGAAGGACAAGTCCAATTGCAACGGACGGTGCGCTCTTGCGTGGCCGCCACTTCTGACTAGGGACGCGCCGACACTTGAAGGCGGGCTAAACGCGGACAGGTTGGGCACGATCACCCGCGACGACGGATCGACTCAGGTGACCTACAACGGCTCGCCGCTGTACTACTGGTTCAGGGACTCAGAGCCCGGAGACACGCTGGGCCAGGAAGTCGGCAGGACGTGGTACGTACTGTCTACTCACGGCGCGGCGATCCACACGGTTGCTCCGTTGAACCTGGCGGACAGCGGTGAGTTCGGGACGATCCTGGCTGACCGCAGCGGCAGGATTCTTTACCTTTACGACCCGGACGAACCCGGCGTATCGAACTGCGCCGGTGGTTGCGCCCTGGCATGGCCGCCCTTCCTGACCGCTCGATCACCGATCGACATCGGTGGGGCGGACACAGGGCTTCTCAGCACGACGCAACGCGCCGATGGCTACACGCAGGTGACGTACAACGGCTTCCCGCTCTACTACTTTGCGAATGACGTTGTTCCTGGCGACACTAACGGACAGACGAGAGGCGGTGTCTGGTGGGTGTTGGACGCGAACGGCAACAAGATCAGCGCGCCGACGCCGAGTACATCGGCGGAGCAAGCGGTTACCGCAGCTGGCGGCGGCGCAGTCAGGTCACGTAACGGCCGGGTTGCGTTCATGCTTTCCGGTGGTGACCTTGCGGCGG
>JAJCYY010000025.1 GCA_029262735.1 Chloroflexota bacterium | reverse complement strand
GGTGCGCTCTCCGAGCGCACATGCATGTCATCCTGAGCCTGTCGAAGGGTGTCATCCCGACCCCGGCGGAGGGATCTTACTGGACATGTGCCTCTCCCGTTCATCCAAGCATTCACCGAACCACCGCACCGTCCATGCGCGGACATCCTCCCACTTCCGAATCAAGTTCGGAATGACAGAAATCCGAAACGACCCTCACCCTGACCCTCTCCCAACGTGGGAGAGGGGATTTGGCACCTCCCCCAAAATCTCCATCGCTACCTCACGCCCCATCCGTTAGCCTCCCGCCAAGCCGCTGATACCCTCCGATTGCTATCGCCAAGAGAGGGAGCAGATGTTCAACACTCCAGCAAGACCAACAATACGCCTCTCGATACTGACCGCATTTGCAGTCCTGCCCCTGCTGTTTGCCGTTGGATGCGACGAGCTCGGCTCCGACGAGCCGATCGAAAACCGCGACGACACATTCCAGGTGAGCGGGGCCATCACGCTTGACGTCGATGTCTTCAACGGCGGCATCACCGTCACGGGCTCCGACACCCGGTCAGTCCGCGTTCAGTCGGTGCTCAAGCGGGCCGACAGGATCGACTACGAGGCCATCCAGACCGGCAGCGGCATCAACGTCAGTGCCAATCGCAAAGGCTCAACCACCGGCCGCAGCCCATCCGTCAGCGTCGAGATAACAGCGCCCTCCAGTAGCGTCCTCGTCCTGCGTACCTCAAATGGCGCTATTGAAGTGCGAGGCATCGAGACCGGTGGCACCCTTCGCACGTCGAACGGCCGTGTCACGGTCGTCGGCGGAAACGGCAACCTGCGGGCCGACACAAGCAACGGCACCATCGATGTCAGCGACTTCACCGGGTCGGTGGAGCTTGAGACCTCGAACGGGGCCGTACGGTTTGCCGGGGAGCTGGTTGCCGGAAGCGAAAACGAGATGACCAGTTCAAACGGCAGCGTGAACGTGAACCTGGATGACGACCCGAGCGTCAAGCTCGACGCCTCAACGTCCAACGGCAGCGTGTCATCCGACTTCCCAATCGTCGTCACCTCATCGGGACGAAATCATCTCGAAGGCACGATCGGCGACGGCGACGCAGACCTGAATGTCCGCACCTCAAACGGCTCAATAACCGTGCGGTAGGCTACGCCCGTAGGTCCGAAGCGGAAGTCGATGGTGACCACGCCCCGATAAGCGGTGATGATCCTGAAGAACACCCTCACGTCTGACTAGGTGAACTAACAGTGGAGCAACATACTCGGAATCTGGCCGCGGGCTTCGACAAGGCGGCCGAAACCTACGGTAACAATCCGAACAGCGGCTTCGATCACTACGGCGGACTGCTGGCCGAGTTCAGCAAGGCGAGCCCAGGTGAGCGAGTACTCGACGTCTGCTGCGGTACGGGTGCCGTGGCGCTGGCGCTGGCGAAGCGGACCGGTCCCTCAGGTAGTTTGCTTGGCGTGGACATCTCGACGCGGATGATGGAGCGGGCGAGGGACAGAGTGGAATCCGAAGGCGTCTCATGGGTGGATTTTCAGCAGCACGATGTCGGCGCACTGAGCCTGGAAGAGCAGTTCGACCTGGCTACGTGCGGATTCTCGGTGCAGTTCTTCAATGATCGGCAGGTACCGATCCAAAGGATGAAGGAACACCTCAAACCGGGCGGCAGGATCGCCATCTCACTCTGGGCAGAAGACTTTGACGGGCGGTTCAAAGACTTGCCGCATGACGCCGTGAGACGAGTTCGTCCGGACGTTTATGAACCGCCTAGGGCTGGAACGATTGGCGGAACCGAGGAGAAGATGGTCGCCTTACTCGAGGAGGCGGGTCTCAAGAGCGTGGTCGCCGAACGACACGAGTTCGACACGTACGAAGAACTCGATGGAGATGCCTGGTGGGATCAAGTGGGCGGAGGCGGCTTTTCCCGCTTGCTTGTTCAGCTCGCCCCGGACGAGGTGGAGGCGGTGCGAGTCTGGCTGGTCGACGAGCGAGAAAAACTCCGCGGAACCGACGGCAGGTGGCATCTGCCCAAACCGGCAATACTCGGCATGGGATGGGTCTGATCGGTCATATCTGAGCAGGTGCCGCGTGACCCTCCCCGGTCAGGGAAGGAGAATGCAGTAGTACGCCGCCTCCCTCCCCTCTCCCTCCGATCTTCGGGTTACCATGCCCGTCCCCGGCCAATCCCACCTCAACCACCGGACACCGAACCTCACCATGATCGATCTCCTCATTAAAAACGCACGTATCATCGACGGCACCGGCAGCCCCTACTTCCGCGGCGCAGTCCTCGTCGAAAACAACACCCTCACCATCCGGCGCGGCGACCAGGCGCTCGACGGCATCGAAGCACATAAAGTCATCGACGCCGCAGACCGCGTCGTCTGCCCTGGCTTCGTCGATCTCCATTCGCACGCCGGCCTCACCATCCTCGGCGAGCCGCACCACGATCCAAAAGTCAGGCAGGGCGTCACCACCGAACTCGTCGGCATCGACGGCATCTCGCACGCCCCGTTCAAGACGAAAGAGGAGCTTGAGCGCTACATCTGGCTCGACGCCGGGCTCAACGGCTATCCGCCCGAAGCCGACTGGCTGACCACGCAGCAGCTTCTCCACAAGTACGACAACCGGGTCGCCGTCAACATCGCCTACATACTCGGCAACAGCCCCGTGCGCATCTGGTCCGTCGGCTGGAACGAGCGCCCCGCCACCAACGCCGAGATAGCCGATATGCAAGCCGTTATTCGGGAGTCGATGGAGGAAGGCGCATGGGGTCTCAGCACCGGCCTCGACTACCCGCCCGGCGCATACGCAGACACCGCCGAGCTGATCGCACTGTCCGAGACGACCGCGAAGATGGGCGGCTTCTACCACACTCACACGCGAGCCTCGCTGAAGGCGAAAGGCGTCTATACGCCGTGGGAGGAGGCGATCGAGATCGGCCGCAAGTCTGGCGTGCCAATCCATCTCACGCATTTCCGGCAGCCGAAACAGGGCGAAGGTAGCCACCACGGCTACCTCGGGCTGGTCGAGAACGCGCGTGACGAAGGGCTCGATGTTACGTTCGACTGTTACACGTACCCGTACTCTGGGACCACGGTGGCCATCCACATGCCGTTCTGGGCGAAGGACGGAGGGCCGGAGAGGTTGATGGCGGCGCTCAAGGACCCGGACGACCGCGCCAAAATGAAGAGAGAAATGAGCGCAAGCTCCGACGCCTCCTACCTCTGGGAGCACCTCTGGCTGACGAACTTTACGCAGGCCAAAAATCACCCTTACGACGGCCACACGCTTGCGGCGATCGGTGAGCTGCGGGAGCAGGAGCCGTTGGACGCGCTGTTCGACCTGCTGATAGAGGAGAACCTCGGGATTTCGGAGGTCGGCACCGGCACGAACGCCCACACGCTGCCTGCGTTCGTCTCGCACCCGTTCGGCATGATCGCAAGCGACGCCATCCTCTTCGGCGAGTATCCAAACCCCCGGACCTACGGCTGCTTCCCGGTCGTGCTGGCGGAGTTCGTGCGGTCCGAGAAGCACCTGCGGCTCCCCGAGGCGATCAGGAAGATGACGTCGTTCCCAGCACAGCGGCTCGGCCTGCCCGACCGGGGAGTGCTACGCGATGGCTTCCGCGCAGACATCGTGATCTTCAACCCCGAAACGGTCCACACCGACGCCACGCACGGCGACCCGAAGCACTACCCGGTCGGCATCGACTACGTGATAGTCAACGGCAAAGTAGTAATCCAGAACGGCGAAAACACAGGCGCCACGCCGGGCCGAGCGCTGAGGCGGGGGCACGGGACAAGCTGACGCCCGTTTCGGCCAAAAATTTTGGTTTCCTGATGGTTCGCGTTTAACCTGACAGCGTTATCGAACCGTTCGTTCAATCGTCAACTTCATTTGATTTGCCATGACGCTGTTCCCGGAAGTCACCGAGATATTCGGCAGAGGTCCAGACATGGACTACCTGCGAAAGCGCGTTCAGAACCGAGGCCTGACCGTCGTCTCCGGACGACCGAAACTCGGCAAGACCTGGCTCGTCAAGAACCTCTGCAACGAACTGTCCTCGGACGGCGACTGGATAGTCGGCTACTACCGTTCCCGCGCCACGAACGAACACAGCCTGAGCTTTGTGATCCAGTCGGCATTCGAAAACTGGCTCTCCGATGCATCTCTCGCAAAGAAAGCGAAGGGATACATCGACCGCAACAAAACCGAACTCCGTGGCGAGGTCGGGAACTTCGTCAAAGGTCTTGTCGTTGATGCAGCCAAAGGCGCACCTTTCGTCGGCGCAGCGCTGAGCAACGCAATCGGCAAACTCACTCGCGTTCACACCGGGATGCAAGAATCAACAATCCAGCTGCCGCCGGTCCCTTACGAGATCGCCCGGGACCTCGTAACCAGCATCAGCAGGGTCTCTGAGAAGCGCATCGTCCTCGTTCTCGACGCCTGGGAGCAGTGCCAGACGCTCGATAGCGACTACGTTTCGCTGAGCGAATATCTCGAGAATCCGCATGACTGGCCGGAGTCGGTCCACGTCGTCATAGTAATCAGGGACGAGCCGAAGTTCGGGCATGTTTTGGAACAAGCATCGAACCTCTGCAATAACAGCGTCCTTGCGCAGCCGTACGAACTGCAACCCATGCACCTCGACGATGATGCTGGTGACACAGCGAGCATGGTGGCGTTCGTGCGCAAGGAGATTCCTGGCGCATCAGGCGAGGAAGACGGTTGGATAATCGGTGAGGTCGGCGGCAATCCCGGTGTGCTTGGCGACTGGAAGCTGGCGCAACCAGACAGCGGCTCCGAAATGAGCCGGATCGCAGCCGACGTGCAAACACTTCGTTACAGGGAGCTGGAGAGCATCTTGAGCGAACTTGTCGGAGGCGACGCTTCCCAGAGCCTCCTGTTTGATGTCGCAGCGCGGCTAGCACTCATCCAGGAATTGAACAGCAGCAAAGAGTGGAATGCATTGAGCGCGATCGTCCTCGACGGCAGCCCTGCGGACGGTCTCGCAACACTCGAAAGCATGCGACTTCTGGACTCTTCAGATCCACCTTCATTCGGTCACACGACCCGCTATGAGGCTATGCGCCGGTTGATCAGTGAGAACGCGCAGTTGGCCCCGTTTACAAGACTGGCTACCGAAGCACTGATCCGAGCCTGTGCTGCGCGGGTCGACAGCACCGAAATCTCTGCGAGGCCGTTCGCGGGTGCTCTCAACGCAGCCCACCCGGTCGCTGAGTCAGTCGGTGTCTCTGAACGGAGTCTGTGGCCCACGTTGGCGGCGCTGTCCCTATTTAGAGTAAAACTAAGTTCGGAGGACTCGGAGCTGTTACAGCGCAGCGCCCGACCTTCTGCCACCGAATATCCCGAACTTGCGCCAATTGCGTCAATCTCTCTGCTCAACACGCTGAACCATGCGAAGGAAGACGATGACCTCACGCGCAGAGACGCCCTGCTCGATGAGCTCAGGGCGCTCCATCACGAGTACCCGGATGACGCAGAGGTGCGCGAGAACCTGTCGATTGGTCTCTTCAACACGCTGAACTACGTGAAGGAAGAGGACGACCTCCCGCGAAGAGACGCGCTACTCGATGAGATCAAGGCCCTCCAAGGAGAGTTCCCGAATGACGCCGCCGTGCGCGAGCAACTGGCGAGGGGTCTCTTCAACACGCTGAACGACACGAAGGAAGAGGACAACCTCCCGCGAAGAGACGCGCTACTCGATGAGCTCAAGGCCTTCCACGGAGAGTTCCCGGACGACGCTGCCGTGCGCGAGCCGCTGGCGATGGGTCTCCTCAACACGCTGGTCGACGCGAAGGAAGAGAACGACCTCACACGCAGAGACGTCCTGCTCGATGAGCTCAGGGCGCTCAAGAAAGAGTTCCCAGATGACGCCGCAGTGCGCGAGCGTCTGGCGAAGGGTCTCTTCAGCACGCTGAAGCATGCGCAGGAAGAGAAGGACCTCCCGCGCAGAGACGCACTGCTCGATGAGCTCAGGGCTCTCAAGACA
>JAJCYY010000024.1 GCA_029262735.1 Chloroflexota bacterium | reverse complement strand
GCGTTGTAGTAGGAGTTGAAAAGATAGTTGTACTGGATGTTCAGCGGTTGATACGTCGGATAATTATTGGCGAGGATGAACGTCTCAAAGAACCACGTTGTGTGGGCGAGGTGCCACTTTGTCGGGCTAACGTCAGGCATTGACTGAATGACGTAGTCCTCGGTCTCCATCGGAGCACACATCCGTTCGGTGAACGCTCTGGTTTTCCTGAACCGTTCGATCAACTCTGATGCCGTGCGCGGGTCGACCCCGAAACCTGTCGGGCGCTGAGCGGTTGTCAACTTATTTGCCTTTCTTCCCTATCGTGAATTGGGTGCCAGTTAGATGCAGCAGGTGCAGATGTGGCGCGGAGTTTGATTGTTAACAGATCGTTCAGGCAACTGTACCGAAAATGGCACCACAGTTTGTACCGTTCGTTGTATCAAGTCTGCCGTACTTGAGTACAACGAACGGGTCGGAAATCTACAGACCGTAGGCTTCCAGGAAACGCAGCCAGACTTCGGACATGGTCGGGAACGCTGGAGTGGCATGCCACAAAACATCAAGCGGCACCTCACCAGCTATTGCGATTGTAGCTGCATGAAGCATCTCACCGGCTCCGGGTCCCACGAACGTGACACCGACAAGTGTCTTATTGTCCTTGTCGACCACCCACTTGATATTGCCTTCTATACCTTCCCCAAACGTGGCGGCACCGGCGCTCCAACCGAATCCATATTCTATCGAGCGAACGTTGAGACCCTGCTCTTTCGCATGCGCTTCAGTCAGTCCGACTGCTGCAACGTGCGGGTCGGTGAATATGACCCTGGGTGACGCCTTCTTGTCGCCCCACGCCTTGGCCTTTTTGCCGAGAATCACATCTCCAACGATTCTCGCCTGGTACTTCCCATCATGCGTCAGCAGGCTACGGCCATTGGCATCACCAACGGAGTAGAGCCAGTCTGAATTTGCTTCCGTGGCCCGCAGCTCATCATCAACCTCGATGTACTTGCCGGACTCCATGCCAACCGTTTCGAGACCGATGTCTGCTGTGAGTGGACGCCGGCCGACAGCCACCAAGATGTTGTCGGCTTCCAGCTTCGAGCCGTCTGAGAGCGAGGCAGTGATACCGGTTCCTGACTTTTCAAAAGACTCAAGCGCCACTCCTGTGAGGACCTTGATCCCGTATTCCTCGACGAAAACCTTCTTGATGTGCTCGCCTGCGAACTCCTCTTCACGCGGGATGAGGCGATCGGCCATCTCGACAATCGTGACCTCAGTCGCTCCGAGGTCGTTCCACGCCTGGGCCATCTCGACTCCAACGACGCCACCGCCCAGGACCAGCAGTCGTTTGGGGACATCGTTGAGTGTGGTGATATCTCGGTTGTCCCACGCGGCAACCTCCTTCAAACCTGGAATGGGCGGAACAGCCGCGGCGGTACCGGTGGCGATAACGACAGCTTTTGTTGCCTCGTATTCGGTGACGGTTCCATCTTTGTCGGTGACCGAAACCTGCTTTTCGCCGGTGATCCTTCCGTGACCTCTGACGTAAGGGATGTTCTGGTCATCAAGCCATTTGACCTGGTATTTGTCATCAAGGTCGCTAATCATGGCATCGCGGCGAGACAGGGCTTCCTTGATGTCGATCGCACCTGTGACGGCGGCCCTGGCGCCTGGAACGCGCTTTATGGCCCGCAGTGCCTCTCCCGGTCTGAGCAGCGCTTTCGAGGGCATACATGCCCAGTAACTGCATTCACCGCCTACCAGCTCTCGTTCGATGATGAGTGCGGACATGCCACCCTGAACGATTCGATCTGCAACGTTCTCACCAGCCGGTCCGGCACCGATAACTATCACGTCATACTGCTCGGTCATTGTCCCTGCGCCCCAATTTGGTCACTTGTGCCCGCTAACGGCAGCGGAAACGGGCGGGTTTGCACGGTCGTTCTGCATTCGGCCGGAAAAACCGACCGTGCAAAATGTGATGCGAAAACGCGCCCGCCGGTGCGGTACCTCTGGCACACTGTGCTCCCGCGACGATGGGCGCCGCGTTGCATCAAAGTCACTGGTGGGCTCCGATTTCCGATCAAGCCCGTTCGATTGAAATCACCAATTCAGTGTGCGAGGTTCAAGCATGCCCAGGGCACTAGTTAACGGCACAGTTATCGCCGAGTCCGACGAGTATGAGGTCGTGGAAGGCAACATCTACTTCCCGCCCGATTCACTAAAGAAAGAGTTCTTCAAGGAAAGCCCCGTCCATTCAACCTGTCCTTGGAAAGGCGTCGCCAACTACTACTCCCTGAATGTAAATGGCGAGGAGATGCCTGATGTGGCGTGGTACTACCCGGCGCCGTCGGAGGCAGCATCCAATATCAAGAACTACGTGGCCTTTTACCCGGCGGTGAAGGTCGAGGGTTGAAAGTCGGGTCCGCTGGGGGCCTTGAGGCGATTACTCGGAATTTGAAGGCGGATAGCTTCGATTGTCAAAAGCTGCGTGCCGCCAGAATCGCCGGGTTTGCCAGCGGTCAGCTGATTCAGCCGTATCTAACTCGCACGGGTTTTGGGTGCGGGCTATGCTGTTCAAGCCATGCCCGCACCCGAGACAACACCACTCCCACGAATCGACCTGAGCGAGGTCAGACGCCGACTTGAACTGCGCGAGGATCTACTTTCTCCGCACGCGACGCGGTCGGTCGGATCACGGGGCCGAAAAAGACCGGAGAATCCTTCAGAGATTCGATCTGAGTTCCAGCGCGACCGCGACCGTGTGATCCACACCAACTCGTTCCGCAGGCTCAAGCACAAGAGCCAGGTGTTCGTCGCGCCCCAGGGCGATCACTTCACCACTCGCCTGACCCACGTCGTTGAAGTGGCACAGGTGGGCAGGACCATCGCTCGAGCTCTGAACCTCAACGAAGACCTTGTTGAGGCCGCTTCGCTTGCCCACGACCTTGGTCACACGCCTTTTGGTCATATCGGTGAAGGGGTGTTGAACGAGATGCTGGACGCCGGTTTCCACCACAGCCGTCACAGTGTTCGCATTGTGGAGACACTTGAGAAGGAAGGCCGCGGCCTGAACCTTACCGAAGAGGTTATCGAGGCAATTCGGCACCACTCGAAGCCAGAGGGTGAGTTCCTCAACCAGGCGGCGGTCAGCCACATGACGCTCGAGGCGCAGATTGTGCGTATATCGGACGCCCTGGCCTACCTCGCACACGACATATCGGATGCACTCAGGTCTGGCGTTCTGTCGGATCGCGATCTGCCGCCGGAAGCTGTGCGTCAGCTCGGTGAACGGCACTCTCAGCGGGTTAATTCGCTCGTGACAGATGTGGTTGCTGCCTCATGGGATTGCACCGGAGAGATTGAGCCTGCAGATGGCAGGCCGTGGGTAAGGATGTCCCCGGGACTGGGTGCCTTAACCACCGCGTTGAGAGATTTCATGTTCGAGCGGTTTTACCATCCGATCAGCAGATCGATAGAGGGAAGAAAAGCCGCCGAGATTGTCCGCATACTGTTGGAGCACTTTCAGAATAACCCCGAAAAGTTGCCGCGCTGGCTGAGAGACCTGTCTGGCTCGGACCAGCAGGCTGCGGCAGACCACGTATGCGGGATGACTGACAACTACGCGCTCACAATTGCGGAGCGAATCAGGCCCGGAATTAGCGAAGGCGTGTTCCAGGGCAGGATCTGATGGCAGGCCGCATCGTCTGTCTCCGATCACTTCACGCAGGGCATTCGCAGACGAGGAAATATTCGGCTCGGGATACGTGTCGGACCGCCGCATCTATTGATAGAATTTCAGGCCTGACGATCGACGCCTAACTCTCTTCGCCAATCTATTGTGCAGGCCCGTTCTTGCATGTAAGTTAGCGTTAACTTCCAACGAACCGGCAGCAGAATCCCCGGCCTGCGTACGCCGAATATGACCCTCATCGATGAAGTAAAAACCAGGACCGATATCGTCGATGTAGTAGCCAGCTACGTCGATCTCGATACCTCATCCCGGAATCCCAAGGCAAGGTGTCCGTTCCACACTGAACGGACGCCGTCTTTCTACGTATTCCCTGAGACCGGAACCTGGCGATGTTTCGGAGCCTGTGCGACCGGCGGCGATGTCCTCGCATTCGTAATGAAGCAGGAGGGCGTCGAGTTCCGAGAGGCTTTGCATCAGCTTGCTGACAAGGCCGGGGTGAAATACTCGGCCGATACAGGTAGTTTGGGAGCCGGTGCTGAGAAAGAGGCGGCCCCGAAGGCCACCGTTATCGAGGCCAATGAAGCGGCGGCCCGTTGGTTCTCACAGATGCTTCTCAGTTCAGAGGGCGGCGCTGCACGTGAGTACCTGGCTTCACGTGGAATAGACACGGAGATGGCTGAACGACGCGGACTTGGATTTGCTCCGGGAGACGGGACACTCACGTTAACCGGCCACCTTCGTTCGTCGCAGGTGACTCCGGAGGCAGCGCGGGATGCGAGGCTGGTTGTCCAGGGTGACGACAAGGCGTGGCGGGACTTCTTTCGCGGCCGGATCACTTTCCAGATCCGTGACCGGAGGGGCAAGGTCATCGGCTTCGGAGCACGGAGTCTGGACGGCTCCGAACCAAAATACTTGAACACCCCGCAGACGAGTGTTTTCGACAAATCTAACGTCTTGTACGGCATCGACTGGGCGGCAGACCCGATGCGACAGTCACATCGTGCAGTTGTTGTGGAAGGTTATATGGACGTGATCACAGCTCAGGAGCACGGCTTCACAGACGTCGTCGCCTCCATGGGAACCGCGGTAACTCCGGACCAGTTGAAGACGCTTTCGCAGATTGTCTCAGGTGGTGATGAGTCGGGTGAGGTAGTGCTGTGTCTCGATTCTGATAGCGCGGGACAGGATGCGACGCTTCGTGCTCTTGAAACAGCCTGGGAGCAATTCGGGTCGAAGTTAACGGGCTCGACGAGCGCTCGGGGCCGGAACTTGACCGTGCGTGTGGCAATGCCCGCTGCTGGCAAAGACCCTGACGAAGCCATCAAGGCCGATTCATGGGCATGGAGGACTTCGCTTGATGAAGCTTCTCCGCTAATCGAATTCATCATGCAGGCCAATGTGAGGCGATTCGATATTTCGACTGGAGAGGGTAAGGCGAGGGTCGTCCAAGCGCTGTCACCACTGATATTCGCAGTCGACAATGACTACGACCGAGACATCTACTGGGAACGTCTGTCTACACTGCTTGAAGTCTCGACAGAACGCTTACGCTCGATGGCGCCTCGCACCGTACCTCGATTCGGCAAAGGCGGGTCAGCAGCGTCATCAGGCCGTTTCCGTAAAGAGTCGATCTCAACCGATCAACTTGGCGCGGCTCTGACCGGAACGGCAGCAAACATCGAGGAGCATGTACTGGCCCTTGTCTTCCAGTGTCCGGAGTTGCGTGAGTTTGTAGAGGCGATCCCATCCGACTATTTTCTCGATACGGTTAACCGAGAACTGTTTACCCGGTGGGTGCGCGTCACTACACTCGATGAGATGCTTGAGACGCTAAGTGATGATCTAACTGAGCAAGCTACACGTCTCCAGTCACTTTCAATACCGCCGTCCGATCACGCAAGGCGTGTGGGAGAGGTAACACTCTGTGCCCGCCGGCTGCGCGAGCGGTATATGCGAAACCTGCTCAAGCTGACCGAGATTACGCTGAAAGAGGAAGAAAATACCCTCGAAGGCGAAGAGCGCGAGCAGCTGCGAAACAGGACTCTCGACCCCTCCGATCATCTTAAAAAAGTGTTTCAAGCAGGCGCCACAGGACGGGTGTGAAATATGCCACGCAGGCCAGTAAATAGTCCCGATGAAAATGTGGTTATCGAAGACCTAGCCGATGGAGCTCAGCTGCTCAGACTCGGTTTCCAGACCGCGGGAGATGCGGTGGAGGACGAAGACGACCCGGAAGCTGGCGGCACTACTGTGCTCATGGCCGCCGCGGCAAGTTCCGGATCAGCCGATCTTGAACGCTGGGACGGACCATCGGCGCTGTTCGAAAGAGTAACGTCGGCAGGACAGCAACCCGAAGATTCCGAACTGACCGATGACCCGGTCAGGATGTACCTGCGCGAGATTGGTCGAGTGAGCCTTCTCACCGCCCAGGACGAGCGTGTGCTTGCCCGGGCGATGGAGCTTCAAAGAAGGCTGCTCCAGATCGAAACTGCGGTTGCAACTAATCCGAGCCGGCAACCGTCATCTGCCGAGATTTGCATGACCGTACTTACACAGGTGGCGCCGCACAGTGAGGCCGCGGAGGCGATTGGACGATTCGTCGGCGTTCCTGGCGAGATGACACTGACCCATCTGGTTACCGATCAAGAACTTCGCAACCTCATCGACGGGCCGCACGACGAAGGGCTGATCAACTTCGTCTCAGATGCTCTTAACTGCTCCGCCGAAGATGCCCAGGGAAAGATCGTAGATCTCTCAATCATCTCAGGGCTTGTCCCATTGGATCTCCTTGAGGCGGTGCAGCAGCAGCCTGCGATATCCAACCTGGAGTCTTCAATTGCCGCCCCGGAATTCGGCAAACAGCTGCAGATGTACGAGTTCCTGTTCAATTCTCACTATGCTCGAGTCAAAAACGAAGGTGAGAGGTCGGAGAGCCATCTTGCACAGGCGAATCTGCGGCTTGTCGTGTCCGTTGCCAAGAAGTACATCGGACGCGGGATGTCGCTTCTCGATCTGATCCAGGAAGGCAACATCGGGCTTATCAGGGCGGTTGAGAAGTTCGACTATCGCAAGGGCTATAAGTTCAGCACCTATGCGACATGGTGGATCCGGCAGGCCATCACGAGGGCAATTGCCGACCAGGCCCGGACGATACGCATCCCCGTACATATGGTCGAGACGATCAACAAGCTGCTGCGTGTCAGCAGGCGGCTGGTCCAGGAGTACGGGCGAGAGCCGACCAGCGAGGAGATCGGTCGCGATCTGGATATCACACCAGACCGGGTTCGGGAGATACTGAAGATCTCACAGGATCCGGTTTCGCTCAACACGCCTATTGGCGAAGAAGAAGACTCTAACCTGGGCGACTTTATCGAGGACAAGAACGCTCTTGCGCCAGTAGAAGCCGCCACGTATCACCTGCTCCGAAACCAGGTTGAGGACGTTCTGGATTCACTGACTCTGCGGGAGCGGCGTGTGTTGCAGCTTCGCTTCGGACTGGAAGACGGACGCAGCCGGACGCTTGAAGAGGTTGGCAGAGAGTTTGGCGTTACCAGGGAGCGAATCCGACAGATTGAAGCCAAGGCGCTTCGTAAGCTACGTCACCCGACTCGCTCGAAGAAGCTCCGAGACTTCTTGGACTAGATTTATTCACCTCTCCGAAACCTCAGACCCGCGCCCGAAGGCGCGCATGTTTCTTCAGCCGAGGGTCGGCGCGTCAGGCGATCTTCTCTGAAATCTCGTGGTTCTTTCGAAACCACTACACGCATCTCAGGCATTCGCTCCTGTTCGATCCATTTCGGACCGGATGCGTCCTGGCGCTGTCGTCACTAACAGCCGGATGTGCTACATGTGGTGAAGACCGTTTCGTGCCAGCGCCAGCGCCAACGGCGGAATACCCACTGGAAATCCCTGTCAGTACAATCTCTTCATCTGAACAGAGCAGGTGAGAGATGCCAGAAGCACCGGACCTTTACGTCATACGCGAGTACCTCGAGCCCAGGCTCGTCGGTCGCTCGATCACGAATGCTGCCGAGCGAAAACCGCTAGTGCTTCGCAATATGACCGGTGAAAAATTTACTGACGACATTGTCGGCCGATCGATCTCTGCAATAAATCGCAAAGGCAAACTGCTATTACTCCGGCTGGACGATCAGCGCTGCCTGGTAATAAGCCCGATGCTGACAGGCGGGCTCAGGTACTGCTCTCCGTCGGACCGGATGGAAGCAACAACCATCCTGACATTTGATCTGGATGACGGGCACCAGCTGCGCTATTTTGATCAAAGGCGGATGGGCCAGGTCTATTACCTGCATCCGGACCACCTGGGCGAGATCGTACGGCTGGAAAACCAGGGTCCAGATGTTCTCGACGAGCCTCTCGAACTTGAAGAGTTCAAGCTGGCGCTGAAGCCGTTCCGCGGAGAAGTGAAGGGAATCTTGACCCGTGGTCAGGCAGTCTCAGGCATTGGAAACGCTTACGCTGATGAGATCCTGTTCGAGGCCGGACTGTTCCCCTTTCGCAAGAAATCGAAACTGACATCGACAGAACTCTCCAGGCTTCACAGCGCTGTCTATTCGGTCCCGAGAGAAGCCGTGACTGTCTTGCAGGAGAAGGTCGGTGATTCTATCCACAAGAAGGTCAGAAACTTTCTCAAGGTGCATCGAAATGGCGGAAAACCGTGTCCTCGCTGTGGGACTCGTATCAGCGCCATAAAGGCCAACCGCAGGGAGACGAATTTTTGCCGGACATGCCAACCTGGCACCATGTTCGATTGACCCTTCGCAGGTAGTTTGGTCAGTAACGGTGCTAATACCGGTTTCGTGTGGAATGGGATCTGCTACCGGCTGAATGCGTGGCCTCCCTCACATTGACCACACCTGAATGGATTGGCTAAGAGGCCTCCAACTGCTAGCATCGGTTCGTATATCGTTACGACAGATGTCCAGTCCGAGCAGTCACGGGTCAAACGAACGATCATTGAACGAGGCCAGATGGTAGCCGCACTTACATCTCTGGAGATTGCCGCGCTGATCCGAGACATCACGCTGGTGACGTTCTTCGCCATCGGCACACTCGCGCTGCTGATCGGCCTCATTCTCGGGTTGCGCTTCTACAAACGGACCAGAGGATTGATTGACCGCGTTGACGCAGGGGTGGACCGTGTGGAGGCGCTTGTTGAGTCGGTTGACTCCACCGCTTCAACGGTCAAAAAGACGGCAACTTCCATGAACCGCGGCATGAGCGCCGGTGGGTTCGCCAGATCGGCTATGAGCTCGGTGTTTGGCCGCGGAAGCGACGATTCTGAGTCAGGCGAATCCAACGGAAAATCTGACTAATAGCGTTCGGCCGGCGGATCCGGAATAAGCAGTTGCAGTTTTAACTCGAGGATTTGTGAGATGTCTGACAACAAACAGAATAGCGTCAGCGCCGGTGGTTTCATTAGTGGAATCGTTGTCGGTGGAATCATTGGCTTTGTGACGGGCATGATCCTGGCTCCAAAATCAGGAGACGAAACTCGCACACTATTCACCGAGCGTGGCCAGGAGTTGCGGGACAAAGCGGACGACTTTATCGCCGCGGCGAAAGAGCGGATGTTTGCCGCTTCAGACCGCAACGGAGGTTATTCCGGTCGACGTGACTACCCGTTCGGTGATATCGATCTCGACGATGAAGATCTCTAGACGGCGATATCCGACGGCAGTGGATACCTCGGCTCTTTAGTCAGCTCTGAGTTCCGCTCGCGGATACGACCCGAGCACTTTGAACATCGCCGTGTGGCGCTGTAGTTCGGCCAGAGCGGATCGGACATCATCGTCCTGCTCATGTCCGTCGAAATCGAGCAGGAAGTAGTAAACGCCGATCTTTTCCCCCGTTGGTCGTGACTCGATCTTGGTCAGATTGATCCCAGCGTCTGCGAACGGCTTCAGGGCGGCGTATACAAGACCCGGAGCGTCCTCTCTATCGAAGTCGAACACAATAGAAGTCTTGTCTCGTCCAGATCTTCCAGGCGCTTCTCTGCCGATGACCACGAAGCGAGTCACGTTATTTGTTCTGTCCTGAACGCCAGTCTTGAGCACAGCCATGTGATTGAGATCAGCCGCACGATTCGGACCAAGAGCCGCGACGGTGCCATCTTCAGCGAAGAGGCTGGAAACAGCGCCAGCGGTAGAGTCGTACGGTTCCAGCACAACTCCAGGCAGATGCTCGGTGAGAAAACGCCTGCATTGACCCAGGGCCTCGGCTTTTGAACGGACCCGCTTGATCTGTGAGAGCGATGTGCCGGGAAGGGCTATCAGGCAGACATCTATTGGCAGAAGAAGTTCGCCAGTTATCCGGGCCTTTTGCTTGCCGATCAGGGCGTCGACAATGTCGTTTACTGAGCCAGCGATGCTGTTCTCTATTGGACCGACCGCCTCATCCACCTCAGCGGAGTCGACTGCTGCCACGACGTCAGGAAGCGACGGATATGCGACGTGCCTCGCGCCTGGGGCGTGCAGGATAGCCGCTTCTTCCGTGTACGTGCCCTCAGGTCCAAGGAAAGCGACGCTCTTACTCAACAGCTACCTCATTTCCGTCAGAGTCTCCCAGAGAGAGCGAGTCGACTCGACAGGTGACACGGCGATCACCTCGTCTTCGGCTTCAATTACCGTGTCATCAGTCGGAATTTCCGTTCTACCGGCCCCGGAGATGATCAGATTCATTTGAACACCGTATGGCACCTGCAGGTCACGCAATGGGCGGCCAACCGCGGCGGCTCCTTCGGGCACCTTGATGCCTATTAGCTCCAGGCCCCGGCCTCTTATTGGCATGAGCCGCAACAACGGATGTGCCGGCAAGGCACCCGAAAGATTAGCCAGTACCAGGTCAGTTGTGCTCACCGCAACGTCGATTCCGGCCTGCTCGAATAGCTCGGCGTTTTCTTGCAGGTTGACTACCGAAATTGTTCGCTCAACATTGAACAGGTTCTTGGCCAACAGGCTTGCCGCAAGATTGTCGGCGTCGTCGCCGGTTGTGGCAATGAAAATATCGGCTCTGCCTGCTCCTGCTTCACGCAGCACCCTGGAAGAGGTTGCATCACCCTGCAAGACTACGTTTCCGAGCTTGTCTCGCACGCTATCTGAGCTTCTGCGGTCAGGATCGATCGCCAGAACCTCGTGACCGGAAGAGACGAGAGAGGTGATCAACGGGAGGCCGATTGTCCCTGCTCCCATTACCAGCACGTACATGTCACTCTCCTGAAGTTCCTGTTGGCTGGTTTTGCAACACCTGGGGTATGTTCGCGATAACGGTATCTGCTGATAGACGCGCAGGGTTGACGCAGGCTATGCCGAGTGACTCAAACACGCTGCTGAGATCGCCGCTCCATACGGTGGCGATGACAGTCAGTACCCGGTAGGTGATCTTTGCCTTGAGCGCAGCAAGACCGTTTGTGCTGTCATCTCCGGTTAACGCAGCGAACAGATCGGCGTCGCGAATCTTCGCTTGTTCAAGTGTGAATTCCGTTGTACCGTCACCTTCGACGATCGATATGTTGCTCGTCTCGTACTCCTTTCCGGAAAGCGCAGCCGCGTTGGCTCCGTCGATGTCGACAATCGTGATCGAGTGACCGGATGCAGCCAGTGACATCGCCAACGTTGTGCCGGTGCGGCCGCTGCCTACGATGACTACGTTCATTTTGATTTTCGCCCCTTCGTCATATAGCGCGGCCTAACTGGAGACCGTTCCTGACCTACCGGTCAACTGCCTGCGCTCCGGTCTCGCGCCGGCGAGAGCTTCTCGTATGAGTATGACGTTACAGGCTGCGAACTCCATCACGTAAGGGATGTCAGTCCCGAGTGTGAACTTTCCGTTGGTCGTGGGATAAGCGGTGCTGATCACAACCGCATCCACGTCTCTCACTGCTGCTTCGTGAACCACCGCCGACCCGATCTCACGCGCTTGCAGCATCTCCGCTTCCACCACGTTCCGTTGTAGGTTTGCTGCAAGCTCCGCGCCGTTGAGCACCCGCTCGGCGACCTGGACCTCCTCAGGCATTTCCGCATCCAGAGGCAACGATCTTCCTACTTTAATCACATAGAGGATGATCAGGCGTCCTCTGTTTTCGCGGATCAACGATGCAGCATAGCTAACTGCGGATGAGTCGGCCGGTTGACCGGTGACGAGGACAAGCACCTTATTGAACTGCATGATTTGACTCGAACCCGGTGAGGTTTCACCGAGGCCGGCGACTCCTAGTGGGAGATCCTTTCAACAAGCTCGTCGCGTCCAGCCACGACCAGTACGTCGTCTCTTCGTAGCCGTTCGTCTGAATCGGGACTCAAGGTGATGTCGCTGCCGCGTTTAAGCGCGACAACAGCGACGCCATATTTATCCCTGACGCCTGAAAAACCGGCCTCTTTAAGCGTCATATCGGCGAATCTGTCAGGTACGCGTAAGCGGCTCACCCCAAATGAGGTACTCAACTCCAGGTATTCCTCAACATCCGGATTGAAGAGGCTATGTGCCACGCGTCCTCCCATTTCGGATTCGGCATACACAACTTTGTGACAGCCCAACCGCTCCAATGTGCTCCCATGCAGGTCCGAGTGTGCTCTGGCCACTATGTATGGCAGATTCATGGTCTGGAACAAAACAGCAACCATGATGCTCGCTTCAACATTTGAACCGATCGCGACGATTCCGATGTCGTAGTTGTGAACCCCGAAATCTCTGAGCACAGCCTCGTAAGTAGCGTTGCCAACAACGGGGTGTGTTACCTCACCCATCATCGCCTGCACGCGCTCTTCGTCGCTGTCTATTGCGATTACTGTGTGCCCGAGTTGGTAGAGCGTCCGGGCAATGTTGCTACCGAAACGGCCTAGCCCGACGACTGCAATATGGCGACTGTTGGTTACTGGCATGAATGCAAAGGGTTTAAGATCTCACCGGTTTCGAGTCGAACTGGAGAGCTGGTATGCCTCAGCCTATTCTAACCCGCTCGCTTGCGAATCGATAAGTTTCATTCGCCTCACGGCCCGCCATCAGCAGAGCCAGTGTCAGTGGCCCGAACCGACCCAGGAACATGGCCACCGAAATCAGTATGCGGGCACCAGTGTTGAGTTCGCTCGTTATACCCGTTGAGAGGCCGACTGTTCCGAATGCCGAGACAACCTCAAACAGCGCCATTCTAAAATCGAGCTCAGGTTGAATCGCGACGAGCGTCAAGAATAACGCGATAAGCATGGCTGTTGCTGCCGCCCCGACGACCATTGCACGCTGCACGATAACGAACGGCAACTCTCGACCGAAAGCATTGACACGCCGTTTGCCCCGCAAGGTGGCAGCAGCGGCGATCAGAATTACCATAAAGGTGTTGACTTTTATGCCACCTGCTGTTGATGCAGATGCTCCGCCGACAAACATCAGGGCTTCAGTGCCGATGTTGTTGGCGTGCGTGATGCCGTTGTAGTCAACGGTAGAGAATCCCGCAGTACGCGCTGCCGCTGAGTGAAAGAACGCGTCAGTCAGCTTTTCCGGGACACTTTGCGCGCCGATACTGTTCGGATGAGACCATTCTGTGGACAGAAAAATGATCGTTCCGACTACCAGTAAGCCGAGGGAACCGACCAGAACCAGCTTCGTGTCGAGCCTCAAGCGTCCGAAATTGCGTTTTGAGACGACATCGGTCAGGACGAAGTAGCTGAGACCGCCAATGATGATCAGAGGCGCCATGATCAGCAGCAGCGGAATGTCAGCCTTAAACGGCGTGAGGCTGGCACCGCCAACAAGAGTGTCAGGCATGATCTCGAAGCCTGCGTTGTTGAATGCGGAAACGGCATGAAAAGTACTCTGCCAGAGCGCTTCGCCGAGTGAAATACCTTCCCACAGCTCTCCAAAGACGTACCACCTGAGGAAAAGCAGCAGTATCCCGAAAGCCTGGACGACAACTGAGAAGATAACGATCTTCCGCACTATTGAGGCAATAGCGCCGAGTTGTGCTTCACCCAGACCTGCACGAATGAGCAGCTGTCCCCGTAGTCCGAGTCTCTGCCCGACGATCATCAGCAGGAATGCTGCGCCGGTCATGAATCCGAGGCCGCCGACGAAGAACAGCAGCATGATCACGGTCTGACCGAACCGGGACCACGCGTCGGCGGTGTCAACGACCACCAGGCCCGTTACGGCGACCGCGGAAGTGGCGGTAAATATCGCTTCGGTCAGACGGCTGGTAAAACTCTGAAACTCGTCGCCCTTACTTGCGACCGGCAGCATCAGAAGTAGCGTCCCAATGAAGATGACGCCGAGAAATCCGTAGATCAGGATCATTGGCGACGTGGGGCCGCGCACGGACACTGTCCGTGGCTCGACCTGCAACGTCACCGGCGCGATCTCGGACTCGCGAGGTCGGCGGACTACGTTGTCGCCTGGTTTTGGGGCCAAAGGTGGGAGCAATTAACACGCGCCGTGGCTAAGTTGACGACTATTCCGAGCACAAACAGATACAGTTGCCGAACAACAGCTGACTGCAAGTTCGGGATAGCCGACATTCTAGACCGGGTCGAGAGATAGAGGCTGGGATAGGAACTGCGGAGTTAACCTACCTGGGTCCGGAACCGTTGATACCAATACCATGCTCCAGAGCGATCCGTTGCAAAATCTACTGGAAAAAACAGACAGGTTCCTCGTTGTAGTCGAGGTTGAAACATCGCGCGGCCTGGCAATGGAAGAGGCTGCTCGCAAGGAAAGCGATTTCGCGAAGCAGCTTTCAGAGTTTGAGGGCGTGGATGTTGTCTCGTTGACGGACAACCCGGGAGGCAACCCGCATATCCGGCCGGAGGTTCTTGGGCAGGACCTTCTCTACCGTGGCCGAGAGGTCATCATCAACGTCTCCTGCAAGGACTACAACCGAAATGGTGTCGAGAGCAGGTTGTGGGCACTTGGGAGCACCGGCTTCAGAAACATCCTCGCTCTCTCTGGTGACTACCCGGTTGGCGGCTACTCGGGCCAGGCTCAACCGGTGTTTGACACCGATTCCGCAGGTCTGTTGAAGATGATCTCTGACATGAACTCCGGCATGCCAGTGAAGGCGTGGCGGTCGGTTGGACGCGAAGCGAGATTGGCAAAATCAGACTTCTATCCGGGATGCGCAGTCAATCCGTTCAAGTTGACTGAAGGCGAGCTCATGACGCAGTACCTCAAGTTCGAACTGAAGGTACGCACCGGTGCCAAATGGGCGATCACGCAGATTGGGTACGACTCCAGGAAACTGGATGAACTTGTCCGGTATGGCAGGAAAAACAGCATCAATATCCCGCTATTTGGGTCGGTATTCATTCTTACCGCTCCTGCTGCAGGATTCTTCAACAGGTGGGGGATCCCTGGTGTTTCAGTCAACGATGAACTGCTGGCGGTCGCTCGCAAACAGGCGGAAGCGAAGGACCGTGGACGAGCGTTCTTCACTGAGTTGGCCGCCAAGCAGATCGCCGTGCTGCGCGGCCTCGGATACAGAGGTGTCTATCTCTCTGGCCGACCGCGGCTTTCCAGGCTGGAGAAGTTGTTCGAGATCGAGAAATCGTTCAGCGCTGATGACTGGAAACAGTTCGCTGCCGAACTTCATTTCCCGCAGCAAGACGAGTTTTACTACTTCGAAGAGGGCGAAAATCGTGGCCTGAGCTCAGACACGGTCAATCGGGACTATGTGAAATCACTGGAGCCGGGAGCCCGGCGTCGTAAGAAGTTGAAACTTCCGATCTCTTTCAGAACCGGCAAGTTCGTGCACGATCATCTGTTTGATCGAGACTCAAGAGGGTTCAAGGTTGGACGTGCTGTATTCAGGAAGATTGAGAAGTCCAAAAAGCTGACTGGAATCTCCCATACGTTCGAGCAACTCGCTAAGGGGCCGCTTTACTCGTGCCAGGACTGTGGGGATTGCTCGTTACCGGACATTGCATATCTCTGTCCGGAGTCCCAATGCGTCAAGAATCAGCGGAACGGTCCGTGCGGTGGGACGAAAGCGGGTTATTGCGAGGTTCTGGACAAGCAGTGCATCTGGCTGCGTGCATACGACAGATTAAAGCCACTGGGGCAGGAAATGGAGATGCTGCACAGGCCGATCGTGTTCAAAGATGCCTCATTGCGTGGAAGCTCTGCATGGGCGAACACATTCATGAGTCGTGACCATCACAGTATTCCATCGGTCTCTGATGAGGAGTGATCTGACACATGTTCCATGCAGGGACGAGAGGTATGCTTGTTCACGTAACCGTCGGGCATGTCCACACGAGTAGCACAAACGCTTCATCATGCCACTAACAAAAAATGGGAACGCAAGATGAGTAGTGTCGTCAGTTCAGCAGAAGACTTCATCACCGTCGGTGAAAACATTCATACCACCCGAGTAGTCAAGCTCGGGGGAATCTTCCACCAAAAAATGGACGATGGCAGTGACGCCATCAAGTACCGCAACGCCGAGGGCGAACGCAGGTTGATGCGGGTGCCCGAGCATTTCACGAAAACCCAGCCCTATGAGCAAGGCCAACTCAAGCACTTCATGATCGCTGTCTGGAAGGGCATGAACGAAGAAGGTGAGGAGGCAGCGACGGGTGTCGATTACATCGAGAAAGAGGTCCACAGGCAGGTGCGTTCGAAGGCGTCATACCTTGATCTGAACGTCGATGAGTTCTCGTATCGGCTGCCAGAGCAGTTGGCCGCCATGAAGTGGCTTGTAGAAAAAGTGCAGAGTATTTCACCCGTACCACCAAGCATCGACTCTTCTAAAGCCGAGATCATTGAGTCGGGCTTTGAGGCGTATGACGGCTCCGCTGGCCGTCCGATGTTGAACTCGGTCGCGCTCGAGCGTATCCAGGCGCTAGACCTGGTACTCGAGAACGACGCCTGTGCCGTTGTGACGGCAGCAAAAGAAGACGGAATGCCCGACGACGAGCACGAGAGACTTGAGAACGTGGGTCGAATTGTCGAGGCAGCGCTGTCGAAAGGAATTGCAAAGGGCGACTTATACGTTGACCCGCTGTTCTTTCCGATCTCGGTTTCCGGCACCTACGGCCCTCATGGCCTAAACGCGATTCAACTAATTCGAGATGAGTTCGGTGCGGAAATCCACATCACCGGTGGGATGAGCAACGTCTCGTTTGGACTGCCGAAACGTAAGCTGGTTAACGAGGTTTTCGTTCGACTGGCGATCGAGCACGGTGCCGACAGCGGCATCGTCGACCCGCTGCACCTGGATATCGACAAGATCCTGGCGATGGACATGAAAACAAAGCCTGTGCAAATCACCACTGAGATGCTGATGGGCAATGACGACTTCTGCATGAACTACATCGGTGCGTTCCGGTCCGGTGACCTCGACTAGTCGGGCCGTACGGCTAATGTCCCCATCTTAGATACTGGGTTACCTGGTCTCGACGTTCTATTCGAGATGTGCGATCGATAGTGAACTGGGAGGTGTTGCCGTCCTTGCAGTGTGAGCTGTCAACCACCTGGGTTCGGACCTTGTAACCAATGAAAGCCTTGATATCGAGTTACAATACGAAGTTAGCAATGGGTTGACAGCTATTGGGAAACCCGGTGCAGCGATATGGGTATCCTGCTGAATAAGACACAGGCGATCTGGCTAGTCCAGGGTCCGTTGTGGTTCATCAAGTTCGTTGCCAGTAACTTCAACGAGTTCCTGGAGAAGAACGGGCCTTACATGTCCGCGGCCATCGCGTTCTACGCGTTCTTCGCGTTGTTTCCGCTCTCACTGGCTTTGATAACGATCTTTTCGTTCTTCCTTGGCATAGAAGGCTTCGAAGAGAGCCTTATCAAAGGTCTGGAAACTCAGATTCCGGTACTCGGCGAACAGTCAGATGATTTCCTGGCTGGCTTTTTCAGTAGCCTTCGTGAAGGCCGTGGCGTCACGAGTGCCGTGGCGACTCTTGGCCTGATCTTCGCCTCGAAAGCCGTGTTTAGCTCGATTCGCAAGAGCGTGAACACGATCTGGGGCATCACGAAGCCGAGACCGTTTCTAACCGAGCAGGCAATGGATTTTGTGTTGCTTGTTGGCGCGGCGTTACTGTTGATCGTTTCATTCTCGATAACGACGATATTTGGCTACTTCGAGGATATCTCGACAATCGTTGCTCCGAACACACCGGTTTCAGGGACTGAGCTCTGGGCCCGGATAGCACGCTTCAGCCCGCCGTTGCTATCGTTCATCGTCTTCTTAATTCTCTACTGGTGGCTACCGAACACGAAGTTGAGATTTAAAGAGGTTTTTCCTACCGCTCTGCTTGGCGCTGCTGCCTTCGAGATCTCCAAGGGCGTATTCATCCTTTATCTGCAGAACGCAGCCGCTCTGGCGAACGGCATCTACGGCGGTGTCAGCGCAATCATCGTCCTCATGGTTTTTGTCTATGTCTCGGCAATAATCATGTTGGTTGGCGCGCAGGTGACTTCCAGGTGGGCGTTTTACCTCTCAAACCGGGAACAGCAGAAGCAGAATGAGGAACTTTCACTCAATCTGGCGAGGATTCGCTCCACTCCATCGCTCCCCGGCCTGCCACTTCCAATGCCGACCGGCGCTGCCGACGACGATGAATGGCCGGACGGTTCAGACGGGCCAACATCCCTGCTATGAGCCTGGGCGTCGCAGAGCGGGACTGCAGCAATTGCGAGGCTGCCCGCATCTGTGTTGCGTCGAACCTCATTCGTCCCCGAACGGTCGTGGCAGTTCAATTGAAACCAGTATTAGTTCAGACCAACTCACACGTAACTGGTTATCGTATTGGCTGCCCAACAAGCGATTGGCGAAAACACCCTGTCCGGGGAGACTCTTGCCAGAGATGAGAGTCGCAGGTTCTCGCGCTACTGGATTGTCTCCCGAGGCTTGATACTGCTCTGGTTGCTGTTGAGCCTCTGGCAAATTGGCGGATTTCCACTGGCTGAGGGCAACGATGAGGCACTTGGTGTCCTCATGGGATTCCGCCTCGCGTCCGCCGTCGACGACCCAACGGCCATCGGATCGCCCTTTGTGCAGGGCATGCCACCGTTTTCTTATCTACCCGGCGTACTCGGAGCGCATCTACTTCCGGTGAATGAATTCACGCTTCGTTTGCCCTTCGCGCTGGTTGGAGCGGCTTTGATGCCTTTGCTGCTTGCCCTGGTTAGCCGAGCATTTGGACGTCGTGCGGCCGCATTCGCCGGGCTGCTACTCCTGGGGACAGGACTCTTCGCCATAAATCGTCTTGCCCTGGGGATAGGCGTTTTCATGACGTTCGAGGTGGCTGGCGCACTGTTCTTGTTGCGGTACCTGGAATCCGGCCATAGGCGTTGGCTGGTATTTTCGTCTCTTGCTCTGACAGCGGCCGCTCTGACATTCCTCGATGGTGCGACACTGCTGGCGGCAGCGCTGGCCATTGCGTGGTGGAGACGTCACAACAGAAAGGACGTCGGCTTAGCCGCTCTTGCCGGTCCCGCGGTGTTGCTCGGTTTTATTGGCCTTTCGCTAATCGCAACTTCGATCTACGGGGACTGGCCAGGTATTGCCACCGATGTTTCACGCTCCGGTGTTCTAAGCCATCTGATCGGTCAAGACACGATATTTGGTCTATCGCCAGGAGCATTCACCGACACATGGCTCGTCTATGTAGGCGTCCCCGTGGTTCTGATCGTAGTCGTAGGGCTGGTCGAAGCGGTGATTCACAATAGCACCGCCCGCGTTCCCGTCTTTATCCTGCTTGCGCTTGCTGGCATTCACGCATTGCCGTGGCTGCTGCTTGAGCCGCGACTCGAACACCCTGTTTTCTCCGCTCCGCTGGTGCTCGCCGTTGCCGCGTTCGGGTGGTCTCAACTCTTACGCCAGATCAACTCCGTGGCTGCACAGAGCGTCGTTGCGATGGCCGTCGTCTCCGTTGCGCTGGCCGGTGTTGTATGGAACCAGGCGGTTTTCAATCCCCAGACTGAGTTCACATCGGAACTGGAGCCGCTCAGGGCCTACGCCCGATCACTCGACCACGGTCACGGACTTTTCGACGAGGATGTAACTGGGATCAGAGCGATTGCACAGGTACTGAGGAATGAGAGCCAACTCGGGGACAGGGTGTTTGTCCGCGATGGTGTTCCGGCTGCCACGATCAAGTTTTACGCGGCAAGAAATGTCGAGCCGCTCGATATCGAACTGTTTGCGGACGGATCGTCAAGCCTCGATGAAGCCTTTCTGGTCATCAAAGGCGAGGATGAGACATTCAACGCCGGACTCAGCGGAGCTACAAACGTCCTGGCAAACCATCGCGTTTTCGCAGATGGAGAGGTCCTGTACCAGCTGGTCCAGTTCAGCCAGTCGGGTGAACCGTTCCAGACCCCAATCTGGTGGCGCTCTGATGTCGCAACTGTGCGGCTCTTCAGAGAGAACACCCGATACTCCGACTATCTGACTCCCCTCAGCCGAGACGAATCAGACGGCTAATAGCGTGAAGTCGGCGCTTTTTTCGCCCGGCTGCTCGATTAGCCGACGCAGAACAGCACCGCCTCTGACACCGAGATAAGCAGGCACTATTTTCTGCAGCGATGCTCCTAGGCTTTCCTGAGCGAAATCGCAACCTGCTCATCGTTGAGATCGAACGTTTCCTTCGTTCCGCTGTCCAACTCATAATCCAGGTGGAAGGAAGCAGCAAGTGTTTCTTCCACGAGGTAAATCATGTGCGCCTTGAGTGCCATGCCGATCCCGTCGGAGGTCTTGACGGCGAGCTGGATGCGATCCGAGATTTCCAGACCCGCTGACTTGCGCACGTTCTGGACCATGTGCACCACTTCACGCGCGATACCTTCCGCATGAAGCTCCGGCGTGATTTCTGTGCTGACAGCGGCTGTATAGCCAGCGTCAGTTGCGACGGCGTAGCCCTCAGCTGCGTGCCGCTCGATCAAAACCTCCTCGGGCTCTAGCACGAACGTCCCGAGCGTGATCTGTTTGCCCGACTCGGCAAGATGAGCAATCTCACCTGCATCGGCCTCAGCCAGAAGTTTCCTGATTTCGCCAAGCTGCTTCCCGTACTTTGGACCAAGACTCCTGAGCTCAGGCTTGACGGCGTAGCTCAGCAGACCGCCGGAACCGGTCACATCTCGCACGCCTTTGACATTTAGCTCGTCCGACAGTTGGCCTTCGATGACAGGCAGAGCCTCTCGTTCCCAGTCATGCCTTACTTCGACCATCAGCTCGGCGAGCGGCTGTCGGACCTTGAGTTTTGATTGAGCGCGTGCGGAGCGGCCTAACGATGCCAGCCTGATCGCAAGCTGCGTCTGGCGCGACAGGTCTTCGTCGACCAGCGATTGGTCAACCTCAGGCCAATCGGCAAGATGAACGGAGTCTGGAGCGCCCTGTTGCACCTCGGCAACGAGCTTTTGCCATATCTCCTCACTTACAAACGGCACGAATGGCGCCAGCAACCTTGTCAGCGTTGTCAGGCTGTAGTGCAGGGATGAGTAGGCCGCCTTTTTATCGGCGTCGCCCTCACTTTTCCAGAAACGCCTGCGGGAGAGACGCACGTACCAGTTCGACAAGCCGTCCACGTACTGCTCGATCGCCTGAGCTGCGTACTCGATGCGCCAGGTCTCCATGTACTCGGTCACCTGTTTTACGAGTTGATTCGTCTCAGAGAGAATCCAGCGGTCCAGTTCTGTGAACTCTTCACGCAACGCGCCGCCATCCCGTTTGCTGAGACGCGAATCGTCCTCAGTCCAGCCGTCAAGTGCGGCGTAGGTTGTGAAGAAGGAGAAGATGTTCCAGAGCGGTATCAGGAACTGTCTGCGAACCTCGTCGCCGGGCCCGTATCCGAAGTTGAGGTTGGACGCCGGGTTGTGGCGAGCAAATGTCCAGCGCATTACGTCCACGCCCATCTTCTCGGCCGCATCCTCGAACCAGATCGCGTTGCCTTTCGACTTGTGCATCTCATCGCCTTTTTCGTCCCGCATCAAAGCGTATGAAAAGACGTTCTCGGCAGGCGGTTGGCCTTCAAGCGCGACACTCATGGTTATGAGCGAGTAGAACCAGTTCCTGAACTGGCCCGGAAAGCTTTCCGAAATCCATTTT
Organism: Chloroflexota bacterium; assembly: GCA_029262735.1. Lineage (GTDB taxonomy): Bacteria > Chloroflexota > Dehalococcoidia > Lucifugimonadales > Lucifugimonadaceae > JAJCYX01. The sequence goes on along the minus strand of JAJCYY010000024.1, from coordinate 39,462 downwards.
GCCGGAAACCACTGCTCCCAGTGTTGCCTGTCGTTGCGATACCCGAGGGTTGAGAAGGAAACGATTCCTGCGTCCAGCCACGCGTTGCCGACATCCGGGATTCTGCTGACTGTTGAGCCGCAGTCCGAACAAGCGATCTTGACGGCATCGATCCAGGGCCTGTGAGGAGAGTGACCTTTGAAGTCCGCCCAACCTTCGACTGCGCGCGCCTCAAGCTCAACTTCGGATTCGACTACTTCAAACTTGCCGCAGTCGTCGCACTTCCAGATTGGGAGAGCCAGACCCCAGTAACGCTTCTTCGAGATCATCCAGTCGCCCATGTTCCGGAGCCAGTCGATCTCTCGGGCTTCACCAAATGGCGGGATCCACGTCATCTTGTGTGTGGCCTCCATCAGCTTAGGCCGCAGCTCTTCCATTGAGATGAACCATTCGCTGACGAGGCGGAAAACCAGTTCCGTTCCGCAGCGCCAGCAGAATGGATAGCGGTGACGATATTTTTCGACGCGGTAGTACAGGTCCTTTTTCTGAAGATCCTCGAAGATGAGATCGTTTACTTCCGAGACCGGTTTGCCGTCAAGGAATCCGAAGCCGGTGGTGTAGATTCCGGCGTCGTCGAGCGGCGCGATCACGGGCAGACCGTGCTCTTTGCCTAACCGGTAGTCTTCCGCTCCGGCACCGGGAGCTATGTGAACGATACCGGTGCCTTCCTCTTCGCCAACCTGGTCCCACGCCAGAATGCGATGCAGGTCTTTGGCCTGCTCCTGGGCAGGGACTTCGTCGAACGGCCCTCGATACCGCCAGCCGACGAGCTCGGAACCCTTAACCGAAACCGACTGCAGAACCCTGTGCTCACCTTTGAGTACGTTGAGACGTTGGGAGCCAATCCAGAGTCGCTCGGTCTGCTCCTCACCATTCACTTCGAATGTGTTTTCGACCAGCACGTAGTCGTGGTCGGTGTTCACCGCGGCTGCGACGTTAGCGACCAGCGTCCAGGGAGTTGTGGTCCAGACAAGAAGAGACTCGTCATCCCGGTCCAGCAGCGGGAACTTGAGGAAGAATCCGGGGTGCACGATCTCCTGGTAGCCCTCGGTGACGATCTCCTGCTGTGAGAGACCTGTGCCACATCTAGGGCACCAGGGCATGACATCTTCACCTTCATACAGCCAGCCGTTGTCTGCGCACCGCTTCAGGAACAGCCAGATGGTGTAGTTGTTCTCGTCTGACATGGTCTGGTACGAATCATCCCAGTCCATGAAGTAGCCGAGGCGCTTCGACTGGTCACTGATTCGTTCCGAGAACATGCGAACACGGGCCTTACAGTCCTCCACGAACCGGCCGATGCCGTAGGTTTCGATCTCTTTTTTTGACTTGAAACCCTTCTCTTTTTCGACCTCGACTTCGACCCATAGACCCTGGCCGTCGAAACCGTTTTGGAAGCGTTGCGCGTAGCCCTGCATGTTGCGGAAGCGCAGAAACACGTCTTTGTACGTTCTGCCCCATGCGTGGTGGACGCCCATCGGATTGTTGGCCGTAATTGGCCCGTCCATGAAGGGGTATTTCTCTGCAGCACCGTCGTTGCGGCGCAGATACCGGCTCTGCACGTCCTGATCCTTCCAGAACGCGAGCACGCGGTGTTCCAGCTCTATGAAATCGACCCTCGACCCGACGGCTTCGAATCGCTTTGCAGTAGTCAATTACTGGCCCCTGTCGAACTGTTCACCGATCTTGGACAAACAAAAACCCGTCCCAAAAACGATCTGGGACGGGTCTGTTTAATATCAACCCGCGGTACCACCCTGATTCCTGCCTCGTTAGGAGTTGCTCCTCCTGAGACTGGCTCTCGTGTTGCCGATGTAACGGTCGGCCGGACCGACTCACCTACTGCGCCACAGGCTAGTCATGCCAGTTCGGCGGTTCAGATCGCTGCTCGGAAGTGATATTCAGTCTTTGTTCGCTGCCCGCTCCCACCTGCCGGGCTCGCTCGTAGCGTTGCAGAGACTTACTGATCTTCGTCGGTGCATTTACAATTTTTCAGATACTTAGATCATATTCTGACATATTCAGTACGGAAATACTCGTTTGTTACAGGTCGTGGACATTGAGCCTGATTTTTGTGGTTCCTAGGCAAGAGTTGCCGAAAACACGGATTCGTACGCAACTCCGCCATCCTGGAATCGGCTTCGCAGGAGTTGAATCTCGTTTACGGGCACGCTGGCCCGTTCGGCAGGCAAGATTGATCGCCGCCAGCTAAACCCGACATCGCCGGCATATTGCCGGTCCAGGTCTCGGACCGTTCGGCCGACAGTTACGTGCGCGTTGAACGGCCTGTGTTCCGGTTCAAATCCAATCGTCCTCAACGAACCCTCTATCCGACCTTGTAGCTGCACCAGCTTACGGACTTCGCCGTCCAGTCCAACCCACAGGATTTTCGGGGAGTGAAAGCTCGGGAAGGCTCCGGCCTCGCCGAGATTGAGCATGAACGGTGACGTTTTTTCCGCAACCTCGGCTATCTGTTCCTGGAGCCTCAGCAGAAGCTCTATCGGGGTGTCTCCGAGGAATAGCAACGTCAGGTGGACATTTTCCCTTGGAGTCCACCGGACATTGCCAGCCGCCATGGTCGGCATTTCGTTTATGAAAGTACCGATCTCGTCGATCGCAGGTTCCGGAAGTCTCAGAGCTATGAAAAGGCGATGCGTTGTCGGGTCTTCTGGGTCGGCCGGTTGTCCAACGTCTCGATGCCAGACCGGATTGTTGCGGTCACGGCCACGGCTGGCTCCCCGGGCCGTTCGATTCGCCCGTCGCTCATCGGCATAGTGTCGCGGGGTGCTGAGACCTGCCGGCCGCGGCTGTTCGGGCCCCGGACGAGGTCGTCGACTGTGCTCCTGCACGGGATTCCGGCGTTCATTCTGGCCGTCGCGGGTCCTCGGAGGCAGAGTGTCACCCTGCTCCGCCACATACGGTCCCGAGTACCCGTTGGTGAGGTCGGTTTTTCGTCTAGTTTTTATCAGCGGTCTGGCCATAGAAGTTTTCGCGTTTCCGTCATGTCTTCCTGATGATCTGCAAACATCGCGTCGGCACCCTGCATCGCAGCCAGATGTTTGAGAGAGTCAACTGTATCTTGCTGGGACAGGTTGAGCGAACAGACCGTGATGTGTACTGGCGGTAACGTAAAGGTGAAAACCATGACCTTGAACGGCTCTTCCCATGATGCGACGACAGCCGAACGCATGGCTTCGGCTATCTCAATTTCAATCGATTTATGAATGGTGTCAGCGGCCCGGTCCATGTTCCAGATTCTGTTGAAATCGCCGTCGTAAAACCATCGCTTTGTCTGCTCAGTCGATACGTTGTTGCGAACAGTGGCCTCCACCGCGTGGAACTCCAACTCCGCCCGAACCACCTCAAGATATCCCTCCTTTACGTCACGATAAGGCTCCCGGGTGGATTCAGTTAGACCCAGAGCCGCATCGGGATTACTCGGATGACCGACTCGGTAGACAAAGCTCACCTCTGTCATCGTTTCGATGTTCGATTCTGATCTTCCGCCGATGGATTTCAGCCGGAGGTCGTTTGGTCGGCCTTTCAGGCCGTAGACAGGAAATTCGGCGTCTTCGATGATCAGCCGAATGTCTGGTGCTCCGTCTGGCGACATGTATCGCGGAAACTTGCGGCAACTCTGGCGGCTAAACGGGTTCCGAAACCGTTTGGCTATCGCTGGGTCGGACTGGCCCGGCCCAAAGGTGGTCCAACCGAAGCCGTCTTCGCGTCCACACACAGTGCAAGTGGTTTCGGCGGAGTTCGGTTTACCGTTACCTGCTCCGAGTCGAACATCTAACTTGCCACCGCAGAACTGACAGTGCGCTTGCAGCCCTGGAGGTATATTTTCCTGCGACATTTGTAAGCCTCGTTCGCCTTGCGCTCATACTAGTGCGAATCATGCCATGCCGCATCGCGAGAACTGGTTTGCGGCTTCGGTGCCGATAATCGGCGGATATAATCCGGCGCGCAAGCCGCCTCAAACGACTGCGGATTAGGCACGCTGTTACACATAAACCATGCGGAGATAAGCCGATGGCGCTACTGCTGTCCCGGTCCGATGTTCAGAAACTGCTACCGATGTCGAAGGCGATCGACGTCGTGGAGAAGGCGTTCAGCGAACTTGCAAACGGAACTGCGGAGATGCCACCTCGCACCGTCATGATCGATCAGGAGGTCGGTGGTTGGATCGCCTACATGCCTTCTTACCTGAAATCCGGCGGAGCACTTGGTGTGAAAGCGGTGACCGTCTACAAAGCGAACCCGGACAAGTTCAACCTGCCCACAACGCTTGCGACGATACTTGTGCAAGATCAGAACACAGGCCAGGTGATGTCGGTGATGGACGGCGGATATCTCACGGCGATGCGTACCGGCGCCGTTTCAGGCGTTGCGACCCGTCACCTGGCGCGCAAAGACACAAAGATCGGCGGAGTCCTGGGGACAGGTGTGCAGGCCCGCGCGCAGGTCATTGCTATGTGCGAGGCAGCGGAACTGGATGAGGTTCTTTCGTTCTCGGTTGATCCCGAAGAACGTCGCAGGCAGTTTGCGGAGGAGTTGAGCGACGCGACCGGTGTGCCGATGCGGCTAACTTCGGATACCGAAGAGGTGCTGGCGAACAGCGATATAGTCGCTCTCGCCACAACGGCCGCCAATCCGATCGTCAAGGCTGATTGGTGGAAAGAGGGCGCCCACATCAATGCCATCGGATCACACGCGCCTGGTGTTCGGGAGCTGGATACGGCGTCGATAGTGAACTCCAAGGTCATCTGTGATCAAAAAGAGGCGTGCCTTGCAGAAGCGGGTGACATCCAGATTCCGATCGAGGAAGGCGCATATTCTCCGGGCGATATTCATGGTGACCTTGGAGCGGTCGTGAATGGCACCATCAGCGGTCGTGAGAACGACTCGGAGATAACGCTGTTCAAGAGCGTCGGGCTGGCCATCCAGGACATCTCATGCGCTGCGCTTGTGTACCAGCAAGCGGTTGAACAGAGCGTCGGCACAGAGTTTGAGTTTTCCGGGTGAGTTGACATTTTTCGCTCACCTGGGGAGTACGCACGACCATGACAACACCTGACATTCACTATTCCACTATCAGCCAGCTTGCTCCACTCATTCTGTCTGGTGAGCTCTCTCCGGTTGAACTTACACAGTCACAGCTCGATCGGATTGCGGCGTTAAATCCGCGACTACGTGCCTATGCCACAGTGACGGCTGACCTGGCACTGGAGCAGGCGACGCGGGCAGAAGCGGAGATAGCATCAGGAAGGTATCGAGGGGAACTCCACGGCATACCGATCGCGGTGAAGGACCTTTGCTTCACACGTGGGATCAGGACGATGGGCGGTTCAGCCGTCTTTGCCGAAAACATCCCGGATTTTGACTCCACGGTTGTAAAAAGACTCGCCGATGCAGGCTCGGTTTTGCTTGGCAAGTTGAACATGACCGAAGGTGCGATGGGCGGCTACAACCCGAGGCTCGAGTACCCGGAAAATCCGTGGCGAGAGTCTCACTGGCCCGGAGCGTCTTCAAGTGGCTCCGGTTCTGCGACTGCGGCTGGACTGGCGTATGCAACTCTTGGCAGCGACACCGGTGGATCGATTCGGCACCCGGCGGCAGTTTGCGGAACCGTTGGACTGAAGCCCACCTGGGGACGCGTTAGTCGCTACGGAGTGATGGACCTGGCGCCATCGTTAGATCACGTTGGACCGCTGACCCGGTCGAGTCGTGACGCTGGACTTGTGATGCAGGCGATATCCGGGCTTGATCCCAACGACCCGACCACACTGCATGATGAAGTGCCCGACCTGACGGCGAGAGTCAGCGAAGGAGTCAGAGGTGTTCGCATCGGATACGACGAGGGTTACACGACCGTTGATGTAGAGCCTTCATTCGCACAGGCTGTCGTCGAGGGTGTCCGAGTACTCGAAAGTCTCGGCGCCGAGATCGTGCCGGTGAAAATGCCCGATCGGCTTCGAGAGTACATGGGAGCATGGCCCGTCATCTGTTCCAGCGAGGCCGCTGTCGCCCATGCGGAGACATATCCGTCACGAGCAGCTGAGTACGGACCGTGGTTCGGAGAGTGGCTGCGACGTGGCTCAAGTTACTCGTCGAGGGAGTACGCTCGTGCACACGAGCTGCGGCTGATGTGCAATGCAGAACTCCGCAACACGATGCGAGGAATTGATCTCCTCGCATGTCCCGCCACCGCTCGCTCCGCCTATCCAGTAACGGCAGAAGGGATGTACGGGCCAATACCTGCCGAAAGGGACCCCTGGGAAAGCAGGTTCACGGCACCACACGACTACGCCGGATTGCCGACGATTTCGCTGCCTGCTGGACTAACCGGTGACGGGGTCCCGGCGTCCCTGCAGCTTGTGGGTCATCACCTTGCTGAACCACTGCTTGTAAGAGCCGGATCAGCATTTGAAGCCGCAACGGAGTTCCACAACCTGCATCCACCTGTGTAGTCAACCGAAGTCAGTACAGGTTCTTCGAATAGGAATCCTGGAGCTGGAGTTCCACCTGATCCGGCGATTCGTGCCAGTGTGAGTGATCCACGGTTATCTGGCCATACCCTGGCATTTCGGAAATGTCAGGCCAGAGCTCCGGCTGCCAGAGTCCAGAACGGATCACACACTTGGCGCAGTGGAAGAACGCCTCTTCGACGTCAACAACCAGCGCAAGTGCAGGCGCTCTGCCTTTGATTGCCATACTCTCCCGGAGCGATTCATCTCGCACGATTCGTCCCGAGCCAGCGACTCGCAGGGTCTCTCGATAGCCGGGAACCATGAACAGAAGGGCGACGCGCGGGTTCTCAATGATATTGATGAATCCGTCGGCGCGTTTGTTGCCTGGCCTGTCCGGGATCGCCAGGGTTCGGTCGTCGAGCAGTCGCACGAATCCGGGCGGGTCGCCTTTCGGCGATACGTCCATGTTGCCCGCCGAATCAGCGGATGCGATAAGTAGAAAAGGCGATAGAGAGACGAATGCGCGGCAGTGCTTGTCCAGAGCCGTGATCACCTTCCGTTGCACGCGTTCTGCCGGATAACCGAGTACCTCTCGTAACTGTTCCTCACTGGTAATTACGTCCTGGAAATCTTGCATGTTCGTCCTTCCGCTCGAAGGGAACTACTGACTTAAGCCGTGATCACTTCGGGGCCGTGTTCACCAAGATAGATCGTATGCTCGCGCCAACCGACGTAGGCATCAGATACCTCAACCAGTGGGGCGTAGGCGTGCATGACGCCCTGTTTCACAAGTTCGGTGATGGTCCGCTCGACCGGCTTGCGCGGCAGGTGCGTGAAGTAGCGCATCGCCACGGGCAGGCCGTGCCACTCGTCGAGAGCCTCCATCATTGGAGCGAACAGCTTATTCGAAGGTCGTGCCGGCCGTTCCAATCTGAAGATCTCCGCGACACCATCGTCTTCGACGAATCCGGCTCCGGTAGTTGTAAACGGCTCGATGGCGAAGATCATTCCTGTCTTCAGCTTCGGACCGCCATTCTGAGAGTGATTGGGAATCTGGGGGGGTGCGTGCAGTTCCCACCGGGCTAGGCCGTGCCCTGAGAGGTTCATGATCGGCTCAAAACCGGCAGACCTGATTGTGCTCTCAATTGCGGTACCGACCGTGCCGACGGGCACGCCGTTCCCAACCGTGGCAATAGCTGCATCCAGGGCATCTGATGCCGCGGCGATCAGAGTCTTCCAGCGTCCGTCAGACGAGAGGTCGACCGAGACGCCTGTGTCGACAGGGTAGCCGTCGATGTGAGCGCCGATATCGATCTTGACCAGATCGCCTTCTTCGTATCGTGCGTCGTCGGTCGGGGAAGAGCAGTAATGGGCAGCAATGCTGTTTCGGCTGGTCTGTGCTGGGAAGGACGGAAGGGCGCCTGCCGCTCTAATCCGCTCCTCGACTCCTTCTTGCAGGTCCCTCAACCGCATCCCCGGCTCGATGGTCTCAGCCGCCCAGTTGCGGGCGTCTGATGCAATTCGGCCTGCCCGCCGGTAGATTTCTAGTACTTCTGGATCCATTAACTATTTGTGCGGGTGAGTGAGGGTGGCGGACTGACCAGGAACTGGCGTCAGTAACCAGAACGACATGAATTCTAGGCGCGCCCGTCTGAGTTTGCTAACGAGGCTGTGAAGTACCTCACGGGCGATATACTCCGCCGTTTCACGGTCATCGTTGAGCAAGGAGCACTAATTTGCCGGTCAATCGAATCTTTGCCGCTAACAGGGAAGGCCGGAAGGCGCACTTTCTACAGATGCACTTCCCTTCCACGGAGCTTGTCGAGCTGGCCCATCTCGCCGGGATGGATGGCGTTGACCTCGATGGGGAGCAGGGCCACTTCGATCTGTCAGAGATCGACGAGATCAGCCGTGTTGCCAACGCAGCGGGAATGACCGTCACTGCGCGTGTCCCGTCGGTTGATCCTGTGCCGATAAAGCAGTACCTGGCGCGCGGTGTCCAGGGGATACAGGGACCGGGCGTCGAGAGCGGGGAGCAGGCGCGCATTCTGTCTGATTCCTGTTACTACGCTCCCAAGGGCAAACGATCGTGGGGCCCGGGGAGAGGTCACTACTATGATCACCAGCCGACAATGAAAGATCGTTTCGGCGGAAACACAGGCTACATCGCAGATGCCAACGAGAACATGTTCGTCATTGCGCAACTTGAGAGCCAGGCAAGTATCGACAACCTGGATGCCATCGTGGCCGTGCCGGGCATCCATTGCATCTCGTTCGGGCAAAACGACATGGCGTCGTCACTTGGCGTCCCGGGCGAACCTGCACATGACAAGGTGAACGCCGCACATGCGGAGCTTGAGCGCCGTGCGAGGGCGGCGGGCAAACATCTGTTGTCGGACCGCGTGAGTCTCGTCAGGGCAACCGTGACGCTGCTCGACGCGATGCGAAGACACCTCTCCGAACATCGCGACGATCCCGTTGGGCAGATCACTTGATCGCGGTCAACGGTTCAGTATTCGGAACAGGTATGTCTAAGCGCAGGCCGGGTCGTCTATGTCCCACCGGTTGAACTGCGGCTGCTCAGAACGAGCCAGAGCGTCCCGAGTTTCCTTCCACATCAGGTACCAATGATTCGGGTCATGCAGCTCGGACTGCGGGTTTGACCGGCTGCGTGCGACGAAGCCGGGGAACACGCTTCGACCAGTTGGTTGCCCCACCGGGTGGTATCGAAGGTCAAAGCTCCACCTGATTCTTTCGGATACGTTTGGCAGGGAGGAGTGCACGGTGAGTTTGTCCAGGAACAGCGCTCCGCCTTTCTTGATAGGCACTGGCATTGCGGTGTTTTCAGCGAACATATCGGTTGGAATCGTAGCGCCCATGGCCTGCTTGTATCCGGGGCAATGGGTGAGGAGCTGGCCGGTATGCGACCCGGGAACGACCTGGAGGCAGCCGTTTTCAACACTGGCATCCATGAGCGGAAACCAGACAGTGAGGATGTCTGTCTCGTCGGCTTCAGGATTGACCACTCCGTTGTCCTGGTGCCAGGGAGTTACGCCGAACTTCACGTTGCCACTCTCATCTCGAGGCGCACGTGACTCAGGCACCTTGATCCGTACGTGTTGCACCGGGTTCGAGTAGATCTCTGGCCCGACGACACTTTCCACGGAGTCCAGGAGGGTTGGTGCGGTCAGTGCTTTGAACACGGCTGGTCCGGCCCAGAACGGCGTATCCGACTTGATTCCGGTCTGAGGCAAGGAGAAATCGAAATAGCCGTTGTGTATCTCGCCGCTCTCTTCATAAATCTGGGTGACGCGCTCACCAAACTCCAGGTCGTTGTAGGTTGACGAGATCACGCCATCTTCGAGCAGCTCTTCGGCCAGCGAGTCCAGCACACTGGCGTACTCGTTTATCACTGGATCGATCACAGATTCGGGATCGAGTACATCATCGACCGAAACGAACCCAAACTCGGAAAGGTGTTCTTTCTGCTCCGCTGTCAAAGTCGCCACAACAAGCCTCCTGAGTTGAGGATGCGAACCATAGTTTGCAGGTAGTCAAAGACCAGATGGCAGCATGATACGCCGGGCGCGGCATAAATCAGAAGGGCGAACGCGAACTTCAACTCTGCCGGTCGGCTATGCAGCGTCGATCAATGAGGCAGGTTGAGTTTGAGTCGTCAGGAATTCTGGGAGCGTTTTCGGGCCAGGGACTCAGATTCGATGGCAAGGCCCTGAACCGACTCAACGAACCTGCGGCCTGCTGTAAGTGCTGTCTTTATGAAGTTAAACATGGCAATGGTGTGGTGCTTGTTGGATATTCGGGGGCAACAAAAAGCCCTCGGCGCGTACGCAGAGGGCTGGCGTGGAATTATCAGACCGAATCTGCTGTCAACAGCAGCACGCGAGAACGCCACCCCCTGCAGGAGTACAGGTGCAACACATACAGAGGCAGTTCACGTTGTGAAGTTCTCTAACCATTAGGCTTACAGTACATCTGATGCGCCGCGGTTGCAAACAGATGTTGCTGCAGTTATTGCCGGTGGTGAACATGGTTCCGGTCGTTGGAGAAACTAGCCGGACAGGGCTTGCAGCATCGCAAGAACGGTCATTCCTACCAGGCTGCCGCCGCTTATGAGTGAAGAGACTTTGGGTTTCATACGAACACGTGAGTAGTGACAGGAGATTGACGCCGTCAATCAGGGCGATACAGCAGGGTGACTGACCCGAAACTAGCCCACTATTCTTGGATCTGGGAGGCGCGATAGGGCTCAAAAGATGGGACAAAAGTCCAGTCCGCAACCTCTGGGCACACCGCGTGAATCCCTCGACCACGAGTGCTCCGCCATTGTTGAGGACACCTCTCAGGAGATGGACCACACCCTGCGTGCGTTGCTATCAAGCATCGCCTCGGCGTCCAATTGGGATCGGTCGCTCTGCTTGAACTCCTGAAGTGCCTGTTCCTGGCTCACAAGCGGGAAGTCGCTGGCAAACAGGATGCGCTGGACTCCTGCCGCTTTTGCACAGACATCAAAGGCATCAGATGTGTATAGAAGCGGTGATGCCGCCGAGTCGAAGTAGACATTTTTCAGTTCGCGGCGGACTTCCGGCATAAGTGAGTAGAACGGCAGTCCACCGCCGAAGTGGGCAAATACGAGTGTGTTTTGCGGAAACGCTCGGGCAAGCGCCAGCGAGTATTCGGGGGTTACTGTGCCTTTGCCCGGATAGCTGTGGCCCACCGGTTCTGATGTGTGCATAAGAATCGGGAGACTCAGATCGCGTGCTATCGCGAAGACTGGAGCTAGCGTCTCGAAGTCTGCGTTCAGAAAATTTTGCGAATCAGGATGTAGTTCGCCGATCCCCCTGGCTCCCGACTGAACGCAGCGTTCAATCTCTCCGACAGCCTCTTGGCCCCATATCGGGTTGACGCTGCACAAAGGGATCAACTGGCCGTTGCTGGATGCGGCGGATTCCAGTAGATAGTCGTTGGCGACGATGGCCGTTTCGAGGTCTGTCCATCCGTAGCCGGCGATCACGGATTTATCGACACCGGCCTGGTTCATCTCAGCGAGCAGGGTCTTTGCCGAAGCAGTTCTGGCCTTCGGCGAAGAGAACAATTCCCGGAATGTTGCGTCCCTTTTCAAGTAGCGGTCTTTGTCTGTCCGAAACTGGTCTGGAAGTATGTGCGTATGGCTATCGAAGATCATGAGAGAGGTTAGGACCCTGTACGAATGGGCGGCGAGCCACTGGCGAACCCTTGGTGAACTACTGGGGATGTCCGTGTATTGTTTCACGAAGACTCTCTATACTCGAATGTGTAGGCGATTAAACTGCTGAGTATCACGGACGATCTACCCTCTCAGGCAATCCCGGGGATTCAAAATCGCTGATATGCAACGGAGATCATGACTACGCAGCAGATAAAAGAGTCGGATCAGATTCTCACAAAGCCGGACATCCCTCACGCTGAACCTAAACTCGGCAAGGTGGCCGTTCTCTACACGACACCTGAGACTGTGATCGACGACTACGCTCGGCTACTGGACCTCGCAGATATCGATTCAGCTCTGGTTCCTAACCGACCGAACATGCTGAAGGTGAACATCTCCTGGCAGCACTACTATCCCGCTTGTTCGTCTGCGCCGTGGCAGATCGAGGGCGTTGGGAAGAAGATGCAGGCCAACGGTTACACCGATATCACAGCTGCACATAACGGCACGGTTGTCGTAGACCCGAACGAGGGCAGGGCGAAGAACAAGCAGGGTGTTGTTGAAGATGCGCTTGGCCTGAAGCACACGGTGCTCGATATGCCGCCGGTGAAGTGGATCCGCTATAAACCGACGGCGAAGATGATTGCACTGGACGACATCTACAAAGACGGACTGTTCGTTCCGGAGCCGCTGGTTGGTACAAATATCGTTCATTTGCCGACCGTCAAAACTCATGTTTTTACGACGATGACAGGAGCGATGAAGAACGCGTTTGGCGGTCTGTTACACCGATATCGTCACTGGACCCACGCAAAGATTCACGAAACCCTGGTTGACTTACTGCAGATCCAGAAGGAGATACACACCGGACTGTTTGCAGTGATGGATGGCACGTTCGCCGGTGACGGGCCGGGGCCGCGGGCTATGCGAATACACCAGAAGAACATCATCCTGGCAAGCGCAGACCAGGTTGCGATCGATGCTGTTGCAGCGCGGCTCATGGGTTTCGATCCAATGAAGCTGACCAAGATCCGGCTAGCTCATGAGATGGGCCTGGGCGTCGGCGATCCCCGTGAAATTGAGTACGTCGGTGACGATGTTGCTGATGTGAACTGGAATTTCAGTTCAAACGAGAACACTTTCGCGTCCCGTGGGCAGAAGATGATCTACTGGGGACCGCTGAAGCCGCTTGAAAGCTTACTGTTGCGCTCTCCGTTGCTGCCTTGGGCTATCTGGGCGTCAAATGCGTATCACAACGATTTCTGGCTGAGATTCGTGGGACGCAAAAGAGTCCGGAAAGCGATGGACACACCCTGGGGCAAGTTGTTCCAGGACTACTAGGCAATTCTCCGTTCACGTCCTGGCGATTCACGAGACGCTCTTCGTGGCCCATGTCACGCTGAACATGTCGTGATTCTCTCAGGTGTACTATTGCCACATTGGTCCGTGTCAGCCGTTCGTCGTCTTCGTTTCCCGGACAGCGCTCTGGTCACGAAACTTCCTGCGTGTGCGGCCGGAAAAAGCTATCTGTTCGAGGAGGGCACGTTGAATATCTTTGTGGGCAATCTGTCCTTTAGCACCACTAACGAAGATCTGCAAACTGCGTTTGCGGCGTTCGGCGCAGTCGAATCCGCCCAGGTGATCATGGATCGCCAGACAGGTCGGTCACGCGGCTTCGGATTCGTTGAAATGCCAGATGATGGCGAAGCTCAGGCGGCCATCTCAGGAATGAACGGCACTGAGCTGGGCGAGAGGCCACTTACAGTTAACGAAGCCAAGCCGAGGGCTCCGCGCAACGACCGTCGCTGGTAAAGCACTGGATTTTAGAGGCAGCAGATTGAGGCGGCTTTCGGTAACTGAACCGGAAGCCGTCTTCGCGTTCGTTGGGGCTTTGTGTCTGATTGCGCGAAACGGATCCAAATGAATTTCAAGCAACGACATACGATTTCCGGTCTTACAACTACTTTTAATCTGATGCTGGCGGGCTAATTGATGCAAGATGACCTGCTGGATACGTACGCTCACAAGACTGTGGAGCGACACCGACGAGGTGTGGATCTGCGGTTCCTGACATCGCAGAGCCTGTTCAGCTCAAACACCGTTGATCCTGGAACGAATCTTTTACTCAGGGCCATCGGTAAACACCTTGAACAGCCGGTTGAACACTGCCTGGACGTTGGTTGCGGGTACGGCGCGATCGGACTCTCCCTCTCCGCCTCAAACCTCACACGGAATGTCGAGATGGTTGACCGTGACGCCCTGGCCGTTGATTTCGCCCGTCGCAACGCCACGGCGAACGGGATCGACAGCGCGGAGGCGCATACGAGCCTGGGGTTGAGCGATGCACTCAGAGGGCGCTATGACCTGATCGTCTCCAATCTCCCCGGCAAGGTTGGGATTGAAATACTGGGCCATCTTCTTGCATCTTCAGCCGGCCGACTTATGACAGGCGGGCAGTTCTGGGGCGTCGCCGTGTCACCTCTATGGCGTGACATCGAGAAGATGCTTGCCGAGTTGCTGGTAGAAACTTTTCATGTTGAGCACGCGCCACGTCATACGGTTTTCGGGATCAAATGCGATAGCCCGCGACATCTCGAACTTCCTGAAGACTTGTTGGCCGACGTCTATGCGCGAGGTGAGGTTGGATTTGTTGTCTCGGGCCGAACCTACGCTGTCGGAACTAGCCGCGGAGTGAGTGAGTTCGACGGCCTCAGCTATTCGACTCAACTGGTGCTTGAGCAGCTGTATGGTATGAGAAATCGCCGCTTACCGTGCGCCGTTGTTTTCAACGTTGGCCAGGGCTATGTTCCGCTCGCTTTAAAAGCGGCGGCGGCGGCAGGAACGTTACAGCTGGTGGACCGAGACCTCCTGGCACTTAGAACAACAGAGCGAAATCTCAGGAGCAACCGCCTGAGTGAACCAGCGCCTGGTCTGCACAACCAGGTCGGCTGGTTGCCAGGCGGCGCTGCAAACTATGGCCTGATAGTCGGGACGCTGCGGGGCGATGAGCCAAGGCAGGCTGTAGAGATCGGCGTTATTTCGGTGATTGATCGGCTTGAACCTGGGGGTGTCGGGATTATTGCTGGAGGTTCGACTCCAATCACCAGGCTCCAGAAGCTCGTCCAGAGTAGTAAGGAAGTTCAGGTGACCGATCGCAGCCGGAATCGCGGCGCAAGCGTCATTTCCTTTCAGAAACAACGCTAATAGATCCGGCACAAATGCAGCGTACCGGCGAGTTTCAGATACCGGACAAGGCGAGCAGATACTCGTTCGCGCTGACTGGACCCAGCAACTACGGCGGCGCGATCACCTGCGTTTGTGACCTCTCGCTCTATGCTCCGGAGTGGCCTCCGTTGCCGTTGGCGGGCGGTCCAAATTCGTTGTTGGCGTATACGCCCAGATCGCGTCCCTGGTGGACGTGGACTACAAAATCGTCCCGCTCAACGCCAACGGCATCAATGATGTCTTCATCGACTATCGTCACCAGCTCCTGCATACCTTCCTGGGTCACACTCTCATCCACGATGAGCGTCCCATGCACCATCCCGTGCGCGAAGTGCAGGTCAAGCCGGCCGACCGGCTTACCATCCTCAAGAATGGCATAGCACTCAGACTGCTGAGTGCGGACTTCACGCTCGAAGTAGAAGGTTGGCATCAGGACTCCGGCTGCGGTTGGCTGCAGGTTGAACGGCGCATTATGCCTGAGCACGGATTATCTTGCGACGATCACTGCTCGTAGCTGATTGAGAACAAGGTGTCATCCTGACTAAGACTACTCGCCTCGACGGTTCGACATCGTCTGGGGCGTCAGATCAAACAGTGTTTCATGTCCTGCGAAGTGTCTTTCAAGCTCGTTGACCATCTCCTCGAAGAACCTCGTAGCCCCGCGCAGCGTCGTACCGGCGATGTGCGGTGTCAGGAAAACGTTCGGCATCGACCGCACTGAAGAATCGACTGGCACCGGTTCCGGGTCGAACACGTCAAGGCAAGCAACGATATCTCCGCTCCGCAGTCGCTCGATCAGCGCGTCGGACTGGACAACGGCACCTCTCGAGACGTTGACGAACACCGATCCTGAGCGCATCTTCGCGAACTCATGGGCGCCTAACATTCCGTGCGTACCGGGTGTGATTGGGACAAGGCATACGACGATGTCTGGGAGAGACATGACGTTTTCAAGCGAGGTGAGAGTGAAGTCATATGCATAAGCCACATCGGCACCGATATACGGATCATGGACGAAGATCTCTGTCCGAAACGGCTTTAACAGCTCGATCAGACGTCGGGCAATGAATCCACCGCCTATCAGTCCAACCTTTTTGCCCGTTAGTTCCTGGTTCATCGCGAACTCGCTCGCTGTTGAACGCTGTTCGGGCGTCCCCCAGTGCTCGCCAGCGATCATTTTGCGGAAGTGAGTTCCGGCATTACGCAGCCCAATAAGCATCATCCCAAGGGCCCACTCAGAGACCGGATACGACGAGCCGTGAGTCGTGTCCACGGCTCTGCTGCCATGTTTGCGGGCAGCTTCAACATCGATGCGCCGGGCGAATCTGTCCCCTTCCAATTCGCCAACGAGGGTCAGTCTCTCGACCGCCGAGAATACTTCCGGTCCGATGCGCGGTGAGCCGTGACAGACGATAAGCGCGTCCAAATCTCGCGCGAATTCGGTAAGTTGCGCCTGGACTTCGGGAGCCGTTTGCGGCGCTTCGTCCCAACTGGAGTCCTCGTTGAACTCCTGCCAGCGAAAATCAGCAATCTGTTCCAACCGCGCAAGATCAGCTGGGCCGATGTAGGTATCTCGAACTTGCCTGGTCGAGGCGAGGCCAACGATGGGGCGTGAGTTATTCAATTTTTCGTTCTCATTCGTGTTATTGAGGGTGTGATCACAACGGAATGATATGCGTGGCTCATAGTACGAGTTCTACCAGCCCATCATCGACCTTCAGTTTTCGGCACGGCAGAATGGTACGATGCGCCGGGACAGGCAAAGTTTGGCCGGACTATGGTTTTGGACCAAATCGATTCGGCACAGATTGAGCTATTGTCGTTCTGGACAACCTGGTATTCGCTCTGAAAGAGATTCGTATGAGCTTCTTCAAATCCCGTCGATCAGCCGTGTTAACCCGCAATGGATCAGTTGCTACAAGTCAGCCACTTGCTGCCCAGGCCGGACTGCGCATGCTGCTGGACGGCGGGAATGCCGTTGATGCCGCCGTGGCCGCCGCCGCGACGTTGAACGTAGTCGAGCCCGGATCCACCGGCATCGGCGGTGACATGTTCGCGCTGATCTGGAACGCGAAGGAGCGGAAGGTCGTAGCGCTCAACGGGTCTGGCAGGCAGGCCTCAGCCGCGAACGTTGAGGATGTCCGCAAGGCCGGGTTCGATTCGATTCCAAACGATGGCCCCGGCTCGTGGTTCGCGGTGAGCGTTCCTGGCACTGTTGACGGCTGGCACACCGCGCTCGAACACTATGGCCGTATGTCGTTCCGGGAAGTGCTGGCTCCTGCGATCGACTACGCGCTGAACGGCTATGGCGTGTCGGACATAATCTCAAATGGCTGGCAGAACTCCAGGGAGAAGCTGAGTTTCCAGCCGTCCGGTGTCGAGATGATGCCAGTGAACGGTCGGCCGCCGAAAAAAGGCGAGTTCGTGAAGCTGCCACAGCTTGGCAGAAGTCTGCAGGCGATTTCCGAGGGCGGTCGTGACGCTTTCTACAAGGGTGAGATCGCTAAGAAGATTGCCGACTACGTGCAGGGTCTGGGTGGCTGGCTTACCGAGAAGGACCTGGCAGAACATCACTCGGACTGGGACGATGCAATCTCGGTCGATTATCGGGGAGTGAAGGTCTGGGAGTGTCCGCCGAATGGGCAGGGCATCGCCGCCCTGATCGCACTGAATATCGCCAAAGGATTCGATATTGGCTCAATGGGACCGCAATCACCCGACAGGTACCACTACCTCATCGAGTCGATGCGCCGCGGCTATGCAGACGCGCTGCAGTATGTTGCCGACCCGCGAATGGTCGAAGTGCCAATCGGACCGCTGCTTTCGGACGATTACGCAGATCGTCGCCGCGCCGCGATAAGCGGCACTCAGGCGGACCCCAACGTCTCTTACGGCGACCCTATGGGCGGCGCAGATACGGTGTACGTTACCGCCGTCGACGGTGAAGGCAACGCCTGTTCCCTCATCAACAGCCTTTTCGCGGGATTTGGGACTGGTCTGATAGCGCCGACCACTGGAATTGCACTCCAGAACCGCGGCTCGCTTTTCTCATTCGACCCGGACCACCTCAACTATCTCCAGGGTAAGAAGCGTCCGTTCCAGACCATCATTCCGGCGATGGCGACCAAGGGCGACGAGATGTACATGAGCTTTGGTGTAATGGGCGGTTTTGTGCAGCCGCAGGGGCATCTCCAGGTGGTCTCGAACATGGTCGACTTTGGCATGGACTCACAGCAGGCGCTTGATGCGCTGAGGTTCAAGGTGAAGGTCGAGGAAGACAACTCGGTGCTCGTCGAAGAAGATGTCGATCCGAACGTGGTTGCGGATTTGCGGAAGCGCGGACACGACGTGCATGTGCTGAAAGACTACGAACGGACTGAGTTCGGCGGCGGGCAGGTGATCTCACGCGATCCGGAAACCGGAATCCTGACTGCAGGATCCGAGCCTCGGAAAGACGGAGAAGCGGTCGGCTGGTAAAGGACGGAAACGGAGGTCCGACAGATGAAAGTCGGGTTTGTCGGACTCGGTCGAATGGGCGAGCACATGGCTCGGAACCTGGTGCGAGCCGGTCACGATGTCACGGTTTACGACGTGCGGCAGGAAGCCGTTGAAATCCTGGTTGAGCTTGGCGCAAGTGCCGCGGCTGAGCCCGGCGGAGTGGCAATCGGCGCTGAGTTCGTGTTCACGTCCCTGCCAGGCCCAGCCGAGGTGTCCGATGTCTGGCAGGGCGAAAACGGCCTGCTGGCCAGGCTTGAGCGTGGCGCGCTCGGCATCGACCTGAGCACTATCGGCCCGGACACAGCGAAAGCAATTGACGATGAGGCTAGATCTTCGGGCAAGCGGTTCATAGACGCTCCGGTGAGTGGGGGCGTTTGGGGCGCCGAAGCGGGCAACCTGAGCTTGATGATTGGCGGTACGGCCGAGGACTTCGAGGATGCGTTACCTGTGTTGGCAGCTATCGGCGACCCGGATAAGTTGTACAGGTGTGGGGAGATCGGCGCCGGTTCGGTGACCAAGCTTGTGAACAACCTGATCGGAATGTCGACGAATGTGGTGGTCGCCGAAGCGTTCAGCATGGGCGTGAAGGCGGGTGTGGATGCATCAACACTTTTCGACGTCGTCTCTGCAAGTTCCGGTGACAGCGCAACCCTCGCGCAGTGGAAAGATTCCGTTATGCAGCGCGACTTCTCGCCGGGATTCATGCTCTCGCTCGGCCACAAAGATGTGCGACTTGCGATAGAGCTGGCTGCTCAGCTTGATATTCCGATGCCCGTCACTTCGGTTGCAAAGGGACGGCTTGCAGCGGCGCTGGACGAAGGTTGGAGTGAAGAGGCGGTTGCGGTTGTAGTTCGGTTGCAGGAGAGCGAAGCCGACGTTGTGATCGACGGCAGGTAACAGCAAAACTGACCGCGGACAGTGCGGTCAGATTCTGCGTACGTCTAAATCTGGATCAGTTATTCTCGATATCCCTAGATTTCTGTATACTTTCTATTACTTTATAGGAAAATACAGGAATAATAGGTATGGCCGGGCTAAAAGTTCACGATGTGGCTCGCAGGCTGAACGTCAGCGAGAAAACCGTCTACAAGTGGCTCAGCCAGGGACTCATCCCTGCCAGCCGCATCGGCAAGACGTGGATCATCACGGACGAGTCCCTAAGTGCTCTGATGAATCCCGCTGATGCGGCGAGAACAGCGACAGGGCTACAGACTCAGTCACATCCGGCATCAGGCCTGGGCGAATACCGCCGTGGAGCGGACAGATCCGGCGTGTACGCCCAGAACCAGGAACAGCTTCAATCAGCGCTGGCCCAGCTTAACGAGGTTACGTCTGGCGCTGTTGAGCATGGGATTTCAGGTGTTCTGGGGCCTCGTCGTCTTGACCCGGCTACCCCCGCGGCTATTGCGGAGGAGCTGGAGAACGCCGAGGGAGAGGTGCTGCTTCAGGGTGTCGGCCTGCGAGAGTTCTTCGGTGATAAGGACCATGCTGTGATCCTACGGCGCATGGCGTCGGATGACCGGCCCATCAGCGTTCGAGCAATCCTTGTGAGCCCCACTGGTCAGTTCGCCAGGGCGCGAACGATCGTTGAAGATGGAGACCAGTTTGCCGATGACGCTCTTTTCCGGGCTGGACCTCTTTTTGGCGATTCGTGGCGCAGCCTCAACGTGATCGCATCGCTCAAGAAGGCCAGCCGAGAGAGCCGGAAGTTCCGAGTGGATGTCCGGTTCGTCGATCACTGGCCTTCAACGTACCTGGTGTTGACCGGCAGGTGCGCGTTCATCGAGACGTATCACTTTGGCCGAACCGATCCTGCAACTGAGGGCGCGAGTATCGACGGGCTGGTGCCGATGTTTAGAGTCAGTGGTGGCTCCGACTACCACAGCCTGCTCAGAAATCACTTCGACTATCTCTGGAACGGGAGCAATCCGTTCATTCCAACACAGACGCTGGAGCAAGTATCTGAGTCGGTGCAAGTTCAAGTGTGAACTGTCCGGCCATCTGTGCCTTTTGGAACATCGCGGAACCCTGGTCCTCGCACAGGCGATTTTCGTTCACCCTGTTCCTATGAACTGGCGCTAGCCTTCGATTGGTTCGAGACGTCCGCGCCACTTGCGTCGAGCGTCGTTGAACGCAAATTCAGCAACTGCCAACAGAGCCAACCAATTCAGCAAATACGGAGCGACGAACCGATATGGGCAAGATAAATGTGGCGATCATCGGCGCCGGAAACTGTGCTTCTTCACTCGTGCAGGGAATCTACAAATACGCAGAAGTGGACGGCGAAACGAAAGTGCCCGGAGTAATGCACAACGTACTGGGCGGCTACGCAATTGGTGACATCGACGTGGTCGCTGCATTTGATGTTGACACGGAGAAGGTCGGAAAAGACCTGTCCGACGCCCTCGTTTCCAAGAACAACAACGCAGTCCAGTTTCACGATGTGCCAAAGACCGGTGTAACTGTTAGCCGAGGCATGACGCACGACGGTATTGGCGAATACCTCGCCGATGTGATCGAGCCTGCGCCCGGGGCGACCGATGACATCGTCGGGATCCTGCGAGATCGCAACGTCGATGTAGTAATCAACTATCTTCCGGTCGGCTCTGAGCAAGCGACAAAGTGGTACGTCGAGCAGGTGCTGGCAGCGGGCTGCGCATTCGTGAACTGCATTCCTGTCTTCATTGGCGGTGACAAGACTGGATACTGGCCAAAGCGATTTGAAGACAAAGGTCTGCCGATAGTCGGCGATGACATCAAGTCGCAGGTCGGTGCAACGATCGTCCACCGCGTTCTTGCCCGGTTGTTCGAGGACCGCGGCGTCAGGCTTGACCGCACTTACCAGCTAAATTTCGGCGGAAACACCGACTTTTACAACATGCTGGAGCGCAAGCGGCTTACATCGAAGAAGATCTCGAAGACGCAGTCGGTGCAGTCACAGCTCGAGAAGGAACTGCCCACGGACGATGTTCACATCGGTCCGTCTGACCACGTTCCGTGGCTCACTGACCGCAAGTGGGCCTATATTCGGCTTGAGGGCACGTCATGGGGTGATGTGCCGCTGAACGTCGAACTGAAACTGGAGGTTGAGGACAGTCCTAACTCAGCCGGTGTGGCGGTCGACGCCATTCGCAGTGCAAAGATAGCGCTGGACAAGGGTCACGCCGGTCCGGTCCTCGGCGCTTCTGCCTATTTCATGAAATCACCGCTAACGCAGATGCGGGACGACGATGCGCGCAGATCGGTTGAGGAGTATGCAGAGACCCACGTACCCGGTGGAAACTCAAAAGACACACCGTCTGCCAGCAAGCGCACCTCGAAGAAATCGAAGTAAACGGCTAAGATGTGCCCATGACGGCCGTATTCCGGAATGGACTGCGGCGTGATTCATCAGCTTTGCAGGGGGCACGATGAAGATCGCGATGGTATCGCCGTACGACTTCGCCATTCGAGGTGGAGTGCAGACGCACGTTGTTGAGCTCTCTAACGCGCTGATTGACCAGGGGCACGACGTGCGGGTGCTTGCACCCTGCACAGGGAACGAGTCTGTATACGACCTGCGTTCGGCTCCTCTTGAGACGTTTGGGCGAACCGTGCCGTTTGTCACCGCGGGCTCCGTTGCACGCATATCCTTGAGCATCTGGTATCAGCGAAAGCTGATGAGCGTTCTCGAAGATCAGAACTTCGACGTAGTTCATATTCATGAGCCTCTAATGCCGATGTTTGGACTGATGGCGAGTTACTACTCACCATCGCCAACCGTCGGAACCTTTCACGCCTTCAACGAAGGGCCGGGCAGGGGATACATCTTCTGGAAGCCGGTGCTGAAGAAAGGCGCCGTCAGACTTAGCGGCAGGATTGCGGTTTCGGAGCCGGCCAGGTACTTCGCGAACAGGTACTTTCCCGGCGACTACACGATCATCCCCAACGGTGTTCACTACGAACATTTCTCGACTCACGCTCCTAAACCGACAGTGTACAAAGAGGACGCTATTAACCTGTTCTTCGTTGGAAGAATGGCCGAGAAGCGCAAAGGCCTGAAGTATCTTCTCGGCGCGTACTCGCGGCTGAAGTGGCGCTACCCGAGGTTGAGGCTCATCGTCGGCGGGTCAGGCGTCCCGGATCGAGATTCGTACGGGATGATGGGCGAGCGCGGAATAGACGATGTGATCTTCGTTGGTCCTGTCTCGGATGACGACTTGCCCGGCTACTATCAGCACGCAGATATCTTCTGCGCGCCGAACACGGGCAAAGAGAGCTTCGGGATGATTGTGGTCGAGGCTATGGCGGCCGGTACCCCGGTTGTAGCCTCAAACATCCCAGGATTCAGGGCTGTGATGCAGGATGGACGGCAGGGGCTCCTGGTAGAGCCAAAAAGCGAACGCGCTATCGCCACTGCTATTGAGCGCATGATTCAGAATCCGGGAGATCGGACTCTGATGGGAGTAAACGGCGGAACAAGCGCCAGGCAGTACAACTGGCCTCGCATTGCCGATCAAGTTCTCAGCTACTATGAGTCGGTCTTGCAGCGGCACCCGGTGCCGCCCGCTCTCTACCGCGGTTAGCCATTTCCGAGAGTTTTAGCCGGTCGGCCCTGGGCCACATCCATACACAATTGGCAGATCTTCAGACGACAAGGTATGCGCTGCGCCGCACCGTCTCCCGATGGTTCGAGGAGCCGGTTTCCAACGCGTTGATTAAGCTGGGCGTTTCTGCCAACGGCGCGACATTGATTGGAGTTGGCCTGGCTGCCGCTGGTGCTGTACTGGCAGGGTATGGCGAATTCTGGATAGCTGGAATTCTCGTCCTCCTGGGCGCTACCTTCGATATGTTGGACGGCGGAATCGCACGACGAACCGGCACGGTAGGTCCGCAGGGTGCCCTGATGGATTCGGTCCTGGACAGGGTTTCAGAAGTTGCCGTGCTCCTCGGGCTGGTCGTCTACTATTCCCAGCCGGAGAATGCCAATCAGACGGCCGTGATTCTAGCCCTGGTCGCAACCGCTGGATCACTTCTTGTTAGCTACGTACGCGCAAGAGCGGAAGGCCTGGGTTACAAGGGCACAGAAGGCTTTCTCACACGACCTGAACGAGTGGTGATCATGGTTGTGCTGCTGCTGGTGGGACAGCCGGTCTGGGCGCTCTGGGTGCTTGGCGTCGGCACACCACTGAGCGCAGCGCAGAGGTTTATCGCCGCTTACAGGGAAGCGGGCCGGTCTACTCCGGAGCCGACTGAATAGGGATTGGTCAGCTGTGCTGGAATCCCGCAGATTCCAAATATGCGTGACCAGAGACTGTGACCTTTCGCGCGAAGTACCTACCGGTGTCTGTCGAATCTGGACCGATCTGGAACTTCGCTCCTGTCACATCCTCATTGCTGACGGGAAGATCGGTAGGATCCGGTCCATCGGCTAACGCTTCTTCAAGGATTCGTCCATCCATGTGCGACGGCACATCCTGTCCAAGCAGTCGCAATGCTGTTGGCGTCAAGTCCACATTGCCACTCGGTAGAGACGACGTCACGCTCTGCCTGAACGAAGGGCCACCCGCTATGAGCGTATTTCGCAACTCGTACGGGCTGGCAGAACCGTGCATTCCAGCGCCGACAGGTGACTGACTGCCATTCCATGCCGTTCCCGTGAAACCGTTACCGGCCGGTTCGTCGTTCCATGCCATCGACACAGCGAAGTGAGGCGCGCGTAGCCCGTCGATCATGCCGTCGGCTAGTGGCAGAGCGCCCATTTTGAGCGCGCTGTCGAGCGAGCTGAACACTGAGCCTACCCAGGGTTGCTCCTGCAGCCACCGGGTGAGCGATTCGATCTCAGGGTTTCCGGCACCAGGCATATTGAAAAGCGTGGAGCCGCCGTTGTTTCCGACAATCAAGCTACCTTCGCCCTGGTCAATCACAAACCCCGCTGCCTGAAGTTCAGAAGGAACGTCCACTGCAGACGAGATCATAGAGTAGCCGTGGTCTGATATGACCATTACATCCGGTTCATCTCCTCTGTTCGCAAGAGTCTCAAGAATCCGGCCAAGCGCTGCATCCGCCTCTGATGTGCCGCGATCCGACTGCTCAGATCCAAGGCCGTGGGCATGGTTTGAGGTGTCGGGTTCGGAAAACCAGACGAACATTAGTTCAGGATTGATCTCAGGAATCACGAACCTGCACGCCGACTCGGCAACTCTGCGGACTCGATCGATGCTGGGAACTGATGCGTCAGGCCAGGGCCCGAGCATCTCTGCGTCTGCTCTGCCCAGTTCAACCGGAAGTGAGAACTCAGGGTGGATCACACCGCCCCGACCTGCCTCTGCAGCTCGCGGAAAATGCGTATAGGCGTTGCCGCTTGTGCCGCCGACGATCGAAATGTGCGTCATTCCGGCCGATGCCAGCATCTCCCCGATTGTCGGCACAAACAGGACGGGTGTTTCTGGATTCGTGGCCATTGCCGCCAACTGCGGCTCGAGAACGCTCATGGCGATATGAGGATCATGGTCGGCAAATACCGCTGTGTTCGCCGGAATGCCGTGTTTGCCCGGATAGCATCCTGTGACCATGGAGGCCGCGTTGGTCCGAGTGACCGTTGGATAGACGGCGTGATGGCGCTTGAACCTGACTCCTGTTTCGGCAAGGGAGTTAACAGTCGGCATCAGGTCAGGATTCACCTGCTGTGGAAGTAGACCATCAAATGCGGCGATGACCAGTCTTGTCACGTTGATCTGCTTTCGAAGCTCGTGGACTTTACACGCAGGCAACGGCGGTTAACTGCGACAGGATAGAGTAGAGCAAATTTGGAACCAATCTGCGCCAAATCGCCGTATCAACGCTCGTGAGTTGATTCTACTCACACGTTAGTCTCAAGAGTAATTTCGACTCGTTTAGTTCAGAACAAGATGCAGTACCGCGCCAGAAAACCGGCTCTCGTCATCCTGCTACTGCTGGCAGTGGTCAGCATCTCCGTTGACTTGAATCGTGGAGCAAATGCACAAAGCTCGCCGGTAGATTTCGTCAGCTTTGGCATGAAAAGCGAGTTCCCGGAAGGTATCCGGTTCTTTGCCGAGATCAACTCCTCAGTTGAGGTTGAAGATGTGCGTGTAATTTTTGATGTCGGCGAGCGCAACGTCACTCAGTACAACTACCTTGAGATACCGCCTGCAGCGAACAGCCTGATTGAAGGCGAACTGTTCATCAATACCAATTCACCGGAGCGATATGTTCCGCCCGGATCAGTTATCAAGTATCAGCTCGAAGTCCTGGGAGCAAATGGCGAGTCGTATCTCTCGGATCGGCGCGAGGATCTGCTTCTTGATGCGAGGTTTGAGTGGGAGGGTGTGGATGACGGCCCTGTGACTGTGCTGTTCCACGGTCCTGTTCAGTCAAGGGCCGAGACGCTGGCTGCCAAGACGCGGGAAGGCCTTGAGTTAATGTCCAGGGTGACCGGCGCGGAGATTGAAACGCCGATCACCGTGATGCTCTACAACAATAGAGCGGAGATGATCGAAGCCGTAGTGCCTCGCTCTGCAACTATCTCCCGCGAACTGGTTACGGAGGGACAGGCGTTCGGAGATGAGAACACGGTGCTCGTCCTGGCAGGCAGGTCAGACATAGGCACAGCGACGCACGAGATCACTCACATACTCGTTGGGCGGGCGACCAACGGAGCCGCGCTCGTGCCGTTCTGGCTGAACGAAGGACTGGCAGAGTTCGGAAACCTGGACCAGACCGTCTCCTACACACGCTTCCTCGAGTGGGGCGTTGGCACCGGGCGGCTACCGACACTACGATCAATGAACCGCGCTCCGGGAGACCCTAACCTGACACTCGTCGGATACGGCTCTGGTAGGTCGGCCGTTGCGTTCATGGTGGCGGAGTTCGGTACCGCGAAGATGGCTGAGTTGCTATCGGCTCTCGGGTCTGGGTTACCGATTCAGGCTGCAGTGCAGGCCGTCTACGAAATCTCATTCGATGAGCTCGAGAACGAATGGCGCAGGTCGATCGGTGCAGACGAGTATGTGGCGCCCACTCCAGCACCAACATCTTCAGTCGCCACTGCTACCTCAACCCCGAATCCGCTTTTGCCGCTCACACTTGATCAGATAGCTGAAGCCGGCAGAGTGACGCCCACACCGGAAACTCTATCGACATCTACACCTGCTGCCGGTGAAGAGACAGCAACCCCGCTGGCACAGGCTGAAGAAACTCCTGCCCTGGAACCAGACGATGTGACCCCCGGTGGATCTTGTAGTGCGGCCAGTCACAACGGTCCCGCTCAGGCGACCCCGGTACTCGGAATAACTGCGCTGCTCCTACTTGGGCTATGGCGAGGAGCGAGGAAACGTCTCGGCTGAATGGAGACCGGACCGGTAGGGCGTTTTCATAGCCAGAACCCGCTTAGCCCTTTTCAATTGTCCTCGATTTTTCCAGTAGTTTGCTCAGCGTCCCGCCAAGTATCGCCGCTCGGTCTTCTTTCGACACAAACGTGCAATGGGTTCTGAAAGATTCCAGTGCCTGCCTGTGTGTCATGGCTTTCGTAACAACCGGATAATCGGAACCCCAGACCATTCGAGTACCAAACGCTTCGTACGCCTCTTCGTACATCCATCTTTCGTCTTCATAGGGAAATTCCCAGTCTCTGTCAGGCTGGCTGGCGTAGTGGAAACCAGACAGTTTCAGGTGAATGTTGGGCAGGGCGGCAGACTCGACGACTGACGCCAGGTTTTTTCGTGCATCTTCA
Organism: Chloroflexota bacterium; assembly: GCA_029262735.1. GTDB lineage: Bacteria > Chloroflexota > Dehalococcoidia > Lucifugimonadales > Lucifugimonadaceae > JAJCYX01. The sequence goes on along the minus strand of JAJCYY010000024.1, from coordinate 12,293 downwards.
CCGTGGGCACGCAGACTGGACATGTGGTGGCAGAGGATCGTGAGGTCCGGAAAGCGCTCAGCAACTTTACGGATCATCGGCTGGTGCTGCGGTCCGCAGGCAATGCTGGCGATTAGCTTGAGGTCTGTTGCCAGTTGAAAGAACTCGCGCCCCGCCGGTGAATCGAACCACGCAGCGTCGTCATTTCCAGCGACGTAGTGCGTGAAGCCCTTCATTGGCCATCTCTCTGCCGCCTCCTCTAGTCGCTGCGCTGCGCCAGGTGTGTGATAGCTCTCCGACCAGGATGAATCGACGTCGGCAAACTGATCCAGTCGATCCGGATACCTGCGTACCGCGTTCGCCACGTAGTCGTTGTTGTCAAAGTTCTGGAATATCTGAGCCGAGACGATAGTCGCGCGGTCGACTCCGTTTAAGTCCATCTGGTGAATCAGCATCTCGGCTGAGCCGCGTGTGTGCGGGTCAGGGACCTCCGGCAGGTAAGGCCAATGGTTCCATGCATGGCAATGTGAGTCGATTATCAAAACATCACGTCCGATGGTTGGTTCTCTTTAGTAGCGTTCAAGCCATGTGGAAAAAAGCTGGCTAGCCGCCGGTCTGTAACGGCCCCGATACACCGGCGAAACTTTTTAGAAACATATGCTCACTAGCTTCATCCGGGGCAGTTTATGTCCGGTGGCAAGGTTTGTGCACGGGATCTGGCCGGACAGGATCAGAGCAAGAGTACTGGAGAAAAGCATATGGCTGAGGCGAACATCGCGTGGATCATGGTTGCATCTGCGCTGGTTCTTTTGATGACGCCGGGACTTGCGTTCTTCTACGGCGGACTTGTCCGTGGCAAGAACGTCGTCAGCACCCTGATGTACAGCTTTATATCGATGGGTGTCGTGAGTGTTATTTGGGTTCTTTGGGGCTACACGCTGGCTTTCGAGGGCGGTAACGAGTTCCTGGGGACGTTTGACGCCCTTGGTCTGAAGGACATCTCGTTCGAATCGGGGGAGGACGGATCGATTCCTCCGGCCCTCTTCGTTATCTTCCAGATGATGTTCGCAATCATTACACCTGCGTTGATCACCGGTGCTTTTGCCGAGCGGTTTAAGTTCAGCACCTACCTGGTTTTCCTGGTTCTGTGGATCACGCTCGTCTACGTCCCGATCGCTCACTGGGTGTGGGCCGACGACGGCTGGATTCTCGGCATCGGAGCCGCTGACTTTGCAGGTGGCACCGTTGTCCACATAAACGCCGGGATAGCTGCGATAGTCGCCGCCGGTCTCGTTGGCCGCAGGCGGAACGTACAGCGAGGTGTTGAGCCGCACAACGTTCCGTATGTGCTTCTCGGTGCAGGATTGCTCTGGTTTGGGTGGTTTGGTTTCAATGCAGGATCAGGCCTGGCAGCCGACGGAGTAGCCGTGAGCGCCTTCCTGGTTACCAACACTGCTGCCGCAGTGGCAGGCTTGATCTGGGTCATTGCCGAATACCAGCAGACCGGCAAGATGAGCGGTGTTGGTTTTGCCACGGGCGCTGTTGCCGGGCTGGTGGCGATCACACCTGCTGCTGGGAATGTTGGTGTGATGGGATCGATGGGAGTGGGCGCAGGAGCGGGTGTACTCACCTTCCTGGCGGTCCGCTACCGCCACAAGCTGAAGATCGACGACGCTCTTGAGGTGTTCGCGGTGCATGGCATTGGCGGCATCTGGGGAGCGCTTGCGACAGGTATCTTCGCGGCCAGTGGAGCCGGTCTGATCGACGGTGAAGTCGACATATTCTGGGCGAACCTACGCGCTGTGCTTGCCACTATCGCCTACTCGGGTCTATTCACCTTCGTGATTCTCAAGGTTCTCGACATTGTCCCGGGACTGGGATTGCGGGCTGAGGAGCAGGAAGAGGACTTCGGGCTTGACGTCTCCTTCCACGGTGAGCGCGCATACGTCTCGGACGGCGCAGACTAGGCCGAAACTCGGGTGTTCAAGTAACTAAATAATTGGCCGGCGGTCCGCTCAGTAGCCAGTACGCTGCTCTCCGGATCGCCGGTGACGGGATCTCAGCAGTTGTGCGACCACATTCGTCGTACAGAGAAAGTGGGATGATCAGATGATCAAGATTGAGGCCATAGTCCGGCCGGAGCGAATCGGTGATGTCGTGGCCGCGCTCGATGAGGCAGGATGCGGCGGCTACAACTACGTCAACGTGACCGGTCGCGGCAATCAGCAGGGCATCGAAGTGTTTACCGGGAGAGGGGCGTCCACGATACGACGCATGGCGCTCCCGAAGGTGATGATCACGACTGTGGTCAGCGATGACAAAAAAGAAGAGGTCGTGAACGCCATTGTTGGTGCTGCCCGTTCCGCTGACGAGGGAAATATTGGAGATGGCAAAATCTTCGTATCACCCGTAGCCGAAGTCGTACGTGTTAGAACAGGTGAACGGGATAGCGCAGCGCTCTAGGTAGACGATTCAGCGGCTATCCGCATTCGCTGGCATCAGGCTCAGCTCGCATGGATTTAGCCACGGCCCGACGGTAATAAGCTCCCAATAGCGAGAGCCTTGCCGTCGGGTTTTGCTTTGCTGTGCAGTAAGCTGTTTGTCCGGGCTAACGGTGAGGGGTAGAATTCGAGATCGTGGCTTCTCTGGCAGACTGCGGTATGGCGGCCTGAGGCGTCCGGTGTGCGAAGGTGCGTAGCTCAGTTGGTAGAGCACCGGTCTCCAAAACCGGCGGTCGGGGGTTCGAGTCCCTCCGCACCTGCCATTCGCGTCACCATCTGAGTCGTAGTCAGTTATTGTTGTTCGGACCTCGAAGCTGACGTTGAGCGGCCTGCAAAACTGAATATCGAGCCGAGGTGCTGAAATTGGTAGACAGGCAACGTTGAGGGCGTTGTGTCCTTACGGGCGTGCGGGTTCGAGTCCCGCCCTCGGCACCAGCATTCATGCTGGTAGATCAGAACATTCGCAGGCGCAGCCGGTGAAGACAGACGTATCATCCTGCGCCGTAGATTGCGGATAGCGACCGGGCGACGTGGCCGAGTGGCTAGGCAGAGGACTGCAAATCCTCGTACGGCGGTTCGAATCCGCCCGTCGCCTCCAAATTCCTGACAATCTCGTAAACGATCGGCGCACTGTGGCGAACGAGCCTGCCAGGATATTGATTGTTGGATGCTCCGGCTCCGGCAAAACGACTGTCGGGCAACATCTTGCGAGCAGGCTGGATCTCGATTTTCACGAATTGGACTTTATCGCGTGGGACGGCGACGGCTCACTTCGTCCCTACGAGACCCGGCTGGAGACGGCTGCCGGCCTGGCAGACCGGGATGGCTGGGTTGTCGAAGGCATCTATCTAAAGTGGACTGCTCCCCTGATGGAGCGCGCCCACGTGATCGTATGGATGGATGTGCCGATGAGAGTGGCGTTGTGGCGAGTTTTCTGGCGTCACGTCAGAGCTGAGCTACGAAGGGACAACCAATTCCCCGGCTGGCTGCGTCTGGCCAGGTTCATGAAGATGGTCTCTGATCAGTATCGAAACCGGTCCGATGTGTTTGAGTTGCCTGATGTTTCGGTCGGTCCCGAGAACATTCAGCGAGAGCTGGCCACATACGAATCTAAGGTGGTCAAAGGGTCAGGTTCAGGCGTAGTGACTGATGTGCTGGTTGCGCTGGAAGCGCGATAATTTGCTTACAGCAACCAGACCTGGGCCGGGCTAGCGACAGGGACCCGATCACCTGACTGTAGACAGTTGCAGCACTAGGTCACCGCTGACGCCGTCGCCCGAGTCTTTGAAAAGAGTGGTTGTGTAAACACCGGGCTGACGGGCGAACTTACCCAGATCGGCCGTGATCTCTATGTCTCCACCCGACACGACCCAGCTATCAGCGACTATCACACTCTCAGGCAGGTTCAGATAACGAGAACCAGCGCGCGGCGGCGGCACGATCTGTACGATCGGTTCTCCACACTCCGATGAAAAACCGCCGCCCACGCAGTAACTGGTGAACTGCTCGATCTCAACGGTTGTTCGCTCAACGGGCGCTTCTTCGTAGTGAACCTGCACCGTCGGGAATATGCTCAGGTCCGGTTCGTTCAGATCAGCACGGATGGTCAACACTGAGCCGTTGAACCACGGTGCCCTTGCAGCAGTGATGTCGCCGCCTTCGAAGTGCTGAACCAGGGCGAGAAAATGCTCTGTGAAGGCGATTCCGATGTTCACCTTGCTGTGGCCGGGATTGAGGATGTTGTCACGGTGGCGCCATTCCGAACTGGCATCGTCGTAGACCATCGCGTGATGAAGCCGCTGCACGTCCTCAGGCGGGCTAACGTGATCGCAACTGACGTCTCGAACAGAACACAGTTCGAAGTATTCGGCATCGGAAAATCCTGTGCGAGCTGCGTTCTCAGATGCGTAGCTCGTCCCGCCGGTTTCGCTATACACCATGTAAGGCTTCCTGCCGTCCCGCCACCAGTGACCCAGATATCGTCCGGCAACCATGTCATCGGCGTGTAGCTGGGCGGCGGTGTTGTCTCCCATGGTGAGAGGTGCAAGGCCATGTAGTTGCCGGTCTTTGTTCAGGTAGTCAAGTGCCAGCAATTTGAGATCATCGGCGGTGAGTTCTGACTCAAGGACAGAGCGAGTGTTCGACTGGCCGGAGTCCGATGAAGGAGTGCCCAGGTTCCCGGGTGCTGCTATCTGATAGTCCGGCACCGCGACGGTCTTCTCCGCCTCAGGTAGCTCTCTGATGAACTCCGCAATGCGCGGGTACTGAATCACCCCAACGAGGGCGAAGAACGAGAGAATCGCTATGCCAGTTCGCCATGTCAATTCAGAAATACCGCCGTGGCTTAAAAATACTGCGAGTAGGGATCGATCTACTTGATACGAAGTCTGTCATCCGAACAGGAAATTTACGGTTACCGACGGAGTGCGTTCAGTTTGACTGCCGAAGATAGTCACAAGGTGTTCGACGGCCGCATGCTTGATATTGCGGTTCACAGATCGGACCTGTGGCCGGACCTATCGATCACGATTGAGGAGGCGAAATGCAACTCATTGAGCGCGCAAAAAGCGACCTGGCTGATGGAGCAGGGTGGTGTTGGAACCCGGGACGAGTGTGACTCTTGAACCGCACATCATGTATTCAGGCCACGGCGACTTATTCGTCGGTATGAAAATCACTTTTTCACAGCTAACGACGGTGCTGACCGGCTGGCGGAGTCGGTCTTGATGGGATTGCATGTACCGGTCTGAGTGGTCTCCGTCGGACAATCGTCAAACCACGATCACACCGGATTGCTTGGACGATCAAATTTCGAATCAATAGTATCGAATAAGAAACGTCCTATCTTTATGCCGCCTCGGAGACACAAGATGACATCGCACACGACGCACCGGGCAGTTCGCCTTACTCCTTACCCCGTGTATGGACCGGCGGAAACCAACCTGGAACGCTGCCCAAACTGCCACAACGAGCGCATTGGCCGGACTCCGCGTCGAAAAGGCGGCCCGTCCATGTTTCGCTGCCGAAGATGCGGATACATCGCGAGCGTCGACCAGGTGCTGGACATGCTCCGCCTTCTGGGGCACACAGCAGCCTGAACAGATGCTAGCCCTGGTCAAACTCCATTAGTGGCCTGACCTCTACCGAACCACCCTCCGCGATCGGCATCTTCTTTGCGGACTCAGCCGCCTCTTCCCAGCTGTCGGCTTCGAGGACATAAAACCCTCCGAACTGCTCCTTCGTTTCGGCGAACGGTCCGTCCATAACGCTTGCCTGGCCGTCTTGAAGCCGAACAGTGTGTGCAGTGCTGACCGGCATCAATGCGTCGCCTGCGAGCATCTTGCCTGATTTCTGCAGATCTTCTGTATAGGCGAACCACTCGCCCATATTTTTCTGCATCGTCTCTTCGTCAAGCTTTGCTCGGTCAGCCTCGGTTGAATAAATCAGCAGTGCGAATCTCATAATTACCTCCGGTGTTTGGGTGGTTCACCATACCGACGATTGGGCGGCTTGTGAATCGACAACGCTTTTGGAGCTTTCACTACCTCGTGCAAGATTGGAGTCGCGCCGGTCGATATAAGGCCGGGATGCGGCAGATGGTATCAACGCGTTTTCAGATCTGCCGCAGTTCGGCGAATCTCAGCTTGAACGGAACTGAATTACCTATATACTCCCGCAGTTGGCAAGACCAATGGTTGAGGGACGATCAACCAGGTTCCATATGCTGATGGAACAGTGACGAACGCGGAGGAGCGATCTGATGGCACTTTTACTTGGAGACAAGGTTCCAAACTTCCAACAGGAATCAACTGACGGCTCGATTGATCTGTATGAGTACCTGGGAGACAGCTGGGGCGTTCTGTTCTCTCACCCGGCCGACTACACGCCGGTGTGCACAACGGAACTGGGCACTGTTGCTGGTATGAAAGGCGAATTTGATCGACGGAATGTGAAGGTGATCGGACTGAGCGTTGACGAGCTCTCAAACCACGGCGGCTGGGTGCAGGACATCGAAGATACCCAGAACGTGAAGATGAACTTTCCGATCCTTGCTGACGGTGATCGAACTGTTTCGACCAAGTACGAAATGGTCCAGGCCGATGGCACGAACATGACCGTACGATCTGTTTTTATCATCGACCCGAATAAGACGCTAAGGCTGACGCTCACCTACCCGGCATCGACTGGACGCAACTTTGCGGAGATCCTTCGCGTCATCGATTCTTTGCAGCTGACAGACAACTACAAAGTGGCAACACCGGCGAACTGGAGAGACGGCGACGACGTTGTGGTCCTACCAGCGGTCTCTGACGAAGAGGCGGACAAGACCTTTACCAAGGGGATCGATCGTAAGAGACCGTACCTGAGAGTCACGCCTCAGCCCAACAGGTAGGCGCCGAGGTCAGTCGGCCGATTTTGGCCAGCCAGGATTTCCGGAGACTCGACCAGCGACTACGGAGAGCTTGTTGACCATCTCCGGGTCACGGTGCTCAGGGTTGGTTGCGATTGCGTGTTCGAGAGATCGCTGGCACCCGGATTCGCACGGCGTCTGAAGTCCCGAAATGGCTGGAATAGCAGCGGATATGAGTCTTCGCGCATGATCCGTGTTCTCACGTAGCACATCCAGCACAGAGGCGGTAGAAACCGCCTCGTGCTCATCGTGCCAGCAGTCGTAATCGGTCACCATGGCTACGGTGGAGTAGCAAATCTCCGCTTCGCGGGCCAGTTTGGCCTCGGGCATGTTCGTCATGCCGATCAGATCGGCACTCCATGAGCGGTGCAGTTCCGACTCAGCACGCGACGAAAACTGCGGGCCTTCCATTACCACGTAGGTGCCGCCACTACTGGCACGGATACCGGCAGTCGCCGCGGCGTCTGAAAGTGTGTTCGAGGTTGTTGCACAAACGGGATCTGCCATGCTGACGTGGGCAACAAACCCGGTGCCAAAAAAAGATTTCTGGCGGGCAAATGTACGGTCGATGTACTGGTCGACCAGGACGAATGTGCCGGGCTCGAGATCTTCACGCAGCGACCCGACCGCACTGAACGAGATGATCCTCGAAACGCCGGCTCGTTTCATCGACTCAATGTTCGCCCGGTAGTTGATCTCGGACGGCGGGATCCTGTGACCGCGGCCATGGCGCGGTAGGAAAACGAGCCGATGACCGGCATAGTCACCGACGAGCAACTGGTCTGATGGTTGACCGAACGCACTCTCAACAGTCACCCATTGAGCTGATTCGAAGCCCGGCAATTCGTACAGCCCGGTACCACCGATGATTCCGACTGTCGACGGTTGAATTGAAGATGGAGACATGGTTTCCAGACACCTGATTCATTCACCATGGTGCGCGAACACGATATCTGCGGCAGCGCCACCACAGATATCATTGCAGAAAACACCTGCCGGGGTGGCGGAACGGTAGACGCAGCGGGCTTAAACCCCGATGCATGGTGTCCAAGAATGTCCGACACCGTCCAGTTCAGTTCAGTTCAAAGGGTTCTTATTCCGCCGACGTACGCGATTGTGCAAGGGTGTCCTCCAGCGTTGCTGTCATCGTTGCTGTCAATCGTGTATTTCGCATTTGGCGAGTGAAACGGGTTAGACCTATTGTCCTTGTTGGGCAGTGTGCATAACATCGCGCTAAATTTTTTTGGGTGGTGGGAACTGTAGAAGGCGCGAACGCTCTAATCAGGCTGCTGAAAAACAATGTCATTCGTATAGTGTCCCACGACTTGAGGGACACTCCCGTCCGTTCAAATCAAACAGCACCGTGTGGGCGATGTGGGCGCGGCAGAAGCGGTTATTCGCCTACTAACAGAATATGGAACGGGTTGCGCCCCGCGTCGACGAAGCGTAATCAAGTGACGACAAGCGGTGATCGTGCCCATTGAACGATAGGCTGATGTTGAACAGGCAGGATTCGATGGTCGCTATATCCCTCTGCAGGGATTTGATGTCATTCTCAAGGCCACTCGAATCAACTGTGCCGCTCGGTTGGCTATTCATAATACTCACCAGTCCAGTCAGCGCCTCAACCGTTGATTGAAGATTTGCTACCAGCGCCTCTAGGTCTTCGACCCGAACTCTCAGACCATCAACCTCTGCTAACCGAGGATCAGGCGTCGCCGTTGCCTGGGGCACGGGTGTTGCTGTTGGCGCAGTAATAGGAGTGGTTGTCGGCGTGACGGGTATCGGAAGTTCTGGCTCTTCAGGCTGGCTGAACAGCGGACGCTCGCTCGTTGCCTCAAGGTCCGTTCCACATGCAATCAGAACTATCAGCCCAACCCCCAACACCATCAGTCTTCGCATCTCTCACCTCCAGGCTTTATCGCTTCTTGCCCATTACGGCTTGATGCGGTCTTGGTCACATCTGTCTCTTAGTCTGAGAGACGGGCAAGTATGCTGAGGGACCAATCCGGCCACAGTAAGTAAGCCATACGGCGATTCACACAGGCAATATAGCAAGCAGATCGTGCACAATTTTCATCCCGGTTGCTGCCATAACTGCTGCCGTGAGGGCGAAAAGAGAGACCGAGCACATGGCCCGGTCCCAGTTCAGGTTGAGTTTGGCACGCCCGGAGGGATTCGAACCCCTGATCCTCTGGTTCGAAGATAGGTCTGAAAGTCGCAGAGGTGCAATTGGCGGCAGCATCGCTAAGAGCGGTGCTGGAGTTTCCTGATCAGCTCACTTGCCTCGGCGTTCATGGCCTCGCAGAGCCTAAGAAACACGTCTACTGTAGGTGACCGCAAATTCCGTTCGACTAGGCTCACGTACGTTCTATGGAGTCCGGCTCGAAATGCCAGCTCCTCTTGAGTGAGCCTCGCATCCGTTCGCGCCTGTTTGAGTAAGTCCCCGATCACGATCAGGGACGCTACGGTTTTGATTCGCGACAGTCTTCAGACTATAGTCTGAGCGCGGGAGCGTTACCGGGTTTTGAACCTGGAAAACTCCCGTCGGGATCGAATCGGCCGGATGTGCTTGCGGAGTGTCAGCATTATCCTCCCAGGACGGAATCGCAGTTGACCAACAGACTCTTCCTGCATCGGATCGGCTTCGCCGTCGTGATGCTCACGGCCCTGCTGGTCGTAGGTTTCGCTAGTGGTTGCGGGAGCGACGCGGCTGAGTCGCGTTGGACGGACGCTAAAGCGATCTCACACTTGGCTGACTCCCTGTACGCTGACGAACTCGCGAAATGGGAAGCGTGCGCCGCGGGGGGAGATGCGTCGATTCGGACATGTTTGAGGTTGAGGGCACCCATCAGGCCCCCGACCAGGCCCCCGACTGAGGGTTGGACGGCGAGCCGAGAACCGGATGGCGCCTGGCAAATTGCTACGAATGTTGGTACTTACAGAGTATTCGAAGCTGGCGCTCCGCATGTTCTGTTAGTCGCTCCTACTCCGACCCCGAGGTTTCAATCTACAGTCGCTCTGCCCACCCAGCCGACGCCGAGTCCAACCCTGACAATCGGAAACATTGTTCAGGTCAATCGAACAATTAGGCTCGAAAGTCGTGTGACAAACTGCGTTCCACAATTCGTTTCCGGACGTCAAGAAGTAGGCCCTGGCCTTGACTTAGTGATTACCGGGATCATTTGCGATGGCCGTTGGTTGGAGGTTACTTTTTCGGGAGGGACTGGGTGGGTCGAGCCAAGTGATACGGTCTTCGTTCGATCAGGATAGAAACCACAGGCCATGCAATGAGCGTCCCAGGCGGAAGGTCAATTGCTAACTATTCAACATGGGCCTCACTGTCCACCGGAGAAGACTTCCCCCGCGCACGCCCGCGGCTATCGCTCAAAGTGGCACAGCCGTGAAGTTCAAGATCGGTAAAGAAGGCCGCCATTGCTCTTGCCGCCATAACCTGCTGTGCGCAAGTGATTATGACGGTAAGAAATGGCTCCGGAAAACTGGACAGTGCGATAAGTGGATTCGCTGCCTTGAGGTGGCATGACGTTGCCATCGGAAAAGGTGCGAGAAGAGATGACCAGGCGACCACAGCCGGGTTGCGCAGAAGCTTGTAAGTGGACTGCTTTGTATGCGCGTATCCGGCAGCACGAGCGGCTTTAGCACCGCTACCGTGCATGACGTACTCGGCGGCGAAGATGGCGCGTTGGGGTGAGATGACAGTCGTTGAGGTCATCACTGAAGTCTATACGGCGGCCTACCCTGCGACTTCGGCTGGTGGTTCGACCCTCCAAGATTGCGCCACACGTCTTTCAAACCACTATTCACCGCTTTTTGATGGTGGATCTTCAAGTCTTCGTTTACTCTGCCAGCAAGGACGAGACAGGATGAGTACAAGGAGGATGAATATGCCTAAGCATCTCAGACTTGCAACTGGCTTAATGGTGCTAGTCGCGATTAGTGCTGTCGGCTTGGCCGCTGCGTTTAACACGTCAGTTGAAGCAGCACCGCAAGCGCAATCAGACGAACTGCCGCCGCCACCAAGCGGAGAGAATTACTTCGCCAAGTACGATGGAGTTGACGGCGAATCTGCTGATGCAAATCACGACAAGTGGATTGACATACTTTCGATTGACTGGGGTTCTAACAAACCCGGCGGCGGAGCAACAGGCCAGTCTCGGCGCAGAGGTGGGGTCATCGTCGAGGATATGCGCTTAACGATGGAGTATGAAAAATCGACCGTGAAATTGCTAGAAAAACTCAACATGGGTGAAGTCATTCCGAAGTTAGAGATTGAGCAGACCGCTACTTACGGAGGTTCTAGGGCCACGTACCTCAAGTACGAACTGAAGAACGTTCAGATAACTAGTTACAGCGTAAGCGGAACAGCGGATGAAGGCCCGCCTACGGTGACGATTGCCAACAACTTTGAAGAGTACAAGGTCACCTACACTGAGTACGACTCAGAAGGAAATAAGAAGGGCAACGCCGAAACCACCTGGAAGGTCGAAAAGGGCGAAAAATAAGGACCGCCGTTTAGTAACTGAGGGCATGCAGGCCCGTTGCTTCATGCAACGGGTCTGTCGCGCCAAGCTAATACGGCGGCCTACCCTGCGGCTTCGGTTGATGCCGCACTACATCACTGAGCCAACTTCCGGAGCGGTGCATGTCGTCTCCCGTCGGGTCTGAGCGAGACCACATGGCCAGTACGCGGCTTCCGATGCTCAGTCCGCCGGAATAGTCGCTCTCGACGAGTCTGGCTGACTTCAGGTCAACGGGTGAGATGTCGTGGAACTCCAGCAAGTGAGCCAGAACTCGACGTTCGGAGTGGGTGACTGGCGCGAACTCCCATTGCACTCCATTTGAGTAGGAGCGGGAATCACCCGTACACACCGCACACCGCCACATCTTCTCCATGACGGCATGGTCGCGCTGAGCAGGTGATTACTCGTAGCGGGTGGCACACGGCGCGAAAAGCCCCCTGACTTATGCCGTGAGCTGAGGACGCAGCCTCTTCAAGGTAAGTGGCCACAACTCTATTCGGAGGTCGGTCAGTCTGCTGACCCAGTGGGAGCAAATCTCGCGAGCGGTTTGGTCCGCGCGAATAGGTGTTGTCACAGATGAATCCTCTAACTCTTCGGCTGAGAATTGAGGTGCTGGAGTCCACGGACCCAGTCAGATACTCTCAACAAGGATTCGAACACTATGGCTCGAACTGCGCTTTTTCCTATGGTCGCCGTCGTCTTCATCATCGCCTGTGGCGGATCAACAGAGGCATCGAAACCGCCTCAGTCCATTAGCAATGATCCCGAAGCGCCTGCAGAACTGCATGTCTACAACTGGTCTGAGTTCTTCCCTGACGAGCTTTACGATTTGTTCGAGGCTGAGACCGGGATCCAGGTCCG
>JAJCYY010000023.1 GCA_029262735.1 Chloroflexota bacterium | reverse complement strand
GCTTCAACATCGTTCGCGTTCAGGTCCTGCATCTTCATTTCGGCGATCTCTTTGATCTGGGCTTTAGAGATCGAACCTGCGATTTCGACTCCTGCAGAGGCTGATCCACTCTCGAGCTTGGCGGCCTTCTTGATGAGGTCTGAAGCAGGTGGGCTTTTCAGTATGAATGTGAACGACCTGTCCTGGTAGACGGTCAGCTCAACAGGAACGACGTTCCCTCGCATCTGCGAGGTACGTTCGTTGTACTCTTTGACGAACTGCATGATGTTCACACCATGCTGACCAAGAGCAGGGCCGACCGGAGGCGCGGGCGTAGCGGCGCCTGCCGGTAGCTGAAGTTTTAGCATTCCTGTGACTTTTTTAGCCACGTATCTGTTCCTTGCGCTTTTTGCGCCCAAACGCGCCCAAAAAGCGCGCCGTTAGATAGCCGTCTGAATGTCCTGGGACCTTCGCAGCTAAGCCTTTTCCAACTGTAGAAAGTCCAGTTCGACCGGTGTGTCCCGGCCGAAGAAGGAGACGTGAACGCTGACCTTCCCGCGTTCTTCGTTGACATCATCAACGGTACCGATGAAATCAGTGAACGGTCCATCCTTGATGCGTACCGAGTCTCCCTTTTGGAAGCCGATGCGTACGGTCGGCGCCTCGGACTTCATACGGCGCATGATGCGGTCGACCTCGGCGTCTTCCAGGGGCACCGGCTTCGGGCGCTTCTCTCGCTCGTCTTCGGCTGAGATAAACCCGGTCACGCCAGGTGTGTTCCTCACGACATACCAGGATTCGTCGTCCATCACCATGCGGACCAGCAAGTAACCGGCGTACATCTTCTTCTCGACTGTCCGCCGCTCGCCCTCTTTTATCTCAACCTCTTCTTCGGTTGGGACAATAACCTCAAGGATCTTGTCTGCCATGTCCATTGTCTCGATGCGCTGTTCGAGATTTTTCTGGACGCGGTCTTCCTGTCCAGAGTAGGTGTGGACTATGTACCACCTGCCGGCGGTTTCGACAGCACTGGCCGTTGTGGGATCGGTTGTCATGGAGTTAGATCAATTGCCTGCTAACAGAGAAATGAGTTCGGAAAACAGCAGGTCGGCACCACCAAGGAACAGTCCGAACGCTGTTGATACGATCAATACCAGAACTGTGAGCCTGGTCGCTTCCTGTCGTGTTGGCCATGTGACCCGACGAAGCTCGATCCAAACCTCGGCGAAGAAGCTAAAGATGGAGAAGCGCCGTCCAGGAGTGAGCCCGACAGAGCGAGGTGATCGAGGACGAGCCGGATTGCGGGCCATTGCGGTTACCTCTTCTCCCTGAAGTCCTGCCTGCATCTGCAACGAGGACAGTACTTGGTCAGGGTGATCCGGTCAGGGCTGTTTCGCCGGTTCTTCTCACTATGATACGAGTATGCTTTGCACTCGACACAGTCGAGAGAGATTATGGTGCGGATTGCGTTCTTGCGTGCCATCTCTGTCTGTCTACGCCTTAACTGCTACGCCCAAACCGGGGCGTCCGGCTCTTTGTTCCAGCCCAACTCTGTAATACCGCAGACCTGCCCGTCAAGCAGTAAAACAGGCGGGCGCAGTACCTGTCCTGCACCCGCCGAATTCTGTTCTTCTATTCGACGATCGACGTTACGACGCCTGAGCCAACTGTTCGTCCACCCTCTCGGATGGCGAACCGGATGCCCTCTTCAAGGGCTACCGGGTACATTAGCTCGATGTCCATCTCCGTGTTGTCTCCGGGCATGACCATCTCTGTGCCCTCGGCAAGTTTAATCTGGCCGGTCACGTCAGTCGTCCTGATGTAGAACTGCGGCCTGTAACCGGTGAAGAACGGCGTGTGCCGTCCGCCCTCGTCCTTCGTCAGCACGTACACCTGCGCCTTCGCCTTAGTGTGCGGCGTGATCGAACCGGGCTTCGAGAGCACCGCTCCGCGTGAGATGTCCTCACGCTCAACACCACGTAGCAGGATGCCAACGGCGTCTCCGGGCTGGCCATCCTCAAGCGTCTTGTGGAACATCTCGACACCGGTAACGACAGACTTGGTGTTCTGTCCGAAACCGACGATGTCGATCTCTTCCCCGACCTTCACGGTCCCGCGTTCGATACGGCCGGTGGCAACGGTGCCACGGCCCTTGATGCCGAATACGTCTTCGACCGGCATGAGGAACGGCAGGTCAACAGGGCGCTCCGGAACCGGAACGTACTCATCAACAGCCGCCATCAACTCGTGAATCGCCTTGACCCACTTGTTGTCAGCATCGGCTGCGTTCTCCAGCGCCTCAAGTGCGCTGACCTTGATCACGGGAATGTCGTCACCCGGGAATCCGTAGTTCGAAAGGAGCTCGCGGATCTCCAGTTCAACCAGCTCTAACAGCTCTTCGTCGTCCATCATGTCGCTCTTGTTCATGGCGACGACGATGGCAGGAACATTCACCTGGCGGGCGAGCAGAATGTGCTCCCGCGTCTGCGGCATCGGCCCGTCCGGTGCCGCCACAACCAGGATCGCACCGTCCATCTGGGCGGCGCCGGTGATCATGTTCTTGATGTAGTCGGCGTGACCCGGGCAGTCCACGTGCGCGTAGTGCCTCGTTTCGGTTTCATACTCTGTGTGAGACGTTGCGATAGTGACACCACGCTCGCGCTCTTCCGGCGCGCTGTCGATCTCGTCGAACGCTTTTGCCTTAACGTTGGGGTTTCCCTGCGCCAGCACAGCGGTAATCGCTGCGGTCAGCGTGGTCTTGCCATGGTCTACGTGACCAATGGTTCCAACGTTTACATGCGGCTTTGATCGGTCAAATACTTGCTTCGCCATTTTTTCAGCGGCCTCCCATGAGGGATGAACTAACTTCGTCTTCGATAGCAGATTACTCTGGTGAGATGGAGCCCACACCGAGGATTGAACTCGGGACCTCGTTCTTACCAAGAACGCGCTCTACCACTGAGCTATGTGGGCCAGAGCGTGCCTCGCAAATTCGGTCCTGGTCACTGCGCTGGTGCAGGGGGCAGGATTCGAACCTGCGAAGCCATAGGCAACAGATTTACAGTCTGCCGGGTTTAACCACTCCCCAACCCCTGCCCAAACGGTAATTCTACCACACGAATGAGTTGGTTAACTACAGATCACTACGCAAATCGTCGCCAGTTCAAGCTTAGTTTGAGGGCACGCCCTCATACAGGGCCTATACATGGAGCCCCGGGAGGGATTTGAACCCTCGACCTACCGATTACAAATCGGTTGCGCTAGCCACTGCGCCACCGGGGCAACTTATCCATCGTATGGAGCCGGTGTTGCCCACGTCAATCGCATAGACGCACAGGTGTCGGGGTCATGCTAGCCGCTTTCGCTCAACTCGTGCCGCTCTTACTTTCCGGAGGCGCGTGTCAAGCCTTGTACCTCGTAGAAACGGTTCAACTCCCTCGCTGTCCGCAGCCGGATAACGGGGGTTGACCGTGGCAGGAGTTCAGCCATCCTGGCGCCGCGCTGCCGGTAGGTTTTCCGGTGCGTGATCCAGTACCACCAGAGCGAATCGGTGCTGAAAAGCTTTCGCCAGCCTTCGGTGTTGTCACCACAGATCTTGTTCTTGTCCCACGCACGTTGGAACGACCGCTTCAACATGCGCCAGAACATGACGCGCCAGGGCAGGTCAAGCCAGACGACCATGTCGGCCCGTTGCAGAACCAGACCTTCTATCTTCGACCAGTAGCTGCCATCTATGATCCAACCTCCAACTGCGGCTCCGATAGCCGCCGTCACCTTCTCCATCAACTCTTCTGGCGTGCTCTCGACCCAGTTCGCTTTCCAATGCAGAGCGTCGAGTTCTATGAAAGCGAATCCCGTTTTTGCTGCGAGAGACTTTGCAAGCGTTGTCTTGCCACCGTTGCCAACCACCGAAATTCGGCGTCCGAGCGCGGTGTGCATAGGTACATAGTTGAGATCGTCGACCTTCACCAGATCACGTTCGATCATCGTCACATCCCAAGCTGATCGCGGGCAGCTGCGGTTGCTGCATCAATAACTTCTCGCAACGGGATCTGTTGTTGCATCGCGATTTTTCGGCAGTGTTCGTATTCAGGATGGATGGAGGTGAAGTGGCCTTCGATCTGACGAATCTTCACCCTTACGTCCCCATGGCGCGTTGCGACCACGATGAATTTCCTGTCTGTAACGTGGCGGTCGATCGGTCTTTGCCGGATTCCGAGTGTTGTAGTTTCCGCCAGGATGATGTTCAACAACGAGGATTTCTTGTCCGGCTCGCTGAGGACCGACAACATCACCGCAGGGCGATTTTTTTTCATCTGAATCGGAGTTATCCACACGTCGAGGGCCCCGGCTTCCATCAGATTTTCCTGCACGTACCCGAGCGCTTCACCGGTCATATCGTCGATGTTGGTTTCGAGCAGAACTACCCTGTCCGTTCCTGCATCGGAATCGTGCCGATTCGGATCGAGACCGACGGAGTGGGCGAAATCCGCCAGGTCACCGATCCACAGTCCGACAACGTTCGGGTAACTGCCCGGATCTCGGTTACCGGCTCCGTATCCTGTTTTTTCGGTGGTAAGCGAAACCGGACGGAACGAGGCGATGGTCGACACGATGGCCGCGCCGGTTGGGGTCACTGCCTCACCAACAGGTGCCTGCATCCCACCTGCGCGGACAGGCGCACCGGTCAGACGATAGATCTCAGCGGTCGCCGCCGCGGTCGCCGCCATGACGCCGTGACTGCTTTTCGAGACGCCTGAACTGAGAGGGAACGGCGATGCGTGGACTTTTTCGATACCGAGAAGCTCGAATCCGGCGACAACGCCAACGACGTCGACCAGGGTGTCGACGGTTCCCAGTTCATGGAGATGGGTCTCCTCCTTACTAACTCCATGAGCGGCAGACTCGGCGCGCGCGAGCAGTTCGAAGACCCTGTTTGAAGTTGTCTTTACTGAATCGGAGAGCGAGGAGTCTGCTATGGCCCGCTCGAACTCGAACCAGTCGCGAGTGCGAGAACCAGACTCGTCCAGGTTCACGACAACCAGAGTTGCGTCGATGCCACCACGCATCACTTGCGATGACGTTAGTTCGAATCCGTCTACTCTGAGTTTTTCCAGCTCCCGGCGCAGCTCATCCAGTGGTAGGCCGGCGTCGACCAGGGCGCCGAGCAGCATATCGCCACTGGCGCCGCCGATCATGTCGAGATACCCGATACGCAACATCAATACCCGCGTGATTGTTTTTGGCGAACACGCCTGCTGGCTCACTTGAACAGTGAACTTTAGCTCACGAACTCTGGTTTGCGCTCTGTAGCGCATCGTTCAGCCTGCCGGAGCGAAAGCCGCGACGCTCAAGTTCGATCTGCCGATAGCCAGCGTCAAGCACCACACGCTCGGCCGCGCCGCTGACCTCGGGTGACTCAAACCTGGGGATGTCGTCCAGCGGCAGTTCAATCCTGGCCGTCTCGCCATAGTGCCTGACTCTGACGACTCGGAATCCCAGGTTTCGCAGCCCCCGTTCTGCCGTTGCGATCATGCCCATGGCGTCGATAGACACCGGGGTTCCGTATGGGATCCTGGAGGCCAGGCACGGCTGGGCGGGCTTGTCCCAGACCGTCAGACCGTCACGCTTTGCCAGTTCTCGCACGTTGTCTTTGTTGACACCGGCTTCGACGAGGGGGCTTCGAACCTCTGCAATTGCGGCGGCTTCCAGCCCGGGTCGGTAGTCGCCGAGATCGTCGGTATTAGTGCCGTTTGCGATGAATCCAATACCTAGCTCGGACGCCGTTCTCTGAAGATGTATATATAGCTCTGATTTGCAGAAGAAACACCGCCGCCCATCGTTTGCAATGTACCGCTGGTCGTTGATCTCATCGGTCGAGACGACCATGTGCCGCCAGCCACGCCTGTTGGCCAGGCTGCACGCTCCTTCAAGCTCCTCAGGAGCAACCGATGGAGACGCTGCTGTGACGGCGACAGCGTGATCTCCAAGCACTCGGTGGGCAACCGCCATCACCAGTGCAGAGTCGACGCCGCCGGAATAGGCGACTATCACGCTGCCAAGACGGCGCAGCGCATTCTCCAGCCGGACCTCTTTGGCCAGGAGGTCTGAGTTGGCTTCGATTTGATGATCAGGTAACGCCATTGCGTTGCCTATTGTGTCAGCGAAAGTGGTCGATTAGCCACCGGCTTGCGCCGATACGGGAATCGCCGCCATCACGGCCTCGGCAAGTGTCGCCGCCCTGACCACAGACGGCGCATTCTCACCCAGTTCTTCACACCCTTTAGGCAGCAGGCATCGTTCGAAGCCCAGGCGGCTGATCTCCCCGGCACGACGCGCGGCCTGGTGCACCGCCCGCAACTCGCCGCCGAGACCGATCTCACCCGAGGCCGACCATCCTTCTCGCACCGGCACATCCATGAAGCTGGAGACGATTGCCAGGGCGACGGCAAGGTCCGCGGCCGGTTCGCTGATCTTGAGTCCCCCGGCTATGTTCACGACGACATCGTTGGAGCCGAGTGGAAAGTTCAAACGTTTGCTGATGACCGCAATAAGCAGATGCAGCCGGGCAAGGTCATAGCCGTTCGCCGTGCGACGGGGAGATGCGGCCGGTGTTGGTGTGACCAGCGCCTGGACCTCGACGGTCAGCGGCCGAGTCCCTTCGATGACCGTCGCCACTGCCGAGCCCGATGCGCCCTGTTGGCGCTGCGACAGGAACATGGCGGATGGCTCTTTCACATCCTGGAGACCAGAGCCGGTCATCTCGAAAACGCCCAGCTCATCGGTCGCACCGTGCCGGTTCTTAACTCCTCGCAATAGTCGAAGCGGTGTTCCGGAGCCGCCCTCCATGTGCAACACCACATCGACAACGTGCTCCAGCACTTTTGGCCCGGCTATCGATCCTTCCTTCGTCACATGACCGGCGAGTACGACTGCAACGCCGTTTTGCCTGGCGAAGGCTCCCAGTTCGGCAGCAGACTGCCTCACCTGGCCAATGGTCCCGGGCGCTCCGTCGATACCACTGTGCCACGCTGTCTGTACGGAGTCGACTACGAGGAGCGAGGAATTCAGTTCATCGACGAGCATCCCTAACGAAACCACGTCGCCGGTCGGCACAACGAACAGCCCTTCCTGGGAGATACCGAGGCGCTCTGCACGGAGCTTGATCTGATCCTGGGACTCCTCTCCGGTGGCGTAGATCACACGGCCTGAGCCAGAACCGGAAACGCCTGCCGCGGCCTGGAGCAGCAGAGTTGATTTTCCGATCCCGGGGTCACCGGCAAGCAAGATCGTTGAACCGGGCACGAAGCCGCCACCGAGAACGCGATCGAGTTCGCTGATGCCAGACGGAACCCGACTCCGTTCAGAAACGAGTATTTCGTTCAACGGAACGGGTCGAACAAGGTTGCTCGACAGGGCACTGCTGCTGGTTCGCTGCACACCTCCTTTTGCACCGCTAAGAGGTGGCAGTGAAGGCGCTTCCTCGACGCTGTTCCATGCCTCGCAGCGCGGGCACTGCCCAACCCACTTTGGCATGGTGTGGCCGCATTCACGGCAGGTGTAGGAGGTTTTCCGCGTGCGTGTTGTCATTGGAAGAGTATCGGTCTCTCCCGGCACAAACAGCAAAAGGAGTGGCGCAAACGGTCGGGGCGACACGGTTAGCCAGATATATATATCTGCTTTTGGGAGGGGCGCGTCCGCTACGCGGGTAGCTGGCTGGACCGATGGCGTCGGTGCCGCCATGACAACCCACCCTCTAACTCCCTCCCTTGCGAAGGGAGGGAGCAGACGGCTTCCGCCAGACACAGTCAATCCCTGGATCGCCCAACAAGTCGTGCGAAGAAAAAAAACAGGGGAGCCGGTCTGGCTCCCCTGTTCACTATTCGATTTGCCGACTGAGTAAAACTACTCTGCCGTGGCCGCTTCCTTTTTCTTCGTCTTCGGCACGTACACGGTGATGCTTCCATCGTCGTCAATGCCGACCTCGACTATGTCACCAGCCTTAAAGTGGTCTGAAAGCAACTCTTCAGAGAGCCTGTCCTCCACCTCGTTCTGGATCAGTCTGCGAAGTGGCCTTGCGCCCATCTTCGGGTCGAACCCGGCCGTGCCAATGTACTCACGCGCCTTGTCGGTGACCTGCAGCACAAGACCGTGCTCGAGCACCCGTGCCTGCACATCTTTCAGCTCAAGATCCACGATCTCAAGAATGTGCTCCTGGCTGAGCGGGTGGAAGACCACCGTGGCGTCGATGCGGTTCAGGAATTCGGGCCTGAAGCCGTTCTGCGGATCCTTGACAGCATCGAGCACGCGCTCCTTGATGCGTTCGTAGTCCTTCTCAACCTCTCGTTCTTCGTCTACCGACGCGAAGCCGAGCTTTGCGCTGGTTGAGATCAGGTTGGAGCCGAGGTTCGACGTCATCACGATGATCGTGTTCTTGAAGTCGACCCTGCGTCCCTTTGCATCGGTCAGGTGGCCATCTTCGAACACCTGCAGCAGCACGTTGAAAACGTCCGGATGCGCCTTCTCGATCTCGTCGAGCAGGATCACCGAGTATGAGCGACGACGCACGGCCTCTGTTAGCTGGCCGCCTTCGTCATAGCCGACATAGCCCGGAGGAGCGCCGACCAGTCTTGCGACTGAGTGCTTCTCCATGAACTCGGACATGTCGAGCCGCACCATGGCGTCTTCTTCGCCGAACATGTACTCGGCGAGTTTCTTCACAAGATGTGTCTTACCGACACCCGTCGGTCCGAGAAACAGGAAAGCGCCGATGGGCCGCTTCGGGTCTTTGAACCCGGCACGGGCGCGCCTCACTGCCTTCGATACGGCGCCTACCGCCTCGTCCTGTCCCACAACATTCAGCCTCAGCGCCTCTTCCATCTTCATCAGGCGTTCTTTTTCTTCAACATCGAGCCTGGTGACAGGGATGTGAGTCCACATGCTGACAACTTCTGCGATGTCTTCGCCTGTGACCTCGGTCTTCGCTTCAGGCTTCGTCTTGTGCCACTCTGATTCGAGTTGCTCGACCTTTGTGACCTGTTCAAGCTCACGGTCGCGAAGCTCCGCAGCCGTCTCGTAGTTCTGACCCGAGATAGCTGAATCTTTCTCGCGGCGAATCTCTTCGAGACTCTTCTGCGCCGTCCGTAGCGCCTTCGGCGTGATGCTGTTCTTGATCCTGACGCGGGACGCTGCCTCGTCGATCAGGTCGATCGCCTTGTCCGGCATCTGCCGGTCAGGGATGTACCTGTCAGCCAGCTGAGCCGCCGTCTCCAGCGCCTCATCGGTGATCTCCAGGCCGTGGTGCTCCTCGTACTGAGTCTTCACCCCTCTCAGGATGTCCACGGTCTGTGACGGGTCCGGCGCCTCGACGGTCACCGGCTGGAACCTGCGTTCAAGCGCCGGATCACGTTCGACATACTTGCGGTAGTCGTCCTGCGTCGTAGCGCCAACCACCTGCAGCTCGCCTCGGGCCAGTGACGGCTTGAGGATGTTTGCTGCGTCAACCGCGCCTTCCGCAGCACCCGCGCCAACCATCGTGTGCATCTCGTCGATGAACAGCACGCAGTTTCCCGCCTGCTTCAACTCGGAGATCACCTTCTTGAGTCGTTCTTCAAATTCACCGCGGTACTTCGTGCCGGCTACTAGAGCGCCCATGTCGAGAGTGACGACGCGCTTTCCTATCAGGGTCGGCGGGACATCGCCTTCGATGATCTCCATCGCCAGTTTCTCGACGATCGCGGTCTTACCAACTCCCGGCTCGCCAATCAGAACCGGGTTGTTTTTGGTGCGGCGGGAGAGGATCTGCACGACGCGCTCAAGTTCGGATGTGCGGCCGATAACCGGGTCAAGGTGGCCTTCGCGGGCCATCTTGGTCAGGTCAACGCCAAGTTCATCCAGTGTTGGAGTGCGGGAGCCGGACTGCTTTTGTGACGATGATCCGGTTGGCTGGTTCGCGCTCTGGCTCAGAATGTGGTTTGTCTCGCCGCGCACCTTCTCAAGCGTCACACCGAGACTTTCCAGTACACCGGCCGCCACGCCTTCGCCCTCTCGCATGAGGCCAATAAGCAGGTGAACGGTTCCGATGTAGTGATTGTCGAGCCGACGCGCTTCGTCAACGGCGAGTTCGATCACCTTCTTGGCGCGTGGCGTTAGTCCGATCTCACCTGGAGTGGGGCGCTCGCCGCGGCCGATGATGAACTCGACGGCGGAACGCACCTTCGCCAGTTCTACATTGAGGTTGGCGAGCACCTTTGCGGCGCCGCCCTCAGTTTCCCGCACCAGGCCGAGCAGGATGTGCTCAGTCCCGATGTAGTTGTGGTTGAACCGTTGTGCCTCTTCCTGAGCAAGCGATAGGACACGCCTTGCCCTTTCAGAGAACTTTTCAAACCTGCTAGCCATAAACCTTGCTCCCCTCTACGAAATTAGATGGTGCAAGCCCTCAATCGTTTTTCTCGAAGATATCTTCGAAACTGCCTGCGTCATCTTCAACGGATCCGGCCGGCACACTCGTGGCGTCCGGACTGTTGTCGATCACCTCTCCGTTGTCCTCCGCCTGTTTCAGCGATAGGCCAAGTCGGCGGCGCTCAGGCTCGATTCGAATGATCTTCAGCTTCAACTCGTCACCCTCGTTAACCACATCTCTCGGGTGCTTTATCACCTGGTGACTCAGCTCCGAAATGTGGATCAGGCCTTCTATTCCAGCATCAATGCGTGCAAAGGCGCCAAAATTGGCGAGCTTCGTCACGACACCGTCAACGGCCTGGCCGACAGAGAACTTGTTTTCGACCTCATCCCACGGCTCGGGCTTAAGCCTCCTCAGGCTGAGGGCGATTTTTAAGTTCTCGCGGTCTACTTTAAGGATGAACACATCAATCTCGTCACCGACAGAAACAACCTCTTCGGGCGACTTGACCGGTTCCCAGGACAGTTCCGAGATGTGGATCAAGCCATCTGCCCCACCAAGGTCTACGAACGCGCCGAAGTTGGAGATGCCGGCGACACGGCCGCGCCTGATCTCTCCTTCGCTCAATTCCTGGACCAGACGCATCTTCTGAATCTGCTTCCAGGCCTGCAATGCTGCTCGCTCGGAGAATATCGCTCTGTTCCGGCGGCGGTTGAGTTCAACGATCTTGAACTCGACCTCCATGCCGACAAAGCCTTCCTTGGGCGGCTCTCCGCCGGGTATATATAGTTCGCGTGCGGGACCGACAAGCTGCGAAAGCGGAATGAAGCCCTGGACCCCTTCGGATTCGACTACGGCGCCACCGCGGTTTGAGCCGATGATCTTGCCTTTTACGGTCTCATCGCTCTCCATGGACTTTTCGAGGATCCGCCAGCCCTGTTCGCCCCGGGCGCGGTCAATGGAGAGGATGGAAGAGCCGTCCGGCCCCTCCGGGTTAATCACATAGGCAATGATCTCATCGCCGATGCCAAGGTCTTCGACACCCTCCGGGCCGAGAGTTCTCATTTCCCGGCCGGGAACAAGTCCTTCCGACTTGTAGCCGATGTTTACGAGCAGGCCTTCCCCGGTCTTGCTCATGACTTTACCGTCGATGATCTCTCCTCTGCGGAGTGCTTTCGACGGTACGTACTGGTCCAGCAGGTCCGCCATCGTCAGTTCCTGTACGACCGGAACTTCAGTTGGCCTTTCGGCCGTGGCGACAGCAGATCCCGATCCCTGCTCTTCAGCAGAATCGGCAGCCTGCTCTTCTGGCTGGTCTATTGTTGTGTTTTCGGTGGTCAAAAATCGGATCCTTCAACTAGATATGAACTTGGACAGTCCTGTTATTCATTCTAACTGAGGAGATGGTTGTTCTGTAGGCCTATTCCGGGTGAACTAGACGAATCCGGCTGGTGGCACCGGTTATTCGTTAGGGGCAAGGTTGCATTCGCATGGCCCGTGATGCCAGTCACCAATCACCGCCATGACGGACAGTGGAGACCGTCATGGCCAGCGCGTAGTTTCACGGCACTGGTTCAGGTCCGGTGATGCTCCCGATACAGTGGGGACCATGCGCCGTTACTCGGGCGTTACTCGAAAAAACGGACAGTTCAGTTTGCCCGCGTGCAGCAAAAACGCAGAGTCGGTAACAAAAACAAAATATATGAGGGCCGGTCTCTGACCGGCCCTCATTTGATATTAGCCTCCTGGCAGTGACCTATTTTCCCAAACCCTCGCAGGCTCAGTATCGTCAGCGCTGTGGCGTTTCACTTCCGTGTTCGGAATGGGAACGGGTGGTTCCACCACGCTCCAACCACCAGAAGACGTCATATAGCGGCGCTGCTTATTGGGCTCGAACGAGTGCTGGTAGCGGGGGCAGGATTCGAACCTGCGACCTTCGGGTTATGAGCCCGACGAGCTGCCACTGCTCCACCCCGCACCGTTCGATCTGCCCCAATAGGCAAAGCCGTTCAATGAAGAGAATTTTGATTCTGCATTTTCCGAAACCACGCAGGGATTCCTTAATGTGGTTCAAGCCCTCGGCCAATTAGTACCGCTCAGCTGAAGGCATTGCTGCCCTTACACCTGCGGCCTATCTATCCGGTAGTCTCCCGGAGGCCTTACCCCCGACAAATCGGGGTGGGACATCTCATCTCAAGGTGGGCTTCGCACTTAGATGCTTTCAGCGCTTATCCCTTCCAGACATAGCTACCCGGCGATGCTGTTGGCACAACAACCGGAACACCAGAGGTCTGTCCACTCCGGTCCTCTCGTACTAGGAGCAGCTCCTTTCAAATGTCCTGCGCGCACAGCGGATAGAGACCGAGCTGTCTCACGACGCTCTGAACCCAGCTCGCGTGCCGCTTTAATGGGCGAACAGCCCAACCCTTGGGACCTTCTTCAGCCCCAGGATGCGACGAGCCGACATCGAGGTGCCAAACCTCGCCGTCGATATGGACTCTTGGGCGAGATCAGCCTGTTATCCCCGGGGTAGCTTTTATCCGTTAAGCTACGGCCCTTCCACTCAGAACCGTAGGATCACTTTGCCCGACTTTCGTCCCTGCTCGACTTGTTGGTCTCGCAGTCAAGCTACCTTATGCCAATACACTCTTAGGCTGATTTCCATCCAGCCTGAGGTAACCTTTGGGCGCCTCCGTTACACTTTGGGAGGCGACCGCCCCAGTCAAACTGCCCACCAGACACTGTTCCCTGATTCACAGGGTTAGATTCAAACGTCAGGAAGGGCGGTATTTCAAGGTTGACTCCACCTGGACTAGCGTCCTGGCTTCTAAGTCTCCCGCCTATCCTACACACCCTAACGTTCGGACCAATGCCAAGTTGCAGTAAAGCTCCACGGGGTCTTTTTGTCCTGCTGCGCGTAACCCGCATCTTCACGGGTCTTGCTATTTCACCGAGTCCATCGTTGAGACAGTGTTCAAGTCGTTACGCCATTCGTGCGGGTCGGAACTTACCCGACAAGGGACTTCGCTACCTTAGGACCGTTATAGTTACGGCCGCCGTTCACAGGGGCTTCAGTCAGCAGCTTGCACCGCCTTCTTTAACCTACCTGCACTGGGCAGGCGTCAGCCCGTATACATCAGCTTTCGCTTTAGCACGGACCTGTGTTTTTGGTAAACAGTCGCTTGAACCAATTCTCTGCGGCCACCAGCGCTTTTCGAGGCAAGCTCGTATACGCCAATGGCTCCCCTTATCCCGAAGTTACGGGGTTAATTTGCCTAATTCCTTAACGATGGTTATCTCGAACGCCTTGGGGCATTTACCCCTGTCCACCAGTGTCGGTTTGCGGTACGGACGCTACAAGACCTCGTCAGCGAGGCTTTTCTAGGCGGTATGGGATCGGCACAGTTCTCGCGGGTAAACCCTCGAGTTCGCCCGCCCCTCAGTTGATAACGCTCCGGGTTTTTTAACCCCCAGAACTCACCTACGGGAAGGCACACGCCATGTCCAATGGGCATGATGTGCTTACCGGTCCGCGTCCCCCCTCTGACTCAGGCAGTCTTGCAACGGGGCTGGAATTTTGACCAGCTATCCATCGGCTTCGCCTTTTGGCTACACCTTAGGGCCGCCTTACCCTACGTCGAACAACGTAGCGTAGGAAACCTTGGACTTTCGGCGTGCCGGATTCTCACCGGCAATGACGCTACTCAAGCCGACATTCTCACTCGTCAGCGCTCCACCAGTCCTTACAGACTAACTTCGACGCACTGACGACGCTCCCCTACCCCTCCCTCATACGAATATAAGGAAAGCCGCGTCTTCGGTGATGTGCTTGAGCCCCGTTTATTTTCGGTGCAGAAACCCTCGACCAGTGAGCTATTACGCACTCTTTAAAGGATGGCTGCTTCTAAGCCAACCTACTGGCTGTCTGGGCGTCTCCACTTCCTTTCACACTTAGCACATACTTGGGGACCTTAGACTGCGATCTGGGCTGTTTCCCTTTTGGCAATGGAGCTTATCCTTCACTGCCTCACTGCCGGGGTACCCTTTGTGGAATTCGGAGTTTGGTTGAACTCGGTAAGCTCTCGCCCCCTTACTCATCCAGTGCTCTACCTCCACAAAGTAATTCCCGACGCTGCACCTAAATGCATTTCGGGGAGAACCAGCTATCTCCGTGTTCGTTTGGCATTTTACCCCTACCCACAGCTCATCCCATCACTTTGCAACGTAAACGGGTTCGGCCCTTCACGAAATGTTACTTTCGCTTC
>JAJCYY010000022.1 GCA_029262735.1 Chloroflexota bacterium | reverse complement strand
GGAGGATCAAAGTGCCATGAATCGCCGTATTCGCCGTTGGACTTCGCTTAGTTCGTGCTGCCTACGAACGGGCGGTTCTTTTCGTACTGGCCTTTGACTATGGGCTGGGCTTCTACTGAGAGCCAGTCTTCGAGGATGTCCGTGTAGAGGCCTCGGAAGTCGTTGTTGAAGCGCAGATCGCCTTCTACTAGCGCCGAAGTCTCAATCTCCGGGTACTCGTTGTAGTGTCCGCCCTTCACCTGGTCGCCGATCAGGAACGAGACGCCGCCTGAGCCATGATCCGTGCCGGTGCCGTTGTCTTTCACCCGGCGTCCGAACTCTGAGAACATCAGCACCATCACTTCGTCTGAGCGGCCAGCTTGCTCAAGATCCTGGTAGAAGGCGGCGAGCGAGTCTGAGATGTGGTGCCACAGGCGTTCCTGCGTCTTCACCTCGTCGGCGTGTGTGTCGAAACTTCCGTACTGCGTATAGAAGACGCGGGTGCCGAGGTCCGCCATGTGTACCTGCGCAACGCCTTTCAAGCTGGCTGCGAACGGGTTGTCCGGGTACTCGACTCTCGATCGATATTTGCGAGGCGCTGTCGAAAGGATCTCTGCGCCGCGCAGGGCGTCCTGTCCGGTCTTGCCGAGATAGTCCATGACGGCGCCGGTGCCGATTGCCGGTGAGTAGATGCGATTAAATGTTGAGAGCGCCTGTTCGCGCTGCTGCTGGCCTTCGATTCCGGTGAGCAGGCCGTAGTTGTTGAGATCGCCGACTGATGCGACGGGCACGCCAGGTGCGGCAAGTGCGCGGGGTAGGCCGTTTGAGAAATTGACGGCGGTGACGACGTTTTCGCCGCTCGGGTCCAGCTCTTTCACTGCCTGGCCTAGCCAGCCTTTGTCGCCAACTTTTGTCGGCTCAGCGGTGTGCCAGATGTCCATCGACCGGAAATGGGAACGATTGGGCACGGGATAGCCGATGCCGTGCATGATGGCGACCTTGCCGCGGTCGTAGAGGTCCTTGACGGGTGCCATGCCGGGGTTGAGGCCGAGTCCGTTGTCGAGCGGAATGACCCGGTCATCTGTGATCTTCAGGTTTGGGCGGGCGTCTTTGTAGTGCCCGTTCTCATAGGGCACGACACAATTCAGGTAGTCGTTCCCGCCTGAGAGCTGGATGACGACCAGTACTTTTTCTCGCTTGCTAGCCAACGTTCCGCTCCCGTTTTGTCAGGTGACAGTGCTACAACGGTCAGATCCCTGGACCCGCAAGCGGGTGCCCCCGGTCGGGATGACACGCCGGCCGTCGAACACGCAGTTTGCTGCTCGGGTCTATTGGCCCACTGCTTCGATAGACAGAAAGCCCGCTTTAAATCTTTGTCTGGTACACCTGAAATCTGTGTCTATTGGTCTCCAGTACGTACAGCCTGCCCTTTTCGTCGACCTCAACGGCCACGGGGTCCCAGAAATACGACTCTATTCGCGCCGAGACTTCATGCGGGTCCTCTGTGTCTACTTCGATCACCGGTTCGAACACTTCTCTGGCCCGTCGCTCGTCATCATTTGCTGCAAGATACTCGACCGCCCAGGGCGAAAGTGTCGCCTGCCCGCGCAGGCTGGTCTGGAAGCGCCAGTCGGAATCGAAAACCTGTACACGCTGGTTCATCCAGTCTGCAACGAAAATAGAACCGTCCGGGCCGACCGCCACGTCAGATGGCCTGTTGAACTTGCCGTCCTCGTTCCCAGACTTTCCGTACATGCCGACGAACTCGCCGTCAGGTGCGAAGCACTGGATTCTATCGTTGCGCCAGTCTGCAACATACACACGACCATCCGGCCCAGTGCAGATGCCCCACGGGTGGTCGAACTGTCCGCGGCGGTGGCCGCGTGAGCCGAACTGCGCTATGTACTGGCCGTTGCGGGTGAACTTTTGGATTCGGTGATTCAGGTGATCGACGACCAGTAGATGGCCTTCTCGGTCGAACGTCAGACCGCTTGGGCCGTTTATCATGCCGGGGCCGTTACCGGGCTCGCCCCACGTGCGGACCAACTTGTTGCGCGCATCGAACTCTGTGATGCGGTTCAGCTCATCGTCAGCCACGAACAGGTGATTGCGCCCGTCGATCGCCAGCGCAGTCGGCTTGATGAACTGGCCCTCTTCCCGTCCGAAGCTGCCGAACTCGCCGTAGAACTTGTGATTGAGATCGGTCTCGCCGATACGGAGACCGGGTGTGGCGGTGTGAGAGCTACGGCTCATCACAAAGATGTGGCCGTCTGAGCGGACCGCCATGTCCGTCGGCAGGTGAAAACCGCGTCCGCCGAAGTCTGCAGTGAAGCCGACGGTGGTCAGGTAGTTGATATCTATGTTTGGCCGGGCTTTTGTAGTCATGGTGGTTGCTGTGTATTTGGACTATCAGTAGGAGCGCCGCTTGCTCTACTTCTACGCCAGTTGGAACTCCCTTGTTGCTACCGCCAGCTGAAGCACTGAGATGATCGTCTGTTCCGCAGCGCTGTTCTTTTGTGTGCCCGAGAGCGCTGACAGCGCTCTCATCTGTTCTGCTGCGAAGTCGACTATCTCCTGTCGGGTTCCGGCACCCAGCTCAAGATAGCCGAGGCTGTCGAGACAGGCGTCCACCAGTGCGTTCGCGTCTCCTGCGGTTGCGGTCTCTTTCAGTTCATCCACGATCTTGCGGGCACCGGGACGTGTGATATCACCGACCACTTTGGATGCGTAGTTGACCCTCTGCATCATCGAGCCGGTGCTGACCCAGTCTTCTCCACCCTGCCAGCCTTCGACTGAAGGAGGGGCGAGCAGGCCCTGGCCCATGAAGCCGCATGATGCGTTGGCGTCATAGATGTCTGAGGTCGGCCAGTCGTAGCCACCGGAGAGCTTGAGCGAGCCAACGACGACCTCAACCGGGCTCTTGATGCGTCCATTACGAGTTGCCTCGGCCTTGAAGAAATCGGAGTTAAAGGTGGTCCGCAGCATCTCGCCGATGTTATAGCCGGACTTGAAATAAGCGTCGGCCATGATCTCAATCGCTTCAGGATCACGTGGTTCAATGTGCGGCCACTGCGGGACGGGAAGCTCGTCTGCGACGAAGTGGTGGTAGATGTGGCGGGCGATGAAGCGGGCGGTGGCAGGTTGCTTGCAGATGATTTTGACGATGTCTTCGCCGTTAAGATCGCCTGACTCGCCTAAGAACGTTTTCTCGCCGTGGTCGTGGTCTTCGTCATCGAACTTGAACTGCCACGCAATGTAGCCGTATGGCCGGGCTGTGTTGTTGCGCATCTTCTGAGCGTTGTACG
>JAJCYY010000021.1 GCA_029262735.1 Chloroflexota bacterium | reverse complement strand
ACGTACCATCTGAAGAGGAGCCGAACTGCCAAGCTCGGTCAGGTACATCAGCGGGCCGAGGGTCACGCCCATCGCATTTGCGTAGAGCTGTGCCTTTGCCCGTGCGTCGGCTGCAGCAAGCTGCCTCGTCTCCGCACCGTGTTGGGCAGGGTTGGCGACGGTGAATGAGACCGAGTTGACCCGGATCAGGTCGCCGCCACGGTCAGCAGCCGTGTCGATCACCTCGTCTAGGAGGTCGATGTCCACGACAGTCACCTGGACGTTGTTGGTCACCGTGTATCCGGTGATGCGCGGCTCGCTGTGCCTGCCAACGCTGTCGGTCACTTCTATCCACACCGTTTGCGGATAGATGTTGAACGACGTGGTCACTATGTCGTCATCCGCCACACCCAGCTCTCGAATGGCGTCGAGTACTGCGGTCATGGCCTCCGCGGCATTCTGCCGTGCCTCGCTGACCGTCTTTTCCTTTGACTCAACGCCGAGGAAGACCTTGGCAACGTCAGAGGCGACATCCTTGCTGCCCGTGCCGTTCACCCAGATGCCGGCCTGGCCGGTCTGGCCGTTGTAGTAAGGAGCGGGAGCAAAACTGGTATTGGAGATCCCTCTTGAGCTCGAACTTCCCTCAGCGAATGCGATTGACGGGTCGATAGTCTGTCCAGACCCGGTTCCACCTACGGATGGCACACCAGTGTTGAGACCGACGTTTGTGCCGGACGGCTGGGAACCGACGCCAGATGGCGTTGCCGTTGGCGCAGCGGTGCTGCTGCAAGCTACTGCGGCGAGAGCCAGAATGCTGACTGCCGCCATGAGCAGTGGCGTTCTGCGGCCTGTGACTGTACGCCTCAAAGATGTCATGTTCATTTGGATCTCTCCCTTGCTTGCGATTGCCGGTTCATACGGCGGCTGGTTGTCGTCACTTCGGTTTGATCAGTAGTTTTTTGCCTGCTAACCAGCGGCTGTGCGTGCCGGGTTTGCGGGCTTCTATCTGTAGACGATCCTCAACCTCTATTTGTTCCACTCGATTGCGAAAAATCAGTGAATCCGATGTGAGAGTTAGGCGAAATTCACCTCACGGAGCTGCGTCGACAATCAGGCGGTCAGCCTGCGCTGGATCAGCATCCATGCGCCGGCCATCAGGACTGCGATCGATGCGAAGACGACCTGCAGTTGCCAGAGAGGCAAAGCCAATCCGCTTCGGTCGCCTCTGGAGCGATCGGGCTGGAGCGTCTCGGGTGACGAGTCTCCGGCCAGTTGTTTTAGAGCATCTGAGGTATCGATGGCGCCAATCACCGTTGCCTGTGGCAGTGCCAGTGGCTGGCTGGCACCGTCTTGCTCACCCGGCAGCTCGGCAGGAGTTGCGGCAGGGGAAGATTCATCGGCGACTGTGTTGTCCGACCTTTCAACCAGGGGTGGGGAGTCCTGCGTAGCGGAGCCGCCTTCCAGGGATAGCGCCGCTCCACCTTCTTGAACCGGGGGCGCTAGTGCAGCCTGGTTATCCTCGCCGCTCGCGGGCGCTACCGGCACCAGGGCCTCAGACGGGACCGTTGTCGGCAGGGGCATTGGGGCGGACGTTGCCTGCGATGCGGTTATCGTCGGTGTCGTTGCCGCGCGTGCCTGATCGCCGACAACTCTCGCTGACTCAGTTTCTGCTGAGTCAGCAGGGCCTGTCGCTCCCGCTGGACCTTGCCCACCGGCCGATTCGCCAATCGTGATAGTTACAGAATCAAATGCAGAGTTGTCATTACTCTGTTCGGTTGATGTGCCGTCGCTCTGCCGAACGATATCTGCCAGGTTACCGACCGCCAGCAGTCCCACGACGACGGCGGCGGCTATTGCAAAGACGGCCGGTGCCATCGCCAGTTTCGGCCTGCGGGTGCGCCGAACCTGAACAGGAACTGAGGCAAGCGCGAACGAGCGAGGGGCCGCCACCGTTTCGACGGACCGTAGTAGTGAAACGGTCTGGCGAATCGAGTCCAGGTCCTCGATCAGGCCTGGTTGACGTGAGGCGCGATCCCGCAGCTCTGCCTCATCGCGGTCGGTCGCCCGACCCTCGATGTATGCGGTCGCGGTATCGTCTATGTGGTTGTTGCGGCGGAACAGCCGCATTGGGTTAAACATCACTTTTCTTGATCTTCTCTGCTATCTAGACGCATAGAGTCCGGTAAATGTTCCGGATGAGTCTGCAAACAGTCCCTCAACCTCGCTCTTGCCCTGTTTAGCCGTGACTTCACTGTGCCGATGGACACCCCCGTGGAGTCAGCCGCTTCGTCGTACTGGTAGCCTTCGACATCGACGAGGACGACCGCCATCCGCTGGTCTTCTGACAGTTCGCCCATGCAGTGTGAGATGATCTCTCCTAGCTCACCGGACTGGGCCCACTCCTGTGGACTGCGTTCTCCTGACTCGATCGTGTTCGAGAATGTGACTATGTTCTGATCTATAGACGTTTCCGGACGCCGTTTTGTTCGCCGCAGGTGGTCGTACGTGGCGTTTCGCACAATCCGCATCAGCCAGGCCTTGAATACTCCGCCACGGTACGAACGCAGATTCCGGAAGGCCGAAATGAAGGCATCCTGCGTGAGGTCCTCGGCTGTCGCGTGATTACGCACCATCCTCAGCGCAACACTGAAAACGGCGTCCTGGTGCATCTCAACCAGCCTGTTGAAGGAGTCGAGATGGCCTTCCAGGCTTAGTTGTATGAGCTTCTGTTCGTCAGGTGAAGTCAATTGTTCGGAAGGTCAGATAGTTAGAAACCGGGCGGTTGTTTTGTGCCACGAAACGATGAGGCCAATATGATCGTAGCCTGATCTGAGCCTTTGCATGGTAGGAAAGTCGGGTGCAGACCACGACAATCCTGTAATAATCGCGGCCTATAATCATCAATGATTGAGTTGAGTCGTGACCAGGATCGATGCGCCGGTTGCACAATCGCCTGGCCGTACGCAGACAGGACAGAGCAAACCTCTTGAACGCTTTTCGAAGATCATTCAGAGATACGGCAGAGACCGTGATAGCGGCCGTGCTGATCTTCGTGGCGTTACAGGCGACAACTCAGAGCTTCGAGATCGACGGTCGCAGCATGCTGCCCACACTGGAGGACCAGCAGCGTCTCCTCGTTAACCGCTTCGTATATTCACGATCGCCCGTATCGTTGATGGGCGATGACGGGTACCTGTTCCACGGTCCGCAACGGGGTGATGTGATCGTGTTCCAGCCACCCACAAATAGCACGACCGATTTCGTGAAGCGGGTGATCGGAGTGCCGGGCGACACGGTGGACATCAGGGGTGGGGATGTTTTCGTGAACGGGGAACTGACGGCGTTTGCAGACGATGTGACCGATGCTCGACGCTTCTTCGAGTTCCCGATCGAGATTCCCGCTGACGAGTATTTTGTGATGGGCGACAACCGACGCGCGTCAAATGACTCTCGCAACTGGGGTTATGTCCATGCCGAAGACATTGTTGGCAGGGCGTGGTTCCTGTACTGGCCTCTGAACGCCTTCACAGTGTTTGGCTAGTTGAGAGCGGTCACAGTCCCAGCTCGTCCAGCCGGTCATCGTCGATGCCGAAGAAGTGGGCGACTTCATGAACAACCGTGTTCCGTACCTCGTGAACCAAGTGCTCCTCTGATTCACAGTGCTGTTCAAGTGGCCTCTGGAAGATCGTGATCCTGTCCGGCATCAGCGGGGTGTAAGAGCCCCGTTCAGTCATCGGCACACCTTCGTACAGACCGAACAGTGTCTCGTTTGCACTGAGCCCGTTGGACTCTCGCTGCTCACGACTTGGTCGCTGCTCAACAACGACAAGCACATTGTCCAGGCGGTCCAGGAAGTGCTCCGGTAGGCTTTCCATTGCCTGGCGCACAAGCTGCTCGAATCGGTCGGTCGAGAGTCTCACCAACGCAGTAAGCTCCTGGGGCTGGGACGCGGTCGACTGGCGTTGTTATGAGTTGGCAAGCTCAGCCCTGAGATTCTTCATGATCTCAACGTTGGGCGCATCCGGTCCACCCTTCTCGAAGCCAGGCACTTCAAGGTAAAACGGCACGTCTGCGAATGCCTCGTTGCCCATGATGTTCCGAAAACCGTCGATTCCGATCAGGCCTTCGCCGATGTTGTCATGCCTGTCTACCGCCGATCCGAGTTCGCGCTTGGAGTCGTTGGCGTGAACGGAGCGAAGAAGATCGAGACCGATCTCGGAGTCGAACTGCTCCAGCGTGGATTTAAGCTCCTCGGCGTCGGCGATATTGAAACCGGCTGCCCACATATGCTGGGTGTCCATGCAGACTGCGACACGGGGGCTGTCGACCGACTTAATGATCTGTGCCAGTTCTGTGAACTTTGAACCGATGTGGTCGCCTGACCCGGCGCTCGTCTCCAGCATCAGCAATGCGTCGCCCGGTGCATCGTCGAGGACCCGCTTCATGGCTTCGGTGAACTGTGGCAAAGCGGCTTCAAAGCCCTGGCCGCGGTGGCTTGCGGGATGGAAGATCACGCCGAGAGCGCCGAGTTGCTCTGCGGACCGCAGCTCTGCTGTCAAAGAGCCGACAGACTTCTCGACCAGTTCGGGATCGGGCGAGCCGATGGCGCAGAGGTATTTGCCATGGACTACGGTCGGTCCCATACCGGCACGCTGGGACTCGGCCTTGAACTTTTCGATCTCGGCCTCGGCGATTGGCGGTACTTTCCAGGCCCGAGGCGAAGATGCGAATATCTGCATGCATTCTGCGCCTATCTCTTCGGCTCTGGCGATGGCCTTGGATGCTCCTCCAGCGGTTGAGACGTGTGCGCCTATCAGCATTTTTCTCTCCAATTTCTAGCGGAACGTGGGAGCGGTTGAGTGCTGCCGGGATGTTACCGCGGAAACAGCAGAGCGATAGTTTACCTGCTGGTTAACTGGCGTGCAGGCTGAGAGCGCACATGCCTTCGTCCTGGGCCAGTGCGAAGGACCCGGATGAGGGACGGCATACGCGGTCAGTGATCTTGTTCGCTGCAGGAACCGGTGCTGCGATGGTGGTTTTCGCTGATGTAGTCAGCGGTTCCGGTGGGTTGCCTCGTCCACCCCGGGTCCCTCACGCTGTGTCGGGACGAAGGCTTGGTGCTCAATACCGGCCGTCACCGGGCGCTGCACTTTTGCTCGCCCTTCCCAGACACCAGTGCGTGCACATCCAGATCGTCAGGCCGGTTCGGCCTGTCTGCGAAAGCGTCTGAACGGGGCTCCGAAAACCCGGCCGAGCGTCCCTGAGTTCCATGCAACCAGCAGGTTCGAGGCGACGAAGATAGAGCTGTACGAACCGACGATGACGCCAGTGAGCAGAACGATCAGGAAGTCACGCAGCGTCGGTCCTCCGAAGAGCAACATTGCAAGAATGACGGTCGCCGTCGTGATACTGGTGGCTAGCGAACGGGTTATCGTCTCGTTGATCGACAGGTTCACCGTGTTTCTGAACGGTCGATTAGGCGCAATCAGCGTGTTCTCGCGGAGCCTGTCGAAAATCACGATTGTGTCATTGACGGAATATCCGATGACGGTCAGGATTCCGACGATGAAAATTGCGTTTACTTCCACACCGAGCACCTGGCCGAGTACGGCGAAGACACCGAGGGTGAGCGCGACATCGTGACCGAGCGCGACGACGGCGGCAATGGCGTACCGGTATGAGCTCGGCACAGAGCGGAACGCCCACACGATGTAGAGCATGACGAAGAACGACGCGATTATGACCGCGGAGATAGCGTTACGAACGGTGTCGTCCGCCACTGACTTGCCGACTGTGGTTGTATCGAGGACATCGGGCGCGATGCCGATTTCCAGGGTCACGGCGTTAATGATCTCCGCCGACTCACCTTCCTGGATCTCTGAGATGCGAATCAGGAACTCACCCTGGCCAAGGCTCTGAACGATCGCCTCTTCGTGACCGGTATTGGCGATTGCGACACGCACATCGTCGGTTTCAATATTTGCGTCGTCGAAGCGGTAGGTAAACGTGGTCCCCGACTTGAAATCGATGCCGAGGTTCAGGCCGGGAACGAACAGAAGCACAATTGAGATCACTACCAGGACCGCCGAGATGTACCCGACCACTCTGCCTTTTCCGATGATGTCCATCTAGGCCTCCCCATCCAGGCTCACCGAGCCGGCGTCACGAACAGGTACAAACAGGTTCGTTCGTTCTCCGAGTCCGGTACGGGCGACGAGACGGAGAAGGACTCTGCTGGCGAAGAATGCCGTGAACATTGACAGCAACACTCCGATTCCAAGCGTGAGAGCGAAACCTTGCATGATGCTTGTGCTGAACCTGTCGCCGAACCAGAACAACACCAGGGCGACCAGCAGCGTGGATACGTTGCCGTCCCTGATGGACGGCCATGCGCGATCGAACCCGGCATTGATGGCCGGGAGGATTGTGCGCCCGGTACGCAGCTCTTCCTTGATGCGTTCTGCAATCAGGATGTTGGCGTCAACTGCGAACCCAAGCGAGAGGATGAGCGCTGCGGCGCCAGACAACGTCATGGTCACCGGAATCATCTTGAATATGGCCAGCAGGACGATCGTGTAGGTGACGAGCATGACCGAGGCAAGAATGCCCGGGATCTTGTAGTAGAGCATCATGAAGACGAGTAACAGCGCAAGGCCTACTGCTCCAGCAACAAGACTCTTGCGGAGCGATTCTTCACCCAGGGTCGCGTCGACGTTGCGCTCCTGGATGAGGTCCAGGCTTGCAGGCAACGCACCTGCGCGCAGCTGAATTGCGATGGTCCGTGCCCGTTCGGCGGTGAAGTCCGGGCCCTGGATAAATGCTCTGCCTCCCGAAATGCCCTGGCTGGCACCCGGTGCCACCAGCTCCTCACCGTCGAGGTAGATAGCGAGCAGGTTGCGGGTTCTGGCGATGCGGTCAGTCAATTCGAAGAAGGCATCTCCGCCGGCGTCGTTGAAGACGATGTTGACCACCGGGCGAGCGACACCAGGCTGCGTACCGGCAAAGGCGTCCACAACATCGTCCGGGTCGATATCGGTCTCTTGCTCAACATAGAAGCGGGGATCCTGACACCTGGCGTTCGCCCATTCCTCGAGAGTAAGTCCCTCTGGCGGCCAGTCTCCCTCATCCACACCATCCGGAGGGAGTGAAGGACCACAGATACGCTCTCGGAATTCCAGTAATGCCGTTGCGCCTATGATCGCCTTGGCTTCTTCAATCCCGCCACCAACTGTCCAGCCCGTGATATCGCGCTGTGCTGCGTAGCCACCGACTCCGATAGGGCCGAGCAACCGGAGTTCGTCACGTATCAGGTCAACGTCTGCGGGGAGGTTCACCCCGTCCGGACCTGTCCTGGACGGTCGGAGACCGGCGATTTGAATCGAGTACTGGCCCTCGGAAGCCTCCTCGACGACGGCACCGGGAAACCCTGCGTCGGTGACCGCCTGCTGCACTTCTTCGAGACTAGGCACCATGGTGACGGGTTCTGGAGTGGGAGTCGGCGTTGCCTGCGGATCAGGTGTCGCAGTAGCTTCAGGGGTGCTCGAAGCATCGGGTGTCGGAGATGCCTCTGCGCCATCGCCGTTGTCACCATCGGCAGGAGTGTCTACTTCAACGGGTGTGAAGGCGACGCCAATCAGGGCCGGGAACCGGGCTTCGATGAGCGGCCGCCATTCGTCTGCCTCGCCCGGCCGCGTTACGTTTCCATCAATGTCGAATTCCTCCGGTCGAATGGAGTCCAGTTCGACCGTGTGCGAAAGATCGCGTGACTCTTCAATGACTTTCGCGTCAGGCCTGCCAAGCTCGTTTCGGAAGAAATCCTCAAGATCGTCGCCTGTGACGGACCGGAACAAGACACCGCCACCGAAGTCGATGGGCCGAAAGTTGATATTAAGAGCGGCGCCTTCACGGCCAGGAATCTGAACGATGATTCGGTCAGCCGGCTCACCCAGCGCCTGCACCGTGGCCTCACTGACCCCGAACTCGTTAACCCTGCTATCTA
This sequence comes from Chloroflexota bacterium, assembly GCA_029262735.1. Taxonomy (GTDB): domain Bacteria; phylum Chloroflexota; class Dehalococcoidia; order Lucifugimonadales; family Lucifugimonadaceae; genus JAJCYX01. The sequence goes on along the minus strand of JAJCYY010000021.1, from coordinate 5,865 downwards.
TGATTGTGCGGATAGCGTCGATGTCGTCTGTTGTGGGCGCACCGCCGGCCTCCGGGATAACGCGATACACAAGGTGAGTCCCGCCCTGCAGGTCCAGCCCGAGGCTCAGGCCAAGGAATGAGTCTTCTCTTCCACGTTCGAGCGTGTTGCCGAACACACTGACCCGAATCTGTGGAATTGCAAGGACGACAGCTGCGACCGCAACTATGGCGGCCAGAATAATCAGTCCGCGGTATCGTCTGATCAAACTTTTATTCCTGAATGGACGCGAAAAGCGCCGCAACTTGCGCGGCGCGGAACCGTGTTACCTGTGCCGGACCCGACGTTCATGCCAGCCGTGGCATGCTAAGTGAGCAGCATTCTCCGGCAATGTTTTTAGCAGTCGAGAGTATATCACCCGCAACTTGCGGCCACAGTGCTGTTCTGCGCCAGATTGCCGCCAGTCTGCCGGTCTGAGTGTTTGATCTGGCACGTTGGTATAAGTCTACGAATCGCTTGTTGCGGCTGATCTCTCTAATCTTGTTGAGGCCTGTACGCCGTTTGTTGCTTGCGGTAATCACTCATATCTATTTTGGAGATTCCATATGACACAGAAGATAGAGGACGGCGGAGCGCGACCGGTCCCCGGGCCAATGGACTCAGACTCAGCAGCCCGCTTCCTGACGGAGAAATCACCGCGGCGCGTCCGTGTGATGGTGCAGGGAAATTTCGTGGCAGACAGTAGTGCTGTCGAGTTGCTATTCGAGACGCGCAGGTTGCCTGTCTACTACTTTCCGAAGGGCGATGTGAAAGAGGATCTACTATCAGAGTCTGGCCGTGTCGATGACGATACCGTCAAGGGCCGGACCACATTCTTCAACGTCAACGTTGGTGATCGAGTAGTCGAGGATGGCGCTTGGAGTTGTGACGGAATCGCGGGCAATGGGCCTGATATCGGGAACCTGATCGCTTTCGATTGGAACAAGATGGATGCGTGGTTCGAGGAGGATGAGGAGGTCTTTGTCCACGCTCGTGATCCGTATCATCGCGTCGACGTTCTGGAAAGCACTCGTCGCATCGAGGTGAGCGTCGATGGTGTGAAGGTTGCAGATTCCCAGAGACCGATGATGCTTTTCGAGACCGGATTGCCGACGCGCTACTACTTGCCAAAGACGGATGTGAGGCTGGACCTGCTTGAGCGCACTGAATCACACACCGGATGCCCGTACAAGGGGACGGCGGACTACTGGAGTGTGCGAACCGGCAGTGGATTGGCAGAAGATGTTGTGTGGGGCTACGAGACACCAATTCCGGAGATTCCGAAGATCGCCGGTCGACTGTGCTTCTACAACGAGAAGGTTGAGATGCGAATCGATAGCGTTTTGCAGGAGCCTCCGAACACGAAGTGGTCGTGACAACTTTAGTCGTGGCTGTGGGAGTGGATTGCTGTCTCGTGCGGTCCGTCGGACAGATCGGAAGTGGCTTCGGATAGCGACGACTCTGCGTTCAGGCGAGAAAGCCGAGCAACGGTACTCATAACCTCGACCATTTGCAGGTCCGCAGGAAGAGTTGGCGAATGCTGGGCATAGACGGTGTAGCCGACATCGTGCCAGTGCGGCTCGTCCGGTGAAGCGCCAACTTTGCGTAGCTCTTCATGCGCTATGAGGTGATCGAGAAACACGATGCCGTTCAGATGGTCTACTTCGTGTTCGATCGCCTGCGCCAGAAGCTCCTCTGCTGTCAATCTAAAGCGGCCACCGTTCTCATCGAGGGCACGCGCATTGATATGAACCGAGCGCGTGACCAGCCCGCTGTAGCCCGGTACGCTCAGGCAGCCTTCCATGACCTGTCGGGAGCCTTCTCGGTGAGTGACCTCGGGATTGATCATTGCAAAGGCGTCCTGTTCAGGAACCTGGATGGTGACGATGCGCTTCAGTTCGCCAACTTGCGGCCCCGCCAGACCCACTCCGCGAGCGTTCTGCATCGTCTCGATCATGTCGGCAGCCAATCGACGGGCGGCGTCGTCAACTCGCTTGATCGGCCTTGCCTTTCGGCGAAGTATGGGGTCGGGAAAGACCCGAATGGGAAGGATTGCCATCTCCCCATTGTTGCACCGCACCGAGTGTAGTCGCTACCCGATCGTTACCGGTTGGACAGCCCAGCACGTGGCGAATGCGAGCAGGCACCATGTTCGAATGGCGTTGATCCGAAGGCATTCGATCTCATCCGGGCACAGGATTGAATGTGAACGGTCATATACGTGTGCGACCGGAAGCACGCAAGAGGCACCAGGGGTCCGGTCAGCAGGACGAATGGCAGAGTAACCATGCCCAGGATCCGGAAGATTCGACGGCGGAAGATCAACCAGGCTCGAAAACACGAGGCCGCGGTTGACGCTGTGATGCCCTCGCGCTTTCAGGAAAGTCGGGCCGATGGCGCCAGCAGGATCGTCATCATTGGCGAGCACATATTCAACGTAAAGCTGTCTAAGCTCGTCGAAAATGAAGAGGGGCTTGAGGTCGTGGCTACGGCCAGTACTGCCAAGGAAGCGATGGCGATACCAAATGAATATGGCGCGGAGTTGGCGATAGTAGACGTCGACTTCGGTGGTATTTCTGCGGGAATCGCACTGACTCGTGACATCAACGAACGCAGTCCAGGCTGTGCGTTCATGTTGATCTGTGGTTTGTTTACCTCCGCGGTTGCCAGGAACCTGTGGGTCTACAGCACCGAGTCCTGGTCTGTGATCTCGCAGGCGACCGCCAAAAACCCGCGGCATCTTGCAGAAGCGATCAGTTCAGCCGTGCACGGCATTACGTGGATTGAGCCGGGTATCACGCGCGAGCTGCAACAGTACGGCGAAAGGTCAAAATCGCTCGATGAGCGAAAATTGTCCATATACGAGAGGCAATCCAAAGACGATCCTGCCGCCTGAATCCGGTAGCCCGATCGCGAGCCTCAGGACAGTGATACCGGATCGACGTCTATGCTCCACCCGGCTCCGGTGGGCTCCTCGTCAAGTAGCTGTTCCGGTCCCGCGCCTTTCAGCACAATCTGCCAGCGAAACATGCCGCGTACTCGCAGCGGCACGGCTGGAGTGGGGCCGATCACCTCGATCCCAGACAGTCCGCTGATCTGCTTGCGACGCCCAAACCTTGCCGCAGTCCCATAGGCGTTCTCGTGCGCCTCAATAGCGTCAGGTCCTGCGTACTGGAGCCTGATTAGTCTCGAATATGGGGGCATATCGTGGCGCGCTCGTATCTCGATCTCGCGTTCATAGAACCACTCGTAGTCCTGCGCCGCCGCCGCCTGTATTGCGTAGTGGTCCGGCTGCATGGTCTGGATCACCACTTCGCCGCCTGATGGCCCTCGTCCGGCGCGTCCGGCCACCTGCGCCAACACCTCAAACGATCGCTCTGCCGCCAGGAAGTCAGGCACGGCCAGACCGATGTCGGCAGCGATTACACCGACCAACGTCACAGCGGGTATGTCCAGCCCCTTCGCCACCATCTGCGTGCCAACGAGAATTTTTGGTGTGCCCTCGGTAAAGCGTTTCAGCAGTGCCATGTGGTCCTTGAACGTTCGTGCAGTGTCGCTGTCCCACCGCATAGCTCCTGCACGTGGGAACCGCTCGTTCACAACCTCGACTACGCGCTCGGTTCCCGGACCGGTTCGGCGCACGCTGTTGCCGCCGCAAGCCGGACATGCTCGAGAGGCACGGACCCTGTAACCGCAGAAGTGGCATTCGAGCCGCGCCGGGCGACGGTCCGTTGCCGCGTGGTGAGTGAGCGTGTTGTCACACCGGCGGCAGTTGCGCATTACGCCACAACTGGCGCACTGGACAAACCCTGCGGTGCCGCGACGGTTCAGGTAGAGGATCACCTTGTCGCCGTTGGCCAGGGTTCTGCGCATCGCTGCAAGTAACGGTCGGGACAGGAGTTCGGTGTGCCGGTCCCGCAGCTCCTCCTTCATGTCCACAACGCGGACCGCGGCGCGTCCGTCTTGCGTGGCTTCCGTCACGAGGCCGGTTATCTGCTGTGGCCTGTCTGGTAAGCGCAGCAGGTGGAACTCGCCGCGTTCGGCGCGTCGGAACGTTGTGATTGATGGCGTTGCGCTGCCGAGGACCAGCGATGCCCCTGTCTCCAACGCAAGCAGCTCCGCCGCATCGCGGGCGTGATAGCGAGGTGTCTGGTCCTGCTGCTTGTAGGTCCACTCGTGCTCTTCGTCGATGACGATAAGTCCGAGATCGGAGATAGGCGCGAACACTGCACCGCGAGAGCCGAGCACGACGTCATATCGGCCTTCTCGAACTCCCCACCACTGGTCGAACCGCTCGCCGTTGGAGAGGCCGGAGTGAAGCAGGGCTACACGGCCTGGGAAACGGGAGGCGAAGCGCTGTAAAGTCTGGGGCGTTAGAGCAATTTCCGGTACCAGCACCAGGACCTTTTTACCGGCGCGCAGGCACTGAGCGGCCGCCTGCAAATAGACCTCGGTCTTCCCGGAGCCTGTGACGCCGTAGAGCAAAAAGCGGCTTGGTGGTGACTTCGCTGCGTCGATGGCGTCTGTTATCGCCTTGATTGCCCCGGCCTGCGCGGGTGTCGGGTCGAACGGGAACTGTTGCTGAACCACGTAGTCAGAAAGGGGGTCACGCTGGACGCGCTGTTTTTGGACCTCTGCAATGCCTGAGTCAACAGCCCACTTGACCGCGCTCTGGCCGAACCGTTTTGTTAGTGCCGGCCTCGGTTGCGGCGACTTCGACGTTGACAAGTAACTGACGAGGTCGGCTCTCCTGTGTGAGCGCGTATCTGTGAACTCGCTAACAAGGGCGGCTGCTTCGCTATCAGAAATTGTTAGAGCGACCACGTTCAAGTAGGCTGCGCGGATTCGAGGCTGCTCCCATTCGTGCCGGGATTCAACGATGCGGCGTCTGAGCAGGCGGTCAACCGTCGTTGTGCCGCTGCGCCCGAGTTTCCTGGCGACTCTGTCTTTTCGCTGCCACTCGCCATCGGCGAGTGAGTCGAGCACACGTTTCTCGTGCGGTCTGAGTTCACGACCGAGGGTGATGTTGGCAGGGAAATTGTCGGGCTCCCGCCTGATCCAGGTGCGTAGACGAGTGCGCGATCCAGGCGGCAGCATGAGCGAGCAGGCGATGAACAGCGTGGTCCTGTAGTAAGTGGCAATCCAGCGGGCGAGACGAAGATGCGGACGGTCCAGGAACGGGCCGTTTTCGACGACAGAGGTTAGTGACCTTGCCTCGACCTCCGGGTCTGGCTGTATCTTGCTGACACCGAACACGACTCCTTGCAGCAGCTGCGTGCCGAACGGGACCCACACCATGTCGCCCGGAATGGCAGTCATGCTCTCCGGTACTGAGTATGTGAAGGTTCGGGCGCGGTCGTCCGGGAAATCGACTGCGACCTCAACATAGGTCATTGTCGTACTGACTGGCGGCGTGCTGATGAGCGAGGTGACGCAGTTCTCGCCATTGAGCGGCGTCGATTCCAGAGTATGACGGGAATTGCAGCGAAGCTAGCGCGGCGGAACGGCTCGGTGACCATGAGGCCATCGAATCTCAGGCCACGTCTGTCTCGCGTTCGTGTTCGGGCTCGGATTCGGTCAAACGAGCGACCGGAGGCGCTGCGGTCTGTTCAGTGCTGGTGGCACTCTTCATGGGATTGGCAGCGAGATCGTCTCGGGTCAGTTCGTACTCTTCCTCAAACCTCGTTCTTGCCTGCCGCACTTCGCTTGCTGCCTCACGTGCCGCGTTTGCCGCGTAGTTGACCGCTGTCAGATTGAGCCATCTCGGGTCCATCACGAAGTAGTCGAGCCAGTGGAGCGTCTTCTCCACGTATTCGATGAACCTGTCCTGAAGATCGATCGCAAGCT
>JAJCYY010000020.1 GCA_029262735.1 Chloroflexota bacterium | reverse complement strand
CGGGGCCGATTCGGGTCACGTCCAATGCGGTGATCAGGTCTGAGTTGTTCTTGCCTAGCCTGATCTCAAGCTCTTCGGGAACATGGCCCAGCAGGGCTTCAAGGACCTGTGACTCGGTCATCAGCGGCTGATTGTTTAGGGTTACGTCGCCTGCATTCGGCACGCTTGCGGCCATATCTCTTAGCTGGAACCGAGTGTCGAATGCCAGTTGACGCACATCTTCGGGCACATCCGCCAGTGAGCCGACGGCTCCTGAAAGTGGGATTCGGTACGAGGCTGGCTGCAGATACTCGACCTCTGAGTCCCTGTCGACGCTAAACACGCCACCAGCTGGGAGTAACAGGTTCGTGTCGACTAGCGGCTGAATCAGCTGCTCAATTCGCTCTCTGCCCTCATCCTGCGGAACCGGGACAAGCTCGTCTCGGGCGATAACTGAGCGCGTTACCTGCGGATTCGACAGCCAGCCAGTCGATGCATATTCGTCGTAAACGCGGCCGGGCAGCATCGTAGCGTAGCGTGACGTCACCCATGCCAGCGGCTCGTCTGTCAGCTCGATCGGACCTCTGAATGTCAGCACTTCGTCCGGAAGAGAAAGCCCTGCGCCGCCCTCTTTGGCCTTCACACCCGAGAGCAAACGGTTTGCCGGGTCCTCGAGGGCGTCTATTGGTGCCTTGAGAATCTCCCATGCATTGTCGAGTGTGCCTGATCGCGGCTCGATTACCGGCAGCAGGACGACCAATATCACGATGACTACACCGAACAGCAGGCCGTCGAACATGCTGAGCCATGCGAGCGTGGCCGGGAAGCGGATGTTGCGCCGGGTCCATCGGTCCATCCTTCGCACTGCGGTCAGGTGCGCGAAGAGGGCGATTGAGGCGATTATGAAGATGTAGAAGGTCTGTTCGTGCAGCCCTGGCCGGAAACTCAGGTTGCTCATCAAACCGACTGCCAGCAGAACGACTGGCGTCCACGGGTTGCGCACTCGGTATGTGAGTATGGTGACGGTGAACGCGGTGACCCAGGATGCGGTCATGAACATCAGGGAGAACGGGACTGAGTCGTTACTGATGCCACCATCCTGCGCGACGTTGATCCACAGCCAGAAACGTTCCCATGCATCGCGGGAGCGGTCTGCAATGTTTGAGCCGTCGGCGGGAATCGAGCCCTGCCACATGACGATGCCAAACCCGATGACGAGCGCGATCCCGAAGTTGACCGCCAGTGGGAGGCGGTTTCGAGATGCTATGAACCCGGCTATCCAGCCCATCATGAGCGTTGGAATAATTACGGGAAGGTCGCCCCATTTTGCGAGTTGAACTGACCATCCAACCGCCACGAGCATGACGCCTAGCAGCGCGAATGTGATCCAGTCTTCGACCGGCACGCGCTTGATGAACTCTTCGAACGGTATAGACGGCCAGCTGCGCTGACGGTCCATCGCGTCGATGGAGCGAGGTGGTGGTCCCTGTGGCCCAATAGGCCCAAGCGTCGGTGCTGCGGTACTCAATCGGCCACCTCTGTTGTAGGTGGCGTTCGCTGGAACAGCGATGCAGATGTTTCGTCAGTGACCGGTGCGGGCGTGGCTGACGAAGCATCGCCCTGTATCTCAGGCGCTAACGATGTTTCCGGTTTTCTCGGAGCGTGAGTGTCCCAGCCGACGGGCGTGCTCAGCGCCCTGCCGAGTGAGTCGCCCCGCTGCACCCTGAATGTGCGTATTCCTGTGCCGACTAGCCGTTCGACTGCAAATGAATTGTCCACGCCGCCGAATGACGCACGGTCCATCACAACCGTGCTGACCTTCACTCCACGGCGTTGCAAGCCTGCCAGCGCTTCGACCCATTCGCCGTCACCGGATGCGGTGATTACGACAAGTGATGTTGCCTGGCTGAACTCTCGTTCGAGATCAACAAGCACGTTGAGCAGAGGTGTGTCGCCTACAGGCCGGCTGGCTGCGATATGACGCATGACGCTTTCACGGTGAGCAGCTGACTGGTCAGGCGGTGAGACAAGCGATTCGCTGCCATGCGCTGTGTAGCCGACGGGCAGGAAGCCTCGGCCGTAGCGGTCTACGACTGATGCAGCCAGCGTTGCGCCGTACTCATCCGTTGATTCTTCGCCTTCACCGGCCTGTGCCTCTATATGTTGATCGAAAACGACCCAGAGGTGGCTGGACGAGCCCTGGTCGAACTGCTTGACCATCAGGCGTCCGGTGCGTGCGGTTGTTAGCCAGTGGATTCGGCTGATGCTGTCACCTGCCGCGTACTCTCTGACGGATGCGACATCTGTGCTGACGACATTGGCGCGGTGCCGTCTGGAGTGTTCGCCAACAAGGTGAGGGTTAGGCGCTGCGAAGTCTGGCAATTCGACAATTTGTGGGTAGACGAGAGCCTTCTCCGCTCCCTCGAACTCGATCTCTCTCGGGAACAAGGAGAAAGGGTCTGCGACGCGGACGACAAGGGGACCGAGAGTGAATTCGCCGCGCTTTGTGAGACGCGCTTGCGATTCAACGACACTGAACGGGACCATGATGCCGAGGGGAGTTACATGGCTGAAGCTGACGCCCGGCAGGCTGGTGTTGTCCTCAACCTCGACCCACGCCTTCGGCGTGCGACCGCGGTTGTAGATTGTGATCTGCTCTGTAACGGTATCGCCAACTGAAAACGGCCCAGAAGGTCTTCTGACCTCTGCGTCCAGTTGACTAGCGCCCGCTCGTGACCATATCCATGAGACGGCGATCAGCAGGACGAGAATGTAATTGAGCTTTACGGCGAGGTCGAAGCCCGTTGCCATTGAGCTGAGGAACAGGAGCACCATCAGGGACAGGATTGCGTACAGCACTGGCCTGCGCCTGAGGTTCCTGATGGCTCTACCACCGCGGCGATTAGTATCCGAGCCCTGTCCAGCTTGCGCGGGTGTAGCGTTAAGGCCCGTCCTGCCCTGTGTATAGCCGTGTGATCGCTGACGCAGCATTCGCTATCCGTAGTGGTTCTAAGTACCGGTTGGCCCCGTACCGGCCACTTCGTAATTCATTATTCCTGCAGTTGTTCGTACCGCTGTCCCAGGCGGATCAAAGTTTGCCTAGACGGGTTGCCGTCCGCCGCCGCCGCCAGGAACCGGAACTGCGCCGAGGATCTCCTCGACTACAGTTGCCTGGGTTACGCCGCGCATGCGGGCTGAGGGAGAAAGTAGCACGCGGTGTGCCATGACCGGCACAGCGATCGCTTTTACATCGTCAGGCGTAACAAAGTCCCGATCGCGGACCATTGCCATCGCCTTGGCGCCCTTCATCAGGTTCAGAGAAGCGCGAGGAGAGACGCCCAGTGCTGCTTCGCGGTGGTCCCTGGTGGCGTTTGCAAGATCCACGATGTACTGCTTAACAAGCTCATTGATGTAGACATCATCAGCCTGCTTCTGAATTTGCAGGATGTCTTCGGGCGTGCAGGCGGCCTCGATCTGATCGATCGGATCACCGGTCTCGCGGCGGTCCATGATCGCCACTTCTTCGTCACGGGAAGGGTAGCCGAGAGATATTCGCATGAAGAAGCGGTCTAGCTGCGCTTCAGGCAGCGGGAACGTTCCTTCGTATTCAATGGGGTTCTGTGTTGCCATGACCATGAACGGCTCTGGCAGCACGTGGGTCACGCCTTCAACGGTCACCTGGCGTTCGCCCATGGCTTCGAGCAGTGCTGACTGGGTCTTTGGCGTTGCTCGGTTTACTTCATCTGCAAGCACAACCTGCGCCATGATCGGACCCGGGCGAAATTCGAAGTTCTCGGTCTTCTGGTTGAAGATCGAAGCGCCTGTGACGTCACTTGGCAGAAGGTCGGGAGTGAACTGAAGCCTTCGGTAATCGCATCCGGTTGTTACAGCGATAGAGCGTGCCAACATCGTTTTGCCGACGCCTGGCACGTCTTCTATCAGGATGTGTCCGCGCGAAAACAGGGCAACAAGCGAAAGCTCGATGGCTTCACGCTTGCCAACTATGACGTTGCTTATATTTTCGACAAGTTTTTCAGCCAGCTTGGTCGGCTCTACGGAAAGAGTCACATCCCCCCCTGATTGGCCACGCATGTTGGCCGTGCATCTATTACTTCATCGAACATGGTGGGCGATGCAGGACTCGAACCTGCGACCCCCTGCTTGTAAGGCAGGTGCTCTAGCCAACTGAGCTAATCGCCCGCTAAAGGCTGTCAGTCCAACCGGCGTACTGGCACGCTGGCTGGTACGAGCCTCGTCATCGACTGGATTTCGTTCGCTAACGAACGCCCTTCTCATGCGCCCCTTTGAGAGAGGGTGGCGGACCATACCTTGCAGCGCGCCCGTTCGATCAGGACGGGCAGTTTACCTTGTCGCGACAAGTATTTTCAGCCGTGTTGGATTCTACAGGAGAAATGAACTTACCCAACTATCGGTCTAAATCCTGTGACCCTGATGTAACCCGGGATGGCAGAAGCGATGGAATTGGTGGTGGCGCCGATTCGAAAAAATATGCGTTCCAGAAGGTTACCTGCGGGTTACCAGATCGTCTGAATTCGCCGCTGGTGCTTACTAGTACGCCCACCTATTCGGCATGTCGCAATCAACTCAATTCAAGAGAGAAAAGCGGTCTAATACTCGTCACATAGCAACTCGAACTAGCGCAACCGCTATTCAATGCTTAGGTCGACATGCCGGGTAGTAGCTCCTGCCTGACACGAGACTGAGGAATGAGCGGTTGGCCAGTCCGACCTGGCTGGCTGCACGAGTCTGGGTTCGGCTGCACGAGTCTGTCTGGCAAGCACACGGCAGAGCCAACTCTGAATATCAAAGCGGGGTACGCGATAACGCGTGCTCCGCTACTAATTTACGAATAAGATGGTGCGCTTGGCGGGATTCGAACCCACGACCTCAGCCTTCGCAGGGCTGCGCTCTATCCAGCTGAGCTACAAGCGCCGAAATATGTGGTGGTGCCGAGGGAGAGATTCGAACTCTCACGTCCGTAAGGACACTACGCCCTGAACGTAGCGCGTCTACCGTTTCGCCACCTCGGCATGTCAACTCCAGTTACTGCCGTTCCCGGAGTTTGCGGTCTCCGCAGGCAGGTTAACTGGTGGGCGATGGGGGACTCGAACCCTCGACCTCTTGCGTGTGAAGCAAGCGCTCTAACCAGCTGAGCTAACCGCCCGAGCGATCAATTGTACCCGCAGATACAGGGCATGGCGCAAGGTGGGTTTTGGTCGCGGGATGGCGAGAAGTTGGGACCGGGTTCAAGGTGAAGTTCTACAACCTGGTGTCCCCGGAGCGAACGCAGTCGCTGAACTGTTGGGGTTCAAACACTCGGATGTGGTTTTTAAGCCCCCACGCCAGTCTTGCGTTATCGAGACCATCAGTGATCCACGGAACGTCGTCGTCGATAAATGCGGAGACGTTTTGTTCTTCGCAAGACGAGTCGTGCGAGGAGAGATTGAATTTACTATTGAACGAATCGACGTTAAAAGGTATTTGCGCCTTGACCTGTTGATAGACGTGATTGGCGTACTTCGCTCCGCCACCTGACCAGAGGCGAACGATCGCGTTGTTGGCATCGGCCCACACCTGAATGGCATCGACAAGGTCCGTATTCAGATCCCATTCGATATTTTCTAGAAAGCCGTACGGATTAACGCCGCCACGCTGATACAGGATCAAGGTGTCATCGATATCTACGTACAGATGCGTGTGCTGGTGATCGTGGCTCGATTGATTCACCAGTCTAATCGAGGTGATCTAGCAGATCGGAGAGATTATTGAGTTGGATACCAGGCTGATACCCGGTCTGGTTCCACGAACGTTCGAGGCGCATCCAGGCCGTTTCCATTCCTGCTTCTATCGCTCCCTGAATGTCAGCTACCGGATTGTCGCCAATCATGAGAACCCTTTTTGGATCTTCGATTCCCATTCTTTCGAGTGCCAGATTGAAGAGCCGGATATCCGGTTTTCGCCAGCCCTCAACATCCGAAAGGATGACCTGCTCAGGGCGGCCATCCAGACCAAGAGACGAAATCTTCCTTAGCTGAAACCGGTCTCCGTTTGTGATCACACCCCACGGAACTTGCGCTTCGTCAAGTCTTCTGAGGACCGGTTCGAGAGCGGGATCTGGAGCGAGATTCTCGATCATCTCTTCCCGATACCAGGCGATCAACTGGTCAATCGAGGAAGTGATCGACGGATATTCGCGCTTAATACGGTCCATCAGAGATTGACGCGCTTCTTGCGAAGTTGCATTGCGAGGTTCTAATTCGTCCCATCTAACGAGTTTTTCCACGATCGCGGTTACAGGCTCCGCGGTATCCGGTCCAACGTGGACATCAACAAACCGTTGAGCGACTTTGCGAAACGTTTCGGCCCTTGAGTACAAGGTGTCGTCGAGGTCGAACAGGACCGCCTGCCACTTCATTCATCTACTCCATAGAGAACGGCGGTCAAGAATTTTGATCAGATCGAGGTGTTGAAAGAGAAATGGTGGCGATGAGAGGACTTGAACCTCCGACCTAACGCTTATGAAGCGTTCGCTCTAACCAACTGAGCTACATCGCCATCAGAAAGGACGCGGCAACCGGCGCGTTCCTCAGATTTCAATAGTAGCGATGTGGGCTTGGCGTGGTCAACGCGAAAACGTACCAGCGGCGGCATAGCCGCGTTTTCGTCGTGTCATCCCGACCGCGGGGTACGCGCTTGCGGGTACCCCGCGGTCGGGATGACAGTATCGGCGGCTGTTTGCTCAGGTATTGAGCGGCTCAAGCCGTGTCGCCCCACCCCGTCAGATCCGTCACACCCGCTCAGGACGAAGGGTGAGTGGCATAGCCACTTTTATATTTGACGGCAACTGGTGACACACCGGAAAACGCCGCACGCGGCCTACGGGGCTGTGAAGTCGCCGCTCTTTCCGCCGCTCTTCTTGACTACTCTCACAGCATCGATCTGCATGCCGCGATCTACCGCTTTGCACATGTCGTACACCGTAAGCCCCGCCACGGTTGCGGCGGTCAGCGCCTCCATCTCGACGCCTGTTTTCCAGGCCGCCCGAGCCGTCGCTGTAACCTCAATGCCATCGCCGGAACCGAGTTCGGCAAGGTCGACCGTCACCTGAGTCAGTGGAATTGGGTGGCATAGCGGGATCAAGTCGGCCGTGCGTTTAGCGGCCATTACGCCCGCAAGCCTCGCAACGCCGAGCACATCACCTTTCTCGAAGCCGCCCTCTCGGATTAGCTGGAGGGTTTCCCTCCTCATCAGCACGCGGCCCTTTGCAACGGCGACGCGTTCCGTCACGTTCTTGCCGCCGACATCCACCATGCGGGCTTCGCCGGATTCATCGATATGTGACAGCTTTTTCGCTTCGGTCATGGATGATTCAGCCCTGCGCCGCAGCCTTTTGCGTCTTCTCGAAATGTTCGTCCAATAACACGGCGTCGGTTCTTGCAGCGGTGTTCGCCAGCACATCGCACCGTTCGTTCTCCGCATGGCCAGAATGGCCTCGCACCCATTCGAACGTTACCCGGTGTTTCTCGACAGCGTTGAGGAGCCGTTCCCACAGGTCAGGGTTTAGCGCCATCTCTTTCTTGTTGCGACGCCACCCATTGGACCGCCATTTTTTGGCCCAGCCCTTTTCGATGCCGTTGACGACGTACTGCGAATCGGTGCTGAGGATCACCCGTGAAGGCCGTTTAAGTGACTCCAGCGCCACGATGGCTCCGAGCAGTTCCATACGGTTGTTCGTGGTGTTGCGGAACCCGGCGGCGAATTCCTTTTCCTGCCCGCCCCAGATAAGCAGTGCACCGTAGCCGCCCGGTCCGGGGTTGCCAATGGCCGAGCCGTCTGAGTAGGCGTGGACAGTTGTTTCAGAGCTCACACGGTTCCTCTGGGTATCTAGTCGGTATCTGGACGGTAACTGGTGACGACGAACTAGCCGCCAATCTGGTACATCTCGATTTTTTTGGCGCCAGCGCCTTTTTTTCCGGGGCCGGGTTTTCCGTTGCGATCTCCACTGCCTGTCCACTCTGTGTTCGATTCGCGCAGTTCAGAGTAGCGGTCTGAGCGGTTGGCCCATATGCCGGTTACGGCCTCAGTGATCTCTTCATCAGTCGCGTCACCCCGCAACAGGCTCTTCAAGTCCTTGCCGCCGCTCGCAAAAAGGCAGGTCACGAGCCGACCATCTGTTGTGAGGCGCGCTCGCGTGCAGTCGCCGCAGAACGGCATCGAGACCGATGCGATCACACCGATCTCGCCGGAGCCATCCTTGTATCGATATCGAGTGGCAACCTCACCGTAGTAGTTCGGGTCGACTGGCTCCAACGGAAATTCGGCCCCGATCGTCTCAATGATCTCCCTGGCGGTGACGACCTGATCGAGCTTCCATCCGTTTCGATTACCCACGTCCATGAACTCGATGAAGCGGACTATGTGGCCCTTTTCCTTGAAGTAGCGGGCAGTGTCGACGAGCGTGTGGTCGTTGATGCCTCGCTGGACAACGGTGTCGATCTTGACTGGTGCGAGACCGACTCGTGCCGCCTCGTCGATGCCTGCAAGGGTGCGTTCCGGGCCGTATGGACGCCCGTTCATTTGCTTCGATATCTCTTCGTCCAGGGTGTCGAGGCTTACGGTAATGCGGGTCAGGCCGGCCTCTTTCAGGTCAGCGGCCATCTTCGAAAGCAGGAAGCCGTTCGTGGTGAGCGCTATGTCCTCGACGCCGTCTATTGCGGTGAGGCGCTTGATGAGAACTGGGAGCTGCGCACGGACGAGCGGTTCGCCGCCGGTGATTCGTA